>CAYFLR010000014.1:3346-6369 GCA_964343805.1 uncultured bacterium | reverse complement strand
AAGATGCTCATAGCTATTTTACTATGCTTTCTAGCATTCTCCTGTAAAAATCGTGAAGATGAGGAAAAGAGCGAACCCAAAGTAGCCTATGTGAGTGGAGGAGAAGCCTTTTTGATGCTTAGTTCTCCTGGTGGAGTGGCATTTCATCAATGTAAAGGACTACCAACCCCCTTACCTCCAGAAATAAAAACTGACACTCAACTTTTTCAGGCATTTGCGGATCAATGTGCTCTAATTACCGATCAAGCTCCCTCCCAGATTACAGAACAAATCATTACCCAGTTTAAATCTACGATGGCAGGCTTAGAAAAAGTACTTAAGGATAAAAAACAAAGAGAAGAGATTCTGGGTAACATTCAAAAAGCGATGGAAAATAATCCTCCCCTCCATCCAGATAAACCTGGACAGGTTCTACTAATGCTCCCCGTAGCAGGAACCGATTTAAATCTCTCTTTTACCAAGGATATGCCCATTTTCGATACAGAGGATCACCGTCGACTCAGGAACTCCGAGTTTGTTGATCTACAAATTACTGGATCCACAGTGGAAAGCATGCTGTTTGAACAACTGCTTCCACTGATTGTAGAGCAATCAGCGGAATTTATTAAGTTTGCATCCCGTAATAAACCCGCCATATCAAATAATATAAAACAGCAAAGTGAAAACCCTATTATTCTGCATCAAGCCAGAAGTGATTTTATGAGAACGGTGGAAATATTTCAGATTTTAGCAAAATAATCTTTCCTGTTTATTACTCCCATTAAATTGTGTTATCAAAATACACACAGTCTAATTAAACTTTGGGAGTATAAAATGAACTTTTATCGCCTACTTTTTCTCTCTATCTGTTTGCTTTTTTCAATGAGAAGCCGGCTCGCCACTCACTTTGCAAAGCAGACACCGGATTGGGTAAAAAATGGGGTGATTTACGAAGCCAATATAAGACATCAAACTCCTGAAGGGAATATAAAGTCCTTTATCCACCATCTTCCTCGTATAAAGGAATTGGGTATTACTATACTTTGGTTGCAGCCCATGCAGCCCATCGGCGAATTAAAAAGAAAAGGCTCTCTTGGAAGCCCCTATTCTATTCAAAACTACCGATCTATCAATCCGGAGTTTGGTAACAAAGAAGATATGCACCTGCTGGTAGAAAGAGCCCACGAGTTAGGTCTTAAAGTGATTTTAGATTGGGTCGCCAATCATACCGCATGGGATCACCACTGGACCCAGACTCACCGCTCATATTATAACCTCAATCAACAAGGGGAATTCCAACCTCCCTATCAGACTGACTGGTTTGATGTGATTGATCTAAATTATGACAATCAAGATCTTCGAAACGCCATGATTGCTGATATGAAGTACTGGTTAGAGGAATTTGATATTGATGGATTCAGGTGTGATGTTGCCAGCATGGTTCCAGTCTCTTTTTGGCAACAAGCCAGAGAAGAGCTACAACAGGTCAAACCCATTTTCATGCTGGCGGAATCAGATCAAAAGAACCTACTTGATTCTTTTGATGCGGTTTACGGAGATCACCTCTATCACCAAATGATTGCTTATAAACCGGAACACAGTCCCGCCGCCATTTTTGATCAACAAATCAAATGGGACCTGGCACACTATGGGCAAGCAGGCTATATCATGCCCTTTATCACCAATCATGATAAAAACGCGTGGGTAAAAGATGCTCCCCATCTCTTTGGCGATGCGCTTCAGGCATATACGGTTTTGACTTTTATCACTCCTGGAGTTCCTCTTATTTTTGCAGGGCAAGAGGCTGAGCTCGACTATCAGCTCACTTTCTTTGAAAAAGGAGAGATCAGGTGGCAGCATACAACTTACACTGATCTAATTATCAAATTGACAAAATTAAAACAGAATAACAAAGCCTTAGATGCGGATAGTGATTACACCAGTATCCCAGTACCCCCCTCCCAATCCAAGGTTCAAATCTTTCTAAGAGAGAAGCTAGAGCAGCAAGTGATAGCCATTATAAACCTAGGGGACACCCCCCAAAAAGTGGGGATTAATTATCAAGATATCCTTAAAAGAAAGAGTACTCTATATAAGGACATGATCACCGAGGAGCTTTGGGATTTAAATCACAAAACTAGAATCTCCTTAAAACCCTGGAGTTTCAAGATCTTAACTTCTTTTTGAAGCCTTTTTTAAAATTTGAGAAAAACAAGAAAGAGAAATCTCAATATAAAATAAAATAAGTAATCCATATTAATTCTTTCATAACAAGGAGTTAATTTCAATTTTTCAAATCCCCCCAAAAAAAACTTATATCCCTCCTCCACTAGCCGATTCCCTTAATAAGAAAAACACCTAAGAAAGAAAAAGGGGAGATGAGATGAAACTTCAATCGAAACTTATACTGGGCTTTTCTATTCAGCTTGCTGTATTGGTCTGTATTTCTGTTTTTGCAACTTATGTTAGTAAAGAAATAACCCAAGATGCAGTTACGGCAAAGGATGAAAGCCTTCTCTTTGCTGAAACCGCAAGGCAAATGAAATTGGATGCTGTGCAAATTCAGCAGTGGTTATCAGATATATCTGCGACCCGAGCTCAAGACGGACTCAACGATGGTTTTGATGAAGCCCAAAATTCAAGAGAATCCTTCGACAAAGGACTGGCAGTTTTTAGAAGTTATTTTCAAAAAAAAGGGGATTCAGCTAAATTAAGCGAAGTGGATAGCTTGGCTAAAGCGGTTGACGATTACCAAAAAATGGGAATCAAAATGGCAGAAGCTTATATCGCAGGAGGTGCGCCCGCTGGAAATAAACTCATGGGAGATTTTGATGGGGCAGCAGAAGCCCTTTCCACCAGGCTAGATCCCTTTATAGAAGCTCAGACGTCAGAAATAAATAATGGCATGAAACACATTGTCTCACTGGCCAGTAACTTCAGTCGGAACCTTATCATTACAGCAGTTCTTAGCATTGTTATCATGATCTGGCTCTCCTGGATGCTCATTCGTTCCATTGTAGGTCCTATTAATAGTATCGTAACTC
>CAYFLR010000014.1:0-3336 GCA_964343805.1 uncultured bacterium | reverse complement strand
GAGGTCTCGGCTTCCAGCCAGACCCTTGCCCAGGGAGCCAGTGAGCAGGCAGCCAATCTAGAAGAGACTTCAGCCTCTTTAGAAAACCTATCTACCACCGTTACTGAAAATGCAGATAATTCCCATCAGGCTGAGCAGATGTCTAATATGACCAAACAATCTGCCGAGAAAGGACATATGGCTATGTCTCGGATGATTTCTACCATCGAAAAAATAAATGACTCTTCCGATGAGACTGCCAAGATTATTAAAACCATCGATGAAATCGCATTTCAAACCAATCTACTGGCACTTAATGCGGCAGTAGAGGCAGCCCGTGCAGGAGATGCTGGAAAAGGATTTGCGGTCGTCGCCGAAGAGGTAAGAAACTTAGCAGGTCGAAGTGCTCAAGCCTCAAAAACCACTGCCGAACTTATTGAAGGAGCTCAAAGTAATGCCAAAGAGGGAGCCATGGTTTCCCAAGAGGTGGCTGATCTTCTGCAAGAAATACTAGAAAATGTAGATAAAACCACTGGAATCATTAATGAGGTTTCCTCAGCCAACAGTGAGCAAGCCTCCGGTATTGATCAAATCAATGGTGCTATTTCCCAATTAGATAAAGTGACTCAAAGCAATGCAGCCAATGCGGAAGAGACCGCATCTTCCAGTGAGCAGTTAAATGCTCAAGCTAAAGAACTTCATACCATGATGTTCCAATTAAAAACCATTGTAAATGGCAATGAGGCTCAGCAAACTTCACAAAGAGTAACCGTTCAAAAAAGTGAAAAAGTAACTCCGTTTCGCAGAAGAGAGTCTGCACCTACAACACTTTCCGCAGTTCCTAAACCAACGCCAGCACCAGCACCTGCACCAGAAGTCAAACAGGCAGTGAATGCCAAAGATGTAATCCCCTTCGATGATGACGATGATTTTAAGGATTTTTAGATCGTATGTGATGGACCTTAAAATATCTTAACTCTTCAACCTCAGAGGGCAATGAAAGTTCTTTTGAATCTTCATTGCCCTTTATTTGTTCAGCAAGTTCTTTGGCAAAATTCAGATAGTCTTTGAATGGAATTGACTTGGGGAGCAGTTCATCACAGAGTTTACGTAGTTCATAGTGATTGAGCGCTTCTTGCAAAGAAAAACACTCTTTCACATACTTCTTATCATCTTGATGGCTCCAGCTTCCCGTTTCCATATCCATCTCATAAAGATCTAAAAAGCGATCACCAAAATCGGCCAAGAATAAAAGAGCCTCACAGATATAATTAAAGACTTCTTCACTCATGGTGTAATGAAACCCAATCCTTACCCAACCTGGCTTGATAGCCGTGTAACCTTTGGCAATTTTCTGACGATATTGTTCTGATTTCTCATCATCTATATTCAATAGGTAGTGACCATAAGGACCCGCACAAGAACACCCTGCACGAGATTGAATACCAAAAAGATCATTGAGCAATCGAGTGATAAATTTGGGATGAAGGTATGAGGCTCCATTTTTAATATTGAATGACAAAATGCCAATCTGTTCTCGAGGATCTGGTTTCCCTAAAAACTCAATACTTTTATGATCGTTTAAAGTATTGATAGCCTTTGTTAAAAACTTATGTTCAATCTCAGTAATGACTTGGATACCAATTTGATCTTTAATTTCCGTAGCCAAAGCGGCTTTCATAATTTGAAGTGTCCCCGGAGTTCCCGCCCCTTCTCTCACCTCTATTTCATCAATATAGTCATGCTCAGTGGGATTGACATAACTCACTGTGCCTCCTCCACTGCAAGTAGGAGCAAGATTACTTTGATACAGTTCTTTACGAAAAAGGAGAACTCCACAAGATCCAGGACCTCCCACAAACTTATGTGGTGAGTAAAAAACCGCATCAAAATAACTTTCCTTATCTTTATTCATATTGATTTCGACATAAGGAGCACTGGCAGCAAAATCAAAACAAGCAAGGGCACCGTGCTGATGTAAAAGACGAGCAATTTCATATACGGGACTTATAATTCCAGTCACATTGGAGGCGGCTGAAAAGGAACCAATTTTAAGTCTTCCTTGATACTTTTCATCGGCTAATTTAGTTTTCAGATCTTCGAGGCAGATTTTTCCTTCAGCAGAAAGCTTGATGGTCACCACTTCACATAAACACTCTCGCCAGGTAATTTCGTTTGAATGATGCTCATAAGGACCAATAAAAACTACTGGTCTATTATCCAATTGATAGTCTTCGAACTCTTTCAAGAGCGACTTTTTATTTTGATCCTCACCGCAGCATTTTATTTGTAGTTCTTTCATTCGAGCTTTGGTAGCCGGAGGGAGATGAAGCCCCAGTATCTGCTGAAATCTATAAATAGCCCCAGTAGCCCCAGTTCCTACAGGTAAAAGAGAGACCTCCTCGCCCGCATTGGCACTGTTTTTTATCAGCTCTTCGGCTTGATGGAGAAGTTCGGTGGTATTTCGACCGGTGACATCATCTTCCGTATGAGTGTTAGCGTAGGCCTCTTGTATTTTCATTAGATAGTTTTCTACAAAATAAACACAGCGCCCCGAAGCCGTATAATCCCCGTAAATAATAGGTCGATCGCCAAAGGGCGTTGAAAAATAAGCTTCCGCTCCCACCACATCATTTCGTAAAAACTCTAGATTCAGATCCACATTCCTTTTTGCCATACCCATTCCTTTTGAATTTAATTGTTATTCTAATATTTCTCTTATGGAGTTTTCTGTCAAATATTGTTTTGTTTCCACGGTAAGCGCATGAAAAAAATTAACCCCTCGCATCTCCCAATAATATTTTTACCAGAGGACTCGGTTACCAAGCAGCCAAGAGCTTGCTTTCTCCTTTAGTCTGCTTTATTAAATTTAAGGCAATATGGCGAAGAACTGCTAAATTATCCTGTCCATGATCTTTTCCTTGCACATGCCGCTTAACTTCTGGGTAACTTGATCGTATAGAGTAGCTTGATTGGCTTTTAATGCCAATACATAATTTGATTCATTTGCCTACCTCCTATAATCATTGGGGCGGAGAAAAAACATATGTAAATACAGTAAGATAAAAATTAATAATTTACTACTTTTTTATTGCAATTTAAGTAATAATTTCATAACTTATTTGTGATGAAGGAGACTGCATGATCTCACATAAAGCGAGAAAGTATACAAAGGGTAAACCCCATCATGTGGCTGTTAAAACTCATGTGCCGGGGGTTAACTTCAAACACCCTAGTATAATAAAAAAAATCACCCATATACTAAATTTACTTTCTAAGAAACCTGGCATTGCTTTATCCTCCTATTGTATTTTGTCTAATCACATTCATCTGATCATCCAATTTGACAAGGACTCT
>CAYFLR010000013.1:119057-120605 GCA_964343805.1 uncultured bacterium | reverse complement strand
TTCTGGGAAGGTTATTCAGATGTCATGGCGGCTTCCTAGCTGAGCTGCTTATCCTAGCGGATGTGCAAAAGAAAAATAGAAGAAGGGGTCATCGTAAAAGGTGAGGTCCTTATCGCATTTCTTACATTTAAAGAGCTCATCTAGGCATTCTATAAAGTTCTCATTTTCTAAGATGCTCCAACTTACTTTCTGATCAGATTCTTTATCGCACTTAGAGCAAATATAGGGTAGGTAGAAAGAGTCAATTTGGACATTTTGATTAAGCTCTACAATAAGACTAATCTGTCTAATAAAGCTCACAGAGCAATTATGGAGGACGATCCTTTTGGGGGTGACCTCCTCGACCATATCCAGCCATTTTCTGATTCCTATTGAAGTCATAAAAGTTATCTTTTCTAGGTCTAGATCTACTTGGTCTTTTTCACTTTCTATGATGAGACCGTATTCAAAGGATTCATCAATAATGCCTTCTAAGCAGTATTTACCATTCTTAAGAGTTATAATGCACGGGATATTCACCTAGCTTTTCCTTTTTTATCGTTCTCTATTGTTGAAAAGATGCTCTTTTAATTTTTGACTTAACTCTTCTAATTTTTCAATAGGTTTTTTAACATGCAGTACTTTTCTGTATGAAAGGGCTTCTTTCATTTCAGGATCTTCTTGGTCTGATCCCGAACATAATACCAATGGAGTATTTGGTGTGAGTCGGTTAGCAAGTTTAATTATATCTACACCATTAATCTTAGGCATTTTCATATCGGTCATAATGAGATCAAAATTATTAGATAAAAGAGTTTGTTCGGTGAGAGTTGGATTTTCCAATGTGGTGACATTAAAATTATTGATTAGAAAGCTTTCCAGTACTTCCAAAACCTCACAATCATCATCTATAAGAAGAAGTCGAAGGGGTTCATCCAATTCTTCGGGAAGTATTATTTTTTTTTGATTGGCGGGTTCTTTGGTAGTCTCTTTTGAAATCGTTTTAGCGGGGGCTTCAAAAAGGAGAATAAATTCTGATCCCTCTTGCGGGGTGCTTTTAACAGTGATAGTTCCTTGATGTTTTTTAACCAGTCCTTGAACGATGTACATGCCAAGACCGGTCCCTTTGCCTGGGTCTTTGGTGGTAAAGAAAGGGTCAAAAAGTTGAGTCAAGGTCTGCTGATCCATTCCTAAAGCATTATCTTGATAGGAAACCTTGATTTGATTGCCTAAGGTATAAGCTGTGGAGATTGTTATCATCCACTGCTTTTTGTTGTCAGAAGGTGTTTCTAGAAAAGAGTCCATACTATTTGCGAGTAAGTTTTGCAGAATACTTTCAAGCTGGTTTCGATTTCCATGGAAAGGAGGCAGGTTCTCATCATAATTACAGTTAACTCTGATTTTCCTATTTTTAAGTTGTTCTCGTAGTAAAATAAGAGAGTCTTCAATGACTTGATTAAAATCCAAATCTTTCGTTTCTTCGTTCTTACTCTCTTCCGAAAAGTCGCTAAGATGATCAATGATATCCCTCATCCTTATGCTGGCATCGACTATTTTCTCTAAATATAA
>CAYFLR010000013.1:114645-119047 GCA_964343805.1 uncultured bacterium | reverse complement strand
GCTTAGGATCATAGTTTCTGAGTTCGATTAATTTAGCTGCTCCCAAAACTTCAGTTAGCGGGTTATTCAGTTCATGGGCTATTCCTGAGGATAAGTTTCCAATAGAAGCTAACTTAGCAGATTGGATCAGCTGGAGTTTCATGGCCTCCTTCTCTTTTTCCAGTTTTTGATGCAGGATTATGTTTGCAAAACTATTACTTATACTTTTGAAGAAGGAATCATCTTTTAGATTTCTTTTATAATTGGACTCCATGAAGAAATTAAGCAGGCCAATAATTTGGTTTTCTTTTTTTATGGGAATACATACATGAAGAATGGCCCCATGTACTACTTCACAAGATCTTTCTTGAGCACGATCACCTATAAGACTGTATACTGAACGCCCCGTTTGTACAGACTTTCCACAAAGGCATTCTCCCATATCGAACTGATGACAGTTTGATTCCTTTTTAACCCCTTTTTGTTGAAAAGCGGTTAATTTAAATTGATTAGCTGTTTCATCTAAAATAAAAAGGCAGCCGGTGCTTAAAGGCTCAAAAATGGAAGTGGACAGTGCCACTTTTAAACCTTGCTCATAGGCGGATTGATTAAAACGATTAAAAGAGAGTTTCAATAAGGTGTGGACTGCTTTTTGTAACTCACTGTTCTGATTGAATAAGTTGTCCGTTGCCATAATTTTGCCATTTTCAATGCGCATTCAGTATATTTTCGGTTAAATATCCTAACTCTTAAGGATATAATTATTAAGAAAACTTCAAAGTATAGACTCAGATCCTCTGGAGGGGGACTTATTCATGTCGACGACGAAATTGACCAAGCAGCATTTGAGTACCAAAATTTTTAAATCCTATTTTATCTACATTAGAGAAAACCATCCTCATATTAACCTGCAAAAAACCTGTGAAGAGTGTGGTTTGTCCATCGAGTACATAGAGGATGAGAACAATTGGGTCTCAGTGATCTTTGCAAGAGATTTTATGAAGCGAATTATAGCTGCCTCAAATGAAGATAATTTGGCTTATGTTGTCGGAACGTTAAGTTTAACACGTAAGTATTTAGGAGATCTCTTTTACTTCTTTTTTCGCTACTCCTTCTCTACTGAGAAGGTGTATCGACTTTTGGCCTCTCTATCCAAGCATTTTAATAAAGTGATGCAGATGGAGGTTCTTGCATCGGAGAGGAATAAAATTAAGATAAAATTTTATCCGATTGAAGTAGAAAAATTGAATGAGGAAGAGAAGCAGGCATTAACTGACAACCTGGTTCCCATCTATGAAAATACGGTGGGGTATTTGAGCGGTATTCCACGTATTTTTAGTAAACCTGCTGCTAAAACAGAATATCAAATTAAAGAGGAAAAAGGATTTAAATCTCTATATGTTGATTTAACCTATCAGGCCAGTAGTTCAAAATTAAAATGGATCAGCTTCTTTGTTTTCTTTTTCTCTTGCGGTCTATTTATTTGGTTGCAAGCTCCTGATCGACTGGTATTAAATGACTTATTAACGAAATTAACATTTTTAGGTATACCCTCTTTTTTACTGCTCAGTTTGTATCTTTTATTCAGAGTTTGGCAATATCGCAGGTTGATGGTTTCAACGGATCAGACTATTAAAAAATTAGATGAGCAGTATCGTGATTTGCAAAACAGTAAAGAAGAGCTTGAACACTCTTTTAAAAA
Source organism: uncultured bacterium (assembly GCA_964343805.1). Classification (GTDB taxonomy): domain Bacteria; phylum Bdellovibrionota_B; class Oligoflexia; order CAYFLR01; family CAYFLR01; genus CAYFLR01. Next base: position 117,366 of record CAYFLR010000013.1, on the reverse strand, counting down.
GTTGCAAGAGATGGATAAACTTAAGGATGAATTTTTAGCCAATACCTCTCATGAATTAAGAACTCCCTTAAATGGAATCATTGGTATTGGTGAATCTCTTCTTGATGGAGTGGCTGGTAAATTAAACGATATTTGCAGACAAAATATAAATATGGTGGTGGCCAGCAGCAAACGTTTGGCCAGCTTAATCAGTGACATTCTAGATTTCTCCAAATTAAAAGAAAAGGGAATTTCCATTAAGCCAGAATCATTAGATATCAAAGAGGTGGCCAGTGAAATGATTGCCTTTTGCAGAGTTTTAGTTAAACGAAAAGATCTTCAGATGATCAATGAGTGCCCTGAAAATCTTTTTGTGAAAGCAGATAAAAATAGGCTATTACAGATTTTCACCAACCTAATAAATAATGCCATTAAGTTTACTCACCAAGGGCAAATTATAGTGAAGGCCACACTTCAAGATTCTTTTGTTTGTGTGTCAGTGCAAGATAGTGGTATCGGAATTTCTCCTGCGAACCAAAAGAAAATTTTTAAACCTTTTGAGCAAGCGGATGGTTCCATTAGTAGATCTTATGGCGGTACTGGACTGGGTCTGGCTATTACCAACAAGTTGGTACAACTGCATGGAGGGACTTTAGAATTAGAATCTGAAGAAGGAAAGGGAAGTACTTTTGCTTTCACTTTACCTATGGCAAAAAAAGTAAATAAAGAAAACATCGAACCAATAGAAAAAGAAGAAAACTATGCGTCCATTCAACCTGAAGTGTTAGACATAGCAAAAAACCAATTAAAACCACCTACCGGTTCGGACTTGATTATGGTCGTGGATGATGAGCCTGTGAATTGCCAAGTTCTTCATAATTTTCTCACTCTCAATAATTATCAAGTTTTGCTATTAGAATCGGGAGCGAAGGCTTTAGATTATCTGGAGAAAAACTCTCCTCCTCAGCTTATACTGCTCGATGTCATGATGCCAGAAATGAGTGGGCTCGAAGTTTGTAAAAAAATAAGAGAGCGGTATCAAGAAAATGAACTGCCTATCATCATGCTCACGGCTAAAAACCAAACTAATGATATGGTGCAAGGTTTTCAATTGGGAGCCAACGATTATGTATATAAACCCTTTGTCAAAGATGAGCTACTCGCTCGGATTCACTCCCAATTGGACCTATTAAAACTCAATCGCTCATTGAAAGAGAAAGCCAAATTAGAACGAGATTTGGAAGCGGCAAAAATAGTTCAAGACTCTTTTTTTCCACCTCCTACCACCATCCCTAACTTGGATATCATTGTGGATTGTAAAATGGCAGATGTCACCGGAGGAGATTGGTATTACTATTACTACGATGAACAGCAAGAGTTGTTAGATATTATTTTAGGTGATGTAACTGGTCATGGTATTCCGGCTGCCCTAGTCACCGGTGTGGCATTTGGAAGTGTCTTAACCAGTGAAGATCAATTAATCAAGGCAAAAGCGAGTAATGAAAGATTAAAACAAATTTTTCTTAGTTTAGATAAATCCATTAAATGTGCCAAAGATAAATATATGTCCACCTGTATGTTGTCACTTGATCTCCGCAAGGGAGAGCTGAATTATATAAACGCCGGACATTTACCTGTCTATTGGTACAGTAAGAAAGATGATAAACTCCAAACCATTTATAGCCGAAGTTATCAACTGGGAGAGAAAAAAAAGCAGAGCGATTTTATATGTAAGTCGGTTCAGCTGAGTCCTGGGGATTGTCTTTTGCTCTACTCCGATGGAATCGTTGAAAATGTGGCACCCGGACAAAAACCGTTTAATATGATCTCCATTAAGAATTTGGTCTCACAGGAGATTCAGCTCAAAGATTTTCATTCAGCGGTTTCTAATAAAGTGGCCGTGCATATGGGAGATCAATCTCTCAAAGATGATGCCACTTTAATCATGATGCAGTGGGGAGAATCGAGCTCCAACTAGTTACAGGTTCTCCCATCAAAAGGTCTAACAGGTGTAAGTTATTAGTTACCTAAATTGGGAGAAGGGAGCGGGGCTATTCCGTTGATAGGTGATGAAAAGTTTATGCTCCAAAAGTGACTGCAATCGGTGAGATTATACTTATGAAAACCACCTTGGGTATCAAATGTAAAAATACTGTTAGAGCTAGTATGAACGGCTGATGGTCCTGCAATTGCTGATTCAATATATTTGCTGCATTTGGCTGCTCCAGTGTTATAAATGACTTCAATATTACTCCCCCCATTTTCAAATTGAACCACTGAACCATTAACACTTGAAAAGAGGCTCTCTATTAATAGATCTCCGTTGCTCCAAACTGGTTGTAATGTATTGCTGAAATGGGTTAAACCGGTTTCATTGCTCCCAAGAAAGTAGCCGTCACCGGCGGCATTAAATCGAATGCTGTTCCAAATAGTTCCTTGATTTAAGTTATTACAGGTTCCACTATCAGCAGGATTTTCTAAGAAACAGAGAGAGTCTCCGCTTTGCAAATAGACCAGATTAGATGATCTTTCCAAGTCAAAGTCAATAACATTGGAAAGGGTTTTTATGAGGGTATGATTCTCGTCATAGATAGAAAGGTTAGTACCTATTTGAAAGTAGAAATTATTTTGTCCATCTATCATAAGCTTTCTAATATCCACCAAATTGTTAAACCATTCACTCAGAACATTTCCTTGGTTTTTTTCAATTTGCACTACCAGGTTATCAAAGGCGACTATTAT
>CAYFLR010000013.1:107462-114635 GCA_964343805.1 uncultured bacterium | reverse complement strand
CAAGGTTGATATAGCTCATTCCATTTTGTTCTCCATTTGCAATACGATAATCTTCGTTAGACCAGATCTCTTGGCCACTATAGTTGAGTCGTTTGATGGTTCCATCTTTTAAAACCACTGTAACCATTTCATCACTATCAGCAGGTTTATCCAAACCCGAAGAGTAGGTGATCAGTACTTTTCCATTCATACCTTTTCCCATTTGACCTGCGCCATTACCTGCATTTCCTCGATCAGAATCTACATTATTACCCGGAATAGTTCCATTACCTGCGGTCAGGATTCCACCTGAGATTTGAGAGCTGAGGAAGCCAGATCCTCCCCCTCCACCACCGCGGTTCATTCCTCCACCGCCACCGCCAAAGTAACCACCTCCACCACCGCCACCAGCGCCATAACCTTGAGCCCAAGCACCACCACCACCATATCCAGCACCACCAGGTGAACCGCCTCCTGAACCATTTCCAACTGATCCACCTCGAGATTGAGTTCCATAGCCTCCACCTGCAGATCCGAGACCTCTAATGCCATTTGATCCTCCACCGGCGCCTCCACTATCTCCTCTCCAGGTTCCTCCACCTCCACCCCCAGCAATAATCAGAGCAGATGATGGATTAGGTGAGGTTCCAGAAAAAACACCTGATAAGCCACCACCACCTCCGGCAGTTCCTGTTCCTTGGCGACTACCCCTTACTGCAATGCCACCAGAAGAAAATGGTATTCCTCGCTTTCCATATCCTGGTGAGTAGACCGCCCCACCGGCTCCGCCTCCTCCAAATCCTCCAATACCACCAACGACAGGGGTAGTTGCTCCATATCCACCACCTCCTACAATGATAGTGTATGTACCTGGAATAGAATTGACAGTTCCTTTGGCAAATCCACCTCCACCACCTTTCCCCGATTGATACGCTCCTCCACCACCCGCACCCCAAGTTTTAACAGAAAAAGTTCCGATTGGGATATTTAAAGAATACCTGCCGGGAGAGGAATAGATATGGTTTCCTTCAGCCCGTATGGCATTATTGAGAAACCACCTAGGGCCTCTTCTTTGGCTCACATTACCTGCATTGTCGGTGACTTCTACTACCGGGTAGTAGTAGTTACCGACGGTTAATAAATTTCCATTTAATATCACTTTGGTTCCTGATTGATGTCCTTCGGCGGTATATATCAAGGTGTTATCTGACTGTTTATAAATTTTCACTTGGTATTGGGATATTCCACTTCCTCCATCCGATGCAGTGTTGTAGGTAAGAGTGGGAGTCTCATCAAATATATTTATGGTCTCATCTGTGCCTAAAGTAATCAATCCTGGAGGGACTGGGCTGGTATCGTCATGGAGTATTCCATCGGATACACAAATACTCTCATTGAGAGCTGCATCTCTAAACTTAACATAGACAGTGTTTGTCGTATTTTTATTCTGTAAATCAAAATTGTTACTAGAGCTAAAAGAGATCCAACTTCCACCTGAACTGCAACTGCTATCTTGGGTGATGTACATTTCTTCTGGAGAACTTGCGGCTGATAATTGGAGGTCTACGGAGGTGTCACTGGTGAAACTTTCATTATTATTGATGGTGAGGGAGGGAGATGAGGGAGGGATATTATCATGAATGATAGCAGCAGACACACAACTAGAGATATTACCAGCAGCATCTTTTACTTGTAGATAAACCGTGTTGGTGGCATTTGTTGTAAGTAGAGGCCAACCTTTACTACTTGCAAAATCTTCCCAAGTTCCACCACCAACACAATTGGCATTGTTTGTCACATACATTTTGGTGGGGGTTCCTGTGGCATTCACTGAAAGATTGAATGAGGTGCTGTTAGTAAGGGTTGCATTATCGTTAATTGTGAAACTGGATATTTGAGGAGGAGTATTATCATGGGTGATACTGGCTGATCCACAGCTACTTATATTTCCAGCCGCATCTTTGAATGCTACATAGAGGGTATTTTGTTGATTTGACTTGGTTAAGGTATGTGATTTAGAGTTTGAAAATTCGATCCAATTGGCTCCTGATTTACAATCTGTATTTTCCGTTATGAACATCGAAATGGGCAATTCATCTGCATGCAGTTTCAGTGAGACGGGTAAAACTTTGGTGTAGAGTTGATTATTTTCGATTTCGATGAGTGGGTTTGTTGGAGGTAAAGAGTCATGTATTATGTGGTCTGAAATGCATTTGCTAACATAGCCATGATTGTTTCTAAATTTAACATACACGGTTACGGTTTTATTAAAAAGAGAAGTGTCTAACGTCCAGTTTTTGGTTTGGGAATAAGGCTCCCAATTTCCCCCTGCGCTACATCCAGCAGTGGTAGTAATATACATTTCTGTGGGGATGGCATCATTATCAAAACCCAATTGCACCACTCCAAGAGGAGAGTTAGAGTAAAGATCGCCATTATTTATAGCCAGGGTGGGGTTTGATTCTTTGTGGGTGATCTCAGCCGATACGCATTGAGATTCATTTCCAACTAGGTCTTTTGTTTTAATAAATAACTTATTATGTCCATTGAGATGAGCTAAATTCCAATTTTTAGCGGTATTATAAATTTCCCAATTTCCTCCGGTGGTACAACCTTCTGTTTGGGTAATATACATGGCTGTTGGCTTTCCGCTTGATAAGACCTCCAGTGTGACAATGGGGTTATAAGTACTGGCGTCTTTTTTATTGATGGTAAAGTGTTCGATGATTGGTGGAATTGAGTCATGCTCTATAATGTCGTTAATGCACTGTCCTAAGTTTCCAGCTTTATCTTTGAATTGAACATATACTTGGTTGTCAGTATTGGCTGTGGGTAGGTTCCATTGAGTGATTTTTTTGAAGGAGGTCCATTCCCCTCCACTTTGACACTCTTTGATGTTGGTTATGTACATCAGATAAGGTTCGGGCTCCACCAAGAAACCTAAGTTAACAGTGAGCTGGTTGGTAAGTTCAGTTCCTTCATTAATTTGAACTTCTTCTTCCAAAAAGGCTATGTTGTCATGGATAATTGATGTTTTGAAACAAGATGTGGTATTTCCTGCTAAGTCCTTAAATTGGCCAAAAATATGATTTTCTGCATTTAATTGCAGTAATTGCCAAGATAACTCTCTTTCGAGAGGAATCCACTCTCCTTTGCTGCAATCTTCAACATAGGACAACAGCATTGTGGTGGTATCTGTGTGGGCTTCAATTTTAAGTCGGACCTCTGGTTTGGTGGTGAAATCATTTGAGCCAAAATTTCCAATAGCTGAAAAGCTAGATATGGTAGGAGGAATGGAATCGTGTAATATATGGGCGGCGGCACAGCGTGACTCATTTCCTGCTTCATCTCTTACTTTGATATAGATATAATTTCGAGAGTTTTCACTGCTAAATCTCCAATTTTTTAAAGAGGCAAATGGTTCCCATTCACCATTGTTGCAGTTAGGTGACTCACTGAGTAACATTGATTTGGGGGAGCTATCACTTTCTATATTTAAAATAACTTCAAGATTATTGGTCAAGCCTACACCCTGGTTAATTGCTATTTTTGGCTTATAAGGAGAGAGGTCATCATGGGAAATAGTTGCCTCCACACATTCAGATTCATTTCCCAATGCATCTTTAAATTTGGCATAAATAGTGTTGGCTGCATTGGTAATTTTTAGTTCCCACAGAATTTGAGAGGCAAAATCTTGCCATTCTCCACCCATGGTACAATCTTTTTCTTCGGTGATGTAGACCTGATGTGGATCATCATCTGCTTTTAGGTGGAGGGTCACATTGAGACTGCTTACAAAGTCGGAGCCATTATTAATCAAGAGAGAGGGATTAGAGGGAGGAGTATCATCATGAATAATTTTGTCTTTAAAACATTTTGATTCAACACCTTTTTCATTGCGAAATTTTGCAAAGACAGAATTGGTTTTATTTTTATGTTTGAGTAGCCACTCTTTAGCATATTGAAAAGGCTCCCACTTGCCACCTTTTTTACAGCCTGGTTTGTTGGTAATAAACATTTCTGAGGCGTTCCTGGTTCCATTTAAGGTTAAAACCACTGAGGTGCTAAAAGTGGATGGAGCATCATTATCTATTACAACTCGTTTACTTTTATCTTCCTCGGGTGCTGTATAGGCGGTAAGGGCGTTGATGGATCCTTCAGTGGCCATTTCGACCATCTCTGCTACAGTGGTTGTATTAATTCCATTTTTTTCAAGCTTACTGAGGGCTTTTAAGGTTCCTTCGGTGATATTGGTGATGATTTTGTCTAAGGTCTTGGTGTTTTCATTCGAAGGAGTGAGGCTTATGACTCCTCGAGTCGCACCTTCTGAAACTTTGGCCACAGCGTTACCTAATTCATTTTGATCAAATCCTGCTAGCTGAATGTTAGATAAGGCGCTGACAGTTCCTTCTGTCACTTTTTGCACCATATTGCCAATAGACTCTTCTTTGAATCCGTCCATTTCAAGTTCATCTAAAGCAGAAGTGGCCCCTTCGGCCACATGTAAGACCAGATCGTCCACATCATCCGCTTTAATCTTATTCTGTAATTCGCCTAAAGCTGTGGTTGCACTTCCTACCACACCGCTGATCATATCTCCTAGGTCATCAGCATTAAATCCCTCTACGTTGATTTTACCAAGAGAAACTGTGGCGGTTGCAACAACGCTTTTTAGGACCTCTCCTAAATCATCGGTTGTAATATTTTTTGAATCCATTTGACCTGTTTGTTCGATAGCTCCTTTCACAATCATGTTGACCGCATGGCTTAGGCTTTCTTTCTGGACCCCACTTTCTCCGATTTGAGATATGAGTGTCGAGATGATTATGGAGGATCCGAGGGCCAGTTCATCACTTTTTAGGCCTACTTTTTCCAAGCTACCCATAGCTTTATGAGAGATTTTTTCTAAAATAACACCAATTTCAGACTCTGAGGTGTTCACTAAGGCGGCTTTACCTGCCTTGGTATTATCCCCAATAGAATCGATTAAAGAGCTTACAATGACCTTGATGATTTCCACGGCTTTGGTACCGGTAGTGAAATCCATGGCACTTAACTGATCATCACAGCCTTCCATGATAACGGGCAAGACTTCTTCCAGCTGAGTGGAATCCCAAAGATTGGCTTTTTCGATCGCCTTGGTTGCAGATTCCACCAATCCTTTTATTTGCTCTTCCGAAAGAAAGCTCTCTTCATTTGATTGAATCAAATTGGCTTTACTCGAGTTTGCGCCAAAAGAATTGGTTAAACTTTCAAAAAGACGAGAAATTATGGTGCCTGCCACCGTCTTATCTCTTTCTGCTGGATCACTTGCTTTGGTGACGCTGGTTTTCTTTAGAAGCCAGCGATTGCCAGTCTCATCCACACAAGAGATTGAAATTGAAAAAAGTAATAGAAAAATTAAAGGCTTAAGGCTTAGTGAAAACATAAGCTATTCCCCAATTAAAATAATAATATGTAATTATACCTTGTATATATATTCATCGACCTTCTGGGGGGGGGGATAAGTAATATGAAAAATATTATTGATATTAAATGGTTGGTCGCTTCTGAGATGGGGGTGAATTTGAGCGTTTTACTAATAATCACCTCATAATGGGGGTATCTAACCATTTACTCCTCTCAGATATTCCAATTGAACCTGATAGGGTATAAACATCGTTTACCAAACCTCCCTCAAAGGTGTATAATATTATTATACTTTATTAATATGAAGCTGTCTTTATGAACTCCCTAATTGAGGATGTATTAGGAAATGAACTCTTCTTCTTTATTATCTATTCATTATCTTTTTGAGAAACAAGTTAAACAGAGTCCTGATGCTATAGCAGTTTGTGCAAAATTATCTGGAAATGATCTAGATAAATGGTCATCTCTTACTTATGGGCAATTGAATTTATATGCCAATCAACTCGCTTACTACCTTCAGTCAAAAGGGGTAATTAAAGGCGATCGAGTTGCTATTCATATCCCTAGATCGGTGGATATGATTATTGCCGTATTAGGGATTTTGAAAGCGGGAGCCTCTTATGTGCCAATTGACCCAGAATATCCCTTTGCTAGAAAAAATTACATGCTGGAAGATTCTAAAGCCAAATTATTATTAACTCATGAGCATTTGAAGTCGACTCTTGATATGGAGGGACCCTCACTGGTCTGTATGGATGAGGGAAATTGGCAAAAAGAAAACCTTCCAGAGGCATGGCAATCCGTCAATGTTCTTCCAGAAGACTTAGTTTATATTATTTATACCTCTGGCTCTACTGGGAACCCTAAGGGGGTTCAGATGGGGCATGGTGCTCTCGCTAACCTAGTTGAATACCAATGTGACGAATCTAATATGAGTTTAGGTGATAAAACTCTTCAGTTCACTCCCCTGAGTTTCGATGTCCACTTTCAGGAATTCTTTGGAACTTGGTGTTCGGGTGGGACTTTGAGTTTGGTGAGTGAAGAGCTCAGAATGAATTCTGTTCACCTTTTAAATACTCTCGAATCTGAAAAAATAAATCGTCTCTTTTTACCCTATACGGCTTTAAATCATCTTGCTCAGGTGGGATATGAGCATAATATATATCCCCAATTCTTAAAAGAAGTGATAACAGCCGGTGAGCAGCTGCAGATTACGGAGTCGATTAGAGGCTTTTTTTCCAGACTCTCTGCTTCCAGTTTATATAATCACTATGGCCCTTCAGAAACTCATGTGGTGACCTCGTATAAAATGGAAAAAGATGTTTCCAGTTGGCCGGCACTCCCTTCCATCGGCAAAGCAATTTCAAAAACCGAACTATTTATTTGTGATACCCAAATGAACAAGGTGGCAGAGGGTGAAGTTGGGGAGCTGTATATAGCTGGGATATGTTTAGCTCAAGGCTATTTAAACCAGCCAAGTATGACCGATGAAAAATTTATTAAAAACCCTTTTGCAGAGAGTGCCTGGACCAAACTCTATAAAACCGGAGATCTGGTTAGACGGGGACCAGATCAGAATATAGAATTTTTGGGGAGAGAGGATGATCAGGTTAAAATTCGAGGGTATCGCATCGAATTAGGAGAAGTAGAACAGATATTGGATTGTGAGCCAGTGGTTGAACAAGCAGTTGTTGCCGCTAAAAAAGGGTTAGGAGAAGAGAAGCAGCTCGTCGCCTACCCGGTGGTCGAGCGCTGGCAATGGCTGTGGATCTGGCCGGGCGACCC
>CAYFLR010000013.1:101603-107452 GCA_964343805.1 uncultured bacterium | reverse complement strand
GTCTTAATGTCACGGAAATCAGAAAGAGTTTAGAACAAAAAACTCCTGACTATATGATTCCCTCCGCTTTTATTGAGGTGGAAGAAATACCTATGACCCCTAGCGGTAAGGTGGATCGTAAAACCCTAATAAAAATTCAAAACAAGAGACCTCTCCTTAGTAATGAATACCAAACTCCTCATACGGAACTTGAAAAACTGATGGTGCAAATTTGGTCTCATCTCCTGCAGATGGATAAGGTGGGAGTGATCGATTCTTTCTTTGATTTAGGCGGGAACTCTCTGTTAGCGCTCCGGTTTTTATCCCAACTGCAAAAAGAAAAGCAACTGGAAGTTTCCATCACCACTTTTTTTAGTCACCCTACCATTGCAGGGTTAGCCCAGAAGATTGAAAGTCCCACTTCCTCTAAAGACCGTTCATCTAAAAGTTTATCAAATGAATTTACCAAAACTGGCAAAAGAGATTTAGCCATTATTGGTATGGCGGGGCGGTTTCCAGGGGCCCACTCGGTGGATGAATTGTGGAAAAATCTTTGTGCTGGTGAGGAATCCATTACTTTTTTTGATAAATCTGAACTTCACCCCTCGCTCCAAGACGAAGCAAATCAACCCGATTATGTCTGTGCGAGAGGTTTGATGCCCGATGCAGATAAATTTGATGCCGCCTTTTTTGGTATCAGTCCTCGTGAAGCGGAATTAATGGATCCCCAACAGCGTGTCTTTTTAGAGATTGTATGGGCGGGGCTAGAGGATGCGGGTTATATTAACAATGAATCAGATCAAAAAGTAGGGGTGTTTGCAGGTATGGCCAACAATGCCTACTATCCGCAGAATGTCCAAAAGCACCCTGAACTTATAAAAAGTCTCGGAACTTTTCAGGTGATGATTGGTAATGAAAAGGATTATATTGCCACTCGGGCCTCTCATAAATTGAACCTGCAAGGTCCGAGTATTAGTGTTCATACCGGGTGTTCAACTTCGCTAGTTGCTGTTCATTTAGCCGCCCAGAGCATTTTTAATGGAGAATGTAATTTAGCGGTGGCCGGTGGTATTGCTATTGGCTCTCCCCAAAAAGCTGGTTACTTATATCAGGAGGGAGGAATCTTTTCACGTGATGGTCATTGTCGTCCTTTTGATGCAAAAGCCAGTGGAACGCTGTTTAACGATGGGGCTGGAGTCATCGTATTAAAGCCCTTAGAAAGGGCGGAGCAGGATGGAGATCAAATTTATGCCGTGTTAAAGGGAAGTGCCATCAACAATGATGGAGCTGATAAAGTGAGTTTTACGGCTCCCAGTGTAGAGGGACAAGCCGATGTGATTACTGCTGCTCAACAGGATGCGGGAGTTGACCCGGCTACCATAGGGTATGTGGAAGCTCATGGCACCGCCACTCCTTTAGGAGACCCCATTGAGGTAGAAGCATTAAAGAGTGCTTTTCAATCGGGGACAGATGAAAATGGTTTCTGTTTCTTGGGATCCATCAAGAGTAATATTGGTCACCTTACTTCGGCGGCGGGTATTGCTGGATTGATTAAGGCGGCACTCGCTATAAAGCATAATAAAATTCCACCCACTTTGTATTTTGAAAAGGCCAATCCTCAGATCGATTTTGCAAATAGCCCTTTTAAAGTAAATAGCCAATTAGAGGAGTGGAAAAGTTTTTCTAAGCTACGGGCGGGAGTCTCATCCTTCGGGGTGGGAGGAACCAATGCTCATGTTATTTTAGAAGAGGCCAATGAGAGAAAAAGTAAGACTTCAGTTAAAACCGTTCATCCCTTATTCTTATCAGCTAAAACTGAAACTGAAAGAGCGGAGCAAGAAAAATTACTAAATGAATTTTTACTACAAGATGAAGCTCTAGAGCCTGCAGATATCGCTTATACTCTGGGGCAAGGAAGGCAAAGATTTAAGTATCGAAGTGCAGGGGTTTTTACCGGAGAAATAAAAAAGTACTTTAAAGGAGAGACGATTGAACAACCTCGTCAAATAGCATTTATGTTTCCGGGGCAGGGTGCTCAATATGTAAATATGGGGCACAATCTTTATGTCTCGCAACCTTTATTTAAAAAGAGCGTAGATCGTTGTTGCGATATTTTACAGTCCCATATGGGTATAGATCTTCGTAGTATTCTTTACCCTGCAGACAGTGAAAGCAAGGAAGCCATTCAATCGCTCAATGAGACCCGCTACACTCAACCCGCATTATTTATTATTGAATACTCTCTGGCTAAGTTGTGGTTGAACTGGGGATTGAAGCCCCAGTTTTTTATCGGCCATAGTATTGGAGAATTTGTAGCCGCTTGCTTAGCCGAAGTGTTTTCTTTGGAAGATGCTCTCAAATTGGTGGCTCATCGTGGAAGCCTCATGTGGGATCTACCACGGGGATCCATGCTTACGGTGAGACTAGCAGCTCAAAAAATCGAACAGCGTCTTTGTGAAAAATTGTCTGTGGCAGCAATTAATGGACCTGAACTCTGCGTAGTAGCAGGGCCAGACCCTGAGATTGATGAGTTAATGTCGATATTGCAAAAGGAAGAGATTTTTTGTAAGAAACTCCACACCTCTCATGCTTTTCATTCGAGTATGATGGACCCCATCGTAGAACCCTTTTATAAGATTGTGAAAGAGGTTCATCTTTCAGCTCCTAAGATCCCTATTGTGTCCACTGTTACAGCAGAATGGATGAAGGACGAAGAGGCAAAAGATCCTCGCTATTGGGCTGAACATCTACGCAATCCAGTTCGTTTTGCAGAGGGAGTCCAAACTCTCTGGAAAGATCCTACCCATATTTTATTAGAAGTAGGACCTAGGAAGACAGCAACTACATTGGCGAAACAGCAAGCTAAAGATAAAGTTAAGCAAGTGGCCATTGCCTCTTTAGGTAGTCACCCTGATCAGAATCAGGAATGGATCTCTTTAGGAGAGGCCATTTGTCAGCTGTGGGTTCGGGGAATTTCCATTGATTTAACTAAGTATTATCAAGGGGAGAAAAGAGGGAGGGTGAGTCTTCCCACCTACCCCTTTGCTCGTAACAGGTATTGGTTGGATGAACCCCAGCAGCTTAAAAGTGGACAATATTCACAAACTCAACCGATTCAAAAGGAAGGTACCATGTCATTATTAATTGAAAAACTGAAGCAAACTTTTGAAGAGGCCTCTGGGATGGATTTTACTGAAATTGATAAGAGCCTAAGCTTTTTAGAGTTGGGTTTAGATTCGCTCTTTCTCACCCAAATTGCTTTAAAGATTAAAAATGAATTTGAGGTAAAAATTACCTTTCGGCAACTATTAGAAGAGTATTCTAATTTAGAGTTATTATCTGACTATATAAAGGAAAATTCACCCTTAGATTTTACTCCAGCACCAAGTTCAGAGCCTGAAGTTCCCGTGGCTTTATCCTCTTCAGTGCAGGCAGGAAACTTAGGCTCAGTGGAGCAGTTAATTGCTAAGCAAATTGAGGTGATGAATTCACAATTAGAAACTTTAAGGACGGTGAATGGTCAGTCAGCTAAAGTGCCTGTAAAAAAGGTTCAGACATCTTCTAAACAAAAAACACCCATCAAAGCCGAGGTGGATAATACTAAGAAAGCCTTTGGAGCCATAGCTCGAATCAGTCTTGCAAATGCAGAGATGGATGGAAAACAGCAAAGAACTTTTGAGCAGTTTTTATTAAACTATAATGAAAAAACTAAAACCTCTAAAAAGTTAGCCCAGGAAAATCGTAAGCATTTAGCGGATCCGCGTGTGGTCACGGGGTTTAAACCTAAATATAAAGAGCTCACTTATCCCATTCATGTGACAAGGTCGGAAGAGTCCTACCTTTACGATGTGGACGGCAATAAATATATCGATCTGATCAATGGTTTTGGTTCCAGTTATTTTGGTTATCTGCCTGCTTTTATCAAAGATGAGGTTGATAAACAAATGAATGCTGGCATAGAAATCGGCCCTCAACATCCTTTGGCGGGTGAAGTGGGAAAAATGATTTGTGAGATGGTGGATCTCGATCGAGTGACATTTTGTAATACAGGGTCTGAAGCTGTAATGGGAGCCATGAGATTGGCAAGAACCGTCACTGGAAGAACTCGCATTGTGGCTTTTAGTGGTTCGTATCATGGTATTGTGGATGAAGTTATTTCCAGAGGAACTCCTAAATTTACGACAATACCGTGTGCTCCCGGAATCATGCCCTCATCGGTGGAAAACATGTTGATCCTGGAATATGGAACTGATGCATCTCTAAAAATTATTGAAGACAATATCGATGATATTGCTGCTGTGATGGTGGAACCGGTGCAAAGTCGAAGACCTGATTTTCAACCCAAAGAATTTCTCCACAAGCTACGAGCTATTACGAGTAAAAATGAGACCGCCTTGATCTTCGATGAGGTAATTACCGGTTTCCGCCTTCACCCCGGTGGTGCCCAAAAGTTTTATGATATTAAGGCTGACCTCGCTACCTACGGAAAAGTCATTGGAGGGGGGATGCCTATTGGAGTTATTGCCGGAATTGATCGTTTTATGGATGCCCTTGATGGTGGGTTTTGGCAATTTGGTGATGATTCAACTCCTCAAGTAGGAGTTACCTATTTTGCGGGAACCTTTGTACGTCATCCTCTAGCTCTAGCTGCTGCTAAAGCGGCGGTGACCTACATGAAACAGCAAGGTCCTGCTTTGCAGCAAGGAATAAATGATAAAGCCAATGCCATGGTGAAGGAGATGAATGATATTTGTAAATCTCTTTCTGTACCAGTTAAGGTGGTAAATTGTGGTTCTCTTTTTAAGATTAAACCATCAGAGGAGTTGCCTTTCGCAGATTTGATCTTTCCATGGATGCGTTATAAAGGCATTCACGTTTGGGAAGGATTTCCTTGCTTTATTACCACAGCACATACCCCAGAGGACCTCAAAACTATTGTTCAAGTTTTTACTGAGTGTCTAAAGGAAATGCAAGAAGCTGGGTATTTACCACCAGGTGAAAGTAAAGATTCTTTGGCCTCCTGTTTTGATCAAAACAAACCACCAGTGCCAGGAGCCAGATTAGGGAAAGATGAAAACGGTTACCCGGCATGGTTTGTCCCTGATGAAAACAAACCGGGTGCCTATCTGAAATTGGAAATGAATGAGTAGTTGAAGGATAAACTATGAAACCGATTCAATACAAACCCGTTGATTACAATCCTTTTAGCGAAGAAGAGATCATTTTCACCCTTCCTTCTACCGAGACTCAACAAGAGATTTTTGCTTCCATCGTGATGGAGCCTAATTCCACCTGTGCTTTTAATGAGTCTTTGAAGGTTAAATTAGAAGGTGAATTGAATATTCCCTTTCTGCAACAATCTATCAATGAGTTAATAAAGCGACATGATGCTTTGCGCACGACTTTTTCTCCGGATGGTCTCATCCTCTTTATTGCTAATACCACTACTTGTGAATTAGAAGAGTTTGATTACTCTAGCTCATCTTCCGAGGATCAAACCCTTCTTTTAGAAAAAATCTGCAAGTCGGAAGTGAATACTTCCTTTGATCTTCTAAATGGTCCACTCATTCGATTTAAAATTTTAAAGATGAGTGACGATTGTCACTATCTAGTTTTAACTGGCCATCACATTGTTTTAGATGGCTGGTCGGCTGCGGTTTTAATTGATGAATTGGGTCGATTTTATACCGCACTTATAGGTGGCACATCTCCTGAGTTAGAAAAAAATTACCTTTTTAGTGAGTACGCCAAATACAAAATAGAACAACAAAAGAGTGAAGAATACTTAAAAAGTCGACAGTATTGGAATTATCTTTATAAAGATCTTCCCTCTCAATTGGAACTGCCAACTGATCTTAAAAGACCTGAAA
>CAYFLR010000013.1:47167-101574 GCA_964343805.1 uncultured bacterium | reverse complement strand
TATGCTCATCGCATCGATTATCATTTAAATTCAGAGCTAGAATTTTCTTTAGCTAAATTAGGAGCTGCTGAAGGGACCAGCTTAGTGCATGTGATGTTGGCTGCATTCAATGTGCTCATATACTCACTTTCCGATCAGGATGATTTGGTCATTGGTATGCCCGCGGCTGAGCAGTCTATTTTGGGTGAGTACTATCTCATCGGGCATTGTGTCAATATGCTTCCTATTCGCACTCTAATAGATGACCAAAGCTCTTTTTCCAAGTTTCTACATATCATTAAAAAGGGAGTGCTCTCGGCTTACGAAAACCAGGTCTACACCTACGGGAGCCTGTTAAAGGATTTGAATATTAAAAGGGATGCCAGCCATATTCCTTTGATGCCTATCACTTTTAATATTGATCAAAAAATCGAGAGTAAAGATTTTAAGTTTAAAAATATAACAGCATCTTACGAGTCAAATCCTCGTTACTTTGAAAACTTCGAACTTTTTATCAATGTGAGTAAAGGGGACGGTGTGTTTACTTTAGAGACGCAGTATAACACTGACCTTTTTAAGAGTGAGACGATACTTAAATGGTTAAATTATTATGAACAAATTTTGACTCAGGTGATTCAATCTCCTCAAAAAACGATTCATGAACTCTCTCAAATCGTTAATAAAGAGCAACTGGCTATTTTAAATAAAATGAATGACACCGAAGTGAGCTATAATCACCAAGAGGGAGTTCATCATCTGATCAGCCGCAAAGCCTCTTTGCAGCGAGATCAAGTTGCAGTATACGATTATAAAGGTGAGCTTTCTTATGGTGAGCTGGAAGAGAAATCGAATCAGTTGGCCCATCAGTTACTGGACCTAGGGGTTGAAGCGAATCAACTCATTGGTATTTGTATGGAGCGATCCGCATCCATGCTTATTGCTATGCTCGCCATTTGGAAGAGTGGTTGTGGTTATGTTCCTTTAGATCCCAATTACCCGGAAGACCGTTTGGCCTATATGATAGAAGATTCTAACATGCCCTTTGTGGTTACCGAATCCTCTACAGCATCCGAAGTTCCTGCTCACCCAAATCAGATTGTACAGGTGGATGATTTTGACTTTAACCCTGAGTTCTCTTATTCACCAGACCTTTTCGAATTCTCTCCTAATAATATTGCCTATATGATTTATACCTCTGGGAGTACTGGTAAACCAAAGGGGGTGCTGGTCACTCATCAAAATGCCGTGAACTTCCTCTACTCAATGTCCCATACTCCAGGGTTCACCGATCGGGATCATCTTTTAGCGGTAACCACCATCTCCTTTGATATAGCTGTCCTTGAACTCTTCTTGCCATTGGTCATGGGGGGAAGTGTCACCATTGCTGAAAGAGAAACTGCTATAGATGGTGCTAAATTAAAACATCATATTGAAGAGTTTGACATCACCTTAATGCAGGCAACACCCATCACCTGGAGGCTTTTATTAGAAGCAGGTTGGCCCGGAAAATCCGATTTTAAAGCGCTCTGTGGAGGAGAACCACTTCCCCTCGATTTAGCTCAAAATCTTGTGGGAAAAGTGGAGAGTTTGTGGAATATGTATGGTCCCACCGAAACCACAGTATGGTCAACTTGTCATAAAATTACTCGGCCCCAGAATCCCATTTTGATAGGTGAGCCCATTTTTAATACCCAAGTTTTTATTTTGAATGAAAAAGGAAAGGTTTTACCTCCTGGCAAAATAGGCGAACTCCATATTGGGGGAGATGGGGTGACCATGGGGTATCATGGTCGACCCGAATTAACAGCGGAGAAATTTATTCCCTTTTCCTATGGTAATAAGACTATCACCATCTATAAAACGGGGGATTTGGCTCGCTATAATAAAGAGGGACTATTGGAGTGCTTAGGTCGAAATGATAGTCAAATTAAACTTCGAGGATATCGAATTGAATTAGGAGAAATTGAAACTATCTTAAACGAACATCCAGCGATTATGCAAGGGGTGGTTCGACTCAAAGAGATCAATCAAAATAAAGCCATAGTCGCCTATGTCCTATTAGAGGATGGTGAAATCCTTGATCATGGGGCGATGCGTTCCTTTTTGAGAGAGAAACTCCCTGAGTATATGATACCCAGTCATTTGGTTAAAATGAAAGAATTTCCCCGCACTTTAAATGGTAAAATTGATAGCAAAGCTTTGCCAACCACCGGCAAGTTTTTTGTTAAAGCCTCTCATGTGCGAACCAATGTGACAAGAGCTCAACAAATTTTAATTGATATTTGGAAAGAGGTACTTTCTCTATCTGAAGTGGGAATCGAAGATAATTTTTTCCAACTGGGGGGTCACTCTTTGTTGGCGGTGCAAGTGATTCAAAAAATCAAGGATCAGTGTGAACATGGAGTTACTCCTCGTATGATGCTCACTGATACTTTAGATCAAATGTCACAGCAATTAGAAGTGAAGGAGGATGAAAAAACATCGAGAGTAGATAACGATCTCGAATCTGATCTTCATTTTCCCAGGATGTTTTACTTTCCACCCCAAGCAGAAACTGAGGATCGTCTGTTTGGTGTTCATTATACACCTCCTGCAGAAAAGGCTAACGGAGAGGGAGTGCTCTTATTATATCCTATGCCACAAGAAAATCATCGAGTTCACCTTGCCTATCGCAACCTCGCGGAAAGATTAGTTAAGAAAGGATTCCATGTTTTTAAATTTGATTATTATGGAACAGGAGACTCCTTTGGAGAAAACGATCAAATGGCACTTACAAGGTGGAAGCAAGATATCAAAACCGCCCTTGCCTTTTTTAAAGATCAGATAAAAGTCGATAAAGTTTCTATGGTGGGAATTAGATTAGGAGCCACCTTAGCAGCTTATCTTTCCAAAGAAGGCTATAAACTGGTTTTATGGGATCCAATTCTAAAAGGAGATGAATTGATAAAAAATCTCAGTTGTATCCAAAGGCAGGTTTTGAAACTCATTGAACAGGGGAAACACCAGTTTTGGAGTAAGTTTATTCCTCGAATAAAAAACCCCACTGAACTTCTAGGGTATGAACTTCCAACATCTATGAAAAATGAAATTGAAGATATAGACCTCTATAGTGAGGATTTAAATCAGCAAAATGAGACTTTGATCATTAGCTCTAATCACAATCGACAGATGCGCAAGTTTTATATGGATTACGCTGATAAGGAATTAGTAAAATTCGCCAACTTTGAAAGTGGCATCCTTTGGAATGATAATGCTCAACATGGAGAGGTTCTTCTACCTATTCCTATATTAGATAAAATTACCAACTTTCTCAGGGAAGATTGAAATGAATGAAGAGATCGTAGCCTTTGGTGAAAGAAAAAATTTACATGGAATTCTTACCACTCCCTCCTCGGAGCATGGTAAACTCCCATTGATTGTTTTTTGGAATGCTGGTCTTATTGCTAAAACTGGAGTTCATCGTATTCAAGTATTACTTGCTCGTAAATTTGCTGAACTCGGTTTTTCCACTTTAAGATTCGATTTATCAGGAGTGGGTGATAGTTATAATGTGAGCTATCAGGAGAAAGGAGATAAAACCGACTATGATTTAAAGCAAGCTATTGAGTATGGTCTTTCTAAAATAGGAGGGGAAAAATCAATTTTAATCGGTTTTTGTTCTGGCGCTCTGAATGCTCATGAATTGATGTTAACAGAGGATAAAGTAGCAGGTTCTATTCTTATTGATTCCTATGGATATAAGACTCGCAAGTACTTCTTCTACTATTTTTTAAAACTCTTTCGCTTTAGAAAATGGATTCGCCATTTTTTAATTTTATTAATGAAAATCATAGGCACCAACAAGGTGGCTCCCGAATCACAAGTGGCCTTTTGGGATTTTCCTCCAAGGGAAAAGGTTAAAGAAGATCTTCAGCAGTTGGTTAACAAAGACTTAAAACTCTACTATATCTACACCAACGGGGTTTTAGATTACTATAACTACAAAAACCAATTCTATGACATGTTTAAAGGAGTGGATTTTAAAGATTGTGTAGAGTTGGATTTCTTTGAAAACAGTGATCATCTTTTTACTCCCCTAAAAGAGAAAAAGGAGTTGATGGAGAGGATTATTAGTTGGACCACTCGGCAATTTGGCTGTTCTTAATTTAATCCTCTTCGATCTTTTCGCATTGGGAGTCTTTATCTCCGGATTTGTCCGCATAATCTGCGATTTTTTGCATAGAAGGAAGGTGCTCGACCACGGCCTCTTTTATTTTATCCATACTAAAGTAAGTTTCGCCTATAAAGGAAACATAAAATCGGCATGCAATGTAAATATGAATGGCTGGTCTTTCTCTATTTTCATTTATAATGAATTTATGATCACCTCGGGCAGTTTTTTCGAATCTAATATGATCATTGCTCTCAATCATTGCCCGTATAGAAGCATTGTCTAGGTGATTCCAAGAAATATCCTTTCCAAAACTATTAAAGGAAAAATCATGTATTTGGACCTTCATGCCATCTTCTGAAAAAGTGCTAGATTGCCCATCAGTTGAAAACTTTTTAAATAGATTAACACTTGTTTCATTTTCACTATTTTTGTAATAATCAAGAGGCCAATCTTCTGGATCACAACTTGTTGATACATGTTTTAACCCACTAATACTATTTGGTAAAAACTTTGCTAGTTGAGGTCCGCTTAAAGGCATGGTGATTTTCTTAGGAGGGTGACATTGTTCTCCTATTTTTTTTAATATATCCATGTTGAAAATTACCCAATCTTCTTTTCCTGGAGGTGCTTCATCTCTACTCGAATACTTGCTATTTGAATAAGTAATATCTGGATCATTGGTTTCTTGTTCAGGGGAGTTACTGTAAACACCCGGGTATAAAGACCCGCTTTTAGTTGCATTGGGATTAGGTGAGCCACAGTTTTGATAAGCAATAAGTATATAAATTATTAGAATAAAGAAGATGAACAGAGAGCTTATTCTTTTCACTATATATTCCTCTTAAAATAATTGATAATCATTTTTCCATCGACGGGTTATGGGTTTTGTTTAAAGTCGTCAATATTTGCTTATAGAAACCAATGGTTATGGTTGTGCTATAATAATGTGAATTCTTCTTGAAATTATTAAATAGGAAATAAAATGAATAGTTTAATAACTTCAATGACTTATTCCTTGCTGCTCATTTTTATCATTGGTTGCACTGCCCATCAATCCTCTCTAACTGACAACCCGAGTCCTCCCACTAAACCCGACTGGATAATAGAGTCAGATAAAGTGGCCAAAGAGTACACTCATAGTTTTGCAAAACTCTATCCCGAGATGGGATCTGGTTTGGGCCTCCATGAGTATGATGCTCTGGGTCATATCCCTTCTGAAGAGCTAGAAGATAAAGGGCTTGCTCTCATAAAAAATTGGAAAAAACGTCTCACTCGGTTAGCTGCCAATACTGAATCAAATGATCTAAAGGCAGACTATTTAATTCTACTTGATAAGGTGGATAAGCAATTAAAGTCCTATTATATCGATGAGAAATTCGGAGCTATACCGGTTCCAGAACTGAGTTTGACTATTTATAGATATTTATTTCAACTTATTAATATCCAGTCGCCAGCCCATAGAAAGAAAGCGGCAGTCTCTCGCTTTAAATATTATATGTTGGAAAAAGGGAAATTAAATTTAATTGCGGCTTATGTGAATGAAATCAAGAGATATGAAAGAAAGTATAATAACAAAAAGAAATTCTACCCTTTTCGTGGCAAGGTCGAGAAGTATCTCAAAGACTCTCCTATCTATATAAAGGGAATCGAAGCTCTCTTAAAACAGAGTGGTCGTAATGATTGGCATAAAGAGTACAAGCTTTTTGTTAAAGAGATTAAGCGCTATGACTCTTTATTAAGAAGCAAAATTCTGCCAAAATGCAGGAAAAAACCTAACTATCCGAAAGAGGTGTATGAACTTCAGTTGGCAAGCTATGGAGTAAAAACAGAGCCTACCAATCTTATAAAAATTGGTAAAGAGGACTATAAAAAGCTCTATAAAAACTTTAAACAACTTGCGATGCGTTTAGCCAAAAAATTCTCATTAAAAAATACCAGCCCCAAAAGCGTCATTGCTTATTTGAAAAAAGAGGTGGTGCTTCAATCTGAAGAAGTTAAAGCTCTCTATCAGAGTTCCTCGAATCGACTTGAACAAATTATAAAAGCAAATGAAATTGTATCTCTCCCTAAAAAACCATTGACCATTCGTATGGCGGGTGATGCTGAGAGTAAAGCGAATCCGGTTCCTCATCTCAAACCTCCACCTCTATTAAACAATAATGGAGTGATGCCTGAATTTGTAGTTCCTACTTCATCGGATGGAAAACTCCCTTTTGATGACTTTAGTTATAAAAGTGCGGCAACTATTTTAACTGCTCATGAAGGAAGACCCGGTCATGATTTGCAATTCAGTCGTATGTTAGAAAGCCCCATTTCGATTATCAGGGCGAGTTATGCTATGAATTCAGTGAATGTGGAAGGGTGGGCTCTTTATGCTGAGGATTTAGTATTTCCTTATATTAGTGAAGAAGAGCAATTAATAGCCATGCAAACTAGACTCTGGCGGATCGCTCGGTATTTTTTAGATCCGATGGTTCAACTAGATAAAGCAGATGAGAAAGATGTTCAGCAAATCTTTCATCAAGAACTCGGTGTTTCAAAAGTGATGGCTCACCTTGAATATCAACGTTATGCTTTTAGAAGTCCTGGCCAAGCAACCTCCTATTATGAAGGTTATGTAAATATCCTTAACCTGCGAAAACTTTTAGAAAAAGGTTATGGAAAACTAAAGTCTAAGTGCTTTCACGATACGCTTTTATCCTTTGGTTTGTTACCCCATAAGCAAATTGAACTATTTAAAGAGCATTTTAAAAAGTGTTCCGAACCATTATAGCGTTTACTTTGCTCCATGTTTTAACAGAAAATCTACTATATGATCAAATTTGGCTGCTTTGGCAACATCAAGGGGTGTTTGACCATTTTTATCTTTTATGTTGATCTTTATTCCTTTTGAAATCAAATATTCTATTGTGGTTTTCTCACGATCTGGGGCTTCCCTCCCTCTTCTACGTCTACCAGATTTCTTTTTAATATGAGAATTAGATTTCCTTACTGCGTAATGTAATACTGTTTGTCCTATATTGTCTTTAAAGTGGAGTTTTGCACCATTTTTAACTAAGATATCTATTTCAGGAGGGTATCGCACCCTTGCACATAAATGAATTGGCCTAACCCCTGCTTTATCGCGGGCGTTAGAATCTGCACCAAAAGCCAATAATTTCTCTATGATTCTTGGCTTGGCTCTAAAAACAGCAATGTGCAGAGGAGTCTGTCCGCTTTTATCCTTGCTGTTTATATTTATACCATTTTGAATAAATAGTTTAAGTGCTCGTGTTGGCAGTGAAAATGGATAGTGCAGGGGAGTGCGCCCTTCATTATCTTTTATATTCACCTTAGCCCCGTTATTTATGAGAAACTGGACATAGTCAAAGTGGTAATTATGGTGCATATGATTAAAAAGAGGAGTTTTTCCAGCATGGTTTCTTTCATTCACTTTGGCCCCTTTTTTAATTAATAACTTGATAATTAAAGGGCTGATTGGCCATGAGGTGGCTAAAAACAAGGGGGTATTTCTTTCTTTATTTTTTAAATTTATATCCGCTCCATGGGCTAATAAAGTTTCCACAAATTTGAGATCTTGTATTTCTTGGGGAGAGGGATCTGGTGTCCGTTTACCCGATCCTGTCCGTTCATAATCAACCCGCTGGGATAAATATGTGGCTAATACTGTATTACCTTTTTTATCAATGGCATTTATGTCTATGCCCTTTTTAATTAGAAATTCGAGGGTTTTAATATCAGCCCTCGCTATAGCAGCTCTATGCAATAAAGTGTGTCCGTTTCGAGACCTGGAATTTATATCCGCACCGTATTCCATTAATAACTTTATTCTGTCAATGGAGATATTTTTAGAGGTGCCGATAAAAATTGCGGAAGTACCCGAGGATTTGACTAAATTTGATCCATTGGTGAGCAGGAGTTTTAATATTTCAGGTTTACAGTCTAAAGATAATGCACTAAATAAAGGAATGACATTTCTCTTATTTTCAATGTTAATATTTGCTCCTTCAGCAATTAAAATATTAATTGCATTATAATCGCAAAATTGAGCCCCAAGGTGGAGTGGACTATATTTATCCTCTTTGTCTTGGTAGTTAACCTTTGCTCCTCTGAGTTTTAATAGTTTTATTTTATACTTAGATATCTCTTTATCTTCATCCCCAACATGATCTAATACATACTCATAAATCTCTTTATCATCCACGCATCCAGTGAAGAGAAATAAAATAAAAAGCCATTTTTTTAACATTTTTCCCCCAAAGTGTTTGAGTATTAAAATTAGATTTTATATCAGTAGATTAGCTCTGTCTATTGGGTTTATGCTTATTTTAATTTGGTAAAAACACAAAAATTATTGACATTTACTAAAAATATGGGTATTTATGAGGTCGGATATTTTTTGCCGGAGACTGTCATGAATAAAATTTTACCGATTCAACTATTTGTTTTTACATTGTTTTTTGTTTTTCTCCATGGATGTCATCAAGAGACCCCCAGTGAGGTGAAGACTCTTTCCAATTATGTTGAAGAATTTAACTATGTTATAGAAGGTTCGCTGCAAATCCCTGCCCATGAGGAGCCCTTATTATTGGCCGCTCTCTATGACCTACAAAGAGAAATCTTCGATCATCAGAAAGATCCTGGCATCGTCAATCTTAAAGAATCTCTGTCCAATCCTGAAGAGCTAAAATTTAAAATTCGTCAAAAAATTCAAGATCTTCTACCCGCAATCAAAGATCATAAAGCCATCGAAGGTTGGGTCAAAAGACAGATCAAATACTCCTGGTATCCTTTGGCATCAGAGAGAATTGTACTCACTTTGGACAAGATCATCTCTTCAGAGGTTAAAGTTAAAGATAATTCCGGCCTCATTACCATTGACTATGTGGCTCTATGTACTGGTATTCAAATGTCAAAATCCGAGCTCTCTGGTGAATCAAGAAGTTTACTGAGTGTTGGATATCAGATTCCGGTTCCTCAGGATGTACTGGGGGTTTTCTATCAGTCCATGGGAAGTGAATTCATTGATTTTTATCATAATTCTATCGATTTAGTAAAAAAAGGTCAGAATTTAAAAGTGTTAGATAATCTAGAACGCCAGATGCTGATGGAAAAAAGTGCTAAGGGCACCAGAGAATCCACCTGCATTAAGCCAGACGGAGATGGGATCTCTCCACTTAACTTTTTTTATTACTACAATCAGAAAATCAGAGGTTGTAAAACCTTAAATACAGTCAATTTAACGATTACAGATATCAAGCCAAAGCTGGCATCCGTTAAATACCCAGAGTATCAGCAGTTGTTTAAAGATGGGCAGGTTGACATCTTTGTATTATTTAGCCCGGTGGGTCAGTCTTCCCCTGGTTTTATGAAGAGATTCGTGCGCCGATTGAGTCGAAGTGGTTACCGAAAAACTTTAGTTAAGAAAGATGATGAGGGCCATATCAGTGAAGTGGCATTACAGAAAACAGTAGGCGGAATCCGATTTAACATCACCAGCATTCTCAGTGAATATCATGAAGCTCCCAATTTAAAACTCAAATGGGCTTTAGGTAATGATGAGATAATTATTTATAACGGACATTCTGGTTATGGACAAAATATAGAGCGTCACTTTACCGTTCCTGAACTTTACCCAGCCAATCGTTATCAAATTGTACTTTTGAATGGCTGTTCTAGCTATGCCTATGGAGTGAATTCGGTTCTGGCTGTCAAAGATGCAAAATACATTGATGTGATAACCACTTATGATGGCATCAAAGGGGAAGGTCATCAAATGGGTCTTTTAAAACCTCTTGAAACTGCGGCGCGTGCCATTAAGAAGCCTAGATGGTCAAATTATCAAAAGAAATCCCTTTCCTGGTTAGGTATTATTACCAAGATCAATCGACTTGCTAAAAGAATTTCCAAGACGAATTCTCCTTTCTTAGTAAGTGGAGAACACGGCAATGAGTACGTTCCAGGTATGAGTTTTGATATTCTGGATAGCTCTCGTCCCGAGGCCCTAGAGGTGATTGTAGCAGATGAAAGTAAAAAAGAGATGCGAGGAGACGCCCTGGATCATCTGGTTCAACATTATGAAAAAACCTCTTATGATATCACCAAAGATCTTCCCTCTTTAATTGCTCTTTGTCATGAAGCGGGTCTGGCGGAAACCAAGGTTTTTTATGGGAATTGCCAACTCAAAAGACTCTTTGTTAGACAGGCTATGGAATGGGAAGGATTTCCTTTGAAAGCCGGTGAATATGTCTCTTTTTATGAAGATGGCAAAGTTAAGTCCTTTGTTACGGGTGCCTTCTGGAAGTCTAAAAACTTTCAGATTACCGATGACTTTCCGGTGGAGTTTTGGCCCAATGGAAATTTGAAGTCTACTAATATTTGGCGCGCCAAGGATTCAAGGGGATATCATTACTTCGAGCAGACCGAATTTTATCCCTCCGGTCACCCTCGTAAAACACATCTCATTTGGGAATATGAAATTTTTGGTGTGCCAGTGAGAGAGTTTAAGTGGGTCACTTTCTATGAAAATGAACGAGTTCAAAATGCAATTCTATCTAAGGATTATAAACAGGGACCTTTTACTTTTGTGGCTGAAAGCTCAATCAATCTTTATCCTTCCGGTCGAGTGCATAGAGGAATTTTAGCTGCCGATGCGCTCTATAAGGGGCAAGAATTGGCTCAAGGCGAAGAGATTACCCTATCTGATCATGAGGATCCCTCCTTGTTATAAGCCAGATATTAATATATAATTTGCAGACGGTTGCCAGGAGATTATTATGCTGAAACTTGCTGTAAATATCATGTCGGTGGTGATCCGCATCATCAACCTTTTTAATTTTCAAAGACGAAATTATTATGCTCGCTATGGTCAGCTCAGGCAAAAATTTTTCAAAGAGCTGTGGCCTAAAACTGCTGCCGATATAGGTGCGTCCATCAAAGAATTGGGCAATGGGTTTTATCAAGTTGAGAAGGAGGGGAAATCCACCTTTGTCAAACAATCAGGTTTGAATCTAGACCCTTCTGTGAGCCTTTTACTAGCAGATGATAAGGCGGTGGGTCATCATTTACTCACTCCTTTAATTGAAGGTTATAAACCTCCCCCTTTTATAGAATTTAATCTTAATAATTTAGGCTCAGTTTTACACTTTCTAAGAGCAAAAAGTAATCCCATTGTGATAAAACCAGCTTCCGGAACCGGTGCTGGGATGGGTATAACAACCGGTATAACTACCAAGAGTCAACTTTTTTGGGCTTTGGTGAAGGCAAAAGCCTATTCTTCTGAATTTTTAGCAGAAGAACAAGTGTCTAAAAATTCCTACCGGCTGCTCTTTTTTAATAAGAAGCTGATTCATGTAGTTCGGAGAGATCCTCCTGTGATTATCGGAGATGGCAATCATAGTATTCTCAGATTGGTTGAACTAGAAAACGAAAAAAGATTGAAAGGAAATCCCATCACTTCTTTAAATCCATTAGAGATCGATCTCGAAGCAAAGCTCTATTTAGAGAGTCAGAATCTCTATCCAGGGTCGGTACCAGCTAAGGGTGAGAGAATCATTTTAAAACGAGTGGTGAATCAAAACTCTGCTACCGAAAACCATATTGAGCAGGGAGCTCCCCATCCTTCAATTATTAAGCTTGGGGAGCAGATTGCCGATATTCTTCAGATTAAACTATTTGGATTAGATCTCTTAGCGACCAATCTTCAACAGGATCTGAAAGAATCTGGTGCTATTACCACTGATATTAATGCGGGTCCAGGACTCCATCATCACTATTTAGTTGCGAATCCTGATCCAGATTATTCGGTGGCAGCTATTTTGTTACAAGGAACACTTGATAATGTCGATAGAAAATAATCTCGCCCCCGTTCTGTTACTCGATGGTCGCGAAAATACTTTGGCCATTGTAAGAGCCTTTCATGGATATGGAATTCCTGTCACAGTAGCTACCTATGCAGATTGTGCTGTTTATAAATCGAGATATTTAAAAAAAGGCATCCCTATTCCGGAAGGTGTTTCGGCTGTAGATCACTATCGCGATATCACTTTATCCGGTAAATACCCAGAGCTAAAGGGAAGTGTCATATTTGCCTGTGGGGATTCCGCCATTGATTTTATGATCGAAGCACGGGACGAACTGGAAAAAGACTTCATCCTCGACTGTCAAATTCCCAGTAAACAGCTGGATATGCTGAATAAACGAAAGACTCTCGAACTCGCAGAGCAAGTGGGGATTGAAGCTCCCAAGTTTTGGTTTCCGGATGAACTGAATGATTTGCAAAAAATTGCTGATACCGCTGTTTATCCGGTGTTGATTAAGCCCATCTTTACTCATCTTTTTCAAAAACATTATGATAAAAAATTACTGTTAGTTGATAATAAAGAGGACTTACTGCGTTGGGCACAAGAGGTTAAGGCCAAGCAAATTGAGTTTATGATTTGTGAATTTATTCCTGGGCCAGATACCTGTAATAGCAGTTATTACACTCATATTGATGCCAAAGGAAATAACCTTTTTAAATATACCAAGCGAGTGATTCGCCGGACTCAGCCTAATTTTGGTGGAGGTTGTTATCATGAATCCAAATGGCTGCCTGATACCGCCAAAGAGGGTGAAAAATATTTTAGAGGAATTGGTTTTACTGGTCTTTGTAATATTGAATTTAAGCATGATGCTCGCGACAATAAACTTAAGTTGATTGAAGTCAATGCTCGTATAACTGCTGCTCATGAGATTCTGGTGAAATCGAATATGGATGTTGCTTATCTTGTATATTGCCATTTAACAGGGAGAGCGGTTCCTAAGTTAGATTCCTTTAAAGAGTATGTGACCCTTTGGTACCCCATTCAGGATATTGATTCCTATCGATGTTTACGACGAGAAGGAAAAATCACCTTTGCAGCTTGGGTTCGTTCTTGGCTCAGATGGCATCAGTTTCCTTTTTTCGCTTGGCATGATCCATTGCCTTCCATTGTTCAATTGTATTGGGATTTAAAGGCAAGGTTATTTAATCGATTAGGGCTTTAACTTTCATAAGGAGTTTATTATCAAAACATCAGATAAAAAAATTGCGGTGACTTCCAATTCCTTTAGCAAATCAACTTATCTTAAAGAAAGGATCTTGTCCTACTTTCCTAATACCAAATTTAAAAGCAGCACAGGATATATGAGTAAGAATCAAGTGGCTGATTATTTACAAGGAATGGATGGCGTGGTAATAGGTCTGGAGCCCATGGATGATAGTGTTCTAGCTGCTTGTCCAGATCTTAAGATTGCAGCAAAATATGGTGTGGGATTAGATAATTTGGAATTAGATGCCTTTGAAAAAAGAGGGGTGAAAGTCGGATGGACAGGAGGAGTCAATCGAGCTTCGGTCGCCGAAGAGGTGGTCTCTTTTATGATTGCCCTTTCACGTAATCTCTTTACCTCTTCCTTGCAATTGAAGGCGGGGACCTGGCATAAAGATGGAGGTCTAGAAATTCATGAATCTACTATTGGTATTATTGGTATTGGACATATTGGTAAAGAGCTGATTCGAATTTTAAAACCCTTTGGCTGCAAAATATTGGTGAACGATATTATCGAGCAAGATGAATACTACCAGCAAAATGGAGTCACCCACGTCTCAAAAGAAGAGATGTACAAAGCGGCGGATATAATAAGCTATCATGTGCCCTTAACAGAACTCACCGAGTACATGGTTTGTACTGAGACTTTGAAGCAGATGAAATCTAACTGTATCATTATCAATACGGCGAGAGGAAAAGTAGTTAAAGCGGATGATCTTAAGTTGGCTCTTCAAGAAGGAACCATTAAAGCCGCCGCCATTGATGTTTATGAAGAAGAGCCACCTAAGGATCAAGAGTATTTAAGCCTACCTAACCTTTTTTGCACTCCCCATGTGGCAGGTAATTCACGCCGATCCATTCATGCGATGGGAGACAGTGCCATCGATCATCTCAGAGATTATTTTATTAAATAATATTTATTCTGATTTTTCTTTTTCTTGGTTCAGTTGATCATGAATTTCGTGCATCATTTCGAGCATTCCCTGTCCTAAATCGTGATAACAGTTTAGGGTGTAACGAGTGGCTTGAGCGGGTTTGAATGAGTAGGGAGTAATACTATAATGTCCATGTGTGTTGAGATCACCGGGTTGATAAGTAATTGAGAGCCGGCCTCCCATCATCTCATTGATCATGTGAAAGAGATCATCCACTTTGAATTTTTGCTGGCCTGCCAGAATATAATGTTTGTTTTCACATTCCGGATCCACCATGATTTGATAGGTGGAGGTGGCGGCATCAATGACGCTGATGTATTCTCGTTGGTCACTTCCACTTCCTTTACGAGTGATGCTGCCAAACTCAACCGCCTCTCTTAGAAATCGATAGATAGCATTAGCGTAACCAGCTCTGGTGCCATAAACTGAACCATATCTTAGAATACTAAAATTTATTCCATACTGCTTTGAGTATTCCTCCACAAACATTTCGCTGGACTGCTTGGTGATTCGATAGATGGACCCCGAGGTACTATAAACATAAAAGGTACTGGCAAAAACATAGCGCCTCGGTGGATGTTTGCGCAAAGCTTCAAGTACATTGAGGTTGCCTAAAATGTTAATGGTGGCTGCATCAATGGGATGTTCTTTGGCATCATTTAAACCTGCGATACCAGCAAAATTGAGCACATAATCTTTGCCCTTCACCGCATCTTCCAGCGCCTTTGGATCGTTAATATCTCCAACAATGGTGTGAAATCCTTCTTTTAAATAGGGGCTCTCCATGCGGTCAAAGATGGTGATTTCATGATCTTTAGTGGCTAATAAATCAGCCACATGACTTCCAATAAAACCGGCACCACCAATAACAAGTGTTTTCATATGAATTCCTATCCTTTGATTGCGTTGCGAATGGTTGCCACTTCATTCTTGGCTTTGGCAGCTAAAAAGCGATCATCGGAAGCAATGGTGACAAAACGGTAACCCTCTTTAACCAGATTTGCCGCTGCCTCAGCTGATGGGGTATGGATTCCGGCGATGACATTGTGTTTATTACAAGCCTCCACTACCTGCTTTTTGGCGTTCACTACTACTTCATCTTTTTGACCAGTTCGGGCATGTGATCCTAAGGCCATGGCCAAATCAGATGGACCTACATAAACCGCATCCACTCCCGGGGTGCTTAGAATTCCATCTAAGTTTTCTAAAGCCTCACCAGTTTCAATTTGAGGTATGACAAGGACATTGTCATTAGCTTCATCAAGATAATTTCCACCACAAGCATATTTGGCTCTCACGGGTCCACAACTGCGGAATCCACGAGGAGGATATTTACAAATTCTTACTAGCTCTTCTGCCTGCTCTGGGGTATTGATCATTGGCACAACCACTCCGTAGGCACCTGCATCTAAAATCTTCATAATCCATGCCGGCTCACTCCATGGAACTCGGGCCATGGGAACCACATCAGTAGTTGATATCCCTTGGATCATAGTAAAGGCAGTTTGGTAATCAATAGCGCCATGTTGCATATCTACTACAATAGAATCAAATCCTTGCTGTGACATCACTTCTGCCGAAAAGGAGCTAGGAATGGTTAACCATCCGTTGACCACTGGATCTCCATTTTTCCAAATCTCTAATAATTTATTTTTTTTCATAGGTCCTCTCACCACGCAAAGCTTTTTAAGCGTTTAATTTAATCCTGGATCCTCAGAAGTTTTGGATCTAGGTTTAACTAGAATTAAAGTGAATACAATGCTAAATTTTACCATAAACAAGCTTAAATCTCTAGAGGATAGGATGACTCATGATTAAAATGGAAGAACTGAATAATTTTGCTAAAGGTGTGCTCAAAGGAGCTGGAGCATCTTCGGAAGATGCCACTGAACTAACATCAATCTTATCTTGGGCTGATCAAGTCGGTCGAACAGAACAAGGGGTCGAGCGGCTTCCTATTTTGTGTAAGCGGCTGGAATCTGGCTTAATGAAGTCTCCAGCTAAGATGATTTGGGAGAATGAAAAAGGCAGTGCAGCCGCCCTTGATGCGGGAGATGGGATTGGTCATGTTGCTGCTCAGATGGCCACCAAGAAAGCGATCACTCTGGCCCAAGAAGGTGGTGTTTCTGCGGTGACTGTTAAAAATAGTAATTATTTTGGAGCAGCAGGGTATTATAGTTGGTTGGCAGCTAAAGAGGGTATGGTAGGAGTGGTCATGAGTAACTCCTTTCCTAAAGTTGCTGCCTATAGTGGATTAAATTCCGTATTGGGAACCAACCCGTTTAGTTTTGCAGCACCAGTTGCAAATAATCATCCTATTATTTTAGATATGGCCACAGCCGCGGTGGCGGGATCAGAAATCCGTCGGCGGAAAAATAAAGGTCTGCCTTTAGACCCTGGAATGGCTATTGATAAAGAAGGCAATCCCCTACTTGATCCAAATAAATTTAAAGAAGGTACAGCTTTGCCTTTTGGGGGTGCTAGAGGTTTTGGCATCATGATCCTGGTGGAAATGCTATCTGGTGTCTTGAGTGGAGGAGCGATCTCCAAAGAAGTAAGAAGTATGTATAGCGATTGGGAGAGAGCGGGTAAAAGCACTCACTTTATTCTAGCTTTAAACCCAGAACATTTTCTTCCAGCAGGTGATTTTAAAGAGCGAATGCAAAGACTTTGTAATTACCTCTGGGATTCAGGAGAAGAGGTGAGAGTCCCAGGGCAAATGAGATGGGA
Source organism: uncultured bacterium (assembly GCA_964343805.1). Classification (GTDB taxonomy): domain Bacteria; phylum Bdellovibrionota_B; class Oligoflexia; order CAYFLR01; family CAYFLR01; genus CAYFLR01. Next base: position 84,709 of record CAYFLR010000013.1, on the reverse strand, counting down.
TTTCTATAAAAAAACTCAGAAGGAGGGGATTTCTCCTGCTAATATTCCCGTGGATGCTTTAAAAGAACTGGGCCAAAAGTATCAAGTAAATACAGATCTATTTCAATCCTAGCCCTACCTCGCTAGTTCCAATTTAAAAAGTATTTAGTCATATACCTCAGCTTCTGTAAAACCCTTGGGGCGGAGCAAATTATTACGTTATTACAGGATATTAAATTATTTAAGAAATAGACTTCGGAGTGATTATTTGCTAACCATAGTGGGGTGAAAATGATGAAAGGAAGTTTGGATGATTTCCCATAAACCTAGAAAGTTTTTAAAAGCAAAACCCCATCACATAGCAGTGAAAACAACTGTGAAAGGGATTAATTTCAATCATCCTAGTTTACGAAAGACGATTATTCATCTATTAAATCTGCTTTCCAAAAGGCCCGGGGTGGCCTTGTCCGCGTATTCTATTCTCTCTAATCACATCCATCTGATTGTTCAATTTGATAAGGAGACGGACGAAGGAAAAGTGGGGAGAGATATGCTATTCGGAGATGCTATGAGGATGTTTAATTCTCAAGTGAGCCGAGCGGTAAATCGTTTTCATAAGAGAAGAGGGCAGCTGTTCCATGATCGATATTGGATGTCGCCATTAAAAACAGGTCGGTATATCCTGAATGGTTTTAGATATGTCCTTTTTAATTCTCTTAAGCATATTAACATACCGAGTCAATATCAACTTGAGGACGACCCAAGGTCAAGCCTATTTGGGTATAGAAACAGGCTTGTTGGTTTGAAGTTGGTAAAATCAACTCGTTATACTTTGCTGCGTGGGAGTGATGATTACTTTTGCCGGAACTATGATAGAATTGTGCAGGATTTGGTTTTTATATAAGTTTCAGGAGGAGTTTACTGGTTAAAAAAATCAATTAGCCCTTGGTTAATGCCCACCGGACTTATTTTTCTATTTGGTTTGTTGGCTTTTGCTTGGTCAGTAAATACCAGAAATAAATGGCAAATGGTCTTTAGTGGATTGGCTTTGCTGTTTATGTTGCTGACATTCTATGACCCTCTCTCCGATCATCTCGTCACCCTTTTAGAAAGAAATTATCCAGTTTATCAAGTAAGCAAAAATTCTGTTGCTCCTTCTTTTATTGTGGTTTTGGGAGGTGGAGCGGTTCCAGATCCTAATATTCCTACAACTAGTCAGCTAAATAAAGCTTCGTTGGTTCGCCTTATAGAGGGCGTTCGGTTGGCCCAATTATATCCAGAGGCAAAGCTGATTTTATCTGGTGGTTCTCCATATGGAGGAACAGCTGAAGCAGTGATTATGCAGCAACTAGCTCTTCAGTTAAAAGTGCCAGCGAATAGAGTTATTGTTGAGGATCGCTCTTTAGATACCAAAGATCAAGCTCAGATTATAAAGTTGTTAGTTAAGACTGATCGATTTTTACTAGTCACTTCCGCACTGCACATGACGCGTTCAATGATGTTGTTTGTAAATAAAGGAATGAAGCCTACCCCCGTGCCAGTGGGGCACTTGGTGAGAGGAAAAAACTCTTGGTTCCCGGGGACTATTGCACCGCGTTCACAAATTTTACGTAACAGTGATCTGCTTATGCACGAACTCTATGGAATCCTTTGGGCAATGATAAGGGGGCAAGGCTAGTCTTGGCATTTTTTAATTTCGTTTAATAGTTTATTGACTTGGCCGGACCATGTGTAGTGCTCTAAAACTGTTTGTCTTGCAGTTTTACCCATTTGATTTCGTAGTTCTTGAGATGAAAGGAGATCCAGTACAGACTTTGCAATATCCTCTGCACTATCTCGAACAAAACAGTTTTTACCTTCATCAATGATTAAACCTTGGGTGGCGATGCTCGTTGTAACCACTGGTTTAGCCATGGACCAAGCTTCTAGAGTTTTGTTTTTTATTCCGGTTCCCACCACCATGGGGACGGCCACCACCCAAGATTTGGCTAAGTATTCCGTAATATCAGGTACGGCCCCAACCACTTTAATGTTGGTCTCAGGTGAATTAAGAGCCAAAACTTCGGCTGTGGGATTTCGTCCAACGATCCAAAACTCGGCAGGCTTGTTGGTCTTATTCACTAAAGGCCATACTTTTGTACTAAAAAACTGCACGGCCTCAATGTTGGAGAAAAAATCCATATTACCGGTGAAGATAACAGATGGAACCTCTCCCTCTTGCCCAGGTGTAAAAAACTCTGTATCCACTCCATTGCAGATGGTTTTAATATTAGGATGGAAAGAGTACTTCGCTAAGGCTTTAGAATCCTCATCGGTGACAGTGAGTAGAAGGTTCATTTTTTTTGCAAAACGCCAACTACTGTAAAGAGATATGACCACGGGTTTGTAGTTTTTTATTTTTTGCCAAAGAGAGTGAGCCTTGGGCCAATTTTGCTTGATGGGATCATCCACCACATGACAGACTTTAACACAGTCCCTTAGGTGGAATTGATAGGCCGAGTTTTTGATACCAAAGGTAATAATCGCGTCAAATTTATTTTGCTGGTGATAGTATGATATTAAGCTGTGCAATTGAAAACGAAAGAGATGGTAGTTGAGCACTTTCTTATCAAACCAATTAAATGGGAAACCTCCAGCTTTTTCTGGTTGGGTTTCTTTTTGCCATTCCAATAAGGTGACATTTGGAAGGTGGTTTTTTAGAGAGTCGGCATCCCCCTCTTTAGGGTTTGAAATAGCAATATAAACTTGATGATCATATACTAATAGGTTCAGCCACTGGTTTATGATCAAGGTGAGACCGTCATTTAATAGAAATGGATTTTGGGGCAGTATAAAAAGTAATTTCATAAGTAATTCAATCTTTCCTTAGGGTTTGGGATAAATTTTAAATCAATCGAGATTTAAATACAAGTCATGGGTCGGATTGGAGGTGAAAAGAAGAGTGAGATATTATAAAATAATGGTTAACCGTTACAACCTATTTTAGGAGTTCATTATGAGGATGCTTTGGCCTTTGTTATTCGCTTTGGTGCTTTTTAGTTGTAAGGTGAGAAGTTCTAATTATCCATCTACCTCAAGTAATGTGCTCTCTTTAGTTATCGATGGAGAATCAAAGCATTTTGATTTTGCACCCATTAGAGATTACTTGGCTGGTGAAGGGCACACAACAACCGAGATTGAATCCATCCGGGCCGAATTGCCCAAGACCATTGAAATGGCAGATCAAATTATTGTAAGAGAAGATAAAGATCGAAAAATGTCCTTGGTGAAGGGAAATGAGTACTTTACCACTACCGTTTTAATTTGTGGAAAAGGGCAAATCTCATTCATTATAAAAGGAGGGGCTGGACTCTGCATGTCTATCAATAGGGACATTGTAAGATGGGTCTCACTCAGGGGTGGTGGTTTTTCTGCCGGAGGAACTATTGGGGTTAGCCTTATAATCTATTCTGATTTCAATGTGGGAAGACAAGTGTATAAAGGGTTTGTTTTGGGAGCAGCTTCTGGTTGGTTAGGGGGAGAAGGCGGTTACTTTAAGAATAAAACCTTTGGCAGGGCAATGCTTTTAGGCTATCAAGCAGGCGCTAAAGTCGACTTCAGTGGGATTATGCTAAGTATAACCACTAAATGATTAGCTTCCCTCACATGAATGTTCCTCAATTAATTGATAAAAACCTCCCATAAAAGTAAATCCAGTAAGTTTGGGGTTGAAACCACCGGCTTTTATTTTTTCTAAACCAAAGATAAATTGACGACCTCTTAAGGGATCAGCTTCATAGTAGGGGCTAGTGGATGCAGTATCTAGCGTTCCTTTCGTCCAATTTGGGGTCAAATTCCATGAAACGCCGGCACTATTTTTCCAAACATAAGTATTACTCTCATTAGAGTCTTTCAGCTTAATTGTTCCTTCATGCCATTCATTTTGATAAGGGAGATGTCGATATTTCCCACAAATGCCACTGATGGGAACTTCCTTCCATAAACTCTCTTCTGGGGCTTTATATGATAAATGTATTGAGGGAATTGGGTCTCCAGTATCAAGAATTCTTTTAAAGAGGGATTCATGATAGTAATCGGCTTCAAACACTCCCTCAAAATCACTCGGCCAGTTAATTTTATCAAACCATTGATGAGATTCCTTTTCTAATTCGAAAATGGGGTACACTCTAAATAGATGGTGGAAAAACTCGTGCTGAAGCCATTGAGGAAGGTAGACTCTTCGTTCTAAGGAAGTGTAAAGTCCTTTCCCTAAATGGGGAGGCCGCCGTATAAGCCATAGATCGTCTATTATGAACAGAGGTTTAATCCCTTGCTCTCCGAGTCCCATCCCCCCAGTAACAAATTCACTTGTTGCAAAATCTGGGTAACGATCTGGAACTTGAGAGGGGTAGATGAGCCACCACCAGTCGGTTTTTGCCTTCACTTCATCATCTATATAAGACCATAGCTCAGTGTAGCCTTTAGTAGAGGGAGTCGCAAAATATCTCTCATCAAATTTAATTTCCACTGGTATCTGATAGTCATCTACGAATAAATAATTTACCTTAAGAGACTTCAGACCCTGACTCATCACCAGGACATACTCCTTGAAAATTCTCAAAGATTCTGTGAGTAGCTTATTTTCATCATCCCGCAAACTGGTATGAAGATTTTCAATAGTTTTTATTCCCGTGGATTTTGTAAGGTCATTTTGACTGGTGGGCATTAAACTTTCGGACTTACCCACTAAAATGACAGTAAGTAGAAAGCTCTCTTTGGGTTCCGCTTTACTTTCAAGATTTAATTCAGCTAGGTCGGAAAGCATACGAAGAGCGTAGTAGAAAGGAGGAGTCCCCAGGTTCATATCTCCATCTTCACTGGTGAGGTTATACCAACTGAGATCTCCGGTAGGATACTTGCTCCAAAGTGCTGATAGTATTTCATGACACTTTTGATAGTTCGATTGAAGGCACTCTTTCTCAGCTTGTAAAAAACTTGATAGCGCATCTTGATACTGAGAAGTGAGGCTTTCTTTCGAGCTTCCTATCTCATTAAAAAAGAGTTCTTCTTCTGAACTACTTGAAGAGTTATTATTAAAAGGGTCGGAAGCTTTTATTTGATTCCAAGGATTTGGTAAGGGAGTCGGCTCAGTACGTTCATTGGAAATTTGATCTTCGCTGCTGTTGTCATTTTCTTTTTCTGATCGTGTGCAGTAAAAGGCTAAGAAAATAACCAAAAAGATCAAAGGGAAACTGGGAAGTGATAAAGGCTTATTCATTCGGCTATTGTATCACCCCCAGACCGTTTATTCTCGATACTATAAGCAGAGATAATCATTTAGATGATAAATAATCTCCCAGCTTTTTATCTACATTTTGAATATGATTTTGCAGCCAATCTCGTAAGAAGGACATCACTTGCACCGAGATGAGCATGGCATCTTCATCAAATTGTTTTTTGAGGTCGAGAGCTTTTTCTGTGAGTTTTTTATGTTCTGCTTTATGGTTTACTGCATCTGGATACTTATGCAGGTCCATCTGTCCTTCCTCGTATTGAAAGTGAGTGACTGTGTATTCAACGAGCCCTGTGAAAATCCCACCTAGGACATCGTTTCCCTTTCGGTCAGCCATAGCGTCATTAAGTGTATTCAGCATTTCTACTAACTTCTGATGTTGAGAATCAATCGTGGGATGTCCTACACTGAGTTTATCAGACCAGTCAATAAATGGCATTTTAACCTCCATAAAAGTATTTTCATTAATATGTATTATGTATTTTTCGAATTTTATTATAGTTAGACTATTAGGTCAATAAAACAAAATAGAATTGACAGAACGAATTAAGTTGCAGGTCCCGAATTTAGTTGCTCTAAAATAAAAGCTCTTTGCTCTTTGGGTAGACAGGAGGTGTTATTCAAGAAGCTCCGAGTTGTCTTGATAATTTGAACAAAGTTCGAGCCTGTTTCTTCTCCTTCTTCATTATCTTCAAACCAGGCTTTTAAAGGTTTATTAACTTCAAAGCCTACATTATGTCCTAAAAAGGAGATAGAAAATGAGATGACATTTTTATCTTTTTCTAGCAGTTTAATCAGACAGTCATTATCTCCTTTATAATAAAAGGGTTTTCCCTCTTCGCTTTCTTGGGATAAGCCCTGCATGGTAATGGGAACCAAATCAGTAGCGGCCAGTTCTACGGCAAAGAATTCTTCAAAGTGCTCTTCATATTCTGTGGGGAATTCTGTGAATTTACAGCCAATCAAAGAAGGGGTAATGCGAGCGATCTCCATTTGCACATCATAATCTTTTTGATCGAAATGTAATTTACCAAAAAGGGAGCTTCCAACTTCTCCCCAATTGTCCACCGAATCCTTACTCAGACCTATTCCATTGATAGAAATATTATCAATTTTTATGGGAATCTCGTTCTCATTTTCTTTAAGTGAAAAACTGACCCCCTCAATTTGATCTACCAAAATACGGCATTCTCTGAGTTCATACTCTTGTTGGAGATCCTCTTTTGTCACTAAATTTTTTAAACTGGAAAATAAGCCCATAGGTCACTCTCACAAATGAAATTAACTGGTCTCTTCTGGCTTTAAATAGGGTGCTAGAAATTCAAAATATTCATCTACATTGGGTTTCAATTGAACTAGTGCTTCACAGTCCTCACATTCATAACGATCGTTGATAGTTGAAAGAAAGTTTTCTTTCTTGGCCTCTTTCATAGTGGCTTTAAAAGACTGCTCTGTTTGGCATGATTCACAGTAAAATGGCATGGAGAAGGAACGAATTTGAGCATGGACTAAAAACTCAGGAAACATATTGATTTGCTCTATCACAACCTGAGGGCAATTTCGTAAAAATATTTTTCTTTCCTGTAGCATTTCAAGTATTTCGATCCATCTTTTCGAGCCTAAGGCGTCAATCCGCCTTAACCCGGTGAGATCCATGATGACCGGATCCATATAATAATCTTCGATCTCTTCAAATGTGGAATCTTGATCTAAGTCTCCTGCAACATGGAAAACTCCTTGAGAAACATAAATCATCAGCCGCATTTGTTTCATGGGTTAGCCTCAAGCTGGGATAGTTTTTGATTCCTCTGGTTTTGGCTCGGATCGGGTAATGAGACGAGCTTTTTTTACTTTAGTGGTGGTTTCTTTAAATAGGAAAATGAGCGAGTTTTTATAGCGCTCAATTAAATCAACATAGATGGATTTGAGTGAAAAAATAGTATTCAGTACGGTGGTACCCACTGATAGTAAAATTCCCAATACAGATGTCCCCATGGCAAAACCCATATTTCTTAAAAAGAAATTCAGGGTTTCACTTGATTTTTGCATATCGGTTACATCCATCACCTGCAAGGCGGGGAGACCTCCCATGATACCGAGAAAGGTACCGAAGAGACCTCCAATAATAAAGATGCCTGGTAAGATAGATAAAATGTCATCAATCATTCCGATAGAGAATATCCTAAAGAGTCGATTGAAATAGGGGTTAGAGGAAAAGACAAAGTTGAGTCCCATGTCGAAATTTTGCTCCATGCCGCCGCGTAAAAACTTAGTTTGCTGAAGGGTATCTTCAATGATTAGATTGGCTCCTCTTTCTATTCCAAATATCTTATTGAGCAATTGGGTAAACAGATATTTAATTCTTCTGAGGCCTTGGACTTTCTGTAATAAATAGGTCTCATGAAATGTCTTCTTTAAAAGAAAGTCGGTGATTTTTTGAAAGGTCCAGTTTTTTCCCGTTTTGTATTCATTCATCATATGCCTGACCACTCTGGCCTCAAACTCTTTGGTGAACTTTTGTTCACTTTTAATGATGTAATAAATACACAGCCTAACCACAAATGCTACACAGAAGGTGCCGACCATCAGGGCCATCATATAATTGCCAGCCGACTCTGACAGCATTTCTAAGAGGTGGTGAATGATTCCTGGTTCCATAATTATTTACCCTCAAATCTGGGTTGTCGAAAATTAAATCGAATCGATGTTTTTTGCCACTCTTGGCAGTCATAATTTTCACAAAAATGCTTACTCTTGTCATACTCAGGTAATAGCCTTTTGAGTTTGGTACCTAGGTGACTCATACTGATCACTTTGGTTTTTCTAAGCATGGATCTTTGGTATTTAAATTTGACGTTTTCCGGGTTGAATACATAGTGAAAAATCGATTGTGCTCGTTGGTAGCTCAAATCCATATTGTATTTTAGGGCTCGTCGTCCGAACTCGGTGCGAGCATCTTGATAAACAAATCCTCCGCCATAGACAGGGGAAGCATAACCAATGAGGTCAAAGGATTTAACCCTTCTAGCAATACTTCGATCACCTAATATCGTCTTGGCAAAAATAGGAAAAAGTTTAGCAACCTGGTCCTTCATTTCGTCTTTTAAATCTGACTTATCAAAATCAAAGAAGGTGTCTCTAAACTTGATGGTCACCTCTCCAGATGTGGGATTTACATCGGCTTCAATACCGGCTTTTTTAAAGGCTTCAGTTAACTTCCCATGAATTCGGTCGACCAATTTCGCTTGAGGTTCGGCAAATATGTTGACTTTGTCAATGAGGCGCCATTTATCTTCAACCGCTGCTTTATATTTATCTTTTAAGCCACTGTATTTTTTCTTATGTTGACTATCTGCTTCTGCCATTTGATTATCAAAATTAGCTGTGAGAGCAGCGGTGTTTTCTACAAGGGCATTTTTCATGTCTTGTTTCAACTGATCTTCTTTTGCCTGAGCGGCACTCTTAAATTGGGCGAAGGCGTCTTTGTTTTGGCTGAGAGATTGTTGCAGTTCATTGGTTTTGGCCTGCCAGTTCTGCTCTTTGCTTTGTAGCTCGCTCTGCCATAAAGCGTTTTGTTTTTGCAGTTGATCTTGGCTTGCTTTTTGTAAACTGTTTATCTGCTGCTTATAGTTTTGATCTTGAGATGTCATCTCCTGTTGATGCTGTTGCCCTTGCTTTTGAATTTGTTGTTCATATTTCTGAACTTTTTGTGAGATCTCTTGTTGATATTGTTGCTCTTGTTGGGCAATTTTTTGTTTGTATTGTTGATCTTGAGTAGTAATTTGCTGCTTGTACTGCTGTTCTTGAGTGGTAATTTGCTGTTTATACTGCTGTTCTTGAGTCGTGATTTTGTCTTGAAACTCTTGGACCTTCATGCTCATCTGCTGATCTTTGGCTTCTATTTCTTTTTGCCAATCCTGCTTTTGCTTTTGTAACTGCTCTTTAGTTTGTTTTTGGATGGTATTTATCTGTTCTTTATAATTTTTGTCCTGCTCGGTTATTTTCTGTTCATATTTATTAGTCATCTCTTCCTTGGTCTGTTTCACCATGGAGATAGCCATTTCTTGCACTTTCTTAACTTTTTGTTTCAATTCTTTTTCTTTCTTTTGAATAACATCTTGGGTTTGTTTCTTTACGTTTAAGATAGCTACCTGCTTTTGTTTCTCTTTCTCCTCTACCTTTTTCTGCATCTCTTCGAGAATTTGCTTTTTCCTTAACTCTTCCTGTTCCTTTTGCTTTTTTATTTTTTCTTTCTCTTCTTTTAGCTTTTTAATTTGGGCAGAGGCCACTAAATTTGAGGCCGCTATATTTTCAATTTGTTTATTGAGAGAGAAGATATTTTTAATCTTATTTTGAGTTTTATCCATGAGGTCTTGATAGGCTTCTAGCTTCTTCTGCTCTTTCAACTTCACGGCCTTTAATTTCTCAAGGACATCTTCGTAGGTGTTTTTCTGCTCTTTAGTGGCATGCTGTTTGATGTATTCCTCTTTCTCTTTTTGAAAAACTACCATCTGCTTTTCATATTCCTGCACAATATTTTTGATCTTCTGATCGTAGTTCTTCTCTACCTTTTGACTTTTTATATTTTGATTCAAGGAGGATAAATTCTGTTGCAAGGTAGAAATCACATAGAGAAAGAGAAAAATAAAGCAAAGCAGTGCAAACAGATCGCTAAAGTAGCCTATGGACTTTTCACTGCCTTTATCTTCTTTTTGACTGCTATAATAATTCAGAGCCACTTAAAACCTCACATAGGGATCCCATTTGTCCCCAAAAAAACATCACAAGGTCCCATCGGATCTGAATTTAAAGATTTAAGAAAAAAATTGTTATTCTTTATAAATATTAGCAATTTTTCCTAAAGAATTGTCCATTATGTTATTAATCTGTTTTTGATCTTTGGTAATATCAAAGCCAACATAGAGGACACCGGCTGCCAAATCTTTTTTAGGAAGATATTTGGCTTCCATTCCAGCCTTGGTATCTAGTTCATTGATGAGTTTTTGTAGGCTTTTTAGGAAATCTTTCAAGGTGTTATTAGATGCATCGAGAATCTGAAACCTTACCATGAGTTCTTCGTCACCCAGTTGATCGACATGTAAATTGTGAGTGATCCTACTTAAAAAGTAATCCCGAGCAGAATTAATAATATGACGGTAGAAGGCTTGCATCAGCGGACCTCTTTCGATCCAATCGGGAGATGATTTGTATTTAAATGAAATCTTACCTTTGGGGCTGATGGTTATAACTCCTATATTTTCTAGCTCCCTTAAGTATTTATCACTGCTTAACTTATTGAGCTTGTTACTTTTGGCAATTTGTTTTGGAGATTTTCCTGAGTGTAACAGCTGATAATAATTAAAGTACTCTGGATTATCTGCAAAAAATTCCTCTTGCGAGATAGTGAAATTGAGGATCTCTTTTTTTTTACGATCTCCTGCTAACTTTTCTAATTCACCCATAGATAATCCTAAGAGTTCACAAATTTCTAACAGTCGACTGAGAGCTAGCTCTTCTTTTCCCAGGATTCTTTTAACAGTGGAGAGAGAGCAGTTTAAATGATTTGCCACCTGTTGATAGCTCATTTTTTTATTTTTGAGCAGGGATTTAATAGTGGCTTTAATCTCATTGATGAGAAATTGAGAGCTCATAATATAGACCTTATTTGGGTGCTAAGGTGTCAAAAATAGACCTTCTACTTTCTTCAGTTTACACTAATTGGGAGCGGTGTTACAAGGAGGAAAACTTTGACTTGAAAGGAGTCCAAAATGTTGAAAAAACTGTTAATAAAGGGATTAGAGAAGGGAGCTTCTCTCTTCGGTATGCCAATAAAAGAACTTCGAACTGATATCCATCATATATGTCTAAGTGAGATTGATTCAGATCGTTATTATATCAAACTAAAAATCCAAAATGGCGGGATCGTGCAATCTCTCCTCGAAAATGCGGAACAAACTCAGGTTAAAATGAGTTCAACTGCTTTGAGGAAGATCGAACAAGCTTGTCAAAAATATATTCAAAAGGATAATTACCGCTTAGATTTGGCTCTGAAAAATGGAGAATTAGAGACAATTGTTATTAATGCCAGTCAATATGGCGAAAAATCAAATGGCAAGCCAATTGACTTTGGAAACAATGAAGTCAATTCCAGCTACCAAAATTTTACCAAAAGCTTTTCCAAGCTGGAACACTCTCTTTGGAATCAAATTCCCAATAAAAAAGGAAAGGACCTAGAGATCCTTTCCTCACATTTAGAGCAGATTGCCGAATCCATTACTGAATTAGAGAATGTGGTGGCCGGTTAATCCTCTTCTTTAATCACCGGAATGAGAATCTCATTTCGGCGATTGTGCCATAAAGTCCAAGGGTCATTGTAGCGAGCGAAAATTGGACTGGAAGTGGCTTTGAGGTTTTTATTTGCTAATTCTTCCAAGATAACCTCTTCATTCTCTCGGTAATTTTCCTCCGTCCATCTTCCAGAGAAGTACCTGACTAAGACTAAGCGGCTGGGTTTTTCCACAATTTTAATGCGGTCATCATTTGGGGTGGGAAGTGATGCGAGGGTATATTTGGCAGGCATGGCAAAGCTGATAAGAAATTTACCTTGGCTGGGGGCTACTAAATTGATCTGATCATCTGCGCTTATTTGCTCCACAGGAGCGGTCATGGCGATCTTTTCACCTTGGTCTTCGGTCTGTTGTTCGACGGGAGCAGTCATGGCAATACTTTCATTTTTTGAATTATTACCATCAATATATTTAAATAAAAGTCGAAATGCTTTGTTTCCAGCTTCTTCAAAACTGCTTTCCACTTCCACTTGTGCCACTAAATAGCTGTCGTATTTTCTGAGTTCGGTTTTATCTCCTTTTTCTATCACCTGATAATTTGGTTCTTCCACCTCATATCCACAGGCCATCATAAAAATAAGTGAGAAAATGCTTCCGGTTAATAAGTAATTTGTTTTTAGTTTCATATGTCGGTTCCTTTTGACATGGTTAAAATCCTAGTTTCAATATTCATTCAATAGCTATTACAATCTTTATGCCAACTTTATAAATCTTAAAATATGTTATAAAATTAGACTGTTAATAAATTGGTGCTATTTTTGTCTAAATAAAATAGAAACAAATATGGAACAATATGTTTCAGCTGAAGAACACTCTAACTTTACGAATGAATTTCATCTTGATACTTTGGATACATGAATAAACAGTGCAAGCTCTTATTAATCATTAGTCAAGAATGCCCTTTTTGCACTCAACTGCTTTCTGATCTGTTACCACACATAAAGTCGGGAGTGCTTCCTCGGGTAGAAATTTTAAATGCCTCAACGGATCCTGAGCTTTATAAAAAATTTGAAATCGAATATGTGCCTTACATAAAATTAGACTCTATTATTTTGCAGGGAGAACTGACAGTTCCAGATATTCTTACCTGGAAAAATAAGATGGGAACGGATTCTTTTGCCAGAGATTACATTGCCTATCTCATCAGGGAAAACCAACTTAAACCTATTACTTCTTATATAAAGCAACATCCAGAGAGTTTAGCACTTCTCATCGATATATTGGCCGAGGACTCGCTGAGCTTTGAAAACCGCTTGGGTATTGGAGTGGTTTTAGAAGAGCTGCAAGAGGAAATGTCATTTGAATTTATTTTAGACCAATTAGTTCGATTGCTGAATCACGATGAAGCTAATTTGAGAGGAGATGCTTGTCATTATCTGGGAATGTGTAAAAATTTGGATGTTCTTGAGCATTTAAAGTCTCGCCTCTTGATAGAGGAAGAAGAGGATGTGAGAGAGGTTCTCGAAGATGTCATTGCAGATTTAAGAACCCCTCTCTTAAGGGAGAATTAGTTTACTTTTCTTCCTGATAAATTTTTATCACTGCAGCCACACTTCTTGGGCCACATAGCGCCGGATCCACCAGACCATGGGAGGCTTCCTTGTCCTGGGTTTTCACGGTACCAACGGCACTTTTTGGAAGAGTTAAAAAATCCACATTTATATTTTGAAGAACGGCAGAGTACTTTAGTACAGCCAATGTAAGCCCCTACTTTAGCGGTATTTGATTCCACTAGGGAGGCAATATCTGTGGTCTCTTCTTGATTCACTACAAAACGAACCACTCTAATAACTGGAGACGCTGCCTCGGCCACTGTAGGATCCATCGCCTCTTTTAGCTTCTTATAGTAATCAGCATCTGCGGTCTCCGCATCGGTTACTTCCTCGGTCTCTTGATCTTGGGCTTCGTGTAAAATTCCCACTTGCTTATACATTTCCTCTACAAACTCATATCGGTAAATATCACCTGAGCAGAAATGCTCATCGCTTTCGGTGGAGGAGTAAATATAATCTTGAACAATGGCTGCATCGTTTTCTGTTACGTCATAATCCTCAGAGGTGGAGATAATTCCAAAGGCTTCTAAAGGATTGGCTAACGCCACGGCCTCTGTTTCAGTTGTTGGCATATCCTTTCCGAGTCGTTGATGAACTTCAGACACTTTGTCATAGGTTGTGATTCCTTTATCTGCATCAAGTTTAACTGCCCAGATTTTACACTGAACATCTGCTGCTGATTTTCCATCTTCCTGACAGATGCTATCAATAATCTCTTGGGATAGATAAGCTGTTCCATCACTACTGCCATCAGAAGCTGCCCATAACAAAGCGTAGGCATTTTCACCAAGAGCTTCTTTTATACTAGCGGTTTGATCTGTTGATAAGGTTATGTTTACATCAGCTGTATCTATCGAATAACCAGGGGTGGTAGATTTAGCTGTGGAATCTCCACTCGTAGATTTGTCGCAGCTCCAAAGTCCCACTGCCAAAAGTATGACTGATGCAAATAGCGCAATAGTACTAGATAGAATCTTATGCTTTTTCATAATAAACCCCTTATCAATATTTAATTGTAAAATGCTCACCTATTTATCGGAGTTTTGGGAATATAGTTTAGAAAGTTTAGGTAAATCTTTTTAGGAAGGTGTAACTAACAGTAATTATCAAGATATATTGTCGGGCGCCAATGTTTGAGGTTTTATGATTTTTAAGTCTTATTTTGCCCGACTGGATCAAATACTAAATGAGCAGATGGAATTATAAATCCACTTGCACCTGCTCTTGTTCTTGCTCTTGCACCTGCTCTTGATATTGTTCTTGGACTTGATGCTGATCTTGCACTTGACTTTGGGCTTGTTCTTGAACTTGATCTTGGTCTTGTGCTTGCTGCTGTTCTTGGACTTGGTCTTGAATTTGATCTTGCCAAGACATATAACCATAACCGCAAGGACGCAGAGCTCGATGATCAGAGAATCTAAAAACTCGTCGACTTAAACCTGCTGGATGTCGATAGGTTTCCAATAGTCCAATGAGTAAAGATCGATCACATCTTTTGATTCGTCCATTGTTTACGATGGGGTCTATATAGGGCGTCTCAGCTAATCCAGCCACTTGCATGGCTTCCTCTATAGTTGCCAGAGATAATCCATATTTATCCGCAGCGGCTTGCCGATGGGCTTCGGTTGAAAGATCCACACTAAAGTTATTTGCCTTTAAATTCCATTCTCCATCTGAGGGCTGAATATTAAAAATACGAGCTATTCTATTTCGTCGTGCCATGAGTTTATAAACTAAGGTCTCCTGCATAAAATCAGGCCATTTGGTAAAAGCAACTATCTCTTCGATATCTTTACGGGTGAGACTTACGATTTTATTTGCCATCCAGAGGGCATCGGCGTAGGTGGTTTTTCTCCAGGCTCTAGGGTAGTAGCCGAGAGCTTGATTAAAACGAATCACACCACTCCATTTAGAAATCCGCATAAAACTGGTGCCCACTCCAAAGCCATTTAATAAACCAGTTGTTAGAAGGCCTCCAAAGGTTACCCCTTGATCATGCTGGAATTCTAGATAGGTGGTTCCAGGAGTGTTTAAAAAGTTGTTGGCCAATACGGCACGATTGTTATCGTCCTTGGCATCCATATTCCATACCCACATATTGTATAAAAAGAGACCGCGTCCCACTCGATCTTCCACAGCTCCATTGGAACTAAAGGCCGCTGGACCCCCTCTTTCAATAAAACCAGAGGGTTTGAGTTCAATCATTGATTCATTAAATGTGACAAAATGTCGCCCGATGAGATCTTCTCTTCTTTTCCCTTCGGGTGTCTCATGGGGTAGATCTGCGAGGATGTTATCTACGTTTGCTTCCGTGATGAGTCCTGACTCATTGATATAAGGAGTGAGTTTGAATTTATAGACTGATTTTAAGAGACATTGGTCAAACTCTTCAGCGTTTAAGGGGTAACACTCTTTCTCTCTTTTTTCTTCTGCTTTGCTAGGATCTCCTAAGATTAGAACCAACTCACTTTTCTTAGGACCATTTACGTAAACTAAGTCGGTGAATTTTCCACCTAATTTCATATAGAGCCGGTTGGCAACTACTTCTGGTTGCATCTCGGCTCCCCACTTTAGTTTCCACCTAATTCCATAAGCATCTCTGGTATTGATTTTGGGAGCAGTGGCAGAATTCTTTAATCTATCAAAAAAGAGCACTTTTCGGGCAGATGCAAGGCGGTATTTAAAGTTTGGAAATTCCCTAGCAAAATCGCGTTTGGACATCACTCGATTGGTCAGGTTTTGCTCCATCCACTGTTCCAGATCTTTCCAGCTGTTCGGGTGATTTTTAATATATTCTTTAGTATGCCAAACTGGATGGAGGTCTCCGATATCGAGATCCGCGATTTCAACATGGCTCAACTTAGCTAAGCCTTCTCGGCTGATGTAATTTTCTCTATTATTAGGATCTACCAGCCTTTCAGCTTCTAATTTCGCTTGTGATAGGCCGACGGGGGTGAGTCGGTCTTTTTCATTCTTATAGGGAACTTTAAAAAGAAAGTATTTAAAGACAAATCTTTTGAAGGTGACTAAAGCCCCAAAAAAATCATTGATTCTTTCTCTCCATCTAGGGAGTTCTTCTTCTGCATCAACACTTAAAAGGCCATAGATGACACGACGGGCAATATGATAGCCGGCGACTTTATCTTTTTCGGGAGCGGCTGGATTTAAAGAGGCTCCAACTAATTCCAGCGCTTTGGTCAGATAATCTAATTTTTCTTGATCGTGTTTAGGGATTTCATCTTGATCGGCAGAGCGGCTTTCAATGCGGTTGATAAGGTCCTGAATATGTCCTTGTAGAAGGGCGGCGTTTTTCTCACTGTAATCAGGACCAATTCCTCTCTTACTAAAATAAGAGTGAATTCCAGGATAGCTAATATCTGCTTGTACTTCACTTTGGTAGGGAGTTTTATCGCTACAACTGTTTAATAGTAAAAGGGTAATTATAATTAAGGTAAAATATTTCATGCTGAGACTCCTTTTGTCTTGCTGAACTTTTCGTTCTGAACTGTATTATATATCATATCAATTTAAATTAAACAATATGATAATTAGTGTATTAAATTATTGTAAAATTAAATAGTTGTGTGTTTTTTTTGTTGTGCGGGCGGAGGTGGGCAATGGTTGCCTCTTAAGTCGAAGAAGAGTAAGATATTTGAATCAATTACCAAAAGGGGAGAGGGCATGAAACAGTTTACTTGTATTGTTTGCAGCTGGGTTTATGATGAGAATAAAGGAGATCCTGACAGTGGAATTGCTCCGGGAACGAAATTTGAAGATATTCCCGAAGATTGGGTCTGCCCCGTTTGTAAGGTGGGAAAAGATCAATTTAAATTGGTGATTGCCAAAGCAGAGGATGCTGCTCCCGAGTCTCTTCCAGATACTGATAACTCTCTTAATTATATCGGAAATTTAGAGCGTAAAAGTGATGACATTGAAAAAGAAATGGCTTCGATTTATCAAAAAGCACTGACAGGTAAATCTGAAATCTCCGCCATGAGAACTCCTCTTCATTTCAACGAATTAGATAAAATACAGTTTTTACCAACTCAATTGGTTAAACCTCCTTATGATGAGCATGATATGGATGTTGAAATGCGCACCATAATTGGTAAGAAAGCAAGAAAGCCTCTTGAAATTGCGGTACCTTTTTATGTCTCCTCTATGTCCTTTGGTTCCCTCTCCAAAGAGGCCAAAATCGCACTAGCTAGAGGGGCTGCATCAGTAAATACTCTGAACTGCAGTGGGGAAGGTGGGATGCTACCTGAGGAAAGACAAGCCGCCCATAAATACATATTTCAGTATTCAACCGGACGATTTGGAGCAACTGAAGAGGTGATGAGGCAAGCAGATGCCATTGAAATCAAGATTGGTCAAGCTGCCAAAGCCGGTATGGGAGGACATCTTTTAGCTGATAAGGTCTCGGATGAAATTGCGAAAGTAAGAGGGGTTGAACCAGGAAAAACCTTGATTAGCCCAGCAAACCATCCTGATATCAAAACTAAAGAAGAGTGGAAAGAGCGGGTGAGTGAACTGCGAGAAATAACTGGTGGGGTTCCCATTGGTTTAAAGATGGCAGCTTCGAAAATTGAAGAGGATTTAGAGGTGGCTCTTTTTATTGAACCAGATTTTGTAACGATTGATTGCCGGGGAGGGGCAACCGGTGCGGCCCCGAGTCATATTAAAGATCATGTTTGTATTCCCGCTCCTTATGCTATCGATCGAGCTCGCAAGTTTTTAGATGAAAAGTATAGTGACATAAGCCTGCTTATTACCGGTGGATTTCGTACCAGTGCCGATATAGCCAAAGCCATTGCCCTAGGTGCTGATGCTGTTGGCCTTTCAACCACTCCCATGATCGGCCTTGGTTGCCAGCAGTATCGAGTGTGTCATAAAGGAACTTGCCCCTTGGGTATTGCCACCCAAGATCCCAAATTGCGCGAGAAATTTGATTTAGAAAAATCCGCTCAGATGCTGTCTAATTTATTTAAGGTCTATAAAACTGAATTGGCTGATTTTGTAAGGATTTTAGGAAAGGAGGATATTCATCAATTAGACTATACCGACCTTTCCACCGTGAGTAGAGATATTAGTGAGTATACGCGGATAAAGCATGCGTGAGGGCGTTAACCCTCATGCATGGGTTGTTGGCTTTTTTACTCAGTAGTTGTAGTAGCTTCTTCGCCAGTGGTGGTATTGGCTGCCTCTCCGGTCGTTGTTTCGGTTGAGGTCCCTTCGAATAACTTATCCCAACAAGTTTTTGTAATTTCACGGCCGTTAACGGTGAGGCCATTTGCTTCTTGGAATTTCTCAATGGCTACACGGGTCCCATTTCCATATTTTCCATCTTCATCAAGTGTGCCGTATTGTCCAAGCTCATTGAGTCTTTTTTGGACCTGTAAAACCTTAGGGTCAGAAGTTCCGCTCCACATTCCATCACCAAATTTTACGATCACTTCATCGGCTTCTCCACCGGTGGTTTCCTCTACTTCTTCAGTTTCTAGTTTCACTTTGAAAAGTTTGTAGAAGGCCTCCATTTCTGGTTCTTTGAATACATCATAAAATTCTTCACCAACTTTAGCGTATTGGGCTAGTAGTTGTCCATTTTGAACCATGGTGGTTAGTGCAACGGCTACATCGGTACTATTAACAGCCTCAGCAGTAGGGTCTTGGTCAAGAGATACGCAAAGGCGATCTTTACTTATAAAGACTGCTAAATCTTTGACTATAAAAAACTTAGTACTGCTTTCAATTTGATCTCCTTCAAGGTCTCCATTTCTGGTCATAGTTTTGGCTTCAACTTGGGTCCCTACCTGCTGTTCAAACTCAAGTATTTTGTTGAAAATCATTGCAGCTGAAATAGCTTCATCACTGCTAAATCGCCCTTTAAATTCATCATACACATAAGATCCCATTGCATATTTTGAGTCACTGCATTTTTCTTTTAATTCGCTAATCTTGCTAGCAGAAAGCCCATTCGTGGCTCCTCGCCTGTGACCTGTTGATTTAACAGCGGCATCGTCTGAACAGCTAAATGTTAGAAAGGACCCTACTAAAAATAAGGCAATGCTTATTAATCTCATATCTCCACTCCTTTTTTTGTTTTTTTTTCCCTGGTTTTGAAAAATTACTTAAGTTGAAATGGAAAATGAGGGTAAGCTCTTAAATATTAAGAGGGTTTAAGGGGTTAATTGTCAATGGTTAAGTCATCCATTAGGCTTTTCTTGGAATTGCGTAGAAGGGTTTGAAAATCTTCAAGATGGGCTAATCGCTCTTCTTGTTGGTTCACTTTGTCTTTGAGGGCTTTTACTAGCAGGACTTGTTTGCGATCTATCTCATTAACAAGACGCTGCTTTTCTTGAATGAGGCGCTCTTTGTTTCTCAGAGAATAGAGATAGGCTCCACCTGCTCCAAGTATGGCTGCAGGGGCCGCTGCTACTGCCATTCCTGTCATCATGCCTCCCCCTACCATTCCACCTACAGCAGCTAAGCCAGAAGTTACTAACATAACTTTACTCCCAGTACCCGCTGCTACGATAGTAAAACCTCCAATACCAATACCTAAAACACCACCCAGACTGCCTCCCATGATTTCTTTTAAATCATTGGAAAACTCGAGCTGATTGGGGTCTTCAAGGGTTGAATTGGTTTCATTGATGATTTTTTTTATGGCGTTTAAAGAGGCCATATTTTTATAAACGAGCTCTCTCTTAGGGGCATTTTCAGTTTTGGAAGACATGCTCTCTCCGTCGTTTTTAAACATAATTCAGCTTTAAAATCTTGTGGGTTCGTTCAATAAAAATAATCGTGATAAAAGACTGGTATCACGAATCACCCAATGTGACAACCAAATTAAAGCAGGTTTTATTAAATAAGTCAAAAAAAGAAGTATTTATGCGGTCGAATAGTTCATAAAGTTAAAGGATTTAAATTGCCAACCGAATAGTAAATATCTGGTAATCCAGGGAGGTCTGCATGCATAAAAGAACAATCTTCAAAGTTCATCTTTTGGTACTCGGTTTGGTGTTACTCTTTAGCTGTAAAAACCGTCAAGATTATTCTTCTCTCAGCGATTGGGAGACGGCCATTTGGGAACAACAAGTGATTAAATCCGGTTCCAAAATGTGGCGAGAAAGTAAGGGAGGGAGAAGTTGGACGGTGGAGGATGAGCACCTGTATGATAAGTGGGTGGCTGGTATCAGTCCTAAAATACTTGCAGATTGGGATATCCCTTCCGACTGTGCTGATTCAGTGATGGCCATTCGATTTATATTTGCTTTGAAGCATGGGCTGGCTATTCGTTTTGGCTATTTCAAATCCACTGATTATTGGTACCGTCCCATGGAATTACTAAAGGCTGCAGCTCGCAGCTATGGCACTAAAGAAATTGATAACTTTAGTTATCTGGTAGATATGTGGGATTTTGCTAATTATCAAGGGGGAAACTTTGTACTCCAAAAGGGACATAGTTATACTGTATCTGGTCTGAATGAACTGAATGTTTTGACGACACTTTCCAGTGGCCCTCCCATCACGGTGAAAGCTCTCGCTGAAGGAAACTTTTTTATCAGGGTGTTGGCCGAGCAGCAGTTTCGTAGGTTTTTTTCCTACCTCCGTGATGGGTCGAGGGTTTATGCTTCTAAAGAGATCAGTTTTACTGCTCATCCTCGGATTAATGAAAATGGACCTAATTGGTATGATTGTTCCATTCAATTGGAGGAGGAGGCTACTGAAAGTCAAAAAACAGAGAAGAAAGTGGATCGTTTGCCTCTTTGGAAGAGCATTTATAACTTTGTTCTCTCTAAGAAATTAGACATTCGATTCAATAAGGAGGAAATAGAGCGTGAAGGGATTCAATGCCCTCATAATGTCTATTGGCAACCTAAGTATTTAGCTGTAGATCAGAAGGTTCCTGAAGAACCTAACTTTACACTTATTGCCAATGAGATGTTTACTGACTTATGTAAATACCTGCAAGAAAGAGTGGAGGTGGTGGATAAAGGATTCGATAAATGCTTCGGTAAAAATATAGCGAGTTGTACTAAAGGTTCTCATGGCGATTATTCAACCCCCAGCCGAGATGCTCGTATCATTGCAAAAGCTGCTATGTTGCAGCATTTAATAGGTGAACTTGAAATGGGAAATGAGTTCATTCAAAAGAAATGTTCCCTCACTCTTCATCCTTTTTTAGAAGATAGAGAAAAAGAGCTGAATAAAGAGGTCTCATTATTAGGAATCGTTCAAGGTAAACTCTCCACCAGTATCTGGATCATGCAGGCCTTTAGCCTCCTTTATGAAAACTATGCGTCCGCACGTTCCTATGATCCCACTCGATCCTATCCTGAGCGTTGGGGTTGCTCACCTTTAGATAAAAATCTAAGTTGTCTGGATCAGATCAGTTATAGAGATATAGCTTTTAATATTCATTGGGGATACCCTTTTGATGTTGTTCTTCCCACTCAGGTAAGAGATCTCAATAAAAATCTTAAACTCAAAGTCACCAGTAAAAACGAAATGATGTTAGCTAACGATGCCATGAGGGACTCTTTGCCTCTGGAGGGTGAGTCCTCGATCAACTGCTTTTTACCTACGGGATCGGAGATCGAAATTCAAGGCTTTTCCTATGATTCTGCTTACACTCTTTTTAAAGCAATCCGTATTGGACATGACACTAATTTATTTGGGAGTCTCTTTGATCCATGTAAAGTGGGAACAAAAGTGATTGTGTTAACCGAATCTTTGGAAAAGGATTTGGCAAAACAGTATCTCGCCCCTGTAAATTTTTCATCAATACCTGAACTTAATATTCGACCCTTTGATATCAGAAATCAAGAAATACCTTTTTTCAATTAAAAACCTTTTGAATTCCTTCTACAAACTTCTGTTTCCCACCGTGCGAGGGGTGTCTAATATAAATAACCTCCACTTTGTCATCCTTAGAATAATGCTTTAATAAGAGTTCTTCTGCTACTCTTCCTATGGCGTAAACACGTTGAATGTGAAAATGGTTCACTAGCATTTGAAGATAGACAATTCCCTCGTTACACTCTTTTTGATTCGGTTTGCGATTGGAAGAGAGGTCTCCTTTATTATGAGGATGAAAGGGAAAAGCATTCCAGATGAGAGGAAAAGGACCTTCAATCGGAATATTATCCCAAAAGATCTTGGCGGTATTTTCTTTACATAGCTGCTCTTTTTTCATTTTATTTTTTAAGTTACTAAAAATGGAATGAGGCGAGTGAATGATCTGATGAGTGCTGGTAAAGGGGAGGCCGGTTATGGCACAACCTTTGTATCCTGGCGCTTCTCCTACGCAAAAGAAGATATCCTCATGGGGTACAATTTGTTTGATGTAGGATTTTAAATAGTCTAACTTTTTGGTTTGCGACCAGGGGTTGAAGACGGTAGGTGAAGAGGGTCGCTTTGCCAGCAAGGTATAAAATTTATTTAAGTTAGTAGTTTTCATAGTCCTTGTAATACATCGTTAGAAAACAAACCCTAAACCTGAATAGAGTGAGATATTCTCTTCAAGGTAGGGATTTCTGATAATCCAGCCTTTTGTTTTGTAGGTGATATTGGTTTTAAATTCCCAAAAATCTTGACCATAAAGCAGTCCGATACCTGCCAATGCAGTTGTTCGAGATTCCTCGTCTTGATGTAACAGATTTTTAGGCTGCTGTCCTATTTGTAATTTGCCATTCATGGTCAAGTTCGTGATCAGAGGGTATCTAATTACTTCAATACCCATGCCCATAAATGTTTTCTTTTCATTGTTCAAAATATGCAATGTGAGATGACTTTGTAGGTCTCCTCTTTGGAATAAAAAGTTAGTAACAACATCATTTCCAAAAGGAGTGGCAAAATAATTTAAAAAGGCATTCCATCTGATTCCGTTGGTTTCAAAAGAATTAAAGTCAAGAAGCATCGGATTAAAAAGGTTGAGAAAAGAGAGAGTGAACTGAGTATTTAAATAATCGATTTCCTCTTTACTCCACTTGGGGGTAAATTTTTCAGAGGTGAGCATGGTGGCTTGTTCCTCATCTACTTTTATCCTTTTTAATACATAGAGCCAGTGACCAAAGTCCATGGCATGTTCTTCGGTTTCAGGTTCCGATGCACTGGCGGCATCAAGCATCAGATAGGTAATGAGATGACCCAAGGACAGAAAGTAAATGGATATATTTGGTAAATGGGTTTGGTAAAAGAATTGATCTTTTTGCATATCAACAGCAAGTTCAACCCCAAGTTCGGTTGCGGCAGATATGGAGTGGCTCAAAAAAGCCCTTTTGGTATTATAGATTTCCTTAAACTTTGATTTATCACTGCTCCAACTTCCTTTGGCACGAGGCATATAGGAATAATCAAAAGGCTTCATAATAACCTCAGCCTCAGCTCCCATCATGAATGCCCCTATTCGGTGACCATGCTCGTGCAGCCATATCTCGGAGAGGGGCATTTTGGCAGTAAATACATTAAAGACGAAAGGTGGCAGATTTTTCATGATCTCATAACCGACTGAATTAATCGGCCATAATTTACTGATACCGTAGTTAGCTGATTGATAAAAACATTTACTTAAGGAAAGGGCTTGCTCTGAACTCGGCCAGGCATATTCTGTATTAAAGGGATAATCGTAGCTGGCAATATTGCAATGAATTTTGCCCCCTTCAGCTTTTAAAGCCAAAGCATAAAAAAGAAGTGTTAGGATAAAAATAGAAAATTTCATCATTCATTATTCCTTTTATTTTCTATAATGATATATTTTAATGGCGTGAAATATAACATGAATAACTAAGTGAGGTGAAGGTGAAAAAGCTATCATTTATTGGAGCAGGAAATATAACCCGAGCGATGATACGAGGATGTATCACCTCGAGACAATATGATCACGGCGAAATAGAAGTGACCGATTGCAGTGAAGAGCAAAAAAAGAGTGTGCAAAAGCAGCTAGGGGTATGTGTTGTTGATAACAATAAAGAGATTGCACTTAAATCTGAGGTGCTGTTTCTCTGTGTCAAACCCCATCAGTTAATTGAAGTAGCGGAAGAGATTAAACCCCACCTGCCAAAAAATAGCATTGTGATTTCAGTTGCCGCAGGAAAATCATTGCAACTATTGCAGGAAAGTCTGGCAGAAGGGCAATCGGCTGTGAGGATCGTGCCTAATTTAGCCAGTCGAGTTTGCAAAGGAACCATTTGTCTTTATGCTCCCCCGCATACAGATCCGTCGATTTTAAATGAGTTAAAAATTCTTTTTGAATTATTAGGCCAGGTTTTCTTTGTGGATAATGAAAAATTGATGGCTGCTATCACAGCCCTCTCTGGAAGCGCTCCGGCTTATTATGTGATGATGGCGGAAGCGCTTATAAAATATGGCTGTAGTGAAGGGTTGGAACCTGAACTTGCAAAGAAAATGATTTTATCTACCATGGAAGGTTCGGCTGCCTGGGCTGCCAATGCAAAAATACCTCTTGATGATCTTTGGCGAAAAGTAGTTACTCCAGGGGGAACTACGGAAGCAGGGATTAATTATTATAACGAAAAAGGATTTGTAGATACCTTTATTGAGGGGTTAAACCGAGCCACCAAGAGAGCCCAAGAAATGGGTGATAAATAATCAAAGTTCCACTTCCACCACATAACCATTCATGGTCTCTACCGTGTCGCTGATTAAGACCTGCTCTTTTTGTTTGGGTTCTGGGAGATTGGACAGGTCATCAATCAAACTTTCCATACAATTATCAGGGTAAACCAGGATCTTATGGATTTTAACTTTTTGTACATTTTTATTATCTATTTCCCAGCAACATTCACAAGGATTGACATTGAACTGACCGGAGCCTTTAATAAAACTGCCTTCTGGTGGTGAACTAAATCCTTTTCCCGCGGCATAATAAATTTCAGGGTGAATATACTTTAGCAGGAGTTGGATGCCCTGGCACTCCATTAAGATCTCTAGATCTCCCGTTTGAATAATTTCCCCAGTGAATTCATAAAAACCAAGCCCTTTATGTTTTAAAACACTTTTTGTTGAATCAACCACTTCAGGAACATCCACCTCTAAGAGGATACTTAAACTTTTTTCCATCCCCACATTTAAAGGTAAATCAGTGGGTTCAATGGGATCATTGATGGCAAAGTAGAGAGTCTGCTGATTCATTTTAATTTCCTATGTTCTTTTGGTTGCCTTCTTTAACTCTATTCTTAAAATAGTTTAAATTATCAGATCCAATCTGTCTAATAGTGAAAGCGACCTTATTATGAGCAAGAGGTTCGCTGAGGTCATATTGCTGAGATACTAGCTCTCCATCCGGGGTTCCTGGAATAGGGGAGTATTCAGAGAGAAAGGCCTTTAAGCCTAATTTATGAACCCAGGTAATTGCGGCGTCGAGCTTGTCTAAAGGAGCATTGGGATGACCTATGAGTAAATAGGCCGTGATATTGGAAGCAGCAAAGCCTGCGTTAATCAAAATTTCAATGCATTTTTCGAATTGATGGTTTTTGACTTTTAATCCGGTCTTTTTTCTCCAATCATCAGAGTTGGTTTCAAGTCCTAAAGCGATGGTTTTAAATCCTGCTTTGATCATTAAAGTGGCTAATGGGGGGGTGATGTACCTTGCATGAAGTGCATTAGGTGTGTGAAGATTGATTTTCGAGTCTTGGCTTACCAAATATTCTAAAAAGGGGGAGAGACATTTCTCCTGCTTAAAAAGAAGAGCGTCATCATAAAAAGCCAGATCTTTTATTTGCATTTGGTTGAGTAGATCAAATTCCCTTTTTAAAATCGGAAGATCATACAACCTAAAATGAGGGTAATGGTTGGCCACCGAACAGTAACTGCATTTGTAAGGGCATCCTTCGGTGAGTCTGATGGCACCTGATTCAATATGTGGATAAACCTCCCAGAGGGCAGGCTCTTTCCAATCAGGGTTGAGACCTAACATTTGCCATAAAGGATCTAGTTTTAATCCATTAATGACGAGATCAGCTTTCAAGGTTTTTGCATGTTGATGAGATATACCTGCATAGGGTCCACCTAGGATTATTTTACTTGTGGGGTAGAAATCTCTAACCAGATCAATGATCTCTTTAACACCGAGGTACCAATAAGTCATGGAGGTTTGAATCATTACGAAATCAAAAGGGGGATGATCTTCTGTGAATTTATTAAATTCACTTGCTGGCAAGCCATAACGACGGTAATGGCGGGGAACATCTTTGAGTGGAGCTGGTTTATCAATTTTTTTACTGGGGTATTCTCCTCGACTCCACTTGTCACTTCGGAGTTGAGAACTGTTTTTTATCTGTGGATGTTCTCGATCAAGAAAATCAAAAAGAGTGAAATCTGCTTGTTGACGGAGAAAACCAGCTATTCTCAAAAGGCCATAAGGTTTTAACCAGTAATCAAAGGCAGAAAAATCATAGATAGGAGGGTTGATAAGTAGTATTTTCTTCAAAGTAGATAATCTTCTCTAATGGGGGTGAAGACTTCAACGGCTAAAACCTCTTCTATGACAAAGGCCTCATGGGGAACATCTTTAGGTATACTCCAACTGCTACCAGGTTCCGCTAAAAACTTTTTGCCATCAATGGTGAGCTCCATTTTGCCGCTTACAAGATATCCGGTTTGTTCATAGGGATGCTGATGGTTAGGAATTACTGCATCTTTTTCGAGGTTGAATTGACAAAGCATAGAGTCATTTCCCACTGCCAAAGTGCTTAAATTGACCCCTTTTATTAATTCTGTTTGTTTGTTGCCGGTGGCTGATTTGAACATATGGTAACCTCTTTGCAATTTTTCTTCGTCGAATAGCATATTTTTAGTTAATTGTCCGTCTTTTAGTGGAGAGAATCCTGTCTAGGGATTCGACACTCTGTCTAATTTAGATACAGATAGGAGCAGTGAATGAAAGCTAATATATAAACACTTAAATGAAAACAGGATGTTATCCTATTGAAAAATTTGGTCTCTCTTTTGCATTTTAATGAAGTCGGTTATCGTTTTGCTGATCTTTAGATTTTGGGGGAAATCATGATTAAATTGAGTCTAAGCATATTACTTGCTTTAATTTTTATTGGTTGTGGCAATAATCAGGACTCGAAACTATTGAACCGGGATCATTCTATGATGCCCCGTTTTACCGAAAATGGACCCTTTCCTAAAATCAACCGTCTAGCAAATACCTATATAACAGTAGCTGTCTCAGGATTCTTGACTGGGAAACCAGAAGGGCATGGGCTAACAAGTAACACCATTGATAGCAGCAATGGAAAAGAACCCAGTGGAGTTTGGTCACGTCTTCCTTCCTATCACAATAGAATATCCTATGCCCTTTATTTAGAGCATGATGATGGCAGCCATGGCATATCTGAGGTAATGAAGTATTTTATGAATGGTCAGAACTGTAATGAAGAGATCGGAATCATTATCATGGCTAACAGCTGGGGCAGTACTTTAGCAGTGGAACTTGCCGAAAAGTATACTCAAACCTGCGGTTGGTTGCCAGATCTTTTTGTGATGGTGGATGGGGTTGCAAAGCCCATTGGAGCTTTTAGTGATGAAGTGCCAGCCTATAATTGCGTTAACTATTTTCAAGATGAAACCATTGGAATCCATGGAGGACCACTTGAGAATTGTAAGAATATTCAGCTCTACCGAGGTCAAGGTGGTGGAATCAATACCCATATTGAAGCCGAGTGGAGTGGAGCCTCTAGTGGTGCATATCTCATTAGACAGTATTTAAGTGGTCGACTGGATGTGGATTTTGTACAGCAGCAAACTGGCATTGATCCCAATGATGTGAATGTCCAAATGCAACGTAAGAAATAAACTATTAAAATTACCTAATAGGCTGAAGGCTTGCTAATTGGGCTTTCAGCTTTTCTTTTAATTGAGCAAAGCTAAAATCTTCAATGATCAGAATTCTAAACTCATCATCTAAATAGGACTCCAAATCCTCTAAGTCACCTTCACTAGCAATTCCAATTGCCGCTTTAAATGATTTGGCCATATCGAAGTGAATAAAAGGATCTAAAGCATCTATTTTAGATACGATGACGCCTCCAGATACCCCTCCTGGAACCGTGCCATAGAGTATTCCGCTTAAGCCAGCAACTCCTCCGTCTAAACTTACTTTTCCAGCTAAGGCAACCACAGTAAATTTAGCCGCTAATGCGATGCCAATATAGATAGACCCGGCAACTAAGGCAATGTCTGCTCCCATGGCCAGTTGACCATTTCGAGCATTGCGATGTACGAGGGATATGAGATCTTTTCTGTTAAAAATGGGGTCATCGGAAAAGAGTGCCTCGCAGTTAAGATTTTTAATAGATCCTTGGCAGCTTTCGAAGATGTACCCATCTTGGCTGACCTGTTCGATTTTAACAAAACGCTGTGAGGTCTCCTCTCCTTTTAATAACAGGGTTTGTGAGAGAAGGAGTGATGGAAAAAAAGTTATTATGATTATAATTAGGGTTTTCATGATTAATCCTTTAGGTTGAATGTGCATCGTTCTTCACTGGCTTCATCTGATTGACCTAATATGTAAGAGTCGATTTGTTTCTCATATTTTAAGTCCATGATCAGTTGATCTCCGGTTTTCTTGAACACTGCATAGAAATTTTTATGTCCTACGGTCTTATGAAAGACAGGTAAACTCTGGCGTAAGCCAACTTTATAAGTCATTTTTGAATCTAAGGTCAGAGTTTGTTCATCTTCATTCCAAAGGCCACTGACTGCTTCTTTGGTATAGGCAATGTACATAAAGACAGAAGCACCAATATTGAGTGTCTTTTTAGGAAGCTTTTTAGTTTTTCCTGTCAGGTCATAGATGGCTGGACCTCGGTGAAAAGTGACTGCACCTGTTTCATATGTGAAGCTGAAGTGCATGCTGTCGAGAGCAAACTCAGGATCTCTCGTAATTTCATAAAGATCCAAATCCTTTTCTGAGATAAAAACCCATAGTTCATCTCCACAAAACTTTTTATTACCCGATTCTAAGGTGTACTTTCCGATTAAAGAGGATGCAGGGGCAAAGTCACCCACATATTGTTCTGCGAAGAGGGATGTGGATATGAGCAGGGTAAGAAGAGCTATTAATTTATTCATGTTTTATCCTTATTTTAAGTGGTTGTTAAAATAGGATAAATAATTGAAAATTTATTTAAAGTCAATAAAAAATAAACTAAAATGCAATAAATGGTCGAAATTCGTATGGTTTTAATTTAATAGTTCAGGCTGTAATCACTTTTTAGCAGAAATTGGCAAACTCTTCATTGATGACTTTTTCTATAGTGGCCTCGTCAAAGGGCTTATTAAAAAACGCCAGGGCTCCTTTGTCCAAGAATTCCTGTTTTTTTACATCAGAAAAGCCAGACATAATCATGACCACTGGTATATCAGGTAAGTTGGCTTTAATTTTGTTTAATAAACCGACCCCATCTAAATGAGGCATTTTTACATCAGATAGAACGAGAAAGAGGTTTAATCTCTTAGATTGAATTATGTCCCAGGCTGCCTCTCCGTCGGGGGCGCTTTCTACTTTAAACCCTGAGTCTTCAATGAGCTCTTTTAGAAAGTCTAAAATGTCCTTTTCATCATCCACCACCAGGATGTGGTAATCAGATTTCTTAAGCATATATGAGTCACTCCAAAGGTTTAAGATCCTAGGATATGCTATTGATTATACTATATTTACAGGATTTGTAAACTTAGCTTTTTCCTTAAGGAGGGTTCTCGGGTTGGGTATCAGAGAGTTCTCTTTTTTGATATAATTCAATCATCATTCGTTTTAAACTTTTTAAGGAGATAGAGATGAAAATCTTGTTACTTTTTTACTTTTTGTCCCTCAGTCTACTCACTTCTTGTAAACCCGCAGCAGAGCAAAAGGTATCCTATAGTCAGCTCAAAGATGTATACCAACCAGATAAGAGTGATCAACAAGCTCAACTTTCAGAGGCTCTCTCCCAAAAAGTTGGAGTGAGAACTTTTCTATTTGAAGACTATCAACAAAGTTATCTAAGGGTATTGAAGGTAACGACTTACCTAAAGGAAACAGTAAATAAAAAACCAATCCGTACACTCTATATATTTGCTAATGATCACACTGAAAACAGCTTTAAAGAGCAGGATATCTATCTCAATATGAGAAGGTTGACTACTCTAGATGATATTAAAAGGGTTTTTACCGAGCTGGCCTATCAGATCAATGAAATCAAAATATCTGAACAGCTTAACAAGGAGATGGGACAGGATTTAACCGCGAGAATTGGTGTCCCCGTCTACCTTTATGAAAACTTTCGTGATTCCTATAGGCGAATGAAAGCTTCTGCCAGCCAGATAAAAACGGCTTTAGAAGGAAAGAAAGTAAAACGACTCTATGTGTTCGCCAATGATTATACCGAAAACCGTTACAAAGAGCAGGAAATTTTCCTCAATATGAAAAAACTTAAAGATGCATCGAGTTTGGTATCAACGATGAGCAAGCTCGCTCAAGCCATTTTTCAAATTCAGACAGATGAGGCGTCAAGAGCTGAGTTAAGTGAACGACTCTCTCTCCAAATTGGAGTGGGAACTCATCTTTTTGAAAATTTTTCTTCCTCATATAATTTGGTAGCTGAACATGCAGCCGAATTAAATCGGTCGATAGCTGGTAAGGATGTGAATAGCTTTTTCATTTTTAGCAATGAAAATACAACTCACCGTTCTTCTAATCGGGATATTTATATAAATATGAGTATGATTAACAGTGGTGAGGAGCTGGTTTCTATTGTTAATAAATTAGCTGATCAGGTCCTTGCGGGTAAACCTGCGCGGGCAAAAAATAGGAAATACAATGAGGAACTGAGTGAGCTTTTAGGTATTACTACCTATTTTATTGAAGATTTTGAAGCTGCTTATCAGAAACTCAAGCCTCATGTGGCAGCTCTCAAAGAGGCTTTGAAATACACGGATGTGAAGATGATCTTTGTTGTTCATAAAGCGGGAGCGGAGACTCGATTGAATGAGAGCAAAGATCTTTTTATTAATGTTGGATCTAACAAAGCCGTTACAGAAATTATAGAGAATCTTAAATTACTTTTATTAAAATAAAATAGTTATAAAGGTTGTTGGGGGATGCTGTGATTACAATGCAGGAGCTAAAAATGTTAATCAAGAATAACCAACTAGGCCTCTTTGGGTTAGCGGTATTTATTTTACTCCACTTTGCACAATGTGGTTTGCTAGAAAAAGAGGACAAAGATAAAAAGGACAAAACCGAAGAAGAAGCAAAGGATCCAAATTTAAAAGGGAAAGATTCAACCAAACCAGAAGCCACAACTGCTGCCTGGAAGACCTACAATAGTATTGTAAAAAATTCCTCAAACCTACTTAACTGCAAGGATTACAGTGAGTTAACTGAGCAATTGATTCTTTCTATAACCCCTGCTGATCTTAGCGAATCTGAAAGTTGGAAACTGGGTGAGGAGTGTCCAACGGAAAAGATTTATAACTCCTGTTTAGAAGTGACCCATGAAGAGGGTTATAAACTGGCAATTCACTATTATCAGCCTTTAAGTGCTTCCAAGTTAGAGGAGCTACAAAAGGAGTGTGTGGAGTTAGAGGGAGAATGGAAGGTTGTCAAGGAGGTTCAAGAAGAGGAAGAGGAAGAAGCTAAAGTGGAGTACTCTATTAAGGAGCCCACTTTTACCATTGAAGAAGGGGAGTATACCACCACCCGATCTATAACTCTTAAAATTGTTTTAGATGCAGAAGATGATAAAGAATATAAAGTATACATCAGTGAGACGGAAAACTTTATGGCTGAAGATGCCACCGATTATAAAAAGAGCATCCCATGGACCTTATCACAAACGGAAGGTCAAAAAACCATTTATGTCCAATTGGAAGATGAAAAAGGGCAAATTTCTAAAATTATCACCGCTTCTATTTTGTTAGATACCATTAAGCCCACAGCTCCTATTATTGAGAATTCCGATCGTCGAGTGACGGCCAATAAAGAGGCTATCACCATTTTAGCTGACAGTGAAGATGCTAATTTTTCTCATTATGAAGCAATGGGTGGACAGTATACCACCTGGACCAAAGTGAGTGCTCCCATCAGTTTTGATCTAGCTACCGATAATGAATGGTATACCCTACAACTTAAAGCTTTTGATAAAGTAGAGCAGGTTTCGGATATTGTGAAGGTCAATCTCTATCGCGGTGAAAAAACCATTCTTATTGACAACGAAGAAAAGATGCCTAATTATTCAGCCACTTCTACCACTTTAACCAAGGTTTTTTCCCCTTATTTTATTAAGACCAGTGATCCTTCTAATCTCTATTTTACCACCCGGTCTAACATGGTGATTGAACCTGGAGTGACCCTAGTCTTTGACGATGATATGACCATTGCTTTTTCTGGTGGATTACATGTGGCGGGAAATAAAGACAATCATGTTAAGTTTACTTCCTCCAAAAGTACACCAGCTGCTGGAGATTGGAAAGGATTCTATTTTCCTACCACCAACCATAACGATGCCACAATTACTTATCTGGATGTTGAATATTTCTCTCAAGTTCAATTTACTGGAACCAGTACCATTACCGTAAGAGATTCCACATTTTCTGATATTTCCACCAAAGGGATCTATATAGGAGAAAAACAAATTTTAAATATGTCCTACACCGACATTACCTGTAATGATACCTCGGTGGCGGAAGGGATCAGATTGATGCACGATATCTCAAAGCCTTTTGAGGCTAGTTATTTGGATATTAAAAACTGTAAATATGGTGTTTTTTCAATGGACCAAACCGTTGCCCAAATTAGTAATTCTAACTTTTCAAGTAATACCACCAATCTTCATCTTCAAACTTCCAATGGCACTCATACTTTACAAGATAATTATTGGGATTATGATAATGGGAGTGGGGCAGCTACTTATGGAGATATAGAGACCAAATTAGGGATCTCTTCTCAATCAGAAAATTTTACCTGGAGTCCTTACTTTACATCTGCGGTAGCTAGTGCTGGCCAAAGGTAGGCTATTTACTGCTCTTTATCTGCTCATCCACCTGCAGGATGAGTTTTTCCAATCCACCTTTTAACTTTTTTAATGTACCTTTAGAACATTTTTTAAGCCCTTTTAACTGGAAGTTTATGGCCTCATCCTCTCCCAGAGAAATATTGATCAAACTTTTCATTCTTACTTTACCGGTGGCAGCGGAGGGGGTGGGTCTATTTTGGGGAGACTTTTTTAACTCCTCTTCGATCTTTCTCAAAAGAACTTCCACCGGTTGTTTCATTCCCTGAGCTCGTACTAAGGATCGTAAAAAACTTCTCTTTTCAAGACGCTTTTTAATAAGCGTCAAGCGAACTTCTTCGGGTAAGTTGGCAAATTGACGGTATTCACTGACCTTGCTGGGGTTTTCACCTATTTTTCCTGCCATGTCTCGTAGCGAGGAGAAGCTCTTTGTTTCTAACAGTTTTTGGTAAGCCTGACCTAACTCTACCGGGTGGAGGTCTTGGCGGTGGATATTTTCGATCAGGGAGATTTCATAAGCTTGATTAAAGTCATGGATGAGAATAGCTGGAACCTTGGTAAGGCCGGCCATGGTAGCGGCTCTTAATCTTCGTTCTCCACTGACCACCTCAAAAAAGCCCAGCTTCTCTTCGGTGGGAATCAATGTGAGTGGCTGTCTCACTCCATGCCTTTTGATGGTGGTGGACAAAGAAGCCAGCTCTTTGGGGTTAATCTCTACTCGACTTTGACCCCGAAAGGGTTTGATATTATCAACCTTTACATAGATGATCTCATCTTGCATTTTGGAAGTTAAGATGGATGCGGGTTTAGCTGCAGGAGATTTTAATCGCTGCATGAATCCGGCATTTGGCTTACGAGTTTTGATAATCTTTTGACTCATCTGTTCTCCCTTTTTAAATCCTATTTGAGTGTTCGCCATGGCGAACACTTAGTTTTTAATACTCATTTGATTTGAGCTTTTACTTTTTATAGTGGGTTTGCCGTAAGGCTGTTGTGATGTGGCCAATATTTCCCGAGTCAACTCTAGGATATCCACTAAGGCTGCGGATCGTTTTTTGGCAAAGGTGCAGACGGGGAGGCCATATTTGGAGGCTAGGTTCAAATCTTCTGACTTTCGCACCACAGTTTTCATAGCGATATGTTCGTATTCACTTTGAATGGCACCAAGGATTTCTTGTGCGGTCACAGTTTTTGCTTCGTAAAGATTCGGCAAGATGGAGTAGGGAATGGAGAGATCCATTTCCTGTAAAAGAGATTCTAAATCATCTAATAAAATAGAGAGACCGTGATAGCTGAGAGGATGGGTGGCGGAGACAATATTGATCTGATCAGCACAAACCAAGGCATTTACATTGAGAATACTGAAGGTTGGGTTGGTATCAATGATGATATAATCAAAGGCTTTCTCTAGGGGTTCTAAAATTCGTTTAAGAAGTTCTTCTCGTCGGGTTTTTTGGCTGAGAGGAACCTCTACACGAGTCATTTTTAAATTAGCTGGAATAAGCCATAGACCTTCATAAAGAGGTTGGATGACCTCTTCGACAGAGGTGCCGTTGATAAGCACTTCATACATAGAAGGAACAGGTTGATCGCTCATAAAACCTAAATTGAGGGTCATATGAGCTTGAGGATCTAGGTCTACAGCCAGAACGTTATATCCCATCACGGCCAATTGACTGGCGATTTGAGAAGAGATGGTTGATTTCCCGGTGCCCCCTTTGAAGTTATAAAAAACCTGAGTAGATCTTTCAATGAGGGGGATAGCCCCTTGATTCGCTAAGCTAAAGACGATATTTCGAGTGTCTTCTAAAGAGTATCTTTTGTTAAGGATATCATTGTTGATGGGCTGAATTTGATTTTGATCAATCAGCTTATGAACCAGGGTTTTGGGCACCTCTGCTAAGTTTGCAATTTGATGAGTCGTAAACTGCCAATAGTTTTCTGTGTTCATAATAGCCCTCTAAGCGATTGAAACAACCATTTATTTTGTGAAAATTTCCTTCAGATATTAGCTCTCATTGTTGCAAGGTGCAACCCAAATATCTAGCTAGGAGGTTAAAATGATTCAAATAGTTATGTTGTATATAATATTTGGATAGTTTGACTATAATCAATATATTTTACTTCTGGAGGATGGAGATGTAATAAAGCAATGAATTTAAATAAGGAGTGTTCAAATGAAAAATATTTTTACTTTAATTGCATTTGTATTTTTAACTATAACCGCGATAAATCCCCTTTTCGCAAGTAATGAGCAAGTTTCTCTCATGAAGTGTAAAGTGGAAGCCAAGCATGCCCTCTCTTTTGGCTTTTGGTCTCGCACCAATCGGCTCGTTGAAGTGACCTTGGAATTGCGTCAAGATATTCCTTCACGTCCCAATGTTAACCCGCAATATCAGGTGGCAATTAAAGCTCTTGATCGTAATGGAAACAATATTGAATATCCTAGGTATCTAGGCCGAGTAATGGTGCAACATCATAGCGAAGGATATAACCTTGCTTACAGTCCTTATCGATCAAGTAACAATATGACAGATGGCTTTTTGCTTTCCATGGCGAATTTTGAAAATGGGAATGCGGAAATCACCTTTGTTCCCGCTACCACCGCTGATCGCCGTTCTTTTCGCATGCACACCATTCCAGCTGAGTGTCAAAAAAATAGAGAACCTTTTGAGCCTTTAGCTGTGGCTGACGCTGTTTTATCTAAAGAAGAGTATGAAGATATGATCATTTGGTTTGCTAATCGCTGGCATTTACAGCGATCTAAACTAGACCTTGCTAGTTGGACCCTCGCTTCCAAAGCTGATGATCGGGCCCTGATTTTAAAAGACCTGCAAAGGCAAGATCCTAACTGCGAAAGCTTTGAGTGGAAAGATGGTTTAAAGTTAATTGACTATGCAGGAAAGTTGATAGGCTATAAAGTAAGTGCTGTTTGTACAACTCCTTATCAAGAGCGAGACAATCGTCTTTTCTTTAAGACATCAAGAGGCCTGGTTTTCGACCTTGAAGAAGTCATTACTAAGACAATCGGCAGTGCCTATTCTTACGATGAGGTTCGATACAAATAACCCGTATTAAAATTCCATTTAGCTCTAACTAATGCATTATTTATAGAGTAGTATTATACTCAAAATGATGCAGGAGCTATTGGAAATGAAAAATAGAGAGAAAACCTTTTCTTCTAAGAACTATTTCCCCTAATTTAGATAAACTCTTTCTAACTATTCGTTTAACAGCAATCGAAAGCCGATATTATTGAATTTCATAGAAGGATCTGCTGAAGGAAGATTCGGTGAATTGCATTCGTTTGATGGATCCCTAAAGCTTCCTCCTTTGGTGATTCGGTAATGCCCAGTCTCAGGTCCCTGTGGGTTTTTTCCAGGAAAAGGACCTAAGGCATCATAATTATGATAATCAGCAACCCATTCGGATACATTACCATAGAGATCGTAAATAGCTTTTCTTCCTATAAGAAGGGGGTGCTTTGTCATAACTGGATGAGTGGTTTCGGCTGAATTTTCATTGAACCAAGCATAGGTTTCAAGGTCAGAAACCTTTTCTCCAAAAAAGTAATCTCCTTTGATTTCTCCTTCTTTGCGAGAAACAAAATCCCACTCGGCAGCAGTGGGTAAACGTACGCTAGCTTCTGTGCCTATCCTTCGGTC
The DNA here is from genome assembly GCA_964343805.1 of uncultured bacterium. Lineage (GTDB taxonomy): Bacteria > Bdellovibrionota_B > Oligoflexia > CAYFLR01 > CAYFLR01 > CAYFLR01. Next base: position 47,869 of record CAYFLR010000013.1, on the reverse strand, counting down.
GAAAAGTTTCATAATAAGGGGATCTTGCTTTTTTATTAGTTCGTTAACTCTTTGAATGAATGTTTGAACTTCATTCCAACTTACATTTTCCACGGGGTGATCGGGCTGCATTAGTATTTTTTGCCCCTCTATATTTATCTGCTGTTTATCTTTACCTGCTTTAAAATGCGCAGGGTTTTCTCTCATTACTAAAGCCCATTGATATTGAGTTACAGATGATGCCTGCATGGAGAAAGGTAAGGTGATTTCCGCTTCAACCGGCTTGTTGTCATAGGTGCGAGTTATAAATTTACCCGGTTTGATAGTGATAAAGGAGATGGGTTGCCATATGGAAGCCACCGCGACGGAAACCTGCTTACGTTCCTTTTTCTCCTTTTTCTTTTGCTTTACATGTCTTCTCACCCATCTTTGGAGCTGCTCTTTATCCAAATTATTTCTTTGCAGTAAGCCTTCGATGCCCTCATGATGCATCTGATGGTGAGCGGTTGTCTGAGCTTTTATAGTTGCAATAGGGTTAATGATTTGCCCCTTGTCTAAAGCATTATGAAATCGAGTTAGCATAGAGAGGGTTACTATACCCCCTTGGATAAGTCTTTCCAAGTAGGCGATAAGTTCTGTGGTCGAGGGTCTAATTTCAGGTCTTTTAAAGCGCCCATAATCTTTGGCAAGATTTGGGCAGCCATGAGCCGAATTGAAAAGGGC
>CAYFLR010000013.1:25766-47157 GCA_964343805.1 uncultured bacterium | reverse complement strand
GATAATAAATAGAATTAGACCGAGAGCAATCTTCATACCTTTTATCTTAACAGTTTTTTTAGGCGGAGTGGATTTTAAAACACCAAATTAGGTCTATTGTCTATAATTTAGAATATATATTTTGGTTGAAATAGGTAAGCGATAATTACATAAACTAGAAATCTCTTAAAATATAACCAGTGGGTCTAACATATTGATTATATAGAATATAAATCGTTTTCTAAATGTTTTTCTGATAGGCGTCGATCAATATTTTATAAGTATAGATCATTTATCTCTTTAATCTTTGGGAGGTTCCTAATGCTGAGAATTTATTATCTCTTAGGGCTTATCTGTTTAACTATCCTAGCCTTTTCTTGCGATTCTGGTGCTCCCGTACCTCAACAAAAGGTGACTAAGGATCAAGGAAGTGACCCCGGTGACAGTGGGAAAAATAAAAAAGAGGAAAAGAAAGAAAGTAATAATAATAACAATAATATGGAGAAAAGCACCACTCCAACCACTACTGATAATAGTGGGAGCGGTGGAACCAGTGAGAAGAAAATAGACCCTAAAGTGGAGAATCATGAGTCTGACTTAAGGGGACAAGCACTCATTAAAATGAGAAGGTACGGAAGTAACGACATCAAAGATATAGTACCTGAGACTCCTCAAGAAAAATTTACCAATGATCTTCCAGCAAGTTTAGTAGCTAGTGGAGAAACGATAAAAAATATAGCCCTTTTAAATTATCATACTCCCACTGTCAATCAAGGGGAGGATGGTCCTTGCGGGGCCTACGCCATGTCTGGAGCCGCAGAAAATTATATGCAAAAGCATTATATCAATGATCATATTGAAACCAACCCGCATAACTTTTGGAATGAATACAAAAGCCGTCTTGCTACCGACCTTATCTACACAGCGGAAGATAAATTTCATTTCAAGGCTCTGAATGAGGATCGAGAAACCTTCAATCATAGTGCAAAATTGAAAAGCGTCGATTATATTTTCAAAACCTCGCAAATAAAAGATGCAATTGATTCGGGCCATCCAGTGCTTATGGCTACACTGGTAAATAATACCTGGTACAGCAGCTACCAAAATACAGCTAGTGAGAAAGGTTTAATTGAGTGCCGTGATGATGCTAATTCAAATGGGGGGCATTATGTTACCATAGTTGGTTATGCCCTTAACGATAAGTATCCAGGTGGAGGGGTCTGGGTTATCCGCAATTCTTGGGGAGAGGGCTGGGCTGATCATGGTTATGGATATCTTCCTATTGGTTGCTGTAAAGATGTAATGTGTATGTTCTGGGAAATTAACGGTTTTGAAATGAAAGATTAAGGAGAAGTTATGATGAAAACAAATTTTATAATATTAGCGGTCATTTCTCTTCTCTTGACTTTCTCTTGCGTCAAGGATTTAGGCAATGGCTCAAATAAATCGAGTTTAAAATCTTTTACCTCTATTAAAGCTGGAAGTGAAGAAGCAATAAAAGCTAAAAGGGATTTATTTCCGACCTTTCATGCTCTCACTAACTGGTATGCTGAGTTTGAAGTTGAAAATACCCAAAATGCTAACCTTGTACATCCTGGCTGGCTAAGTGATACCTGGGACAGCGCAAAAGAAACAGTGAGTGATGCAGGGGATGCTATTTCAGAGACGGCAAGTGAAGTGAGTGCTGGCCTGCAAACTTATTTTGAAAACAGCAGCATCGGTGGTCTCAAAGAAACCAGCGATAATGATCCTAAAGCCAAGCAACGTTTTATTGATTATTTGACTCATGAAGAAAACAATAGTTATGCCTTTTTGGATGCCATTTCTAAAAATGATGATGCAACAATTGTCTCTCTCTTAGAAAAGGACACTAAAGAGATGAAGGATGTGATTGGAGTTCTTTTGAGCCCCAGCTATGAGATGGAAACGGAAGATGTATTCGCCACCATGATAAAGGAATGTAAGGGCGATGAGTTTATTGACTATTTTGCTGAAAAATTTTTGGAATCCATTTTAATCAAGAATCCTATAAAATTAATTCTGAGTGGTCTAGAAGCTGAGAGAGTAAATTATTATAACACCTTAAAAGAAAACTATACGGGTTCTCCAGAAAACCATGCTCTTTTAAAGACCCTCATTGAAAGCAACCTGCTTGACATAACTCGTCTTCGAAAAGCCATTCTAGGAGATTCGGTAAGCCTCGTTTCAAACGGTTTCTGGGATAATGTTAAGTCGGTATGGGAAACAAATCATGAAAACGAGCTTTCCGTATGGGAACGCATTGTCGGAACTGCCTGTGGAGGCGTTTCGTTTATTTCTGGATGGTCTAAAAGCCTCTTTGCTAAAGATAAAGCCAGACAAACCAATTTAGGTGGTGATGGTGTTGGCCCTTGGGGGAAGCCACCTCTTCGAGTTTATGAGGAGGGTTTCTAAAGTCCTGTTTTGTTCACTGCGTTAATATTGTAAAACTTCCGAAAATAATCGTAAAGGGAAGCTATAAACCCTCTCCCAGAGTCCTTTTAAATAATTGAATTATTTTTATTTTTTCACCCATTAAGTGCATTTTTTACTTAACCTTTTGTAATTTTTAATATTATATATTCCGTAAAAAATAATTTGTTTCAAGAAAAATAAGTAGGGATATATATATGAAAATTAATGGAATAGAAATTAGGGGCCCGAAAAAGAAAATGTCTTCATTTGGGGGCCTGGCACTTTATGATCAAATTATAAAGGGTCTTCCAACTTGATGGTGGAAGGATTCAATCGAAAATGTAAACTCATTCAGCGAAAAGCCTATGGTTTCCGAAATTTTGAAAATTATAGACTAAGAGTGCTCTACTACTGTTCTTGACCTGGCCCCAAAGCCTCTCATAAAGGTTTAGGGGTGGGGTAGTGTGTTTAATCCCGCAACCGCATCGGTGGTAAACGCTGTGTTTACCACCGATGGTTATTTTGGGCACACTTCTCCATTCCCAAAATGGACCATTCCATTTCGTTGGGCTATCAACCTCTATCTCTAAAGTGATTGTTTTTAAGGTGAAAATGGCGGAGAGATGTATGACCTTCAGCAAATTTGGGGTCATACTGACTTTTCTACGACTCAGCTCTATTTGGCATTTTCTAAAAAGATGTCAGACCGAGCAAGAGGCATTGTTGATTATCAATGTTAAATGTCACCAAAACGTCACCTAAAAGATGTTAGGTTTTTGGGAGATCTGCTAGAGATTGAGAAAAGATTGAAGGTGCAACCCGCCAGGATCGCTGTTACGATCGCCTTGCGATCATCAGCACTTCCTCGCTGCCTTCGGCTATCTCGCTCGGTCGTCTGGGCGACCCCGTCGAACCTGCCTGGAAATGATTGTTGGAGTGGACTTCTCAAAATAAAAGCAAAGCTTTTATTTCGAGTAGCCCCGCCAGGAGCACTGTTTCGTTCACTGCGTGAACAGGCTGGGCGACACCTCAGTACTTCCTCGCTTGCTTCGCATGATCGCCTTGCGATCATCAGCACTTCCTCGCTGCCTTCGGCTATTCCGCTCGGTCGTCGAACCTGCTGCATGTAATGATTATTGAAAAGGATGCTTAAAAGAAAAAATTCTTTTTTCTTTTAAGTAGCCCCGCCAGGAATCGAACCTGAAACTAGGCATTAGGAAAGCAAAAACGGTGATATTGTAAGTTTTAGGAATGATTGAAGTATCTTAATTAAACCAATAACTTGAGCCCACTTTTACTTACTTCTATTGTCACTTGGTTGCGTGTGTTTTCGGTGGTGATGTCACCTGAGTATCACCTCAAACTGAAATAATTCCTTATTCAATCCATGTTACTGGAAACAGGATGCTTGCCAGAAAGCCGTGATTTAAAATTGACATGTCCATTGAATAAGAATTAATATCCAATATTAAAACAAGTCATCTACTATACTAATTGGGGTAGAAGAAGGAGTTTCAAATGAGAAACATTGCTTTCAAGTTAACAATGATCGTCCTTATGTTCACACTTTTCATAAGTTGCAATAGTGGCAGTGAAGAGGATGCTGTAGAGAGCAATGATGAGCAGAGTAAAAAGATAGAAGAGAAATCGGAAGAGGAAATAACCTCTGATGCCAAGAAGGAAGTGGAAGATGGATTAAACGATATAGAAACTATCGAAGAAGAGGCTCCTATTAATTCTACCAATACTGAGCTGCCACTAGGACTCTCTTTTAATAATGGAACAGAAACTAAAATGAATTTAGTTTTGGGAGAAGAGAGTCCTGATGGGATAACCATTAACACTGGAAACACGGAAGAGAGCTCCAAGATGGTTATTACCTATTTTAAAATGGCAGTTTCATCTATCGCTTTTAAAAGCTCAAAGCAAATGAGTCCTAAAGAGAAAAAGATGAGGATGGCATTAAAAAACTTTAAAACTAATAAAGAGAGCGATCAAAATTCTTTCAAAATAAGCTCTGATCGCTTGAAAAAGGATATAGGGCAACAAGTAATTAAGGTGGAGAAGGGGACTAAGTTTAAGATAAAGCTCTCACCCAAAGAAAAAAAACAAAAGATTTTGATGCAAATGAGGTTAAAAGAACTTGTAAAAAAAGAAAAGGAGTTAGATCCCTCTATTAAGTTTTCGGGCCCTTACCTTCTTGACTTGATTACAAATGAAACAACTCCCGCTTTAGAAAACAATGTTATGGTGAAAGATGGCAAATATAATAGAATCTCCCTTAATATCTCCCCTTATTATGATGATGAGACAGAACCTCTTTTTGGCCATTCGGTATACATAGCAGGGTATTCTATTGACGCTCAAGGAACAGAAACCCCTTTTTCTTTTCCTATTGATGAATCTTTTTCCCTGAGGCTTCAGGGCAAAAAGGCCATTGAAATAGGGAAAAGAAAAGAACGATCAGTTGCAAATTAAGATAGATATTCATAAGATTTTACATCAACTCGATCTCAAATCTCTCAGTTCTATGGGAGAAGCCAGTTTATTATCCAGCAAAAAGAAAAAAAAGAAAAATTCAATGAAGCAAAAAGTAGGAGCTAACTTTTGCGTTAACAATCAGGGAAGGGGGAGAATGTGTAGTAATGTCATCACCACGACCGATATAAATTCTGCCTACCCTATCTATGTTACAATCGTCTCTCACAATGAAGAGACCTATGAAATATATGAACAAGGGGCGAGTGAGTATAAAAAAATGAGGGATGCGCTATTGGAGATTAGGAAAAAAATTACTGCTCACAATGCTACTTGGGATTTACAGAGTGATTGGCGATTTTTAGAAGCAGTCAAAAGTTACGAAGTAGATAATCAGACAGATGAAACGAAAAGCTGGCTAACTGATACGGACAATAAAAATATAATCGAATATTTAGGGGATACAAAAGGCATTTCTATGCAAGCTCACTCTCATGAAGGGAGTACGTTTGAATATCCAGATAAGAGCTCATTAGCAGTTGAAGATATAAGAAATTATGCCGATGTGGCATACTTACACAAAGTATTAGGTGCTCCTGTACCTGGCGTTATAGGGGGGGCTATTTACTATCCTTTTGATGATGTGAACCACTGGCATAAATTTAAAGAGCCTATCTCTCCCAATTACTATAAGGATGCAGGAGCTGAAGATTGGATGCCTGAAATACTTTGGGGGGTGGGTACTGCGGCTCATGCAGGCGAAGAAGATACTTCGGTGGGAATATGGCGGCCCAAGGGAGCAAATTTATTTTTTAAACACGATCCAGAGGGAGAAATTATATACGTAGGGGGTGGCTTAGGTAGTAAACACTATACTACTCGAGAATTTATTATGACGGGGATCAATAGGCTTATAGAAGATATTGACTCTGGCGTCGCACCTGAAGATAAAATGTATATTGTGACCCCGATAATTTTTGAAAAACTCTTTCTTTCTGATAAGAGTTTATACGATCGATTAGAAACCGCCTTAGGGAAGTTGGATAACCTGGTAAAGGAAGGAAAGGTAGTTTTTAAAAACATCCCTGATATTGTTAAAATATGGAAGAAAAAGAAGGATGAACAATATAATATACATGATTTTTGTGATGAAGATTTCGAGCATGCCAACTGCTCAAATAACTTGAGAGGATCTGTGTTTGTACCGGTTGCTTCTGAAAATGTTTATCTAGAAGATTTTAAAAATCAATCAGAGTGGTTTTGGTTTAATAAGAGTACAGGTGAAGCTAAACTATGGAATATGGATGATTCAGCCGGAGCCACTACTGTAATTGATGTTGCAAGTCCCGGTGTGGGTTTCCAACTTTTTGCCACTGCCGATGCCAATGGAGATGGCAATTCAGATATTATATGGAGAGAGACTGCCAGTGGGAATATATGGCTGTGGAATATGTATAAAGGAGCTCCCGTTTCAAAGGTAGAGATAGGGCAAGTGGATGCAAACTGGATTATTAAAGGTGTGGCCGACTTTGATAACGACGGAAATGAGGATCTTATTTGGCGTCATAAAATAACCGGAGAAAACTATATCTGGTTCTTAGATGGAAATGGTAAAAAGTCAGGTAACTATCTCGAAATTCAAGATACTTCCATTGTTATGGAGGGAGTTCATACCTGTCCTCATGATGAGAACCATGGGGAGATTTTATGGATGGACAGTAATACCAGAGAGGTCACTCTTTGGGATATGGATAGATTAACAACAGTTTCTAAGTTTAGCGTAAACACTCCTTCGCAATCAGATTGGGATATTAAGAATTATGGAGATTTTGATGGAGATGGAGATGCTGATGTTTTTTGGCGTCATATGAAGACTGGGGAAACTGGAGTTTGGATTATGGAAGAACATGCTTTTGTAAGTTGGTTGCCCCTCACTACCGTTGCTGACTTTGCATGGAAAATTCAGGACTTTGGAGATTATAATGGGGACGGTATTAGAGATGTTGCTTGGAGAAATGATGATGGTACCACAGCCATTTGGTACATATATAAAGATGGAGCTATGGACGGAGTTTATCTCGGTCAAACAGAGACTTCCTCCGATTGGCAAGTCCTAAACACAGATAAATAATTAAAAATTTATTGGTACAACACCAAACGATTAATATACACACTCAGGAAGAAATTTCTTTTTCTGATTCGTTTTCATTTTATGCTAAAATAATTACTATAAAGCTAAGTGTCCAACTCTTCAGGTTATTAAGAAGTGCAAATGTCTTGTATAGGGGATTTTATGTATTTATCTCGAATCATATTGTTCACGTTTACTCTTGCTTCCATTTTTTATTTCGCCAATTGTAGCGAGGAGAAAGGTACTAAAGATGGCTCTTCAACCGAGGATAAGGTTGATTTGACATGTGATCTCAATGGAGATGGTAAAGTTGTGGAGTTAGAGCTGGGAAAATGCAGTGAGGGTGTTGACGATCCCTGCGATAAAGATAAGGATGGAAAGTTGAGTGCTAGCGAAAAAGCAAACTGTGATTTGAGCTGTGATCTTAATCAAGATGGCAAGGTCAATCAAATTGAAAAGAAGAAATGTAACTCTGCTCTGAGTGATTGTGATAGTGATAAAGATGGAAATGTGACCAGTACCGAATCTAAAAACTGTAAGATGGGATGTGACCTGAATGGAAATGGAAAGGTGGAGGAAATCGAGCAAAAAAAATGTGACAATGGAGTGGTGGAATGTGACCTTGATGGTGATGGAAAAGCCACAGAAAGTGAGACTCAAAAATGTGAAGCGGGTGACTTACAGTGTGACTTAAATGGTGATGGCAAAGTGGATGAAGTTGAGCAGATCCGTTGTGATAATAAGGTTTTTGATCGAGTTGATGATGGGAAATCTGATGATAAGAAAGACGATGGAGATGGAAATGCTCAAACGAATAGCAACTCTTCTTCTTCAAAAAAGCCAATCAACTTTGCCACCATGCTTCATTTAGAAGGTGGAATAACTAAAATGGTAGATACTAAAGAGGGCTTTGATAACTATTCAGCCGTTGTAAAAGCCATGATCGATCTATTTTATGAAAATGAAGCCAAGCTCACTGTTGAAAGTGAGTTACCCTATGTGGAGGCAGTGGACCAATTTGGCAATAACCTTTTAAGATATGCTCTTTCTAAAAACCAAGGTGTTGGGACTCATTGTGACATTTCACCCACCACATCTGACTACGAAACTTTGAAAAGCGAATATAAAAAACGCAAAGATAAACTGGATACCATGGTGGGTGCAGAGAATAATTTTGGATGCTCTGGAGGCTGGAGCTTAGCTGACTGGGCAAAAGCAGCGGATGAAGCTGGTTTTGCCTACCTAAATGGTCCTGTAGTTTTGGCCTTACAACCCATTCCCGAAGCAAAGAGACCTATTAACCCAGAAACTGGAAAACCATTTACCGATGATGAGACTAAGTTTGGCTCTGATTATTTTCACGATCCCATTCCTCCAGATGTAACCCAGCGTTTTTATCCCCGTAGACTAAAAGATACTAATGATTTTGAAGAAGATGAAACCGGTATCGTATTACTAACCGGGTCTTTAGGAGAGTTAAGTAAAGTTGCAGATGGGTATGGTTGTACTGGTAAATGTACAGTCGATCAAAAAGATATTGATGTAATTATTAAACAGATAAAAGAGTTCTATGAAAGTAAAGATGAATCAAAAGTGAACTTAATGTATTTACATGCCCCATTTTCAACCTATTCCAACAAAGATTCTAGGACTGGTTTGACTAGCTGGTTAGAGCAGATGAAAGAGCTGCAAGATCAAGGCATCATTAAGTGGAAAACCATGAAAGAGGTTTATGAGGAATACATCGCTGACTAGGGAGATCCTTCTCAACTGTTTTCTTGGCGAAGGAAAATGGAAGAAGGGTCTATCTTGGGGGGCGTTAATGCATGAGATGAATAGCCCTTATTTAACGACCCGGCCTGCGTTGGGGTAATGTTTTCCCTGCTATCCCACTGAATACACGTGCAAAAAAGCCATATAATTAAACTATCTATCCAATACACCGATAACTTGGCTATATGTCTTATAAGTTAGGAGGCACTTATGTCAAAGCAAAGGTTTTGGTTGCTTTCCATTTTTATCAGTTTAACTATTTTGCTGGGAAACCTGCAAAATTGCGTTGACTCAGATAATGATGTGAAAAATGTAGAGACTAATGGTTCTGAAAAGCAGAAGTCTTCAGGGAAAAAAGGGCAGAAGCAGATAAGAGCTGATTTTAATGGTGATGGAGTTTCTGATATTTTTTGGCGCAATGAGGCGACTGGAGAAAATACCATTTGGAAAGTTATGCTAGATGGCAATAAGAAGCTTTATCCCCAAGGGGAGGCTGGTCTTGAGTGGAAGGTTTTAGGGTTGGGAGACTTTAATGGCGATAAAACCACCGACGTTCTGTGGAGGGATAAGAATTCTGGGAGTGTTTATGTCTGGCTCATGGGTAATTACGCCATAGTTAATGAAGGTGAAGTTTCCCCTTTAGATGATAAGTCTTGGAAGGTTGGCGGGATAGGTGATTTCAATAAGGATGGCAAAAGCGACATCCTCTGGAGACATGAAACAAATGGTCAAAATGCGATTTGGTTTATGAAGGGAGTCACAATGAAGTCCTCTGACTATATTGAGGAGGTTGCTGATCTGGACTGGGAAATAAAGTCAGTAAATAATTTTGGAGGAGATCGGTCGGCTGATATTTTGTGGCGTCATAGAACTACTGGTGAAGTTTATATTTGGATTATGAATGGTCTGGTTAAGAAAAAACATGGTTCAGTGGAAACCTTAGCAGATTTTGATTGGGAAATCATTGATTCCGGAGACTTTGATGGAGATAAGAAAAGCGATATTATCTGGCAAAATAAGCAAACCGGTCAATGTGCCATCTGGTACATGAATGGAATAAAAAAGACCTCCGGTGAGTACCTGGAAACAGTTGAGGATTTAGGCTGGGAGGCAAAGCAGTTAGGGCACTTTAATAAAGATGACCGGCTAGATATTCTTTGGCGACATAGTTCCACTGGTGAGGTCTATTATTGGACAATGAGTGGTAGCAAAAAAACAAAAGCCTACTCGGGTGGATTTGTAGAGGACCTTGATTGGAAGATTAAGGGAACCCCTCGTTTGACTGAGTCCCAATCCGAGTTGGAGTATGAAGATAGTCATTTTGGAATATTTGCTTTCTTTGTTTCTGAAGAGTTTGATCAACTATGGGATGCAGAGGGTTGGAGTGAAGCTAGTCAGTATTGGGATTGGGCCGAAGGGCATATTCCCACCTTGGGGGTTCATTGGACCAGAAGTAATCTCAACCTGATCTGGAATGATATTGAAGATGAAAGTGGACAATATAATTGGAACAAAAAGCCCCGATACACAGAAAACATGCTCCAAAGGATCTATAAACCGGAAAATCAGATGCACTGGTTGGCCGTCATAGGTCGGCCTTCCACTGAAGAAAGAGAAAGTGATGATAAAGATAAGCCTCCAATGCGCAACGGACTCGATGAACCCGAAGAGTACAAAGAGTTTATTAAAGCCACCGTTGAAAGGTTTGATGGGGATGGAATTGATGATTTTGATCCCAATATCAAAATAAAGTATTGGCAGGTGGGCAACGAAATCAGCAGCCATGAAGACCCTGAAGTGGCTGACTCAGATTACGTCGATCTGGTTATTCTCACCAAAGAGGCGATTTTAGCTGCCGATTCTGAGGCTAAAATAGTAATAGTCGCCGATCTTTCAGGCAATGGCAATACGGTGCCTGACCACCATAAAAATATCTTAACCGAACTTGGAAAAAAAGACCCAACTGCGATCCACGCTATAGATATTCACCATTGGGGGGCAGCTGGTTTATGGAAAATGAAAATGATCCCCGCCTATCAAGAACTATTTAAGTCTCTCAATATGGAACATGTAAAAATTTGGAGTGGAGAGCACGGAACTTGGGAAGGAAAACCGGGGGAGTATCCTCTTCAATCAGAAGAAGAGCAAGCCAGCTCTCTGATCAAAAGATATGTTTATAATTTAAATAATGGGGTGGATAAGATCTTTTGGAACAACTTGATGGATTGGCATAACTTTGGAGGCAATCCAGACAGTATTTATAACTCTTTAGGTCTGATTACCGATTCCAAAAGCTCTGGTGAAGTAAAAAATCGATTTAATAAACCGAGAATCTCCTACTGGTGTTATGCTGCGCTTTCTAAGTTGATCGATGCACATCGAGCTGAGCCATTGGGGCCCATTTCAGATTTGGAGCCTGCTACCGATGTTTGGGGATATGCTTATAAGTTAAAGTCCACTAATAAGGAGTTCTATATCCTTTGGGCTGCCGAGGAGGGGACCCGTGTCTCTTTTGAGGCGGCCTCCCATGTTAAAACCAGGCAAAATATGATTCCTGATAATACTGGGAAATATAAGGGTAGTCAGTCCCTATCAACTGGCGGGAAAAAATTATCTTTCGTTATTGGCAGTGATCCGGTGTTAATCAGTGATATGGATATTACAGCGATACCTTAGTTCTACTCACTCAACTTATAAATTAGGCGAGAAAAGGTGGTAAACCAAATAAGGACTTTTTCCTATTTGTTGGAATCATTTTATGGGCTGGAATCTGTCTAGGGATGATCACTCATTAATGAATACCTAAGAAGTTTATAGTTAGCTATTACATAAGAGGTAACTTTTCTTGGAGGGGTGAAATGCATCAAAAGATAATTCTTATATTAACCTGTATTTTACTTACTTTTTGTGAAGAAAAAACTGTAGAAAATAAGGCTTCCCTATTACTAGAGTGTGATCTAAATAGTGATGGAATTGTTACAGAGGAAGAAGAAGCTAAGTGTGACGAAGGCTGGCCTGACTGCGACCTTGACGGAGATGGAACCGTTGCATCAAGTGAAAAGGAGAAATGTTACAGTTGTGACTTAAACGGCGATGAAAAGGTAACTCGTAAGGAAAAAAGATCTTGTGATGAAGCTTTGATAGAATGCGATACCAATGAAGATCACTCTGTAACTCATAAGGAAAAAAGTTCTTGTAAATTGAGCTGCGACCTGAATGGAGATGGAGTGGTTCAGCAAATAGAGGAAAAAAAATGTGGTCAAATAAGTCAAGCATCCGATTGTGATTACGATAAAGATGGTACCATTGGACCTAATGAACAAAAGCTATGTGATAAAAATAAAACCACAAGTAAAGATGAGGTTAGCAGCGAAGATGTTTGCGATTTAGATTCAAATGGGACCGTGACTCAAACGGAGAAAGTGCGTTGTAACTTACTGGCTAGAAATGGAGGGAGTGTAAACGATAACAACACCATAATAAATAATGATGGAGGAGGGGCATCTGATAATGATTCTAACTTTTTTTGGGGTTCTGAGGCTCCAGTCTTGGTGGACTCTGCAGAAAGTCCCACAGAAACTGAACAATTTTCTATTGATGCTTCTAAAAATTCTAAAATCCAGATCGTTAAAGTTCGTATGAGTGTGGAAAATTTTAAAAAAGAGGGAGACGGTTATTCATCTAAAGGCTGTTTTCCTAAGCAGGCTGTTTGTAAGGACCCATTTGATATGGACGAGACAGCCAAGTTATTTAAAACCAATGGGTGGAGCCTCCTTCCAATGTTAAATCACAAAAAAAGCTCAACCATAGATGATGGGGTTATTAATGAATTTGTAGATTTTGTAGATTGGTTTATTACTTCATATAAGGATTCTGCAAATATAAAGTACCTGGAACTGATTAACTCTCCTGTTGCTTATTTTCTTGAGGCTGCTGGAGGAGGCGGAGGTGGAACAGTTGAACAGCTTATAGAAATTCAGAACTTAGTTTATGATCGTCTGAAGCCCAAATTTCCAGACCTCTTAATTGGAAGTCATGGTACAGAGTTTCATAATGACGTTGTAGATGAAAGATCTCAAGCAGTATTGGACATCTATCTAGAGAAATCTAATGGAGCTAAATTTGACTTTCTGGCATTTCATGGATATCCCGTATTTAGTTATAATGGAGGAGATAATAGTTCTACAAAAGAGGGCATCTTACCGCCAAATGTAACTCCAACCTACAACTCCTATGCTAATGTCACTGGGATTCTTAATTTAAGAAAGAAATTGGATGAAAATGGCTGGACAGATAGATTCATAATTGATTCTGAGCACACTGGAGCTTTATTCATGACAAAGGGAAGCCGTATTGCAATTTCCCATGAGGCTAATGCCGCCTATCTAGTGCAAGATGCTCTTTTAAAAAGAACAGCAACTGTAAATGGGAAGGTTGTTTTAAGGGGATTGGTTGCTCTTAAATTAAGACCTGTAAAGATCGGTCCCGATGCCCATGAAAATGCCTGGGGATCTTTAGCTGAAGATGGCTCACCTTCTCTAACCTCTACTGCTTATAGTGTCCTTGTGAATCAAATTAGTTCTTATGAATACAGTAAGAAGTTAAGCGGTTCCTTTGATGTTAGCGATAAGGCTTGGGTGGAAAAGTTTTCATGGGGAGAAAAAGAACAGTATCTCTTTTTTAGACCTTTAATAATGGTTAATAAAAAACCTTTTGAACTAAAAGATGATGAGCCTATTAGCTATCAATTAGAGCTAACTAAAGATCCTAAAAGTTTTATCCTTAAAGATATCAATGGAACAGTCTTAGAGAGTCCAACTTTGGCAAAATCAGTCACTTTAGAAGCGAAAACCTCTATTCAATATTTAGAGGTGAGCTATTAATTACTAATTAAGAGCAGGCTGGGTAGAGATGTCCTGGTGTATATAGAGGTATTTAGAGAGTTTCTCAGAATCAATTTTTCCTAATCCATGATAATGATATGAGAGCCCCAAGTATTGATTGTCAAACAGGCCTTTCTAGAATATAATTAATCGATTTTCAATAAATTAAAGGAGAGGCAAATGGCAGAAGCTAGATTACCCAAGGTCGGAAAAGATGGTGATAGTTGGGGAGAAATCCTCAATAAGTTTCTCAAGGTTTCTCATAATCCCAAGGGCTATACAAAATATAAGTTAGACTATGAAGGTGCCAGAACCCGTAAAATGCTCACTCGCTTTAGTGAAATGGTCTCAGTAAAAGATTTTGGTGCCAAAGGTGATGGGAAGACGGATGATACCAATGCGATCCAATCTGCTTTTGATGCCTTAGGTGGTGAAGAAAAAACGGGATATGGCGAAGAGGGGATCATTTTATACTTCCCTAAAGGTTATTATTTAGTGGAAAGTAAGGAGGACCTCATAGTCCCTATGAATACCTTTTTACTTGGTGATAACGTAACCATTGATCTCGTTGAAAAAAAAGATATCGTTTTTAGAAATTCTGCTGAGCATGATGATCATGATGTTAATGAAGGCAGGTCCAATGATGATTACTGGAACAGTATGCGGGGGGGCATGCGAGGATTCATCATTAAAAATGGTCGACTTTTTCTAAATAATTATGTCCTTGGCAAATTTGAAAATATCCGTTGTCAGGTTACCCTATTTAACTCATATGGTCGCTGGACTGAAGCCAATACCTTTACCAACTGTCATTTTGATGCTCTCGGCGAAGGGGAAGTTGCCGTATTAGTGGACGGCAATGTCGATTTGAAATCATCTTCTGCTGATTGTCACGATACAAATGATACCGGTGAATATGGCGTATGTGATGGATCATTTGCCTATACCACATTTAACTCATGTCTACTTTCCACAGGTAGTGAAACAGATCCAGGAGGAGTTGGTCTAGAACTGAGGAACGGAGCTAACCTCTATGGAGGAAATCTAGATTGGCGGGGTTGGCTGAATAAAAGTTGTACCCTGATAAAAATAGATTCCAGTTCTATTCTGTCTAACTTTCATCTTACTATGACCCTTGAATGTTATAATGCCGAATCAGATGACTCTTACTTTTTTGACTTAGCAAAAGATGCTAGACTGTGGGGTTGTACAGGATCTGTTCGTTTTAACTCTACCTCCATTACCAGTAAAGATGAAGGAGCTTATATTAAAGAGTGTGATATTTTAGTACATGGTCATATCCTAAGTAACCTTTATAATAAGTCCTATGTAGTCTACCTTGGAAATGAAATTCCCTCCACCATTCGTAACCACCTGCACTGCCGCATGCCCAGAAATTATAGAAAGGCCACTGTAACCTATCCTGGTCAACTGACAGGTGGTGAGCAGGTTCTATGCATGGATAAAGGAATGGCATTAAGAGCTTATCTATGCAAATTGACTTTACGTTGCTCCACACCACCATCGGGCAATTCTAATGGAGGATGGGTTTTTCGTTCCAATAAATCCTCAGCCCCAGGAGATATTGATATTAACGGGGATCTGAATGCCACTATCAAAAATGGTGAGTACCATACAGAAGTTATTTCTAATATTAACTTGCTTTGCGCAGCTCATACCAACGGACAAACAGACAATTCATGGCAGACCATATCTCTTCGTTCTTCTCCGGCAACTGGTTCTGAAAATAATGGCAGTGGACCAAAAGATCTATTTGTGACTATAGAATATATGGAAGTGACAGGCTAATTTTCTAATCCTATTTATTATAAACAGGAATTGAATTATGGGTAAGGTTTCTTTTAAAAAGTACTCGATCTATTTTCAACGCTACATTTTCTCTTTCTCCTTTTTCATCTCCCTTTCCTTTTTAGGGTGCTTTGTTCAAAACAGGGAAGACGATTCTGGTGAAAAAGACCCAAAGACAGTAAAAAGTGATCAAGTTAACAACAGTAACAATTTTGAATTGAGGAAAGCTGTTCCTCTTGATTTTGCCGTGTCCTCTCCAACCATAGTTGATCTTAAGGCTTCTGCTAGCCCCAAAGCAAGTCCCAAAGCGAGTCCTAAGTCAAGTCCAAAGCTGTTGTCTTCCGAAGATGAAACTACACCTCCTTCATATCATCAGTTAATTACTAAGTTCGAAAAGATTTTAGCTGGCTCTTTAGAATCGGGGTGCACTCCAAACCTACTTAGAGATCCCGGTTTTAGGCCAATTAGCTGTTTCGATCAGGAGGTTATTGCGGAAGAAGGTAAAACCTCCTCCGGTTCTCCGCATATTCTTTTTCCTCTTGACCTTCCAGCTTTACCAGCTGTTAAAATTCCTACTCAATCTAATTATTGGGTGAATAATAACTCAAACTCTACAACAAGAAGAATTCATCCTGGCTATTCAGGGGTGATAGCCAACGATATAGGTGAGGATGTCTGCCTTGCCCACGCTTCTTCAAGTTTAGCTTATAGAGCCTTTCACACCTTAGCCACTGCTTTTGAAACTTTGGCGGGGGTTTTGTGTGCGGCAAAAAAAGAAAACTTTTTTAAGCTTCCGGAAAAAAGCAATCCTCTCGATTTAAAAGAGGCGGTTAAAAAACATTGGCAACTTCCAGACAATGCAGATGTTCGAACCTCTACTATTATTAACAACACTTCAGATGGGGGCATCTCTTATCGAACGCTCTTTGATATAACCCATGAATTACCGAATAAGGATAAGGTTACTTTTAGTATCAATTTGGTTAACTTCCCAAAGCCATCAGGTCAGTATGAAGGAAAACTTGCTCTGGTTAGAAAGGCCAAATTAGTGACCAATGTGATAAATATTTTATATAAAAAGACTGATACCTTTATAAACGGGTTTAGTCAGCATCTTGAAGTTGTAAAGAGGAGCAAGGTCTTTATTATAAAAGATTACCTAAATTCTGAGAAATTGATAGATTGGTCTTTGGTTAAAGCAGATTTTGGCAATCAAGCCAAAGGGATAAAGTCCATGAGGTTTAACATAAATACAGAATCCGGGTTAGGCGATCTGGCTTATGGATGGCAACATAGCCTTGACTCTGCCTATTCACGAATGCTTAAAGTAAGTACTTTGAAGCTCGGAGATCAAATCCAGGGCTGTGGAGTTGTCGGAAACAGCACCTCTTTACTAGTTTCTCCTCGAATGGAAGATATTAGGGGATATAGTTGTATGATGAAGCAGCTTAATGTTGATGGTTCTCCTGTTTTAAATCCGTATGTGCAGCAACAGTGCTTCGATTATGATTCCACTTTAGAAAACTGGCGAGAAACTTCCTCAAACTTAAACTATGGCGTTACTGAGGATTGTGGAAAATCCGACTTTCCTGATCATTTCGATTTACAGGGTGTCCAGGAAGGAAACAAACAAGTTGTGTTTCCTCCTTGGTTTCAAGATTAGAAATTATTTACTTTTTACAGGCTTTACTTTCCATTGCTGTGACCGTTCCATTACAATCCATATCACAGGGATCATCTCTATCGGCTACATCACATTCCTTGTTTGAGGGATCACTGCCTGATGTGGTTGAACTTCCTCCTAATGCTTCAACTTCAGTGAAGGACTTTCGGAGGTGGTTTTCGCAATATTCATGTAGATCGCAGAAGTCATAAACATTTGCTTCTTTACTGTATTTATCTTTCCAAATTTCTACCATCTCATCCAAGTGGGCCCAAATGACCTTGCCTTCATTGGCTAAGGATTGTAGCTCTTTTAATTTCTCTTCGAAATTATCTAGTTTGCTTTGATTATCGATATAATCTATTTCAAATATCATGGAGGTGGCAGCATAAAATTTGCCGGCGGGCGCTTCCCCGCTTTCAACATCGGTCAGTATTTTCTTTACGGGAGAGACAATTCCATCTGCTTTATCGTATTCAGCAACCCCGAGAGATCCACCCACATAATAAAGATTGCCGTTTGGATCATGGGTAAAAAAGTCTTCTTTTGATTTGGGTTGCCATATCCCGCTAGAAGAGTCTTCCTCTCCAGAATGTTTATAGGTTCCTACACCCCATAAGATTTGTGGGGTCCAGGTGAAATCTGGAAACAAGTTCCCTTTTTGAGGTTCTAAAAATCGATCCCAAATGGATTCGCTGCTGAGAGGGAAATAAATTGCTCCTCCAATGACGGGGGGAACCTCCACTCCTAATAAGCTTATCTCTTTCACCACATCAGCATAATTATGTTGCTCAGATTCAGGTAGGGGCTGTCCATTGGCATCTTTATAAGTATTTCCCTCATGAGAGTGAGCTTCAATTCGAATGCCTGGAATATCATCCAGATATTTTACAATATTCTTTTGGTCGGTATTGGCCAGAACATCACCGGTATCGTACTTTTGCACCGCTTTTAAGAAGCGCCAATCAACTTGAACGTCCCATTTGGCCTCATATTTAACAATAAGTTCGGCTAAATCGAGCAGAGCTTTTCTAAAACCTAAATAACCATCTTTGGTGTCATATCCATCATATCTGGAGTCATCTTCATTATGAGAAACGATCGTGATGTAGACGGGAGTTTTTTTATTGGTTGTTTCTGAACTGGTAGTTTTTCCATCATCACCTTTTTCGCTGCTACTTTGACCTTCCTGGTTGATGGCATCGGCAATGCCGTTTCGACTCCTTATGATTTCACTATCAGTCACCTTTTGGTCACCATCGAGATCATGTTCGAGCCCCTTTTCTTTGCAAGTGGTTTTTTCTTCCTCCGAAGCAAATCCATTGGCATCCAAATCACACTCCACCACTCCATTGGCGCATCGCTTTTTTTCAAACTCAGTGGTTTTTTTATCCCCATTGAGATCACAGGTGAAACTGCAAGATTGCTTTTCTTCCAAAGTTACTTTGCCATCACTGTCCTTATCACATTCTGGAAAAGCTTCATTGCATTTGCCTGTTTCTAAAGGAGTCACTTTTCCATCGTTGTTTAGATCACAATCTAGCTTACAGCTATCTTTCTCTTTACTGGTGACTTTTCCATCTCCATCTGCATCGCAGGGGTTTCCCTTTTCGGAACACTTGCTTTTTTCTAACTCACTCTCTTTGCCATCGTTATTTAGATCGCATGTGAGAGTATTGGTGGACTCCCTCTTAGTGGGTTCTTCATCGCAGGTCCATAATAGAAAAACTATAAAAATAGTGAGGAAAGAAAATAAGATTTTTTGCATAATTGATTTCTCCTTAAAATTTTTTATTTTAACCTGCTCCGTTTTGTGTCATGTCTCATAATTTTGGACGTTTAAAACGATTTATACTATATTATATGCTGGATTACATTATTAAATTGAATAAAAGATATGAACATAAGAGAGGTTATCTTTCTAATTTGTGAGGAATATCATCCCTGATTATGTTAATCTATCATTGAAATAAATACTTAAATAAAAGGACTTTTGGGTAAGGAGCCTTCATGATTAAGCTTAAGGTATCAACTTGTTTGACAATCATTTTTTTAGCCATCTCTTTCAACTTTTTTTCTTGCGAAGGAGAGAAAAAAACTCGTGAAATAGGAGAAAACAGTGCATCTAACATAGACCTATCATGTGATCTGAATGGCGATGGCAAGGTCAATGATATTGAAAAGGTAAAATGTAAAGATGGGATGACTGAATGTGATGCCAATGGAGATGGCAAAGTTGTGAAAGAGGAGAAGGATAACTGCAATTTAAAATGTGACTTAAACAGTGATGGAAAGGTTAACCAACTGGAGAAAAACAAATGCAATGAGGTGTTGAGCGAATGTGATAAAAATGGAGATAAAAATGTCACGGCTGAAGAGGTTGAGAATTGTGTCTTCAGTTGTGATTTAAACGGTGATGGAAAGGTTGAACCCAGTGAACAACAAAAATGTCAAAATGGTCTTTTAGAGTGTGATCTTGATGGAAATGGAAAGGTCACCGAAGCTGAAAGAACTGAATGTCAAGAAAAAGGGTTAAAGTGTGATTTGGATGGTAACAAAACTGTCAGTGAAGAAGAGCAGCTTAAATGTGACAATGGTATTTTTGAACGCCCACCCCCAGCTGAAGAAGATCAAGAGAATGATAATAACTCTGGGGTAACTAGCAGCAGCTATGAGGGATCTCATTTTGGAGTTTTTGCGGTTTATGACTCTTATGCATTTGGACCTTTTAATAGACAAATGGGGTATAAAACACCGCAGGAATATTGGGATTGGGCTGATAATCATATTCAGAAATTAGGAATACACTGGACTCGAAGCAACATGAATATCATGTGGGATGATATTGAGCCTGAACTGGGAGGCGGTTATAGTTGGAATTATGGCCGGCAGGTGACTGAGGATATGGCTAAAAGTCTATATAAAGCTGCAAATCAAATCCACTGGCTAGCCGTCATAAAACGACCTCCACAGGGTGAGCCAAAAGAGGGAAGAAAAGCACTCCGAAATCCTCTCGACCATCCAGACGAGTTTTCAGATTTTGTTAAAGCCACTGTTGAGCATTACGATGGCGATGGAGTAGATGATTTAGATTCTTCCGTTAAAGTGAAATATTGGCAAGTGGGGAATGAGATAAATAAAACCCATGACACAGCTGAGAGTTATGTAGAGATGTATAAATTGGCCTACAAGGCCATTCGAGCGGCAGATCCCGAAGCTAAAATTGCTATCACAGCAGAAATTGGTAGTCATAGCTTGAAAGATGTCGCCCCGCTTCATAAGGAAATTATAACTAGTTTGGCTGAACATGATCCTAACTCATTTGACATTATTGATATTCATCACTGGGGAGTTGCTAATGTATGGAAAATGGCCATGCTTGAAAAGTATCGAGCCTTACTTGATAAATTGGGTTTAAAAAATAAAGAATTATGGAGTACTGAAAATGGAACTTGGGAAGGAAAACCTGGCGAAAAGATAGCCCAGACTTCTGAAGAGCAGGCTAGTTCTCTTATAAAAAGATATGTTTATGCATTAAATAATGGATTAGATAAACTTTTTTGGAACAACCTTATTGAGTGGGATGGCTTTGGAGGTAATGAAAATAGTCAATATAACTCCATGGGTTTAATCTCTGACTCAAAAAGTCCCGGGGAAGAACCTGGTCGTTTTAATAAAGAACGCTCCGCCTATTGGTGCTACCTGGTTCTCGCTCACTTGATTGATAATGATGTGGCTGATCCCTTAGGTGTCATCCCTGATTTATCTCCTTCAACAGACGTTTGGGGTTATGTCTATCGTTTAAAAAGTACCGGTAAAGAGTTTTATATTCTCTGGGCAACAAGTGATGTGGAAGTGACTTTCAAAGCTGCAAGTCATGTGAACAATATGCAGAAAATGGTACCTGATAATGATGGTAATTATCCAGCCAGTGAAAAAATATCTAGTGTTAATGGGAGTCTGACCTTAAACATTGGCTCTATTCCAGTTCTTGTGAGTGATCAGGATATTAAGAAAATCAAATGAATCATTTTGAGGATGAATATGATTGATAATAGTCGAAGGTTATTCTTAAAAATTCTCTCTAAAGGGGCTCTTTTTATATCAGCTCTTCCATTTATCCAAAATTGCCAGGACGATAGTGAAGTAAAGGGAATAGGTAATTATGAAGAGGGCACTTATGGTGCTGGGGAATATGGTATGGGTGACTATAGTTAGCCTGAAACAGCTATGAAAAAGGTA
>CAYFLR010000013.1:24631-25756 GCA_964343805.1 uncultured bacterium | reverse complement strand
TGTTAACATCTCGGTTTCTTTGGCCTTTATGAATAGCTAGGGGCAGGATCCACCGGCTAAGGTCATCCTGGCTCGACAGTATCTCCACTAGACGTGCCCACACTTCCTGTGCTCGTGAACTAACTGAAACCATCCAATCACTTATAAGGATTTGATTTTATGTCTATGAGAGGACAATTTTGTCAGGAGATAGTGGGAATGCTAAATGTCTAGTCTTTTTGTGCCTGGAATTTAATAGATGCTCATGATAATTTCTTGCTTAGTTCTCTGATTTAATTATTTCTTTTGAGCTTAGATATGAAAAACTACATAAAAATTAAATTTGTAATTCTTGTAGTCATTATGTCCTTTTATTTAGGAATTATTGGTTGTGGATTAATATGCCCTGATGGTGGGAGTGGAAATATCTCAAGTTACGGGTTGTGGTGTGAATCTAGACTTAAACCTTTTAAGGGTCTTCCAGACGAGATTACCATAAGTTATAGATCATATGTAACTGAGTGGGTGGATGGATCCATAGGATGTGGAGATATGCAGTACAGCGTCAAAGATGCTACCAAATGTAATTTGTTTATAATGGGTGGGTATCATGATGACTGGCAATTGTTTAAAGAGTTCCAGCATGATGAGTCTACTTCTAGCGGAATTATGAACCCTTCCTGTGAGGTTAAAACAAACTTTCAAGAAAAGAATTATAAATTTGTCCTTAATTATGATGATCAAGCCAATCAAGTAAAGTTGAATAATTATGAGGAATTTTTTTTAGATATCTTGGCTGCACATAATGATAACAATAATTCGAATGTATCAATAGTGGTAAACCCCGACTTCAACCCTAATATAAAATGTAGACAAGAAGAAACATCCTACTTTCTCCCACATGATAATTATTAGAGCAAAGGGTAAGGAGTCCTTTAGTTATGATTTTTAGATTTATTTTAAACTTTAGAGAAAGATCTCAAATTATCCTATCATTAACAAAGGGTTTACTTTTTTTTTCTACTATACTTTTCTATTCACATTGCCTCACTGCCGAAAATATCAATAGTATTCTGTTCAAAGAACCCTATTGACTGGAGAGTACAAAATGCTTAAAAGCTATATTAATCCGACCGAAAACCTGGA
>CAYFLR010000013.1:20413-24621 GCA_964343805.1 uncultured bacterium | reverse complement strand
GATTTCTCCATTTCTTTAACCGCTTCGAAGCCTTCCGGGTCTAATTTTTTCTTCGAAGAATATGAATCTGCGTTTTTCAAAAGTGCGGGGCGTGATTCTCTGGCTGTTTGGCCATCATTCAAAACAATTTTTCCTTTGGATATTGTAGATTTTTGGGTGGGTATTTCTGCTAACTTTGTTACCATTGAGAATAAAAAGCCAGATAAAAATGGTTATTTACACATAAATCAAGATTCTTTTTACGAAATAATTAGCTTTGGCATTTCATCCAACAGTTCTAATAAATTTTATTCAAAATTAAAAATGTTCCTTGAAGTTGGCATAATCTATAGCCCTAAAAATGATGTAGTTTTGAAAGCCAAAAACATTGAGATTAAGAAGACCTTAAACGAACTTACAAGTACATTTGGCATGACAGGAGCTGTCCATTTTGGATTGTTAGCTAATATTGGATTGACTTTTACTATTTCAAAGCACTTTTCCTCTTCCTTATTTTTTAATCTATCCCCTGATTTCACAGGAGTTTACTTAGGGATTAACATGGATTTAAAAAGAGGAAAATCCTAGTACAAATTCAGAGGACTACTTGATGAAGTCAGAATACTCTATTAAGCTCAGCTATCTAAAGGACAAAACCCTGACCACAGAATTAATAGTATCTTTGGCTCTTTGGATGGATGGCTTTAGTTTCGATATATCTAGAATATGCTTAACTTCTTGAGGCTTAAAATTCTCTTTGAGGGTATTGAGATGAAGAATTGGGCTGTATTTGATCTCCTTATGGGAGTTCTTCTCAAAAAATGGATTTTCAACATGGATTGGTATAGATGCCCACTGATCACCACCACCAATGGGATCATGACCGCCACCACCAGCACCTGCCATGAGATCCGTATTGCTAACTCCAACTAAGAGCACGCAAAGAATTAAGAGCTTTTGGATGCAGCTCATGAAATTCATATAGGCGATTCTCTTGCCACCATCTTTAACAGATAGAGAGTGTTTCTTAGCGATCTTCTTCATCTTATTTTGAGCATCTTCAATGGTCTTTAACATGGCTTTATACCCTTCTTCGTTAACATCATCCCAATCAAATCTACTTTTACCGAGGCAGGTTCCCATATCGAATTGGTCTTCTTCATTTTCAATAATAGTCTTAAGAAACTTAAAAGAGCTTTGTGAGCTAAATCCATGATATTTTGTTGTGTCTACAAAAAAACGATTCTCTTTTCTTATAACAACCCCTTTATCAATGAGGTATTCTAACTTGGCGATAATTGAAAGGCCGTAACTTTCAATCAAGATACCTTTATGAATTCCATCTTCACCCTCACAATAAAGGTCTTCAAATGCATTAAGTAAATCAAGATCTTTGGCTAGTTTGAAAGAAGCCTGATCCGAAAGTTTCTTCAGTTGAAGCTCTGTTTCCCTTTCATTTAATAATTCTGCATATTTGCTGCTTTGTTCTTTCTGGCATTCTTCTGAGTATCTCTTGATCTCACGTTCTTTGACTCCACAGAATTTCATAATATTTAGGGCTGTGTCTAGTGAGGGTTTACGGATTCCATTCTTTATTTGGCTTAGGTAGGCTTTTGATATCCCTAGTTTCTTTGCAGCTTGAGAAAGGCTTAGTTTGGAATTCGTTAGAAACGATTCTAAGTTACTTGTAACATATTGATTAGAGGTCATATTTACTCCTAGTTCAACAAACAAAGACGCTCACTTATATCTCAAATTTTATAAATTGTCAAAAAATAATTTATATATAATTAATTAATAATATAGGTGTTTGCAAGTTGCAAACGAATAATTTGCCAAATTAGCTATTTAAATTTGCCAATTACTGAAGCTGTGTTAAAAACCGTTTCACCCGCTTGGGGAATCAAAACAAATAAAAAGTTCTTATAAATAAATTAATTAGGAGGATGAGATGAAACATTTTACTTTAATTGCACTTTTAGTTTTAAGCTTAAACGCTTCACTATTTGCTAACGATAATTGTAACAATTTTGTAGAGCCCGATCAGTGGAAGTATGTGGACCCAATGGATAAAGAAGGTATCTGTATTATAGATGAAAACACTCCATTAGAGGCTTTGAAATATGATGATACTTTTTTGTTCCATAATGAGTTCTTAGGAATGACCTTTCAGGCACTCGTAAGTAAACAGAGTGTGGCCGTTTTGGTTAGTGATGATATAATGTACTCCTTAGATGAAGGAAATGAGTGTGGTCAAGTCTGTGGCTGGCTAGTAGTCAAAGCAGCTGAAGGCATTGGTAAAATATATGGAGACTATAATGTTAGAGAACGTGAAAGATCTGCAAAAGGTCCTGGCCCAAAAGAAACTGGTAATAGTGGAAACAACAGGGGGGAGAAGAAATCAGGGAATAATGGCAACAATGCTAGCAATGATTAATACATAGTAATGACCTATAAGATTTGACATCGAAGGAACACATAGGAATGATGACTATAAATGAGAGAATTAGAAATTACGAAGAACTGACAGACATAAAGTTCGCTCTAATATCAGCGTCATTGTCCGTAGCTGGTGCAATGACAATAGCCGGTATTCTTTATATCATTAAAGTCACATTTAACCTTGATTGGTCAACAGCTCTATTTGAGGACGTTGGAACAGGTATTAAACTATTCACCAATGCACTTCTGATGATCATTGTTGGGCCATTTATCGAAACTGTAATATGTCAATTAATTCCTGTCTGGCTATTAAGGAAGTTTACCAAAAGGAAATTACCCCTTATATTAATAACTGCTTTTTTATTCACTCTTTTTCACTCGTTTCGACAGTTCTATTCATTAATGATTTTACCACTTTCTCTTTTCCTTGCCTGGGCTTTTGTATCACGCTACCAGCATTCTCTTAAGAGAGCCATTTTATTAACAACAGGCATCCATGGGCTTCAAAATATGGTTGGCTTTACCTTAAGTATGATCTTTTATTGAAAGGGTGATTCCGATGTCTAGGCTAAATTTAATTGTAATATTCATTTTATGCATACTTGCTCTTGTTGGTTGTGGAAAACAGAAGTCCTCCCTTCAAGCTATTTTGGGAGAAAAACCTAATTGGGTAGGGATTTCCAAAACTGACAGCCCTCTCATAAAAAACCTCTTTCAGATCCAATTTCAAAATAAAACACTGGGAATGGGTTTTTTTTATTCATCTGATAGTCGGATATTAATAACCAATGCTCATGTGGCCGTTATAATTAATCTGTTATGCAGATCAAAATGTAACGAAGTAAAGATCTCTGGTCATTCCGGTGAATTAGGAGTCATTGAAGTTCAAAGTTTAGACAAAGACTTGGATGTCGCTTTTATTAAAGTTAAATGGACAAGGAAACTTGAGGCCCCCCTTACACTTAAAATCGGGAAGCAATTGCCTTCTAAAGGTGTATCTATGACTATTCTTAGTTTTCTACCGGAAGGGAAAGAACTTATTAGAAGTTCTGGTCAAGTAATGGAAACTTCATATAGTAGAGGAGAAAAACCCTATTTCAGTTACAACGCTGATACTTTACCAGGGATGTCAGGGAGCCCAGTTTTTAACGATCATAATGAATTGATGGGACTACACTTTGGTTATTTAAAGGTGTCAAAAAGCAATAGAGCAATTCCAATAAGGCTGATAAAAGAGAAGTATCCAGACTTTTTTGAATAAACCTAAGATTATTTTAGTCTGTGCCTAATGTTTATTCAGGGTCTCTAAAACAGCATGTTCCTGTACCTCCTATATTTGGATACTTACTACCACCACTAGTTGCTTCTTGAAGATTAACAGATTTATATTGAAGATTGCCTTGCCCGTCATAAAGTTTGGTATTGGTCCAAATTTCATTTGGGGCTCCTTCACCAGTCCCTACATAAAGACCACTCCTGGCTGCATGTAACAAATCATCATAAGACGGAAACTTCCATTCCCCATAACAGTACTCTAATGATGATTCATAATTATTTAGACCTCGAATCCTGATCCATTCTCTCCCTGTTCGAGGATCTATCCAAATTGCATTTGAACGGGGCTGACTTTCTTGGGGTGAAATGGTTATTTCAGAAGGTGCACCTTTCTCCCCTTTTTCTCCTTTTTCCCCTTTCTCTCCTTTTTCAACCTTTTGACCACCTTCAGAATCTTTGCCAGGTTCTCCCTTTTCTCCTTTTAGATCAATTTCTTCATAATTTTCATTTAT
>CAYFLR010000013.1:19298-20403 GCA_964343805.1 uncultured bacterium | reverse complement strand
TTGTTTGTCGTAAGTAAAATGTTTGACTTTCTCGGTTCATCTTGAGATTGAGTATTGTTTTCATTATTCATGAGATCCAAATCTTCATCATCAGATTGCTGGCTGCAAGATAGTACTAGCGCCACAATCATTAAAATTGAGACCTTACACATATTTATACCCTTTGTAAGTGTTACTATATATATTATCGGAGTTTTTAGATGAATCTTTAATGGTCATATTGTTGTCTTAATAAGAATTTATAAGACGCCTTATTATTTTACTCTTTGCTGATAGAATGCTTCCAAGGAGTGGATATGAAAGGCCAGATAAAGAAAAGGGTTGCTAAAAACATTAAATTGTTAAGGAAGCAAACAAACTTAACTCAGAACCAGCTTGCTATTAAAATGGGAGTCGCAATTCGTTATGTGTCCCGTTTAGAGAACGACCCTCAAAATCTTACTCTCGAAACTATCGAAAAATTATCCCGAGCTCTGAATTGTGATATTTCTGATATTATTTGTGACTCCAAGAGAGACATTGCCATCAAGAGTTCTATCTCTTCTATTGATTCAACTATCAAGCAACTACAAACCTTAAAGAAGTTAATCCAGCCAAAATAAAAGATACCTATTGCTATTAATGTTTTGTATAGACATAAAAATAGGATATTTTGAGTTATTAATTTTACTGAAATGTGCTATTAATAAGGTATGGGAAGACAAAAAAAGCTCATTAGCAAAGAAGATATTGAACGTATCGAAAAACTTGCCGGTTTAGGGCTCACAGTGGATATGATTGCAAACATCTTAGGAATTAGCAAAAGGACTCTAGAGAGGCGATGTAGTGAAAATAAAAAGGTTTCTGACGCATTATTAAAAGGGAGGGCTGTAGCTGCTTCAAACGTTGCAGAAACTGCATATAAAATGGCTGTAAGTGGAGCTAATCCGACAATGACAATCTTTTGGCTGAAAACTCAGTTGAAGTGGAACGATAAGCCTGAAGTGGTCGAAGCTGAAGATTACTCAATTAAAGAAGCTACTACGGCAGAACTTATTGAGATTGCAATGCAATGTCATCAAAAACATGAGAGTGAATAGATTGGACATCAATCGATTATAATTGA
>CAYFLR010000013.1:14429-19278 GCA_964343805.1 uncultured bacterium | reverse complement strand
CTTTTCTACAATATTAATTAACTTATATAAAACCTTTCTATTATTTTCTTCGTCTAAGCTAAGATTGTTTAAGGCTTTTGTGACAACATTGTATCTTATTAATTTCTCTATTGGTAAGGTTCTTTTCGTTATCATTTTATAAGATAAGCTTGCCATTAATTGATTTACTTTCATCAATTTACATCTTTGAGGAGATGCAATTTCTAGGTTGTAAATACAAAAAGCATTTTTATCAAAACAAGTATTTGGAAGTCCCCAAAAAGTCGGTTTGCAATCTTTGCGCTCCAAATAAAGTCTTCTTGGATTGATATCATTGAAAGGGCTTAAAACGGATGACTCATAATGGTAATGCCCAAAGATGTTAAAACATATTTTGGGATTATTTTCGAAAAAAGAAATTATGGAAGGAATAAGGTTTAATTCATGATTTGATGAGCTTTTGAAAAGTTCATTCATGCAATTGTTAATAAAATTCACAACTAATCTATTTTTAGGAAATTTGACTGAGGCAATATATAGGATCTCGTTTAATCGTATAGCCTTATGATGTTTACATATCGGCTTTGAGTGGCTTCTAATTTTCCAATCTTTGATTTCGAATGAGAATTCTATGTTGAACTGGTTTCCAGTTTTATATTCCGATGGTAGTTCAAAATAAAACTTAAAAAATTTATCATAATTCTTACCAATTCCACCAGGCATAAAACTAAACAAGATAAAAAAATAATCTAGAGTTTTTTTTATATCAGGCTTGCCATTTCGATTCTTTGTTGGAAGTTTTCTAAAGTAACTACTGCCTCTTCTGCATAGCGTTAGTTCATTTATTCCTAGTTTTTTGCAAAGTTTTTCTTTTGTAAGGGAACGAGAATTATTTTCTACGTAATCGTAAGCCTTTTTAAGTATTGTATATTTTATAGAGCTCATAAAAAATGTTGTAAATAAATATTATAATGGGAAAAAAAAGAAAATAATTTTTTTATTAATCTCTTGATAGGTATTTATATACTTAGTAGTAGAATGTTGTAAATAAAATTATTTAGGAGAAAATGATGAATAGAAATATTAATCCAATTAAGAGGTACCTTCAGAATCATGGGGTAAGTATAGTTGAGTTATCAAAGGCATCTGGAATACATAACTCAAGAACATCTCAGTTGATTAACCTTTGGATAAAACCTAGCCTTAAAGATACTCAAAGATTGAGAAAGGGGTTCGAAATCCTTAGCCTCAATACTGAGGTTTTGTCAGAAATAACAAATTTATATGAGAAATCATTACCCATTAATAGGAAAGCCTAATAATCATCATATTGGCTGGTAGTTAATGCAATCCAATCAAGGTTTTATACAATTGTACAGAGATATCATGGATACTCTCATGTATTCTAAGGGGCCCACATATCTAGCCTTATTTGTTCATTTAGTATTGAAAGCAAATTATGCTGATGGCTGTGTTGAAGGTATAAAAATAAAAAAAGGTCAGTTAGTAACATCTGTAAAATCTCTAAGTAAAGAAATGAAGTTAACTTCATCCAAAATCCGCAACAGATTAGAATTTTTACAAAGTGAGGGATTAATAACAATCAAAGGAACAAACAAATTTTCCATCATAACTATTGTTAATTATGGCTCTCCTCATATGGCAACAGGTGAAAGTAGCAAGCAGACTGACAATCAATTAGCAATCAAATCGCAACAATATAATAAGAAAAATAAGGAAAATAAATTAAGTACGCAACAACTAGAAATCAAAGGGAACGAATTATAATGGAACATAATATCCAAATAGAAATTATAGAAGATCATCTTTTAAGGCATATACTAGGTGGTTTGTCTGAGAAGCAAAAACAATTAATCGGTGGCATTCGGTTTACGGGTATTCGCACGCAAATAGCACATGATCTTATAAATGATAGAAAAATTCAAAGAAGTATTAGGCAACAAATAGAAAGAACTTCATTAATGAGTATTCCTCCATTGGAAGAGTGCCTTGATCAGTACAATTGTCTTTATAAAGAAAAGCAAGTCAGGGAGCTAATAGATAAATGTGACGATATTCTTGAGGAGGGCTTAGGTTGTGAACAAGTTCTAGTTGAAATAGATAGGTTTAAGTCTGAGGAGAGTTGTGGCTTAAAACTGAATACTTGGACTCATATAAATGAAGTAATCACTCCTACTATAAAGGAAATTGAGGATGTGGCTAAGGGTAAGAAAAAGATCTGTTTGACTGGGTTTGGTATTTTTGATGCTGTCATTCAGCCCCAGGAAGGAAATCTTCTATTTATTGCTGCACGACCCGGTGTTGGAAAAACAGCCTTAGTTTTAAATATAATTTCACGACTGATGGACTCCAGTCCAGTCGGTTTAATAGAATTGGAGATGTCGGGTGAAAAGGTTGTGGAAAGATTGATGGGAATAAAGAATGGAATTAAATGTTCGAACCTAACAACAGGTAAATTAAGCAATGATGAGTGGGGTAATGTTCTGCAGTTTGCTGAAGAAAATCATAAAAAGCCTTTATTTATAAATACCAAAACTGGACGAAACTGGCTTGATGTTGAAAAATCGATCATTTCTTTAGTGGAATTGCATAAAGCAAAATGGGTTTTTCTAGATAACTTAAGCTTAATACAGAGCAGGAGTCATCGAGATAGGCTTCAACAATTGGAGCATATCACTGCAAGTATGAAATCTTTGTCAATGAGGTTAGGAATAGTTTTTGTGGTCATAGTGCATTTGAATAGAGAAACTGAAAAACGTTCCAAAGATAAAGATTTAGGGGTTGTAATGCCATTAATGAGTGACTTGAGGTCTTCAGGTACAATAGAGCAGGATGCAGACGGGGTATTAGCGCTTGTCGATGGGGGATTGCGTGAGGACAATAACGTGAATACATTCTTAATCAATTTAAAAAATAGGTATGGGAAAACGGGTTTCAAAAGAATAATTTTTAAAAAAGACACTCAACAGTTCTTAGAAAAAAACAATGTATAGCAAGCTTAATAAAGTTAAATGGGCTATGCGTGATTACGTTACAAAATACTGGTTATGGAGAAAAAGTCGAAACCCTCGCATGCTTTATAAATGTCGACTACAATTTCGAAATCTTCGAAAATTGGTACGCAAATATAAAATTTGTCCTACTTGCAAAAATGAAACCGATGATTTAAAGAATTTAGGCTTTCATGGGGGGATTTTTTGTGGCTATTGCCTACATCTGTCTATCCCTTCAACCCAAAACAAAACGAATACCATAAATGGGAGGATTTAAAAATATCCTCTATCAATATAGGTAGTTATCTGTAGTATTAATTAGGGAGATTTTGAAAAATGATAAAAAGTGCTACACAGTCAGATAGTTCTGAGTTGTTGTTTGAAAACCAAATGAAAAGACTGTGGAACATCCACCAAGTTGCAGATTACTTAGGAGTTAAACCTCGAACAATCAGAGGGTGGATCTTTAGTGATAAGATCCCCTATCATAAAATAGGAAAATTCGTTCGATTTAACCCCTGTGAAGTAAAAAAGTGGGCTCTTCAATGAGGAGAAAGAGCCTATGGCAATTTTAAAAGTAAACAGAACTAAAAAGAGTAGAGACGTTAAGTCGGAGATATACGCTTATAAAGCAATAGTCCGTATAAAAGGTAGTAAACGAAGGAGTAAGACTTTTGCTAGAAAAACGGATGCTATCAATTGGGAAAGAGAAATCCTTTCCAAGAGAAATAGAGGAGAGATTGATCAAGAATTAAAAAAGCAAGAATTAGTTGAAAGCTGCATGACATTAGATCAATTAAGGAAATGGCATGAAGTTGAGTATGTGGCAGATAGACATGCACCATCTACCAAGAAAACAGAGCAAACGCTTTATTGGAAAAGGGTAAGCCCCTTAATTGGATCCAAAAAGGTTATTGAAATAAATCCACAGGATATAAGAGATGTATTGAAAACCATGCAGACAGAAGGAACAGGGCCAAATCGAATTAACCGAGCCCATAGTATGCTAAATTGTATGTTTACCTTTGGTATGAAAAACGGCCTGTTCGACGACTTTCCTCTTTTTAAGAACCCCTTAGAAAGAGTGTCCAGATTAAAAGATCGTAACCTTCAAAAGGAAAAGATCATCGCATATTTGTCACAGCATGAAGTTGAACTTCTTCTTAAGCATTTAAAGCAAACTGATTTATGGCTCTATCCAATTATTAGGGCTTTGGTATCGACAGGAGTTCGGTTTGGTGAATTGAGAGCTATCACCAAGGAAGATATCATTGATACCGTTAATGGTATTAACCTTAGAGTTTCCAATAGCTATTGTGCTGTTTCAAAAGAAATAAGAGATACTACTAAAGGCGCTTATGCCAGAATTATTCCTTTAACAGGAAGTAGTGCTAGCTTCTTTAGAATAGTCAGTAGTTGGAAAGAAGAACAACATCCTGTATTTATCCCATTAACAGAGTCAGAGCACATTGTTAACAAGGTAAGATTATCATTTCGAGAAGCTTTAAAAGAAATTGGGATTGATAGACACCTACGACTCACCGATTTAAGACACACCTATGCCATTCACTTCCTAGAAAATGGCGGAGAGATGTATGACCTTCAGCAGATTTTGGGTCATACTGACTTTTCTACGACTCAGCTCTATTTGGCGTTTTCCAAGAAGATGTCAGATCGAGCAAGAGGAATTGTTGATTATCAATGTTAAATGTCACCAAAACGTCACCTAGTAGTTTTTGAGAGTTTGATGAATTTGGTTGTGAGGCTTGTTTGACTGGATAGCCCCGCCAGGAATCGAACCTGAAACTAGGCATTAGGAATGCCTCGTTATATCCATTTAACTACGGGGCCAGGCG
>CAYFLR010000013.1:1976-14376 GCA_964343805.1 uncultured bacterium | reverse complement strand
AAGGGGTGGAATGCCCGCCATTATACTTAGAGCTGAAAATGGGGTAAGAAAATCAAGTAGAGTTTTTAGGTGGTTATGGCAATGGTGAATTTCAACTATTTGGATTTCTTATTAATTTTTTTTTTTTCTTCATTTTCATTTTTATTGTTCGATGATAAAATTGATTTTCATAGTAAAAGTTTATGTAAGTTATTTTTTTTAATGGAGTTTGGTTGTCCTACCTTAGAATTTCTAGTGGAAACCTTGCGAAGGTATAAGTAATTGGAATTTACCTTCACAAGAAGATTCTAAGGTTAAAATATAAAGGGTCTCACCTGTTTGTAATCATGGAGGAGTGGGTATGTCGATTAAGAAGAAGCTAATTTTAGGGTTTGGTATTATTATAGTAATTGCTCTGATTTCTTCGGTAGTGAGTCTAGTTGGTCTCCAGATGTCGAGCAAACTGGTAAAGAGCACTATCGATACCGACCTTGCCTTCAAAGATATGGCCCGTAGGATCGCCATTAATATGCAAAAAGCTCGAGTGAATGAATTTGAGTTTATGAAAGATGGAGAAGAGAAGCATGTTGGGCTCCTTAAGAAAGCTATTGATGAAATTATTGTCATAGCAGCAGAAGCTCAGACCATGGATCATGAGGAGGAAGATCTGGAAAAGATGAAGCAGATTGAGGGCATGGCTAAGCAGTATTGGACACTTTTTGAGCTTATCACGTCTCTCTACGGTCAAAAAGAAACTGCGATGGGAGAATTAACCAAAGTTGTAGACTATGTAACTAACACCGTCAAAGGTTTTGAGATGGCAAATATCGACGCTAATATCTTACTTCTCCGACGAGCTGAGAAGGATTTTCTTATTACTCATAAGCCAGAGTATGTAGAAGAATTTGATAAGCAGATGGAAGTCTATAAGAAAGTTCTTAATGATTCAGACCTTTCTTACAGTGTTATCGAAATCTTAGTGGCGGAGGCTGATAAATATAAAACTTTCTTTCATCAAGCTGAAGAAAAGATTCGGCAGATGAATGAAAATATTCTGGTACTCGAAAGTCTTGTTGAGAAAATTGATCCGCTTATAGAGTTCTCAGTCAATATGGCTACTGAAGATTCAGCTGCTTCGCAAAAACAATTGTACACTACCATGAATACTTTGAGTGTAGTACAGGTCATAGGTCTTCTTATTGTTCTGATCCTAGGCTTTGTGATTGCTCAGTGGATATCTAAGAGCATTATGACAGCCATAACCAATATTACTCATACCCTCGATGAGATGATGAAAGAATTTAGAGAAGGTAAAGGAGACTTAACTAGGAGAATTGATGTTGAGTCTCAAGATGAGATGGGTAAACTCGGTGAAGACTTCAATGAATTCCTCTCTGTTCTCAGTTTGATTATGCGAGAAATGCAGGATAGTTCTCAAAAAGTTCTTAACTTTTCATCTAATT
This sequence comes from uncultured bacterium, assembly GCA_964343805.1. Lineage (GTDB taxonomy): Bacteria > Bdellovibrionota_B > Oligoflexia > CAYFLR01 > CAYFLR01 > CAYFLR01. The sequence goes on along the minus strand of CAYFLR010000013.1, from coordinate 12,934 downwards.
TAAATGAGACTTCTGGTGGTTTGGCAGATCAGGCCAACTCGGTTAAGGGTATGTCCAACGATGTAGCGGTGGCAACTGAAGAGATGTCTACAAACATTAATAATATGGCAACCGCAGCAGAAGAGATGAGTATGAATATTCACTCTGTCTCCACTTCTGCTGAAGAGATGTCCACTAACTTAAATGCTGTAGCTTCTGCGGTTGAAGAGTTTACCAGTTCAATTAATAATATTGCTGAGCATGCAAGAGAAGCTACCGAGGTTGCCAATCAAGCTATGACCATGGCATCTGAAGGTAATACCACCATGAGTACCTTGGGATCCTCTGCTGCTGAAATTGGCAAGGTAACCGATGTGATTAAGAGAATTGCAGAGCAAACCAACCTTCTCGCATTAAACGCTACTATTGAGGCGGCATCTGCGGGTGAAGCGGGTAAAGGATTTGCGGTTGTTGCGAATGAGATTAAAGAACTGGCAACCCAGAGTGCCAAAGCTGCTGAGGACATTTCTGATCGTATTGATGGGGTTCAAGGCAGTGTAAAACAAGCTGTGAAAGTAATTACTGACGTTTCTGAGATTATCGACAAAATCGGTAGCTCAGTTACGGTCATTGATAATGCGGTTGAGCAACAAAATAGAGCGGCCGTTGACATTTCTGCCAATGTAACTCAAAGTTCCAGTGGTGCAGCTGCTATTGCTAACTCCATTGGTGAAGTATCTATGGGTGCCAAGGATATGTCTAAGAATGCGGGTGAAGGTGCGAAGGGTGCCAATACAGTAGCTCAAAATGTAGTGAAAGTATCTGGTGCTGCTCAGCAGAGTTTAGATCAGACAGAGAGTGTGAAAGTAACTGCTGTTGATCTAGCGAAGATCTCTAAAAATATGGCAGATCTTGTAGGAGAATTCAAAGTCGGATAAGGGAAATTTAACTCGGCACACATAAAACTAAAAAAAGCTTTTCAGAGATGGAAAGCTTTTTTTTATGGGAGAATTTGCATGGCTTTTTTCTATCGGTTTATGGGTATGGTAGGCATCGGTCTCTTTCTTTTTACTCTCCATTGTGCCACTGAGAAAGATAAGGGTGAAGATGAAGAGAGCCCCTCTCTTGATGAAAAAAAATCCAATGTCGAAGATAAAAGTCCATCGAACAATGTAAATGGTAACCTCAGTGCAGATGATTCCTCTTCCACATCTTCAGCGCCTTCCACTTCATCTTCTACAGCCGGTACTAGTGACAAAAGTGGTACAGTTTTAGACAAGTCTTTAGAGGAAGACGAAGGGGTTTTAGCCGGGACTCTGGCTATTATGATTACAGATGAAATGGGAGACTCAGAAGCTTTAGATTTATCTAGTAACCTTTTGATTGTTAATGATGATCTTGAAATGGAGTATGCGGCAGGAACTCTCTTTTTACCCAGCGAAACAAATTTGGTTAAAACTCAGGCTGATAACCAACTGAATGTTCGTAAATTGGTGAATAACCCATTTACTAAAGAACTTATTCTTCTACTTAATGATTCCATTTCTGTTACTTCAGGAGGAGGTCTGAACGGAGATTGTATTATGCTCCGTAGAAAAGCCACTGCATCCAGTGGAGAGTGCATGCTTTTACAAAGTGATCTGAAGATTGTGGAGTATCGAAATGGGGATATTTTAAATGACTTTGATGGAGGTGAACAGTTTTTACTTAAGTACGATGAGGCGGGAAATACCTATTTTCTCGCTCTGACACAAGACGATCTAAACAACGATCGAGCCCCTGAGCTATACCGTGTTTCTCCAACCAATACCTTAGAAAAATTAATACCTCGTAGTTCGACAATAAATATTCAAGGATTTGATGTGAGTCATGCTGGAACTCTATTCGCATGGGGTAAATACCCCACCAATAATTCAAATGAAAATGGACAATTCGAAAAGGTTATCTCTATCAGATATCCAGATGGTACTTCTCAGACGGTAGACCTAATAAGTACCACAGCTATTTTATTCCTAGCAGCAGATCAATTCGGTGGGCTCATTTACACGCCTAATTTTGACATGTGCAATGAACATACTGTTTTTAAAATTCATATTGATACCACCACTGCACCTGCAAGTATCATTCCTATGGGTACTGCTCTTACCAATCGTTTAGATCAACCTGGAGGGTGTTCATCTGTGGGAGCACCGGTAGAATATTCATCTCGCATTAGTTGGCCCACCTATTCTAAGTATGATGGAAAGGGTCGAGTTTTCTTATTGGGTTGGCGTAATGAGGAGGGAGTTCCTGGCAGTGGAGATGTGAGTACTTGGGGAATAGGTCATCTTTGGAATATAGAGCTGACAAAAGATGGAAGTAATTTTACCTCTTCTGTGGGTGAGGTTTCTCATGTGGATGAAGATATTAAGTATTACATCGTTGATGAGGAAACAGCCTATTACTATGGTGTTTTAAGAGGCACCTCCACCAATTTTTTTCGAAAAAGGGTGATTGGGTCTACTGACTTTGTAGATATTCACGACAGTTCTATTAGTATCAAAAAGTTAAGACTAGATGGAAATGGGAACGTTCTTTATACCGCCTGTGATGGAAGTAGTACGGAAGAGTGCTTCTTTTATACATTGAAAAAAGGTCAGAATACTCCAATAAAGTCTAAAAAGGTGGGTACCATTAATGATCTAGTCCCATCTAAAGCGGTCCCAGCGGCTAAGTTGTAAGATTTTCTAATCACTTTTCCACGGATCTTCATTAAAAGAAAAGTACTCCTTTTTAACTTTGCTCCTGTTCAAAAATAGTAAGAGTAAAAAGTAGCCGATAATACGAGAAATGTGTTTCGTTAAGGAAAGATTAAAACTTTCAGAAATGGAAGGTAGATGTTGGTTAACCATGAGATGGTAAATCGATAGAGAGTTTTGAAAGATTCCTAAGGTGTAGAAGCTGATACCCATCCACCATCCCCAATGCTTTCTTAAAAAGAATCCAATACCGAGGGCCATATTGGAGAGAGCGTAAATAACCAGAGAAATGTGGATTATTAGAGGGGAAAGCTGTAAAAATTGAGCAACGCTGCGGAATAAGAAGATCGATTGCTTCTCAAGAATGAAGAGGGTTGCGAGTAGAATAATCCCCATTATTAAATGGATAATTGCCAGAAATTTGATAAACATAATCATATATCAAACAGGAGATTCTCAAATGATAAAACTCTACTACTCTTTGTTTTTAATGAGCAGTTTCCTTGCCGCGTATTCTGCTTTAGCCAATATAGAAGTTATTGCCCATCGAGGTATGCATCAAGTTCTAAAACAAGATCAACCCATTTTATGGGACCAATGTACCGCTAATATCATTAAAAAATCAAACCACAATTATATAGAAAACTCCATCGATTCTATGAAAAAGGCTTATAAATTGGGAGCAACATTGGTCGAAATTGATATCCATTTGACCAAAGATAATAAAATCGTGGTGTTTCATGACTTTGATTTAAACTGCCGTACCAACTCTAAGGAGCTAGGATGCAAAGAGGTGGAATGGAGCGGGAAAAATCGCTGTTTAATTTGGCAACAAAAGTGGGACTTTATAAAAACATTAGATATGGGTTATGGCTATACTTGGGATCAGGGTAAAACCTATCCCTTTCGAGGAAAGTTTGTAGGAAAAATTCCTTTACTCAGTGAAGTTCTTTCAGTACTGGGGAAGCATAAATTCCTCATTCACCATAAAGGGGATGAGGGAGATACTTTAAAATATGCGGCAGAAATAATAAAAGGGTTTCCTCTTTCGGTTCGCAAAAATCTATTGTGGTATGGCTTAGATGCGAAAAAGCGTCGTCAGTTAAAAGAACTTCTTCCCTATTCATCTGTATTTATGTTCACCAAAAAAGACATTAAAAAATGTGGTTTATGGTTCCTAACCACGGGACTCATAGGATGGGTGCCATCTCAATGTAAAGGAGTCCTTATGGCTGCACCATTAAGATATTTTCGGAAGCTGGGTTTTCTTAGAGGGTATATTGTTGATCGCATTCATGGAGCAAACTCTAAAATTATGATAGCTGATATTGAGAGTCTTGAAGACTTTGAGGAAATAAAGCCTTATACGATTGATGCAATCTGGACCAATCATATTGAAATCATAGGTCCCTTAATTAAATCGAAACGGTTGAATCACTGAAGATCTGTCTGTATCCGTCGAGATGCTCCTCGGTTTTCTGCTTTCGTTCTGGTTGACTTTGCTGTTGTTTAACCCCATTATTTTCAATTTCAATTTGCTCTAAAGCCATCTTGACTAAATCAAATACAAAGGTATCTTCTTTTTTGATTTGCTCTAAAAGGGCTTGGTTATTCTTATCATTGACACCATGGTCTCTAATCACCAGCATCGCTTTTTTGTAGATGGCAGCTTTATCTGAGGTCATCAAAAAACTTAACTTTTTTATCCATTTCTTCTTATCTTCGTTCTTGACGGTAGATAATATCCGAGCCGTTTCAATTTGAGCAATATTACTCTGATAGGTTGAGAGAGTATGTAAAATGGAGTGCATCACGAAATCGAGATTTCTTTTGGCAGACTTTTCATCTGCTTGTAAATCTGCTTTTACTTTTTCTTTGAGTTTATTATAACTAGCAGATCCGTTAGTAAAAAGAGGGCTGTATGAATTTCTCATAATCAAACTGTATTCGGCGGGAAAGAAAATAGAAATAAGTTCTGGGTAACATGTGTCGTCCGTGGTTGAAAAATCACTTAAATGACAAGGAGTTTTTGCCTCTGTTTTTTTCTTAAAAGGATCAGATCCTTTTAAAACCGCCCATAAAATAGTTCCTATAAAAACACCATAACCACCAACTTTAACGGCCAGTTCTCCTACCGTTCGAGCGGTTCCATATTTTTCAAAAAACTTCCCGGTATTTTCGTAAGCCACTTTGGCATCGGCCTTGGCAGATTCTACCGATAGAAACTCTTTATAACTATGTTGAATTAACTCTGGGGGATCATATCTAGTTACTTCTGCTTCGATGGCTTTTTGAGCTTTCTCTAGAAATATCCTCTGCTCTCCTGTTTTTATGCCGGGAAGGCTGGTAATTGAACCTGTAGTGAAGTGCAATAGTTCTTTATAGGCTTGCTGTAGGTACATTCTTTCAGCTAATAACCCCCGTTCTTTACCCCACAATGTAGCATCAGGAGTACCGAATATCTCGAGTGCTTTGCTTTGATAGTTACCCGCCTTCTTTTGAGGTTCACTGATAAATTCGGCTAAGGTGTCCGCATGTAATCTCACTTCAATTCGCACTTCTTTCATAACCTGGTTAAAAACTTTTGGATAGACAATGACAAAATTATTGTTTCCAAGTCGTACCCTTCGACCCGCCGTTAAGGCCATCTTATCTTCTATAGATAATCGTTCGAAGCTATCTTGCTCTTCTATGGTTTTAAACTCAACGGGCTCTTTTTCATAGATAGCTTCCTTTTCAGCCTGTGATTTTTTAGCATATTCTTTAAAAAAGTCAGAGAGCCTGATGGCGTTACGACCTTGAGTGGCGAGTGCAACTGTCTGCTTAGGTCCTCTTTTATACTGCCTTAATAGCTCTTGCATAATGGGCATGGCTGTTTCGAGATCCATTTCTCCCTGCCCTCTTTGAGCTTTCACTGCTTTCATAATGGCTTCATGAAATTGATAATAATACTGATTGACGGTGGAATCGGATTTGCCTTCTCTGCCTTCTGAATGTTTAGCAATTGAGTCTAAAAAATGCTTTCGCCAGAAGTTAGGATCTTTTTGCACCAGCCCATCTGTATCCATTTTATTTTTCTCAAGGAAATCAACAGCCTGTTGCTGCAATAAAATACAGTTGTTTACTCCTATACGCATTCTGCCTAAGGATCCGGCTCCGGAGGCCTGCAAAGGAGTGAGAGTGGTTAGAAGTAAAGTTATTAATATCATTAACTTTTTCCATATATACATAGTATTTAACTCCAATTAAATAGATGCGGTTGATCTTCTTATCGGATATATAATAATAGTCTTGAATAATTTTACAGTTTGTTGAAATTATTAAAGTTATTTAATAGCCTAACTTATATGGAGGACTGGATAATGAATATGTTTACATCGAAATCCATTGGCAAGCTCACTATTAAAAATAGAATTGTACGTTCGGCCACCTGGGAAGGCATGGCAATTGAAGGCAAGGTCACAGATCAACTGGTTGATTACTATGAGCAGCTGGCTAAGGGAGGAGTTGGTTTAATCATTTCTAGCTATCTTTATGTCTCTCCCGAAGGACGTCAACATAATACACAAATATCTGCCCATAGTGATGAGATGATAGCTGGATTAAAACAAATTGCCGAGGTTGTTCATCGTCATGATTGTAAAATAGTGGGACAAATAGTTCATTGCGGAGGTCAAACCACCAAAGAGGTCATTGATGGAAATACTCCCTCCGCTCCAAGTGGGGTTGAAAGTCCTGGTTATGAAGCAGTACCAAGAGAATTAACCCACGAAGAAGTAAAAGAACTTTTGCAAAAGAGCTTTGCCAATGCTGCACTTAGGGTTAAAAAGGCGGGGTTTGATGGAGTGCAACTCCATGGAGCCCATGGTTATCTCTTGGCTCAGTTTTTATCGCCTAGTCGGAATGTGAGAACAGATGAATATGGTGGAACAGTAGAAAATCGATCCCGGTTTTGCCTAGAAGCTTATCAATCCATCAGAAAAAAAGTTGGAAAAGACTTTCCTGTGATGATTAAACTCAACTCCCATGATTTTATGGCAGGTTCCACTTCTCTAGATGATTCAATGTATTTGATCTCCGCTCTGGTAGAGCAGGGAATAGATTGCATAGAAATATCAGGGGGAACCCCTGGATCGGGGCGGTATGGCCCCGCTCGGACTCGGGTTCGAAATCCGAGTGAAGAAGCTTATTTTTTTGAACAAGCTGAAAAAATTCGACAAGTTAGTAAAGGGGTTCCCTTAATGTTGGTGGGAGGAATTCGCTCTCCAGAGAAAATTGAAGAGTTGTTAGCTGAAGGTGGGGTGGATTTTGTTTCTATGAGTCGTCCTCTAATTCGTGAACCTCATCTTCCAAAAAGATGGGAACAGGGAGACTTAACTCCAGCTGCTTGCATGTCATGTAACAAATGTTTTATTCCTGCTTTTAAAGGTGAGGGAGTGAGGTGTATGCAAATAAAGTGATACAAATTGATGAGAATTAGTTATCTCCCATTTCTTCTAGGTTTTTGAGTGTCTTTTTGAGATCCTTTACGGCAACGACCTCATTTAAGTAAATAACTCCGCTCAGTAGAGCAACCACAACAACGAAATAAGCTAGATTCCAACTATAAGATGTACCAAGGCTCCAATTTAGATAGACTTTTTCCACTGCTAAACCAATGAGACCAATCCCAATGGGAGCAACATACCAGTACTTGACATTGGACAAGAGTTTGAGTTGTCTGACCAATTGGTTTTTATAGTAGGTTAGAAAATCTTTGGTTGATGCCGTCATATCTGGAGGATCTAAATTCGTTCCCTTTTTCCAAAGATAGGCAATAATCAAACTGGCGCCCGCTGCAATCAAAATGTTAAAAAACATGCTGAGAGTGGTATCTGAATAAATAGCTTTAAATATAAAAATTATGGCTACTATGATCGCGGCGCAAGCTTCGGACCAATTTCTTATTGTGACATTTCTTTTTAGCTTATACATCTCTGTTTCTAATGTTTCCATTGTTTCCATTTTTATCTCCTTAATTTCTGGTTTTTGTTCTTTCCATTCTAATTTTATTTGATCAAATGCTTTGTCTTGGTTAACCATACTAAAACTCCTTTTGCTGGAGAGTTTTAACAATAAAATTTTTAATTCTATTATAGCTGATATCTCAGATTGCTCCACATCTTCTAGATAGAGAAGAAAGACCTGTTTATCAGCGGGTTTTAGTTTATCTATCGTATTGTAAAGTCCTTGCAATGCTTCTTGCTCTCTTAGGCTCTGGGTTGTATTTTCCTGTTCTGATGCATTATCGATTTCTTCAATGGAGACCAACTCTCTATCCAGGTTCCTCTTTGATTTAAGAATATGACTCACGGCCACGTTGTGGCAGATTCTATATATCCAAGTTTTCTCGGAGCATTGTCCTTTAAAATTATCTAATGATTTAAAGATAGAAAAGCAAACTTTCTGATAGAGATCTTGAGCTTTGCTGGGATCTTTTTCAAATCCCCAACACTGCCTTTTAACAGATGAACCATATTGGGCAATGAGTTTCTCAAAATATTTTTTCTTATCGCTGTTCATTTCTCACTCTTCTAATCAGCGATGAACTCTATGTTCACCTTTCATAATGCTTAGTCATGGCAAAGTTGGGTTTGTTACAAGAAAATGTAAATTAATTTTTAACTGATTAATTTTACAAATGTTTATTTGTTATTACGAGGTAAATAATGAAGTCTAATTAAAATACAATGTTTAGGTTGATTGAAAAAGCGCCACTCTGTTTCCTTCACAATCTTTAAATTCCGCAACAAAGCCATAATCTGGAACCGCAGTTTTCGGAAAAAGAATTTCCCCACCAGCTTTAATTATTTTTGAAATGCTGTGATCTATTTCAGGGGTATTCAGATAGATTAAGGTGCCATTTATAGATGGCTTATAAGTTTCCCCTTGAGCAAGAGCTCCAGTAATACCTGAAACTTCGTTTGTAAAAGGAAAAAAGGCCATTTCATTTCCATGGATATTGTCTCTTGAAAGTTCACAGTCAAAGATAAATGAATAGAAGTTGATGGCTCGTTCCATATCGTTTACCGGAATTTCAAAATAGGTGCCGATGTTGTTCATAATTGATCCTTTCAATGAAAATGATCGAGTTGCAGCGAGGGTTTATGGTTTTTGTTTTCAGTAAGTTTATGTAGTTTCAATATCCGTCTGATAAACCATTTAAAATACTTGGAGAGTAATGGAAAAAACTCGATCATCAACTTGTACCACCATAAAAGATAATAACGTTGTTCGAATTGTCTTTCTCGTTTCCAAGAAATTTTCCTATGAAATTTATCAATTTTTTTCATGGATATATTTTTTGCCTTACTTATGTTTGGTCCGATAATGTCTGGGCAAAATAGGTCTTTTGACTTTAGATAGTTCATATAGGAATAGGCAAAACTACCGTAGACCACATTGTCTGTTTGAGATTCCACCACTTCACTGGAAGATGCTGCACAGATGTTAATTACTTTTCTTGTAGCAAGGCCTTTAATTCTATCTTCCATTGCTTTTGTTCTACAAGTCAATAAGCTAATACCAGTTTTGGTCCAAACCGTTTCAGGGAGCCAGGCATCGGCAACCACTATATCAGCTAAGTAATTAATGTGATTTACACAGATATGGCATCGGCTTAAGTTGAATGATCTATCAAAAGCCACCTGGTAATCAAAATCTGTTCTGCGACTTACATTGGTTAATTGTGTGGTAGTTTGTATTTTTTAATTTCCCAACCGGCCCTCCACCACGATAAAATATTTCTTTGATATTTTGAGTATTAATTTTTTTGAACTTACAAATAGCATTAATAGCATGATGGGAAAATGTCCAACCACAAGCTAAACCTATTGTATGCAAAATCTTTTTTTCTAGCTCCGGATCGAAGTTATAAATATAATTGTATATCCCTTCCAATTGACAGGGTAAGGCAATCAGGATAAACATCTTATCCTCACTCTTGAGGTATTTGAGCGCCTTTTCAAAGGATACATTATGATAAATTGAGCCCGGTAAATCATCAATTTCATTTGATTGATTTATAACGAGGGGTTCATAAAGTAAGCCTTTAATATGACCAAGGGCTATTATTGAAAAGTCAGGGGATTCACGGAGTAAATCAAAAAGTAACTCTTTGATCAAGCCACCAGAACTGGAATTGATATTAAGTTTTTTATTGCAACTTTGAGCCAGCCAAACTGACTTAACCACACCGAGTTCTTCTGAACTTTCAGTTTGAAACTTTTTAGAAATGAGATCATTTAAGTCGAGGTTAACGGAAGGACATACTTTAGCGGCTTCTAGATTTCCAGAATGAGATGGTTCAAAAATCATTTTCTTGTTATTAAAAAGAAGCTTGATGGAAGGATCAACCATCGAGCAGGCACCACATGCTATACAAAAATCATTTTCTATAACCTCACTTAAATCATTCACAATAACCCCTGACCTCCCTACCTAAATCTATTATTCTGAGTATTTTCTTTGAGCAATTGAGCGGCTATTTGAGCATTTTTAAGAGAGTCTGATATGACCTGTGGGAGCCTTGTGTTAATTTTATCTCGAATTTCATTTTCAGTTGATTCCAAGGTTGCAAATGTATCTATTAATTTATCTAAAGAGATTCCCTTATAATCTAGGAAAAATATATGGAGTTTAAAGGATTTCAAGATCTCTAAATACTTATGAGACCATCCGATTACTATAACAGGAACACCCATCGCCAGGGAGGAAATCATGCCATGAAACCTTGATGTAACTACATATTTGCACTTTCCTATTAGGTGCCTCAGCTCTTCTGCATTGAGGTCTTCATCGGGTAAAAAGCATTTTTGAGGGTTGTTAATTACTTGCGATACTTCTATACACAAAGGAAGGTCATTATTTTTGGGGTGATCTGAATTCTTCCTTGAAGAATGGGCCAGTAATAATATGTTGTATCCCTTTTCGTTTAAGTCTTTTATGAAGCTAGTCATCGTGTCAATATAATTAATAGGAGTTTCCTTTGCTAATTTATTCACTTCACTGCTCAACATGAAACAAATAACAGGGGATCTGAATATTGTATGTTTTTCTATTGCAAGTACTGAAGGTCTTAAAGGAGTATCTACATTCATTGCAAAAGCGGCATCTGGGCATTGAAAGATTTTATTTTTTTCAAGATTCAGCGAAAGTAAATTCTCCATAGTCAATTGCCCACGTGCAACTATAGCTGTGGAT
>CAYFLR010000013.1:0-1966 GCA_964343805.1 uncultured bacterium | reverse complement strand
CAATTTATCATTAAATGGCCCCATGGCTTGAGCATATTTTAAAGATGGAATTCTTAATAAGTGTGGGATGGCAATTAAGCAAATATTATAAAGCAAAATACCAGCTCCTCTTCCATCAACAAAGCTAACCCCTGATAAGTCAATCATTAGGTCTGAATTAATGAGAGTATTAGTTGCTTTGCTAAGTGAGAGGAGTTTTTTATAAGGCATTTTAAAAGTTTTTAGCAAACTTATAAGCACGGTCATTGGTAATACGACAAAAACGAGAACTATCGGAGAGCAATTTACTATTTTAAGAGGTAAATTGAAATCGGCTTGCATATCATCTTTGGGGTAAAGTGATAGAAGAGTAAACTGAACCGAATCTTCTATATAGTTAGGAATATGCTGAATCGCCGCTCTTAGCATGGATTCGGCTCCCCTGTTGCCGGTGATCGTTGCTCCGATTAATGTGACTTGATAAGCCTTCACTCTTAACTACCCTGGTTAGGTTTTTCTGTGAAATTTTTTAATACAATAGCATAAAAGATGACGGTATTAATGAAAAAAGTCTTAAGCTTTATGAGCTTCTAATAACTCAACCATCTCTTTCAAAGTCTTTCTTTTTGCATGGTCTATGGCAGTTCTTCCTTTATTGTCTTGAAAGTTTATATCGGCTCCAGCTTCAAGCAGTAATTTAACAGATTCCACCTTATTGTGATAGGCAGCTCCGATTAGGGGAGTCGTCCCCCAATAATCAGGGTTATCAATTATAGCTCCGTTATAAATTAAATACTTCATAGATTGAGCAGATGGGCAAAGGGCTGCTCTCATCAGCGCACAACATCCTAGATCATCACAAATATCGAGGTTGGCTTTTTTTTGAATTAATAATTTGGAGATTTCACTATAGCCATTTCCAGCGGCGATAATTAAAGGGGTTCGGCCTCTAATTTCAATTTCATTCACATCTCCGCCACTATTAATTGCCTTTTGAACCTTTTTTATATCATTAGTACAAACGGCTTCTAAAACGGTTAATTCATCTTTGACTGGTAAATGATAAATACTGCCTTTCGCTCTTGTCTTGAAGATACTATTCAAAGGGATGTCACGCTGGTTTGCGAACTGCTGTAATAAAGAGAACATAACTTTTTTTTGACGTGCTAATTTTTCCATCTCTTTAATGCACTGAGTGTATTTTCTGCTTAGAATGTCTTTTAAGCTTTCTTGAGTTTGTACTTCAGGTTTTGCATTGAGTAGTTCAGATATTTGATCTAGCGAAAAACCAATACTTTTTAGTGATTGGATTTCTTCAATTTTACCTAGATCAGATTCCCTATAATATCTATAGTTGTTTTTGGGAGAGATCTCTGGAGAAATTAAACCTTTGGTTTCATAGAATCTAAGGGTTCTTTTACTCACACCTGATTTTTTAGACATTTTTCCTATTGAAAACATTGCAGCCTCACATACTGTGGTTTCAATTTCCATTATAAAGGGTGACGTAAGGTCAATGTCAATTGAAGGATGGTTTTTTATGGGTTACTGGTATCTAAACCCAAGGTTCTCATTGATATTCAGGGGAACATTACACCCCCTCGATATTCTTTCGGGAGCGTTCGCTATTACCCCTCAGTCTTTTCTGTTCATAAACACTCGGTGCCTGTGGCCCCAAAACCCTCTAATAAAATATTAACGAGTTTAGAGGCCACTTTTACCTTCAATAATGGCCTCATACTCTACTAATAGCTTATTAAAGGACTCTGAGGCCGCTTTTTAGGTAAAAAGCGGCCTCAGAAGTTATTAATAAATCATTAACCAGTTTTCAGTCCGCTTTTAAAAGTAAAGGGTGCCTGGTTGGACGAGTTTGGGACCTCATTATGCTTTTCCAGCCAAAAAACACCTCAAACTTTCGTTGAAGGTGTTTTTGGCTCTTCATCAAAAAAAGGGGCATGAAAGATTCTGCTAAAATATTGTTACCACA
>CAYFLR010000012.1:134549-136149 GCA_964343805.1 uncultured bacterium | reverse complement strand
ATCAGCCTGTTTAGCTAAATCTAAGTATTCTTGAGCTCTCAACATACTGTCTAAATGTACAGCCATCCGACCGGCCCCGACAAGAAGATCTAAGTCTTGCATATTATCGGGAATAAAGTTCTGGATATGTTGATAGGCTTCTTTGATTAACCCTTTACTCTCAAAAAAGTGGGCCACCTTTTTAGCAAACTTGAGGTCCATTCCCTGCTTAACCAACTTATCATTTGTTTTGACTATTTTATCCAGGTTCTCTTCAAAATCTTTCCTTAGAAACATGGATTCGAGGAGTAATTGCTTGGCTTCCATATTATCGGGATCGATCTTAGTCACTTTGCTTAAGTAATCTTCTGCATCTTCAAAGTTGCTGCGTAAAAAAGAAACTCGAGCTAGCCCCATAATGGCTCTTAAATTCTGAGGGTCTTTGTTAAGAATCTGAGCAAAGGTGTTCTCCGCTGGCATCACCTTTTTTTCTGCATAAGCAATCTCAGCTTTGCAAAGCATATAGGTGATATTTTCATCATCCGCCGGAATCTTATCAAAGATATCCATGGCTTTGGCTATCTCATCAATTTGTAGATACTCATTTGTAAGGGCAAGAGCAATATCCTTAGACTTGGATAAAGAGAAAAGCTTCTCATAGGTTTTTCTTACCTTCTCTCTCTCCCCTTTCCCTTCATATATTTTGGCTAAGATAGTCAGACCTTGAATATTGTCACTATCGTTTTTAATAAGAATTTCCAGCCACTCTAAGGCTTTATCCATCTGTTTGACAGCAAAAAGTTCCTCCACCAACCCTAAGATGCCATCGGTATCATTTTGATTTTGCTCTAACTCTTTCTCTTTTATTTTAAGAGCCTGCTCTTTATTACCCGTTTTAACGTAGTATTGGTGCAACAAAGTATAGGGCTTAAGGTAGCTCGGATGGGAATCAGTCAAATCGGAAAGAATCTTCACCGCCTCTTTGGTTTTTTGCGTAATTAAACCTAAATAGCCTTTAAAGTAGAGTGCTTTTTGGTTGGTGGGGTATTTCTCTAATACCGCTCCAATGAGTTTATTAGCCTCTCCAATCTTCTTTTGTTTGATATACCCGCGAATGGCATCCAGATACTTTTTTAAGGGACTCGGTTTTCTAATAACATTGACCGCCTTAGTCACCTTCTCATTCGCAGTTTGCAGGTTAAAGGGCTTGGTAATATAGTCAATGGCACCTAAATTCAGGGCTTGTACCAGATCCTTTTTCTCTAAATTGGAAGCAATGATGATACTGGGCATATCTTCATATTTATCAAAATTCTTCAGCTGCTTTAAAACTTCCACCCCAGGCATCTTAGGTAAATGTAGGTCAATGAGTAGGAGCTGACAAGGTGCGCCTGTCTTTAGGTGCCGCATAAAGCTTTCACCATCTTCAAAGAGATCCACCTCACCCACTCCAATTTGGATTAACAGACGGCGTAAGGAACTCTTGGAATAGCTATCGCTGTCCACGATGGCAACGTTTTGCAGTAACTGACCCATTTTTCACCTGCATTCATGAATTAGCAATTAAAAGAATAATAGTATTATTTTACTAGTTTACCGTAAAAATGAGACAATTCAAAGT
>CAYFLR010000012.1:132524-134539 GCA_964343805.1 uncultured bacterium | reverse complement strand
ATTAAAGATGAAGTTATTTAGATAATTATATAAGAAAAACCCCTATAGAAGGGCTAGAAATTGGGTTTATTAGTCACCAAACTCGATATAATCTTTAAAGCGTAGGCTCATAAGAGTCTTAGATACCCAAAAAAGATCGGCTAATTGGAGAAGAATATCTTTCTTAATTGCCATGGTCTTAACCACTTCTTGCAATTGCTTGGTAGGAATTAGAAGTTTTCCTGCAAAAAGAGAGGTTTCAGCTTCTTGCAAAGGCGAAAGCTTTTGTTGTTTAGCCGAGAGATCCAGTTCCCCCTCTTTATAGAGAAAGTACTTACCTAACTCTCTAGCAATAGCATAACGAATATAAGGTTTCATTGGACCATTGGTATGAGAAATGACAATGCGGCCATCACCTAATTTTTGAATGCGCGCCACTTCGTCTACCGGCTTATCAGCAGGCTCTAAAGTGAGTTCAGGATAATAACTCATCACCTCGGGAAGATAGAGAGGAACTTCAGAAAAATTGATTTTTTCATAAACTTTAGCAACAGCATCATGGATCTTAGAACGCTCGACATTGAACTGTTTAAATAGATTCTCTTCTTTTTCTCTGGACCAATTACGGGGATCTTTACGATAGAAATCTTTGCGAGCCACTTCTTTCAACTTAGGATCTATAGAAAAAGATTTGTAACCAGTGTATTCAAACATGGCTTCTTGCATATCAGATTCGCCAGAAACGATATCAAATAAGATCTTCTCATCCACCTCAAGGTGCTCAGAGAGCCGTTTTATAGCATAAATGGATTTGATATTTTTACGACCTTTTTTCCAATGACTGCAATCGGCAGGATCATAATTCAAGATTTGACCGATATCTTGGTCGATCACTCGGGTATTTTGATATTTATTATCTAACACCTGCTTACAGAATCTAAAAAGCTCTGCAGAGTGGGGATAACGGTTTTCCATTGCTTTTTTCATAGTTAAACCCTTTTTATAATATACACCTTGAATTGAAGACACAAGGTCCACGGCCGATGCCGAATCAAACATAGTCACAGTATATCATATTTAAATCTCAGTCAAGTATTTTTTGGCTTTTTTTATAATCTAGAGAAGTATTTCTCCAAGTCTTTTTTCAAAATAAACAATGATAGCTTCTAATAAGTCAGGATTTCCATCTTTTACATTAGATGAGACAATATTAAGACTATGGTGTGATGCAGAAAATAATTTTTTTACTCTCTCAACTGTTTGCGGAACCCCTAGAAGATGAGGATAGGTCAACTTTCCTTGTTCTATGTCCTTTCCAGGGGTTTTCCCCATAGATGATAAGTCTCCCTTGATATCTAATAGATCATCCGCCATCTGAAAAGCAAGACCTAAGGCTCGACCCATCCTATAAAACTCGGTCAACACCTCACTTTGGAGATGTTGAGAAGGCGTTGTCAAAGCACCCAAAGTCAGACAGACTTGAATCAAACGCCCTGTTTTGAGTAAATGGAGCTTCTCCAGATTGGCAAAGGAAGCTCTTTCTTTACTGGCCGTACTAGCCATATCGATAGCCTGTCCCCAGACCATACCCCTAATACCCGCAGCATCTAATAGCACCTCAACCATTTTAGACCGTTGTAAAGCAGTTACATCTTCGGCTTGAGTTTTCAAAAGTAAAAAGCGAGGGGCCTCTGTAACCAAAGCATCTCCAGCTAAAATGGCCACGGCTTCGTCAAAAACTTTATGAACAGTGAGGCGGCCTCTACGGTAATCATCATTATCCATCGCGGGTAAATCATCATGGATGAGGGAGTATGTATGGATCATTTCTACCGAAGTGGCAGCTATCATCGCTAGATTTTTATCCCCCCCCACACAGGCACTCGCTGCTAAAAGTAAGAGGGGGCGCACCCTTTTTCCTTCTCCAGATAAGGCATAGATAATCGCTTTATGAATATCTTCTTTGCCACTGAAGTAGGCTTTCATATTATTATTAAAGTAGGTTTGAAACTCTGCCCTTAAAGCATCTAGGTTGG
>CAYFLR010000012.1:121770-132477 GCA_964343805.1 uncultured bacterium | reverse complement strand
CTGATACTGGCTCTGTAGTTCTCGAGCCCTTTATTTTCAATCCGGTGATAAAATCTAAGGAGGCATCTCTAGGCACAATAGAAGAGATCAACCACTCTCCTTGTTCTAGGTTAAAGTACACATCATTTTCAGTTTCTACAATAACATTATCCGAAGTAGCCCCCTTTGTTTGATCTCTGTATTTAATGGTAAAGTTAACCATAGCCTCTTTGTCGGAAACCTTTTCAAATTCATTGATAGCATAACTAAACACTTCATACTTTTTCTTTAGATAAGTCTGAGTAAAAGTCTCAGTATCTGCATCCAGAAGCGCTGCTTTTAAATCACCTGTAGTCAGATTAAGGAGATCCTCTTTTTGGTTTTCATGGGTGATGTTGATCACCAGCTCTAAATACTTGGTTAAGATCTCCTTGGGACCTTCAATCTCCTTATCTAGACCACATTTACACTGAACTAAAAAAAAAGTAAGTACTATCATTAAAGTGTATTTTATGAGTCTCATGGAAATCCTTTCTTACTTTAAGAGTTTGGAGTAATCAATGGAAAGGAGATGCTTTTGGATATCTTCCAGAAAATTCTCTGCTTTGTCAGGAAGGTAGACAAAGTCTCTGGACTCCACCATTTTGGTTAGCTCTTTTTGCATCAGTTGTTTAAAAAGTTCAGCTTTTTGCATCATTTCATCGCGAGTGCCTTCCTTTAACTCACCCACCTTACGCTTAGGCATAAAGTGAATATGCCACTTAGAAGGAAGGGGAACAATATTCAAGGGAAGGGGAAGGTCAACAGCAATTATATCTTTCAAAATACTCGTCCGACCTAAGTTAATATTCGCCTCTTCCGCACCTACAATACAGGTAGGGATAACAGGACATCCCACCTCAGTGGCAAAGTGAACGAATCCCTTTTGAAATTTCTGGAGACGATAGCTTTTTTCCACCGGTTTAAAATTACCCTGCTCGGCTTCAGGAAACAAAATAAGCAGTTCACCATCTTCTAAGACTTCAAGAGCCTTCTTTCGTTTGGCCTCAATCAGATGAAACTTCTTAATTAAGGCTGAAAGAGCATTGGTTCTAAACCATGAAGGGTGAACCATAATTCGAGGGTTGCGTCCTGTTTGCTCAACGATTTGTTGATATAAAACAATCCCATCAAACCCAGTGCAACTGCCATGGTTGGCAATAATGATTCCGCCTTTTCTTTTAGGAATATTCTTAATCCCAGTGACCGAGACTCGAAAGTAGTTACATAGTGCTTGACTCATCTTCTCAATCACTAAGTTGACCATCTGTTCTTTAATACTGATTTTCATTTATTCTTATAGACCCTAATTTGAGGTTAAATTATAAAGACTCTTCATCAGGAGACTCTTTTTCTTCAATATTCTCAATCTCAAATGGCTGTTCATTAGCCTTTTCTGATATCACCGGCACGTCCGTACTAGTAGCTCCAGAGGAATTATATTTCTGACGATCAATTTGATGCCTTATAGCATTTCTCTTTTGGATAATAGTTCTTTGAGGTAGTTTCCTTGAGTTGACAGAACCTCTTTTGGCCCCTGCCCTACGCACCGCATACTTTTGGGGAACACGGATTAAGAAAGAACCAGGGTCAACTCCAATTCCCCCCCTATAATAATGATGAAACTTCTGGGCAAAAAACTCGGCTGTTTTCTGCCCGGCTAGAATTTCCATTCGGTAGCTGGCCTTAGTGTAAAATTTTGATAGGACCCCTAAATACTTATAGGTTTTGTTATCTATCACCAAAACGCTGTAGGGATAGTTGGAAACAAAGGAGGCCGACCTGACATTCACTGCATTATTCTTTAAATAACGGTAGCGTGAATAGGCAGAGTAAACATCTTTTTGATTCACTAAGACCCGAACTGTCACTCCTCTAAAGCTGGCTAGTATAAGGGCTGTTGCAATATCCGTAGAGGCTAGGCTAGAAGTAATAAAATAAATTCTACTATCAGCCTCGGCCACTCGCTCTATTATAAAATCTTTCATGGCGGAAAAAGTTCTAAAATCAAAATTTGCCGCAGAAAGAGAGGAAGTAGCCATAAAGAAATGTAAGAAAAAGAGAGAGAGGAGAAGGGGTTTCTTACTTTTGAGTTGGTTTTTAAATTTCTTTACCACCACCTTCACCACCTTTATAAAACCAAAATTAATTACAGGGATTATTTGGTTCTTTTTAATTTTACCAAGAAAAAGCCATCTAAATCATCACGTTCTATTGGTATACTATAAAACCAGCCCTCTTTTGTAAAATACTTTCTATAAACTGGAGGAAGTTGTTTATCCGCTTTTACAATGGAAAAAGAGCTCTCTTCTTCCAGAAACTTTTCGATTAATAAACTCGTTTCCTCAGGTTCAAAAGAACAAACACTATATACTAGCTCCCCCCCCTTACGAAGCAACTTACTCGCATTTTTTAAAAGATCATACTGGATTTCAGCCAAGGAGTCGATATCACTCTTTTTGGCTCTCCATTTAATACCTGGGTGCCTTCGGAGCACCCCCAAACTGGAACAGGGAGCATCTAACAATATTTTATCAAATTTTTTCCGACTTTTATAGGTAGAGGCATCGGCAACTAAGAGATTAACCCCATTCATGTTCATCCTGCTTAGATTTTCCTCTATTAAGGCAATTTTCTCTTGGGAGCGATCAATTCCAGTGAGGTCTAAATCTCCTTCAACCAAATCATATATGTGAGAAAGCTTTCCCCCAGGAGCACTGCATAGATCCAGAATGCGATCTTTAGGAGCCGGACCCAAAACATGAGCAATCAATTGAGAAGCTTCATCTTGAATATAAATTTTTCCTGCTCTAAATTCCTCATTCTGAGGTAAATCAGCAAAATTTTTTAATTGAAAGCAGCCAGGCAGAGGTCTCTTAAAAGATTGAATCCGATATTTTTTCAAAAGGGACTTACTAAACTCCTCAAAGGAAGTTGATATCTGAGATTGATTGATACGAATACGAATAGGCGCTTGAGCATTACTGGTGGTGAGAAGCTTGATGGTTTTTTCTTTCCCGAATCGGAGTAGCCAACGATCCACCATCCAAGCAGGGTAAGAATAGAGTAAAGAGAACTCGCCACCATCATCGTTCCTCTTTTCAATTTTACGAAAAAATTCCTTTTGATTGGTTGCTGATCGTAAGATGGCATTGACGAAATCTTTAGCTTTAAACAACTTGAGACTTTTGGTTAACTCTACCCCTTGATGAACAATAGCTCTTGCAGGTGTATTATCCATATAGAGAATTTGATAAATACTTAAGGCAAGTACAGTCAGAACTTTATCATCAATCGATGAAGTGTCTCTCTTAGCAATCTGGGAAGCAATCCATTCTAATTTGGTTTTCCATCGAACGGTGCCATAGCAGACTTCATAGCAAAACCTTCGATCTCGACTTGAAACTTCCTTGGTAAATTTCTTAGTTATTGTTTGATCCAAATCTTTATTTTTGTAAAAGACTTGAAATAAAATATCAAAACAGAGACGACGTACATTAAATTTCATTACCAACTCGAATTTATGGTGTTAAAGCGGCGGCACTTGACGCAGCGAGAATTATAGATAGTATCTGTATACCCACAATGTTCACAGGTATAAGACCTTTTAAACATATGTTGATTCACTTGCAAAAGCAGTCTTAATAGCTGCCGGCTCTGACTCTCTATCTCAGATTCATCTAATAAACGATTCAAAATGGGGAAGCATTCTAAAAAGGAGGGGTTTTCCTGACTAAAGTCCACCAGCTGCTTCACGATCCGATCTTTTTGACCTGAAAGTATTTGACTTAAGATTAGAAAGTATTGATAAGCTGGCTCGCTTTGCATTTCATGTTCTACCGAAATTAAGAATTCCTGCAGCTGGGCCGAGCTCCATTTGCCCTCTTTTACATATTGATAAACCGTATCGAATACCACAATAGTTGGAAAATGAGGACTCTTTAAAAGACTTTGAAATAGCGGAAAGCCTTTCTTTTTATTTCCTTCTAATAGCCAAAGTTTGCCCAATTCAAAAGTGGCTTCTAAGAAGTCAATATCGGTACTGATGGCTTTACTAAAGGCCCGCTTTGCCTCTTTTATCTTTTTATCCTCTGTAAAATGGCGCCCCTGTTTAGTGTATAGATAAGCCACCCAGGTTTTAATATCTTCTCCAGTAATTTTCTGTAACTTGCCAGCATAGTTACAAGCCTCATCAATGAGGTCCATCTCTTCTAAGACACCCACTAACTGCCGATGAGCCTCTTCATTTTTATTATCTACCTCTAAAGCTTGTAAAAGCACATCACGAGATTTCTCCAATAGACCGGCTTGCCGATAATCCATTCCCATCTCTATGAGAGCATTCACCACCATTTTTTTATTATTAGGTTCTCTCACGATGATATTCTCGTGAATCTTCAGTGCTTTGTTGAGAGCCCCTGATTTACGTGAGAGACTGGCTATGATGAAGTAAAGATCTAGATTCTCAGGGTCATTACTTGCCACTTGAGTAAAGACTTTAGTAGCTCCAGCAAGATCTCCTTTTACTAATAAAATAAGCCCTTTTAGGTAGGAATCAAGAGGATTGTATCCATCTTTTCTCTTTCCCATACCACGCAGAAGTCGATCTTCATTGCGTTTGATTACTATAAAAGAGAGCCATATACCTGCAAAGAAGGCTAATAATATAGAAAGTATAATAAAGACGTATTGTTCCATCAGTAGGTATTCTTGCTCACAACCTGGGTTTTATGACTCAACCGGAGAACTCTCTTTGGGTTCAGATTCTTTTATCAAGGTAGAGGTAGAATCTGATTCCTCTTTAATCCCTTCAATACTATCACCTTCTAAAGGCATCGTCCTTAAATATTGTAATTCCTGATCATTCTTTTTAAGCTTCTTTTTTAGAATGCGAATGCGATTGGACATGGAGAGGAACTCTACAATTCCGTAAAGTGAAGTCAAAAATACTCCGGAGAAAAAAGCTCCCAAGAGAACCATATACATTGGAAAGGGCACCTTAGAAATATTGAAAAAGTAGATTATCACTTCATTTTGATTCTTAAGGCAAAAAACCACACCCGCCAACAGCACACTCAGTAGCATAAGTAACTTCAGCAGCTTCACAATCCCCTTCATAACCCCTCCCTTTTCCATGATGCTATTTCTGCTATATCTAACATACTTTCCATTTGACCGATTAATTCTTCTAATTTATTGATTGGGCTTTTCTTCGGATAAATGAGCTCATACTGCCCTTCTAGTTTTGATTCCTTTGCAATATATTTAGCCCCTTCATCAAGACCACCTAACTCATCAACCAATTTAAATTGAAGAGCTTGGGAGCCAGTAAAAATCCTTCCATCAGCGATTTTATCTATCTCAGATAAAGGGAGCTTTCGCCCTTTGGCCACATCATTTTTAAACTGCAAATGAACGTCATCTAACACATTTTGAACTAACTCTTTCTCATCAGTGAGCATCTCTCTTAGAGGAGACAATATGTCCTTATATTTACCGGATTTCATTACAACCGATTTTAAATGAACCAACCCCAACACATCTTTGATATTTAAGTTTTGTAAAATAACGCCTATGCTACCAGTCAGAGTTCCGGGATTGGCCACTATATAGTCAGCACCTGAAGCAATATAATAACCTCCAGAGGCAGCCACATTTCCTAAGGAAGCAACCACCTTTTTGTTTTGCTTTATTTTTTGAATTAACCGATAGATTTCCTGAGCAGGTACAACCGACCCCCCAGGGGAATCAATCCGAACCAAGATCCCTTTAATGGAAGGGTCTTCAGCAAATATTTTGAGATGTTTGAGAGGTTTTTTGGCATCTAATAAAGGACCTTTTATTTCAACTACACCGAGTTTATAATCTGCATGACTCAGTTTTGGCATATTCGATCTGGCTATTTCACCGATCTGCCCAAGGGATACAGTCACCATAATAAAAAACATAAACATGGCCAGCACTGCGAGTCCACCGATAGTAGCAAATATCATTGTTAATGGGCTAGTTTTCATTAGTATCCTCCTTAGAAGCGGATGCTATCATCATTTAATTCATTCGTCTATCCTGTATCCTCAAAGAAGGGGAAAGACTTTGAATTTAAGGAGAGGGTAGATAAAAAAAAACCCTCCGTTAAGAGGGTTTTTTATTTACTTTGCAAGAGCTCTCCTTAGTATCGAATACTAAATGGATCGCTTATCTTTTTAATTTACTCAGGCTCAACAACATCTTGTTGCTTCTGAGCTTTCTGGAAGGCTTCGCCCATTGCGCTTTGTGGCTCTTGCTCTTCAGCATCTTCTTCTTCTGGCTCTGGAATTACTTCTTCACCAGTTAAGAATTTCTTGCGACTCAAGGCAATTTTACGCTCTTTAGCGTCAAAGGAAAGAATGACAAATTCCAACTCATCGCCCTCTTTGCAAATATCTTCCGCTTTTTCTACTTCGGCTTCATCTAATTCAGAGAGGTGAATAAGTCCTTCTACGCCTTTCTCTAGTTCAACAAATACACCAAAAGCAGCTGTTCTAAGAACAATACCCTTGGAGGAGGAACCAATTGCGTAGGTTTCTTTTGCTTTTTCCCATGGATCTTCTTCAAGTTGTTTAATACCTAAAGAGAAGCGTTCGTTATCAACATCAATGTTAAGTACTTTAGCTTCAATTTCTTGTCCCTTAGTGAACATTTCACCAGGATGTTTTACTCGCTCTGTCCAAGAAATATCAGATACGTGCACTAAACCATCAATTCCATCTTCGATGCCGATGAAAAGACCAAAATCAGTGATGTTTCTGATTTTACCTTTGATGATTTGACCCGCTTCATAATTGCTAGCAATCTCTAACCAAGGATTTGGAGTAATCTGCTTCATACCCAAGGAGATTCGTTTGTTCTCGGTGGAAATTTCAAGAACCTGAACTTCAACTTCTTGACCCACTTCAACAAACTTGGATGGGGATTTATTGCGTTTAGACCAGGACATTTCGGATACATGAATAAGACCTTCGATTCCCTCTTCTAATTCAACAAATGCACCATAGTCAGCAATGCTAACCACGCGGCCTTTAACCTTCATACCGGGTGCATACTTTTCAGACGCTTGCTCCCAAGGATCAGGTAAGATCTGTTTAAGACCAAGAGAAACTCTTTGCTTTTCACGATCAAAGCTAAGAATTTTAACTTTAATTTCATCGCCCACTTGAAACAATTCAGATGGATGAGAAATTCGTCCCCAAGACATATCGGTAATGTGAAGGAGTCCATCTACACCACCTAAATCAATGAATGCACCGTAATCGGTGATGTTCTTTACAACACCCATTAAGATTTCGCCTTCTTTGATAGTCTTAAGTGTTTTCTCTTTTAAGGCTTCACGATCTTTTTCTAAGAGAGCTCTTCGAGAAAGAACGATATTGCCACGTTTCTTGTTAAACTTGATCACTTTAAATTTGTAAGTGTGTCCGATCAATTTATCAAGGTTTCGGATAGGACGAAGATCAATTTGAGATCCTGGTAAGAAAGCTTTCACACCAATATCAACAGCAAGTCCACCCTTCACTTTACTTACAATTTTACCTTCAATCACTTCATCTTTTTCAGTAGCAGACTGAATTTGATCCCAGGCTTTCATCATATCGGCTTTATGCTTAGATAAAACCATGAGGCCTCGATCATCTTCAAAGCTATCGATAAATACATCCACTTCGTCTTCAACGTGAACTGGCTCTTCACCTTCAACCGCTGTGAATTCGTGCAGTGAAACTTGTCCAATGGTTTTGTGTCCCACATCGACAATGACAAAGTCATTCTCAATCTTAACAACTTTTCCTTTCACTACATTGTGCAGTTTGATTTGGTCAAACTGGCTTTGCTCAAATAACTGGGCAAACGAATCATCTCCTTCGAGTTCATCCTCGTCCTCTTCCCACTCATCTGCAGCATCTAATAATTGGTCCTGAATATTGGTCATAAAATTTATGTCCTCCCGACTGAATATCACCCTTCGCTAACGCAAAGGGATAGAAACTATAGTTTGGCATCAGTATCATATGATTAAATGCACTGTCAACACATGTTGTGATGACCCTAGCATCAATTATAGAAATGAATTAGCCAGCTTAACGATTTTTTGCACCACTTGTTCAATGGTCAATTCACTGGAGTCAATTAAAACAGCATCCTTATCTTGTCTTAAAGGGTCACATTCACGTTGCCTATCCTCCATATCTCTCTTGTGAAGATCGCTGTGAACCTGCTTAAATTCTACATTCATCCCTCTTCTTACCATCTCATCAAATCTTCTACGTGCCCTTATTTCTTCTTGAGCAGTCAAAAATACTTTAACGGGTGCTTCAGGAAAAATAACAGTAGCCACATCCCTACCATCTAATACAGCCCCCTTTTTCCCTTTAGCTACTTCTCGTTGCATAGGAACGAGGGCTTTTCTAACCAAGGGGATTTTTGAAACTCGGCTGGCCATTAGGGAGATTTCATCGGTTCGAATGTCAGAAGTGACATCTTGATCACATAAAAAGACTCGCTGCCCACCTTCTCCCTCTTGAAAGTCTATCTTTACCTGATTCAGCATCTCTTTAATTGCTGTTTCATTATCGAGATCAATTTCATGGTTTTTAACGAACAGAGCCACCGAACGATACATGGCTCCGGTATCAATGTAAGGGAATGAGAGTTTATCGGCTACTTCTCTTCCTACTGTGCTTTTACCTGAACCACAAGGACCATCAATAGCAACGATAATTGGGGAATGCTGACTAATTTGTGACATGATATACCTTTTCCAAGTTTTTGATTCAATTTATTTACGAGATTTATCATCCAAATGAACTAATCCTAAATTCCTTAACTTCTTCAAACGGCGTTCTAATATTTCCTCTTTTTCTAATCCTTGGTAGTGCTTCAAAAAAGAGGTTATGCTTTGTGATATGGTATCTGCCATTTGTTTTGCATCCTGATGAGCCCCTCCCACCGGCTCTTTGAGTATAGAGTCTATAACGTCTAACCCTAAAAGGTCTTCGGCAGTAAGCTTTAAGCTTTCAGCCGCAGTGGCAGCCTGATCTTTATCTTTCCATAGAATGGAAGCACATCCTTCTGGTGAGATCACCGAGAAAGTGGAGTATTCTAACATATGAAGTTCATTGGGTACTGCCAATGCAAGGGCTCCACCCGAACCACCTTCTCCAATTATAAAGGTAATAATCGGCACTTTGAGTTGAGACATTACATACAAACTTTCAGCGATGGCCTCAGCCTGACCTCTTTCTTCCGCACCTACGCCTGGATAAGCCCCTGGAGTATCGATAAAAGTAATAATTGGTAAATTAAATTGATCGGCCATTTTCATGAGCCTTATCCCTTTACGATAACCTTCAGGTCGTGGCATACCAAAATTTCGGTGAAGACCCTCTTTGGTGCCTCTTCCCTTTTGATGACCAATAATCATAACACTCTGCTGGTTAAAATAGGCCATACCTCCTACTATAGCAGGGTCATCTGCAAATTTCCGATCTCCATGAAGTTCGGTGAAGTCGGTAAAAAGATGCTGGATATAATCGAGAGTATAGGGCCTCATAGGATGCCGTGCCAGTTGGCACACTTGAATCGGAGTGAGGGAGTTGAATATTTCATCTCTAAGGATTTTTAACTCACCTTCTAAATGACCTATTTCACTATCAAAACTTACTTCTCCAGTGGAAGAGATCCCTTTTAGCTCTTCGATTTTATTGTGAAGATCCACTATGGGTTTTTCAAAATCGACGTAATTAAGAGAATGCAATAGTTCGGACATAACCCACCCATCTATAAAAATAAATCCTCTATCCTCATAAATCCAAAAGTTCTGAGGATTCAGGATAAATGAAGCGGGAGCAAGTGTAGATTAATTTATTTATTTAAGCAAATAGAAAGGGGAAGCTAACCTAATTTTAGGGCATCTGTGATTGCGGCAATAACTTCTTTTTGATTAAATTTCACCACATAGTAGTCACAACCTGCCTTTTCACCTTTATCCACATTGGCTTGTCCTGATAAAGACGAGTGCATAATGATCGGAACATTTTCAAAATTAGGATCTTCTTTAATTTTGGAAGTAAGAGTAAGACCATCCATCTGAGGCATTTCTAAATCAGTGATTATAAGGTCAATGCCGAGCTTATTACTACCACTTGCCTTCATTTCGTCATGATATTGATTAAGCAGATGAAGGGCTTCAATCCCATTTTTTGCTTCAATTAGTTCAAATATGGAATTAGAAAGCATACCAGACAAAGCTTTTCTGGCTGTAGCTGAGTCATCAACCAGCATAATGACCTTTTGATTAGGGGACCTCATTTTCTTAATGGCCTCTACCGCTTTACCACTATCCATATTCTGGCCATAGCTACGGCCCTCAATCCTTTCTAAAATCATTTCAAAATCTAAAATAAACAAGAATTCACTGTCTTCAATTAAAGTCATCCCTGTAATACCTTCTAGACAATCAGAAGAGGGAGGAAGAACTCGGTTCCAAGAGACCTTCCTAATTTTCTTAGTAGATTCCACTATAAATCCTGCGTGACGGTTATTAAACTCTAAGATTAAGACTTGAGCTGTTTCTGCCACCGGATAATCACGTTCTCCCAGAAATTTGGCAAGGTGAATAGCGGGGACCGGGACTCCACGATGCTCAAAAATTCCCAC
>CAYFLR010000012.1:117850-121691 GCA_964343805.1 uncultured bacterium | reverse complement strand
AGAGAACTCATTTATTTTAGGTAAGCGGATCACTTCACGGACTTTAGCCACGTTGACCCCATATATACCTTCACAAACCTGTCCTGTTGAGGAGGTTCGATTGATGGTAAATTCAATTAGCTCCAGATGGTTATAATCTAATTGGGCAATGCTCTCTTCCATTATAGACTCTCTAAAAAACTGGTATTTAAAATCTCCTGGTATTTGCTTCGGAACTTTTTTATTTTTCTTTACTAAAACTTTTCTGTTACTACGAAATAGTCACTGTGCAACCTTCTAGCAATGAGAAAAACCTATGACTTCAATAAAACCAGCCCCCCATTTCTTCCATAACGCTAACTTAGCTGAATTCCTAACAAATTGGAGTTCTCCTTTTAATGAGCCATTTCCCCAGCTGCGTGATTTTGCCAATAAAAACCAAGTACCCATCTTAAAAAAAGAGGTGATGCCACTGCTTTCAACCCTGCTGGCATTGAAAAAGCCCGATAGTCTTCTTGAAGTAGGAACAGCCATAGGCTATTCATCACTCTTTTTTCAAAAAATGTCTCCCTCCCTCAAAGATATCACTACACTAGAGCTTTCAAAGCCGAACTGCAAACTCGCCAAAGCTAATTTTCAAAGATATTCCAAAGCTCCTATCCGATTATTAGAAGGAGATGCTAGGATACTACTCGAAGAGGAGGTCTCAACATCTAAGAGCTACTCCTTTATTTTTGTTGACGCACGTAAAGATCAGTACCTAGAGTATTTCAATTTAATTCTTCCCTTGTTGAAAGAGGATGGGATGGCGATTTTTGACAATGTATTATTTAAAGGATGGGTGGCAGATTATGATCACAAGGCTCTTCCATCTCCTAAAGAGTCGGTGCGAGTTCTCAGTGATTTTAACCACCAGATGGCTCATCTGGAAGGATTTAGAACCAGCTTGATTCCTTTAGGTGATGGACTTATGTTACTTTATAGAAATTCAGCCTTGGCCTGATTGTAAGTATCTTGAATCATAACCTCTTTTAAGTAACTCAATATCTCTTTATGGTTTTTCTTGGTGGGTGTCTTGATTATTCCACCACATTTTCCATTTTCTTTATCCACCCAAAGGATTTCACCCTTTATAGTAAAATCAGCACCTTTCTTGGATTTTTTCTTAAAGAGAGAATGAAAATCAAACTCAATAGTTTCTTCGGTTCCAACCAAGGACTCTTCTATATTGGAAAGACAAAAGCCACTAAGGCTCATATTTTCCATGACTCCATGCCACTCTTTTTTGCGTCGAGTTCGACGATGCTTCACCTTAAAAGACAAGGGCTGATTGGTGTTAAACCGTCTTTCAACTCTAGCTCCTGGCTGTAAGTATTTATCAACCACTTTTTCAAATTGCTTGGTTTTAATTGGCTTGTACTGGATTGAAGAGCAATCTTGGAAATAAAATAGATCCTTGTTGTAGGAATCATAGAAGTCTTCATTCTCAAAAGTAGTAAAAATGATGGGAATGCGGGCATCTAGCTTTTTTAATCTCTTTGCCACTTCGACTCCATCAATATCATCATGGAAGAATTCCATCACCACCAAGTCTAATTTTATCTCTTTTGCACATTTTAAGACTTCTCGACCCGTGGAGGCTATTGAAATAGAGACATCTGGATACTTATCCTTTAGCATTTCCGAGATGATAACCACACTGGGTTTGCTGCGATCAGCGATTAAAACTCGTTTAGTCATACACCCTTCCTTTGATGTCGTTTATTATTTAGTTTTTTGGCTTGCTTCATTAAATTTTAGCATAGGCAATCAAATCTTGCACCCTTTTCCCCTGTTATTTCCCAAAAAATATTGGCTGAGGACATTTTTTTTCTAAAGTTTATAGTTTCTTACCCGAGAACCCCCATATGGAAAAAGGAGTTTCCAAAATCTTATATTTAATGCTATTTGTATGCCCTCTCTTGCCTATGGCCGGAGCGGAAGCTGCCAAAGAACTGCTTTCAATAGAGCATTTAACCCCCCAAAAAAATCAACCTGAATTTACTGATATTCTACTCATATCAGACGACTTTCCTGGAAATACCCTCAGTCTATCAGTGCGGGAGGTCACTCTAAGTAGAAAGCAGTTAAAAAAACGTAGCAAAATCAAAAAAAGCTTCAGTCCTGAACCTTTAAGTATCAAGCTACGAAAGAGCCCAAATCTCAAATCTATTAGCCGGAGAATTGCTCGTAAAGGGATGGCAAGGTTACTTTACAGCCGACTGAGTAGAAACAAAAAGCAGTTAATCACTAGAGCTGGAAAAAATAGATACAATCTAAAAATTGATAGTACTATACTCCCTCTGATTAGCAACTGGGTCATTAAAAAAGCCTCACGAAAAAAATCGCTCATCCCTTACCTAGACATCAATGCTCTAAAAGGTGAGAATTTACAAAAATTCTATCTGCATATGTCTAACTTCTATACTGAAAGAGAATTGGAGACCATCCTTTTTGAACTCAAACTTCAGCAAGAGGAGTGGGTCCGTGCAGACAGAATCTTCTTTCCTAAATTTGCCAGAAAGAACCTCTATAAATACGAAAATGTTCGGGGCCCGAACTGCTTTCACTCATCTATTGCTTTTGCCGATCCTCGGATATCCTTTTTAGAGCATATAAATATCCGTAGAGAACCCGATTATCACAGAAAAATGATCAATCACAACGAGCTATGGAGCGCACTGCATCGTTATTATCAACCCATAGATCCAAGGAAAACCCCGCTGGTTTTTGGAGATGTCATTGTATTTTATGATCAAGATGTAAGTTCCAATGGCAGCTTGTACAAAAGTTTCAAACATGCCACCACCTATCTATTTAGAGGACTCCTCTTTAATAAGAACTCAAAAACAGCAAAAACCCCCTATTTGATACTTCCTTTGAACATGGTTTTCGATCAATGGAAAAGGCGCTATCATAACTTGGGTTATCGGATATATCGCAAGAATAAAACCACCAAGTCACCAATTACCTACTCTTTACTAGATACATTTTAGTATTCTATCTATTTATTTTTATTATTTTTTTAAATCTTTTTTTCCTTTTATTCAAGTATTAACTCAAAGCTGTCGAATACAAGGGATAGAGGTAGATTCTATCACCTAAATGGATTGGTCCATGCCCAATGTGAGACTTAAAATTGTATTTCTGACCCTTCTTATCATGGGATTAGTGAGTTCCTGTTCCTTTGTAGAGCAAAAGGACAAGAAGAACGATAATAACGATGAGTCTTCTTCCGTACAGCAAGAAACAAGTGAGAGTTCAACATCATCCACCTCTGCAACTAAAAGTGTATCAAGCTCTGCTACTTCCACAGATAATATTGAGTATGTTTACGAAGATCAACCCGAGTTAAATGGAGTCAGTCCCTCCCTTTTAAGTAACGTGGAAATAAACATCTACTCTAGCTTCAATGCTAATTTAGTGAGCAATGCCACGAGTGTAACTGCTTATGCTATTGATGTAACCGGATGTGCAAGTACCTTTGCCCCTACTTTTACACAATTAGTTGCCAGTCCGCTCCTTTATCGGAAAGATCAAGATTGTGTGGCTGAGTTGAAATCATTTACCTTTGATACCATAGTTTGGGAAATGGACCCGGTCAATCATGATGACTTTTGCTTTGGTATCGGTACCATCTGTACTTTTTATAACCCTGGCCAGACAGAATCTCTTAGAGTGGAAGTAGAGGCTGTTCTTAATACAGCAGCCCTTGATGCCTCTGAAGTCATTACCTGGGCAATAACAGAAGAAGCAAAAGAGACGACACAAAGCTTAGCCACCACAGTGACCATTGAAAATACCAGTGCAGGGACAACCATTA
>CAYFLR010000012.1:116843-117840 GCA_964343805.1 uncultured bacterium | reverse complement strand
GTGGTTTATCTCGATGAATGGGCCGCCAACAGCGCAGGAGACTTTAAGGTGAAACTGGATTGCACCTCGAATATTGATGATAAAAGTA
This sequence comes from uncultured bacterium, assembly GCA_964343805.1. GTDB lineage: Bacteria > Bdellovibrionota_B > Oligoflexia > CAYFLR01 > CAYFLR01 > CAYFLR01. The sequence continues at coordinate 117,752 of CAYFLR010000012.1, read as the reverse complement.
CAATTATCAAAGACAACTGGGAATGTGACACGGATGTAATGAGCACCTTTGAAATTAAGTTAGTGGATGACACATATGGTGGTAGCATCAACCAAACTCAGGCAGATACCATTATGTCTTCTGGAACTTCAACCTTTTCAGAAGCGGGTGGCAATATTTATGACATTGCAGAAGATAGCGACATCTCTCATGGGGGACTCATAATTAATGTCGTGGGCCCAGATGATATGTATGGCAATCGGGAAATGTTGCTCATTTTGAAGCAGGGAACTAGCTACCGATATTGGTCACTTACCGGCCTTGAAACCAATTAAATTCAAGTAATTTCAAGAATATAAATTTTTCTTATTAATTTCTCTATTTTTTACTTAAGTTTTTTATCATTTATTCAGATTAATTATATATAGGGACAATTTTGTCTTTTTTATGTTTTTTATTTAATAGGTTAAAAACATTAAGCTGAGGTTCAACTAAAAGGGGACGCTTATGCAGACATTCTTAAACTTTATGCGATTTACATTCATTCTAGCTCTCATTGGAACTTTGGTCGCCTGTGGATTTTCACAGACCAAGACCAAAGATACGGACGATGAAGAGGAAGCTGCCACCGAAGAAGTGGCCAGTACATCATCAAGTACAACAAGTACAACTGCTTCTACTGGAACAGGTACATCAGGTGGACTTTCATCCACGGGAGCCCAAACGGTGGATCCTGAGTTGGTTCCTGTAACTGTTACCATTAATGATTTACGAAAGACTTCGGTAACTGCTAGCTTAGTCTCAGCTGCCGAGACTCCAAGTGCATGGTCCATTACAATTCTAACCTGTGAATCAACTTTTGGCCCCACCTGGACAGAAGCAACTCTTGCCGCTGATATACTTCTATATCGTGGAGATAGAAGTTGTGAT
>CAYFLR010000012.1:114364-116833 GCA_964343805.1 uncultured bacterium | reverse complement strand
AAATCGATTCTTTCACTCTTGATGGTAAGGCATGGGCTTATGGAGCTAGCTGTAGCGGAACAGATGAATGCACATTCACAAATGGATCAGACTCTCTGATTGTCAAAATTGACAGCAACTTAGCCAACCCAATTTCTACTGGTGAAACCATCACCATCAGTATTACAGAGAATGTAAAAGCAACAGATGAGGCCTTAGAGGGGGCTGAAATTAGTGATGATGCAGTTGATATTACCATTTCAGGTAACAGAGCTCCTTATGTATCACTTATATCAGCCCAATTGGTATCCATTGATGCCAATGGAAAAGGAACCTTTGAATTTAAGTTTGGTTGTGATTCAGCGATTGTCAATACTGGAGCTGATACAACATGGACCTGTAAGGGTCAAATCATGTCAGAATACAACATAGTTCTGATAAAGGATACTTATACCAGTACTCTAACCTATACCCAGGCGGATACGGAGACAGCCTCGCCCACGGCCATAGCCACAGGACATATCTTCAGTGAAAATGGAGGTTCGGATCCTGACCCCGATGCAGAGTTGCCCAATGGAGGTGTAATCATATCAATGGAAGGACCCGCCAATGATATGTATGTAACAGCAAATAGAGCCATGATTGTTATATTAGAATATGCTGAGGGTGGTGCTGCGACTGGAGAGACTTTCCGTTATTGGAATGTGGATGTTGATGATTTAACACCATAATCAAAAGTTAACAATTCACCCCCCACCTCTCTTTGGGGTGGGGCACTTTAACAAAACCCCAATGGCACATGATGCTTTTGGGGTTTTTTATTTTTGAACTTTTCATATTACAAATATACAACAAGTACAATTTTTTCTATTGGTTATGTTTATTTTCTATATTTTAGTTTAAGGCGATTACAGACTTGCTGACTTGCAGTATCTGTGAGTCAACGGTCTGATGGCGGGTAGCGGAAGTCTCCTAAGTGGTGAGGATAGATTATCGTTAGCCGTTTGCGGACAAAGTAAATTTTGTTACCTATGTGCCCGGTATATCTTTTAGCAATATGTTTATTATTCACTGATGTCAGGGGTCTGATAGTCTATAGTCTGAGGTCCGATCCTGACTTCAGACTACGGACTTAACGGACTGCAGACTTAGCTGACTGCGGACTGCTGACATAACTGACTATTCAGTAACAGTAATAACCCCCGTAGAATCTTCTATCGTAGCCTCGTCACCATCATTATTGGTATAGGTATGGGACGCTTTAATAGCAACCCCATCCCCCGCAATGACAGCGGTATAGATAGTATTATTACTGTAGGTTTTGGTGAAATGACTGGGATAGATATAATTATCACCAGAACCGCTAACCCTGGTACTGGACCAACTCACATTAACAAGTTCAATCCAGTTTCCATAAATATCATAGCTAGCAGCCCATAATTCAAGTGTGTCGCCAACAGTTAAACTGGCAGTATCAACAGCTGAAGCATTATATTCAGTTCCATCCACAATCTTAATATGATCGATATCCGCTTCATCGAGAGTAAAGGCATCAGAAAGTATCTCAATAGGATCTTCCCCAGCAATGGTGGCAGTAACCTTTAAAACAGTGTGCTCATTACTCGCAAGCTCACCTCGTGCAATATTGTATATAACAAATGCAGTACCGGTAGAATCAAAAGCTCCATAGCTGAAGGTTCTATCAGCGGTGGCTAATACTTCATTGTTAAAGCCAGGAACCACTGAGGCCACTTCATTCACCCAGGTAAAGGCTAAATTGACCGTTACTCCATTGAAACTGGTAAGCAATGCCCCATCTGAATCAACTTTTTTCACAGTAACATCAAAGTACTCTCCCGCTTTGGGGTTACTCCCATCATTGAGGACCAATTCAAAGAAGTGTCCTTCAGTGTAATATTGAATGGAAGAAAAGGTACTCGCCTGGGATACATTACCTGCGAGATCAATCGTCCAAGCCCATAATTTAAGATCCACCGGCCCTGCTTCTCCCTCAGTTACTAGTCCACTAATAATATTTCCCAGGTCTTGTTTAAAACGGTGATTACGAAGGATGAGTTTACTATTAGACCCAGAGCTGCCACTTACAATATCTGCTGCAGTGGGAGCGGATGGAGTGTTAGCGGCTAATGAGGCTTTTATAAACATGTATTTTGTTTCTGAGGGACAAGCGGCTAGAGCTTTTAGATGAACTCCCAGATTATTGGTATAGGTAGTTCGATCTGGAACCGCATCTGAATCATAAACTTGAATATCAATTTCATCAGGTGGTGTTACGTCGATATTTATGGTGGCTGTCATAGATTCTGATATATTATTGGCCTTATCTTTTAAAAAGAGGCTTACCATCTTAAAAGGAGCGTTAATATTCGCCAATGTAAAGCTAAACTCCTGTTGACCAGAGTAGGTTTGCCAACAGGAATCCGTTTTGGTCACAGCAATTTGCTCCGTCAGACAAATGGCAGAAAAATC
>CAYFLR010000012.1:95189-114354 GCA_964343805.1 uncultured bacterium | reverse complement strand
GCTCGCATTAGGATTCACAAACAAGGCGGAAATTTGTGCCTGGTTAGTGTAACCTACTTGACCAGTAATAATATTTCGTAAGCGGAAGCTCACTTGATCATTAAATGAAGGAGCAGAATGATCCACGGTGAAGGTGAAGGTGGCTGGAGTCTCATCTAACTTCTCATGCAAAGAGACAGCCCTTAGAGAGAAATTATAGGTTCCCACCTCCAGATTTTTGAATACAACTTGGTTGCTGCTATCCAGTTTTATCCTTTGATACTCATCACTCTCTTTCAGTCGATACTCATAAAGAGTCTCAAAACAGATATCATTATCGGTACCAAAGCAGACATCATCTGGCTTATCTACGGTAAAAGCATACTGTGTTGTTTCTCTATCAGGGTATTCATCTGGTGTGGCTGTTAAAACGGTATCTGGTATAGTCGCATTGGTGGGATCATAGAGAGCCATGGCTTGCTCATTTTTAACAATCCGGATATTTCCAGGTTTATCCATGTAGGTGACTTGAAAGTAAAGGGTTTCATTAACCACTGGAGGAGTCCAAGTATATGTTCCTGAATAATTTCCTGCGGTTATCTCTATTCTAGTTATTTCTGTATAGGTTTCATCATCGTAACTGTATTCAAAGAGTAACACTTTTGTGAGATCCATATGAGCATCTGATACCTCCCATTCAATATCAGTTGCTTCACCGCCAATAATAACCCTAGGGGCCGCTGTAATAGATGTTGGGAGAGAGAGTTCTCCGTCATTTTCATTACTATTTGAGTTGTCATTATCTCCAGTAGAACCCTCACCCCATGCCACTAAAGGAAAGGTAAAAACACCTCCATTAAGCGCATCTGCTGCTGAGGTACTCTTTTTCTTAGCCTCTAATGCAGCTTTTATCAATAGCGGTTTCTTGATTGTCACAGATGGGGCTGTTTTATCAAGCTCAAAACTAACTGTATTTGACCATAAAGCCGACTGCATACCAGGCTCATCGACCCTAACTCTAATATAATAGACACCATCTTTAGTGAGCGGGGGTGATATCGTCCAAGCAGTTGTTTCTACTGTAGCTTCTCGCTCTAGCTGTGCAAATAGAGCATCCTTGGCCACTTGGATGGTATATATGCCAGTATATAATTTGTCTGGGTCTTTTCGACTCCACTTAAGGGTTGGCCTTGTATTGTTAGTGAGTGAAGGAAGAGATGTTAAGGTGATCGATTCAGCAATGATCTTCCCTTCCATTTTTTCCTCTTCCGCTTCATCAAATTCGCTTTGCTCATCAGCTCGAAAACAGGAAGTTAGTAAAAAAGCTCCTAATAGAAGGAACATCAAAAACCGGGTTACCCGACTGATATCTTTAACTTTAATAACCGCAATCATCAAGAATAGAGTCCTAAAAATTTAATATTTCTCCTCTATTAATTAAATCGTCATTTTATTTCGAAATATTAAGTAATTATTTAATTTTTTCTCTACTTTTTTTCATCTTTCCTTGGGGTGAAAATTAAAGAACTAATTTATTGATTTTAAACCGCAATTTTGGATTCTCATTTGGTTAAACTTTTGCTACAATTTTGGATAATCAATCAATAGAATCTTAATTTGGCTTTTAGCAATGAATAAGAAGATTTCCAATAATTCAATTGTATCTCATTTATTAGAAACCTTTGTGGATCGCATATCCACCAGTGGCACCCATGCTGTTTTCGTAGTGAATGCAGAGGATTACAGTATTGTAAAAGCCTCCATCCACTGTGAGAAGATAACTGGACGAGATCTTCATGACATATTAGATATGAGTTTTATGGATCTTTTTCCAGAATCCATCACTAAAAATATTAAATCTCTCTTTCGTAGATCTAAAAGAGCTGCCTCAAATGAAAAATTTATAACCACTCTTCCTAATCCCAAGCATTACACCATGATTTTGGAGTTCAATGCGCTTCATTTCGAAGCCGCAGATGAATCCTATTTTTTCATCCAATGTAAAGATAACACCGAGAGAATATTTAATTTTAGGAAGTCTTTACAACAAGCTAAATTTAAGTCTTTAGGAGTATTGGGATCTGGGATAGCTCATCAAATGAATAATCCAGTGGCAATAATCAATGGCATGCTGGAATGTCTCTACGAAGACTACTTTGATGAAAACAATGTAGATGGCCTCATGCAATACTTAGAAGACAATAGACAGGTTTTTGAAAGTCTATTTGAAAGAACATTCTCCATTGTCAATCGACTCAAACAGCTCCATGATGATACCCGGAGCATTAGCAAGAGCAACCACAATATGGTGGAAATTTGTAATAATGTCTTTCTGCACTTTCAGGAGTATTTAGAAAAAGCGGGCATTGAACCCACTGTTTCCTTTTCTCAATCCAACCCCAATGTACCATGCATACGAAATGACATTGAATATGTGCTCCAACATTTAATCCAAAATTCTGCAGATGCCTTCACAAAATTCAAGGTGGAACATAAATATATCAAGGTGAATATTACCTCCACACCTCAAAAAGCGGTCATCAGCTATGAAGATAACGCTGGAGGAATTCCGGAAGAAATGATCAATCGAGTGTTTGATCCATTTTTTACCACTAAACCAATTAGCAAAGATGTGGGAATGGGATTAGGGTTAGCTCTTTCCTATGCAATTATAAAAAATCATCATGGTGATATTAGTATTCGAGCTATTCCAGGTGAAGGAACCCACTTTGAGATAACATTGCCAACCTAGACGGGAGTATATAACATGTCTGATGCACAACGTATTTTAATCGTCGATGATGAAGAGCAGATTTTAAACTTACTTAAAAGACGTTTAGAAAAAAGGGGTTATGAAATTGACACCGCTATTAATGGTCAAGAGGCTATCCCCCTCCTAAAAAACCAGAATTATTCATTAATGATCTGCGATGTAAACATGCCAATCATGAATGGATTTGAATTACTTGAATACTGTAAAACTAATGAAATTCAATATAAACCGATGATATACTTCACTGGTCATGCGGAAGGCACTCCCGAAATGGATGAGGCCATGAAAAAAGATGTGGACGGAGTGTTTTCAAAAACACTCTCCTTTAAAGATCTCTTAAAAGAATTACAAAAGTTAATCACAGATTAAGGCTTCATATATACAGAGGGTTTAAGTGGCTTAAAATTAGTTTTAATTCCGGTAAGCCCCTCGGCATGCCCCACGAACAAAAGACCTTTCGGTTTCAATAAATTGAAAATCTCATTAAGTAAACGCTCTCTTGTAGGATGATCAAAATAGATCATTACATTCCGGCAAAAGACAGCATCCATAGGACCTTTCATCGGAAAAGGAGGAAATGCTAAATTGAGCCTTTTGAAGAGCAAATGCTTTCTAAACTGGTTTTTAAGAAGATAGTAAGTTTCATCTTGACCTTTATCGATATCAAAGTATTTGTTCACCATAGCTCGAGGAATATTCTCCATTTTGGCTTTTTCATAGGCCCCATTTCGCGCTTTTTGGAGTATTTCAGTAGAAATGTCGGTTCCTAGAATCCGCATGTCCAAACCGGGGCTACCTGCCGTTTCTAGGAAAGTGATCATCATAGTGATGGCTTCTTCCCCAGAAGAAGAGGCGGCCGACCAAAAACGAAATCTTCTTTGACCACTTTTCTCCCATTTTGAAATATAATCAGCAAGTATATCAAAGTGAGAGGATTCCCGAAAGAAGTGGGTCACATTGGTTGAGATAGCGTCTAAGAAACTCACCACCTCATTTCCCGATTTATCATTTTCTAGAAAATGCAGGTACTGCTCATAAGTTTCCATTTTTAGAGAGCGCATACGTTTACTCACCCGAGCACTCACTAAGGCCACCTTGTTATCACCTAATGAGATTCCACATTGGGTGTAGACTAATTTAGCAAATCGTCTAAAAACTTTTTTATCCATTCTGTCCTGCTTTTTGAATAATTACATGAGGGAGTTGATCCAAAGATGAAACCTTATCTACACAACCTAAATCAATCGCCGCTTTGGGCATGCCAAAAACCACCGAGCTTTTTTCATCTTGGGCAACAGTAAAACACCCCTTCTCTTTCATGAGAGCCATCCCTTTGGCCCCATCAGCACCCATACCCGTCATAATAACACCCAAAGCATTTCGGCCACCAAACTCGGCCACCGACTTAAAAAGAACATCTACTGAAGGTCTATGACGACTCACCATAGGGCCAGTTTTTACATCAACATAATATCTGGCACCTGATCTCTTTAACAGCATATGAAAATTACCGGGTGCAATAAGAGCAGTTCCAGGCACCACCGAATCACCATTTTCAGCTTCTTTCACTTTAACCGCGCACAATCCGTTGAGGCGATTAGCAAAAGCTTTTGTAAAATGCTCGGGCATATGTTGGACAATGACAAGACCTGGAGCATTATGAGGCATTTTTTTTAAAACCGAGGCAATGGCTTCAGTTCCCCCCGTTGAAGCTCCAATTGCCACAATTTTATTGGTGGTGGCAGTCATGGATAATCGAGTCACTTTATCAGGTGCTTTGGCAGCGGCCCTTTTCACCCTCTCTTTTATTCGAAAAGTGGGAACTTTAGCAGCTGCTTTCACTTTATCTACCAATTGAGGCGCCATATCCCCCAAGGAGTATGCCGATCCTGGTTTACTTAATACTTCAATCGCTCCCGCCTCCATAGCTTCTAGAGCAAGATCTCCCCCAGCGGTTGTTAAAGATGATAAAACCACCACCGGCATGGGATGACCTTTCATCAATTTTCGTAAAAAGGTAATTCCATCCATCCGAGGCATTTCAATATCCAAAGTCAGAACATCTGGTTTTAAAGAAATAATCATCTCCCTTGCTACATAGGGATCTGGGGCAGTTCCTACTACCTCTATATTAGGGTCTTTACCCAGCTCTTCAGAGAGAACCTTCCTGACAATACTTGAATCATCAACAATTAGAACTTTTGTTATCATATCAAATAATTCCTTTTTAATTTAATTAGAGGTTAGTAATGGTTTTTTAGGAGCTTGTTTCAGACTACTAGAGAAGTCATTTTGTACAGCCAACTTTACCAGCTCAGAGACCTCTACAATGAGTCCGACTTTTCCATCGGGCATAATAGCTCCACCTGAAATTCCTTGAACTTTCTTCATGGATTCGCCAAGTGTCTTTATAACAATCTGTTGTTGTCCAATGAGGTAATCAACACAGACCGCGACTCGTTTTCCCTCTTCTTCAATAATGATCAGCACTCCGTCTCCCCTTTTAAAGGTACCTGGGACTCCGAATATTTGCCCCAGATAGAAAAGAGGAATATAAACACCATCTATGAACAGTAAATCCTGTTTAGTTAAAACATCTGAAATATCGTCTTCTTCAGGGCTTAAAGTACGAACAATAGATTGTGTCGGAATGATATATCTTTCGGTTCCAACCATAACCGTCATTCCATCAATGATAGCTAGTGTCAGAGGTAACTTGAGACTAAAAATACTTCCCTTACCTGGAGTGGATTGGATCTCTACCACACCGCGCATGGCTTCGATTGATTTTTTTACCACATCCATTCCCACACCCCGACCGGACACATCGGATACCACTTTGGCAGTAGAAAACCCCGGATGAAAGATGAGCTGATGGATTCGCTCATCTTCAATATGTTCACTGTTGTCTATAATTCCCTTATCAAAGGCCCGTTCTAAAATGGCCTGTTTATTTAGACCCCGTCCATCATCCTCCAATTCTACGTAAATGGCCCCCCCTTTATGATAGGCTCGTAAAGAGAGCTGGCCCACTTCCGGTTTTCCTAATTGCTCTCTATCGGCGGGAGATTCTTCTATTCCATGGTCTATGGCATTTCGTACTAGGTGAACTAATGGATCATAAATGCGATCAACCAGAGTTTTATCTAACTCTACATCTTCCCCGTCTGTCTCTAACACCACCAGTTTTCCAGTTTTCTTAGAAGTATCTCGAACCAATCTCGCCATCTTCTGAAAGGTGGTTTTAAGTGGAACCATTCTGAGGGAAGTAGCCAATTCTTGGAGATCTCGCGTGATTTTTCCTAATTGCCCCACATGTCTCACCAGTTTAGTCGAATTCAGAGCTCTGATTTCATCTGATTCTGTAACCATGGCTTCAGCGATAACTAACTCACCGATCATCTCAATTAAGAGATCCAGCCGATAGGCATCCACCTTCACCGATTCCTTATTATTTCGTATCTTTTTGTCGGAAGTCTTCTTGTTGGCAGTTAAATCGAGAGAATCTTCCTTATCAATGTTTTTTGTTTTTTTCTTTTGTTTACCTTGTGATTCTTGAGCGGCCTCTTCTCCCTCTTCATGCATACGCTGAACTTGATAGCATATCAAAGGGAGTTTCTCACAAGCTTCGAGAGGTGTTCCTTGTACCGCACTGACTTTCAAATTTTGAATTAAAATTCTTAAAACCGCAACACTATCAAAAAGAAGATCTAAAATGCTGCCTGTCAGTTTCATTTCACCTTGTCTAACACGATCCAGAAGACTTTCTACATCATGAGTAAAGGATTTGATATAGTTTATATTTAAAAAGGCAGAGACTCCCTTCACCGTATGAAAGGCTCTAAATGAGAGATCCAAAGCCTCTCGATTTAAAGGATTTTCTTCTAAAGCAAAGAGGGCTTCATCTATATTCTGAAGATGTTCCTTAGTCTCTTCAAAAAATGAGACAAAGAGGTCTTCATCAAAATCAGCAGGAATCGCTTCGGCGTACTCCGCAGGCAACACAAAATCGTCAGGTAAAACCACCTTTTCTGATTTCTGAGCTAATCGTGACTTTTCTAAGTACTCCTCCACATCAGGAGCAGGAGGATACTCTTCAGTTTTCCCTAAATAATAATCAAATACCTTTAATAGCCAATCTTTCACCGCTAAGAGCAGTTGAATTTGAAATTTAGAATAATCTTCCGAAAAACTTTCCTCTGCATGATGGCAGACCCGTTGCACTTCACTTAAACCCAAAATGCCGGCATCTCCTTTTAAGGTATGGAACTGCCGCCTCACATCATTCAAAAGTTCCAGGTCGTCCTTCTTTTCCAGCTCCAAGAGTTGAGATTCAATTTCAGTGAAAGTGGATTCATGACGATCTAGGTATTCATGAATTTTATCAGGATCAGGATTCTCAACTTCTTCTGTTTGACCTTCCATCGCAAATGGAGGCTTTAAAATAGTGATGGCTGAGGCAGATTGTCCATCTACAATAATGGCCGTGACCCCACTCACCACACTGATCAGATAATCTTGATACTGCTCTTGATTCGGAATCCCCAGCTCAATAGCCATTCGAATCTGAGAGAGCACCACTCTCAATATGGGAAGAGCTTCTCCCCCAATTGTTTCCACTAAATTGAAGATATTTTTAAATTGATTTTCTAACTCCTGGTGAGCACCTTCTGCTTCGAGTTCATTCATTACCATCCATTCAGATAGCGACTCTAGAAGCTCTGCCACTTGGTTTTTGTTGCTTTCTACCATAAGATCCACCGATTCCAAATTATAGGGATATGCATTAATGTAATAAAGTTCATTAATATTTTACCCTTGTAGTTATTAGAAGTTAAGCACTCTTTTTGATTTCATTATTTTTTTTACTTGAGAATTGATTTTTAAGGCCGATTGAAATGGAAACCGAGTTCGTATGTAGGAGTATGACTATGGACATAGTATGGGCAACTGATGTGACCGAAACAGGGGATATGCTCGATGATGAAGAGAATAAGCAGGATTCCCCATCAGAAGACACTGAAAATATAGAGGAAATTTCAGAAGAGGCACTCAAAGAAATCATTGAGCTGGCTGAAGAAGAGGAACTTCCCACTGATGGCATGTATATGCTGTTCCTATTAGGCGAGAAAAGATTTGGCATTGCTACTGCTTTTGTAAAAGAGGTCATTATGGAAAGGGAGATTATTCCCCTTCCTAACACCACAGATTACTTTAAAGGAATTATTAATTTAAGAGGAACAGTCATTTCAGTGATTGACCTAGCACGTAAGTTCACCCTCCCGAAAGAAGGAGAGATGGATCGTCATTGTATTATCATCCTTGATTTACCTGAAGTCTCACTTGGGCTTTTAGTTGATAAGGTTTCCTCTGTGATCACCCTTCCTAAAGAGGAAATTGATCAAACTGTAATTGAAGAGACATCCATGGAAAACGATTATATAGAAGGGATTGCCACCATTAACGGGTCTATGACCATATTCATAGATCTAGACAAAATGATGGAGAATAACCATATATTGGCCGTTGAAAAACCTAGCTTAGCGATCTGTGCCTAGTTAAAAGGATTTGAGAATGGAAGAGAAATACAAAATACTCTGTGTAGAAGATGACAAAGAGATGCTGGACCTCCTTAAGGAGGCAGTAGAATCTTTAGACTATGAAGCTGTACTGGCCAAGGATGTAGATCAAGCTCTGGAGAAACTCAAAGAGTACAAAGGCGAAGTAATATTAGTCATCTCAGATTACACCATGCCTGGTAAAACGGGTCTCAACCTCCGTCAAGCCATGATGGATGATAATGATGAAATCCCATTTATCATGGTAACGGGTCATGGAAGTAAAGAGCTTGCCATCGAGTCTATCACCTATAATATTTCGGCATTTATCGAAAAACCCTGTGATATAGATGATCTGTGCACGACCATTGAGGAACATGCCAGTCGCCAGGTTAAGTTTCTGGTTGATGAAAAAGAGCTCTACAACTCCTTTTTAGAGGAAACGATTTCCTATCTTGAAGAGATTGAAGATAACATCCTCTTTTTTGGTCAAAATCCAAACTCTCCTGATACCATTGATACTATTTTCAGGTTGGCTCATACGATTAAGGGCACCAGTAGTTTTATGGGCTATAAACAGATTGAGTCCTTTGCCCATGTTTATGAAGAGTTTCTCACTAATATCAAAAACCGTAGCTTCACTAACATTGATCCTATCTCGCAGACCCTGCTCTATGGCTACGACTGTTTAGCTCAGATGATTGATAATATGGAGAAGAAATCCTCTGAAGTGCTGCCGGTTGAGTCCTGGGTTGAGGATTTAAAAAAGAAAAGCGAAGAAGCGCTAAAAGTAATCGTAGAAGACAAGAAAAAACAGGCCGAGTCCCCGACTGCTGCCAAAAAAGGAAAAGAGGAAGGGCACTTTGTCCCTGCTCGTTTGCTAGATGAGTTTTTAGAGTTAAGTAGTGAGCTCACCGTAATTAGAAACTCGATGGATAATATCCTGAAGCAGATGGTCCATGAATTAGAAGAGAGTGAGCATCTGGATATGCTCAATGAATCTTTCGGTGGAATGCAGAAAATCAGTGGTCAAATTCAAAATAAGATTGTTGAACTTCGTAAGATAGAACTCAAGACGGTATTCAAGAGCTTACCTCGTATTGTAAGAGATTTAGGCAACACCACCTCCAAAGATATTATATTAAATATTCAAGGAGATGAATTGCGAGTAGATAAATCCATCACTCAGGTGCTTAATAAAATATTAGTGCATATGGTGAGAAACAGTGCGGATCATGGAATCGAAACAGGTCCTGAAAGAATCGAAGCCGGAAAAGACCCCAAAGGAACCATCAACTTAACCGCTCAAAGCTTTAACGAAGAGGTATTAATTACCATTCAAGATGATGGTAAAGGTCTAGATAGACAGGCGATCAGTCAAAAAGCGGTGAATAATGGTCTCTACACCGAGCAAGAAATTAACAGTCTTCCAGATTCCCAGGTATTTGATTTAATTTTCCAAGCAGGCTTATCCACAGCGCGAGAAGTCACAAATATTTCCGGGCGTGGAGTGGGAATGGACATGGTAAGAAGCTCCATTGAGGAAATGAAGGGTGAAATTGAAATTCAATCGGAAAAAGGGATCGGAACCACCTTTAATCTTCATCTCCCAGTACCAAAATCGGTTCTCATTGCGGATTCACTCCTCTTTCGAACTGGGAGCTATCAGTATGCCGTACCCATTGAATCTGTGAAGTATGTTGGTACTCAGCCTATTAAAACAGCAGGACAAAAGCCCATCATTAAATATGAAGAGTCCGTATATTTCCTATGGAACATAAATAACCTCATTCAAAACACTATGAATCAGGTGAATCCTGGTGAAGAAGAGTTGATTCTACTTCTACAAAGCGATGATGAGGTCACGGGATTTGTAATTGATGAATGCATTGGACAATTTGAAATTGTAATTCGTCCCTTTGATAAGTTTTTAGCCGACTTTGAAAACTTTAAGGGAACCGCTCTCCTCGACAATTCAAAAATGTGCCTAGTGATTGATCCTGAAAAGTTGATAAACCAGGCTCTGACCTTAGAACCTAACATTTCAGCCCAGAATCTAGTGGCTTAAGTCTATCTTCCCAGTAAATAATAGGTTATAATAATCCATAGCTTTTTAAAGAAAATTGTATTATATATGTAAGTCACCGCAGAGCTTATGACCCGGACATTGCAAAAAAAGGATCTGGGTTTTTTATATTTTTTACATTTCTTTTATATGGTTTAAATTATGATATTAAATGCTCCCAACAACCCCTTTGCTAGGGATAAGTTTCTCTTTGAATGCTACCAAACAATAAAAGTCCTCAAAACCAAAGAATCCGCCAGCTTTCTTTTTATACCAGCAGCTACTGAAAGTTTAGAAGATGATTTAATGGCAAACAGCCTTAAGTTTAAAGACCGCTTCTTACATAATATGGAAGAAGAAGAAATCAGTGATGAGAATATTTTTAATCACATATTTACCGTTGCTCGTATTATTTTTACCATGCAAGCCGCACTGCTACACTACCATAGCCAAGAGCTCCCCACTTACCCTAGTGATGAAGAACCCATGCCCGACGTGTGGAAAGTTTTTATACGCGTCTTAAACACTCAGTTTAATGATTTTTACCCCTATGCTCTATTCTACCTCAAATGGGCGTATCGAAAAACACCAGCAGCTGAAGTCAAAGCACCTCATCCAAATTTAAAAACCACACCTCAACCCTCTTATAATGATGAGCCAAGAGCTTCACATAGCGGACGCCCCGGAAGACCCCCAAGGCGTTCCAATGATAAGTACAATCGCAATGATCGCAATGAACGTTCGGACCGATCCTACAAAAAAGGCCGCAATGATCGCCGTAATTGGAAGAAGGATGATCGCAACAGATCCACTAAGCAGCAAGAGTCAGATGCTCTTCTAGATGCTAAAACCAAATTAAATAAACTTCGATCTGATCAAGATCTCGCCTTTATTAAGTTAGAACCTGTTAACAGCTACCTTCGACGGCTCCAACATAAATACGTCATTAAGAATGGCTTTTTTAGCTACAGTGATGGAGAGGCTAAAGAAAGGGCTATCTCTATCTATCGAAGACCCAAAGAAGACTAGTTGGCTTCCGCAAACAAACATCAGCTGTGTTGGCTTCTAAAATCACACCCAATCCGTACTTTGGGTGTACTGTCTTGGTCGTGATTTTCTCGCCGCCTTGCTGATGTTCGTTTTCGTTTGCCAACACTAAATATTCTGATACCAACATCAGCTGCATTGTTATCTAAAATATCAGCCAATCCGTACTTGGTGTGTACTGTCTTGACCGAAATTTTCTCGCTGCCTTGCTGATGACCGTTTTCGTTTGCTAATTTTGTTATTTTTTGGAGGTGAGTTTTTTTAATTCTTTCAACTCTTCAGCAGTTAAGAAGCGGTACTTAGTCACCTGCAATCCTTCGAGATGGATATTGGCGACTTTTAGGCGAACCAATCTCAGCACCTCTTGATCGAAGGCAGCAAAAAATCGACGCACGATACGGTTTCTCCCTTCAGTGATGACAATGCGAAGCCAAGTCCCAGGGGTCTTTTTACCTAAATCGACACTGTTAAACCGCCCCACTCTTTTCGGTTTAAAAAAACCATCTTCTAATTTGATGCCCTTATCCATGATTTTGATCTGCTCATCTTTGATTCGTCCTTTGACCAGCACCGCATACTCTTTTTCTATCACAAAAGAAGGATGACAAATTTGATGATGAAGATCCCCATCGTTGGTAAATAATAGGAGTCCCTCGGTATCATAGTCAAGGCGTCCTACCGCTTTAACCGGGGCTTTGATTCTCTTTAGAAAATCATAAACCGTCACTCGCCCTTCTGGATCATGAGCTGTAGTCATGCTCTTTTTAGGTTTATGAAAGGCGATATAAACCCTACTCCCAGAAGGCTTGGGAATATTTTTGCCATTCACACTCACTTGATCTTCAGCAGGATCAATTTTCACACCCTGCTCTTTTATGAGCCGCCCGTTAACTTTAACCTTACCCTCGGCAATTAAAGCCTCAGCTCCTCTGCGAGAGGAGACTCCCGCCTGTGAAAGGAATTTTTGCAGACGTATTTTGTTGTTAGTTTTCTTGGGTTCCTTCAAAGCCTAAATCCACAGGTTGAGGTTGTTTCGCTTCCGGCAAAGGCATCGCTTCAGACAGAGGTTCTGCCAGTTCTTTCAGTTTGGGAAGTTTCTTGATACTTCCTAGACCATAGACCTCTAGAAACTTCTTAGTTGTGCCGTAAAGATTGGGTCTTCCCACATCTTCTTTCTTGCCAACAATTTTTATTAAATTGTGTGACATAAGTGTCTTGAGTTGAGAGGCCGCATCAGCCCCTCGAAGATGTTCAATTTCAGCCTTGGTGATAGGCTGACAATAAGAAACAATAGAGAGAACTTCACCCGCGGCAGGAGCTAATACTCGGGGTTTTTGTTTGAACAGACGATTGATATATTCTTGGTGCTTCACCTTAGTGCGAAACTGATAGCCCCCCGCAACATGTTCTAAATAAAAACCAAACTCATGATCATAATTATAGCGAGTCAATAAGGTTACTAAAGATTCACGCACGGCTTTGCTTCCAAATTCAGGCAAAAGCTCGATTAACTTGGCTTGGCTTAGGGGCACCTTACTAACGAAAATAAGTGATTCAATGATGGCATCTAAACTGATCATAAACTACCTAATTATCTCTACGAATGAGGTAAAGGGGAGAGTAAGGTTGATTTTGGTAAATCTCTAACTGCGCCCTTTTTACCATTTCTAAAATTGCTAAAAATGTAATGACAATTTCAAAGCGGCTCTTACATAGAGCGGCGAGTTGTTCGAAGGTGGTTTCAGCCAGCAAACACTGTTCTAAAATTTCCTTCATTTTCTCATCTATGCTGATCTCTTGCCTTTTTATTTGGTGGGTAACCTTCCGCTCTTCTAATTCCGCTAAGACCCTACAAAAGGCCGCGGTGAGTTGATCCACCGTCCCTTCAATGGGCTGTTCAATATTTGCTTTTATTTCACTTTCAATGCGCTCAGGAAAGGAGCTTAAAAAAACATCCACCCCGAGCTTTGGCATGGATTCCAATTCCACAGCCGCTTCTTTATACATCTGGTAGGCCTGTAATCTTCGCGAAAGATCTTTCACTGGGTCATCTTCTTCTTCACCATCTTCAGTGTTTTCTTTCTTAGGTAGCAGCATCTTTGATTTTATAAAAACCAAGGTGGCTGACATCCGCAGAAACTCAGCAATATTTGCTAAATTAATATTTCGAACCGTCTCCATATGACTCAAATACTGATCCGTCAAAATCTGAATAGGAATATTGAAAATATCCAATTCATTGATTTTGATTAGATAGAGCAGAAGATCTAAAGGACCTTCAAAAGTTTCACATTTAACGGCATAGTCCATCAACTCTCCAAATTAAAAGAATACAAAAGAGCCAATTTGAAACATTTTATTGGTTAACCAATGGGGAACTACTGCAAAATAACGAAAGAGTCCAGTAATCATTAAAAACAATAATACATAAAAACCATATTGTTCAAACCCCACCAATTTGCTAGCAGTGCGCACGGGTAAGACCCCTACCAAGATCTTCCAGCCATCCAAGGGCGCAATGGGAATTAGGTTAAAAAGACCCAACACACAATTAATGAGCACCATGGTTTTAATAATATGTAGAATGGGAGCATGAGCTGAAAAAGCACTATTTCTAAAAATAGAAAAGTAAGCAAAAAGCAGGATTGTTAATAAAATGGCAAAGATAAAATTAGAAGCAGGACCCGCTAAAGAGATCCAAAGCATATCTTTCTTAGGGTCTTGTAAATTACGAGGATCCACCGGTACCGGCTTGGCCCAGCCAAAAATTGGGAAATTAGATAAGATCCCCACCAAAGGAATCAAAATAGTGCCAAAGATATCAATATGAGGAAAAGGATTCAAAGTGAGACGCCCCATATCTCGTGCTGTATTGTCCCCTTTCCAAGCCGCAACCAAAGCATGAGCCGCTTCATGAACAGTTAAACACAGTAAAAACAAAATAATGGATACGGCCGCTCTCCCAATGTCAAATCCCATAATTCAATTCCAAAAGTATTAAGGTTGATAGATGGCACAACAAGTCGGAGTTTCGTAAATAACCACCTGATGCACCTCGACTTTAGGGTCTCCATCACCAATGTTCTTAAGCAGGGTGCCCGCGGTTATCTCATATAAGTAGTGAGCCAAATACTCAGCTGTTGGCGCTCCTTCAGTAACAAAGTATTTGGTTCCACTGGTTTTACAAAAATTTAAAAGAGCCTCATCTGTTTTCGCTACCAATGTAACATGGTCCCAGTTCTCATCAATCCATTTGCCACAGGCCAACTTAATCTCTCTAAAATCCATTAAAAGGTTATCTTTATTTAAACTTTCACCCGCTAAAGTGAGTAAAACTCGATAATTATGGCCGTGGAGATTTTGACAGGGTCCTGGATAATCAGGAAGCCGATGGGCTGCACAAAAAATCACTTCTTTAGTTACTTTAAACATGGGAAAAATCTATCCAATCTTGACAAAATATTCAATAAAAATTTTATAATCTTAAAAGGTCTTGCAGATGAGAAACAATACTTTCAGCAGGAACAGTCACTTGAGTCCCCTCCCCCATATTTTTTACCGTCAAGTTATTTTCATCAACCTCTTTAGAGCCAACAATAATAACGTAAGGAATATTCTTTTTATGGGCAAATTTCATCTGTTTCTTCATCTTCTCACCGTAAGGGAAATAGCTTTGAATGCGAATTCCCTCAGCTCTCAGCCTATCTGCGATTTTTTCTCCATAGGCAGTGGCCGACTTTTCCACCACACTCATGAGGACTTCTGAGACGGAGGGAATCTCCGGCATAATGTCATGAGTCTGTAAAAAGTTGGTTATGGTTACATCCCCCATTCCAAAGCCCACTCCTGACATAGGTTTAGCTTGAAAAAGGGATATTAAACCATCATAACGACCTCCTCCAAAAAGGGCCCTTCTATTGTCCTTATGCAGATCAAACATCTCAAAGACCATACCCGTATAGTAGTCCAGCCCTCGCATTATTCCTAAATCAAGTTTGCAGTGAGCAGCAAGACCATTTTGTTCTAACATGGTAAATAGGCTGTCTAACTCCTGCACACCTTCATTGTCAGCACCCACCTCTACTTTAAGCTGTTCCATATCAAAATCAAACATTCGATTTAGAAAGTCAATCTGCTCCGTTCCTAATCCTATGTCTTCTAGCTCGGAAATAAACTTTTCAGCTGGTATTTTAGCTTTTTTATCGATCACTCTGGCCACCTTAGCCGTCTGCTCTCCGCTGAGCTCAAGTTTGGCAGCAAAGATATGATTCATTAATTTTCTATTGTTGATGACAATTTGAAAGTTTTCTTTTTTGGCACCGAGGGCCAACATAATACCAATGGATACCTTCAATATTTCTAGTTCGGCCACCATCTCATCTACACCTAACATATCAACGTTAAGCTGCCAATGTTCTCTCAAACGGCCTCTTTGGGGTCGCTCATAACGCCACAGATTGGGCATTGAATACCATCTAATAGGTGCAGGAAGTTCATTTACTTTGGAGGCAACCATCCTAGCTAGCGTAGGAGTCATTTCAGGCCGCATGGCTACTTTTCGACCTCCCCGGTCCTCGAAGTGGTAAAGTTGTTCATTTACCAGCTCTTCTCCACTTTTAGCAGCATATATATCAAATGATTCTAGCATGGGCCCATTATAGGGCTCATAACCAAAGCTTTGCACCACTCGCTCCATGGTGCTAAAAATCTTATTATGGATTAACATTTCGGGTGGAAAAAAATCACGGGTCCCTTTATAGGGTTTGGTGCTCAATTTAGATTTCATGATGGAGTCCTTAGATTGAACCTGAATCCTGGGGATTCAGTGTAGACAAAAACCAGTAAAACCCCATGAAGATATCAATGGATTAGGCAAGGTGCAAGCAGAATTATTGTTTACTACCAAAGTCAATAAGCTTGAGAGGAATGCTGATCGTTCCTAAAATCGGAACTTCTCGTACCACAATACTGGCCTTGATCCATCCTGGATCCACTGTCCCAGCATCAAAGTAATATCTAACGTCCATAGGATAAGGAAGAGCGGATTCAGCGCTAGTTACCATTCCCTCTCCTATCGTTTCCATATAAATACGATGAACAGGAACTTGTTTACGAGTAATAGGATGGGTCAGAGAGAGAGACTTCTCATATTTGACTCTGGCAAACTCTTCATAGATATAAGCCCCTCTATCTCTAATATCTAAATGAAAATCTTCTGTAAAGAAGCGAACTGGAACAATTTTTACCACTTTTCCAATCTTATCGTCAGCAAACCAGAGTCTAAATTGATATTTAATCTCGTAAGTGGCTCGATATTCGTTAATAAGAACTTCTTTTGGCTCAGGATTACCTTCATTTATATCTACCTCAAAACCGGACTTCACAGGTTTTAAAGAGGCTGGTTTCTCAATTTTTAAAAAGCGAACCCAAACGGTTCCGCCCTTAATAGGGAATTTTTTTAATACCTTAAATTTGATCCAATCTCCCTCTTTTGGCAGGGGACGGGCATTTAAACCGCCAGCGAATAATAGTGCTAAGATCACTGGAAATGATAGCCTGTAAATCAACCTTTTGATAGTATTGTTAAATATAATCATTCTAACCTCCCTTATTCTCCCTTCAACTTTGCCTTTATATTCTATGTAATTTTATTTTGCAAGTTAACAATTTTACATTTGTTATTTTACCACCCAAATTAGTAATAAAAGTAAACTCTTTTTTGTGCGCGGAAAATTGGAGGTAAATTATTACACCGTCTTAATATCATTGTAGGTTTACTCATTTCACAAGGTAATATACTGAAATTAAATGACAAACCCAATTCCTAGGCATTAGCGACTAAAAAACACCATTTTTTCGCGCACAATAAAAGTTGGATAGGGGACAGTACGTAAATAAGTATGATTGGCTAACGAAAATGGCCTTCCGCAAGGCGGCGAGAAATTTAGGATTGAGACAGTACATACAATAGTACGGATCAAGAGTAAATTTCGAAGCCAAAGCAGCGGATGTCCATTTTAGGACGCCAATCAGATGATGGTGACGCGGAGAGAGTTTGAGGTACCCCCATCAAAGAAACGCCCCTCCCCTTTAGAGACAACAATCTTATCTCCCGAATGAAGATTAAATGGAGCTTTTAGTACATTAATTAGATGAGATTCTATTTTTTCGTCATCTTTACTAAACTCAAGTAATAAATAAGAGGAAACCCCCCAATAAAGCGACATTTTTCGGATAGTGGCCAGGGATGAAGAGACCCCAATCACCCCGGTTCTTGGACGGAAGCGGGCCAATTTTCTTAAGGAGTTGCCTCCTTCTGATAAAGAAAAGATGTAGCGAGCACCCACCTTTTCTGCCAATAAAGAGGCCGCCATCATGGTGGAGGTATGAATATCTGGCAGTACCAGATCACGAAGCAACGGCCGCTCTTTAGGCGTGAGTTCCGCTTCTTTTATGATACTATCCATCATTTTAACGGCTTTAAGTGGATAAGATCCCACTGCAGTCTCGCCGCTCAGCATTAAGGCATCAGACCCATCCCAAACCGCATTGGCTACATCGGATGCCTCAGCCCGGGTGGGTTCAGCATTATGAATCATAGATTCCAGCATTTGGGTGGCAGTTATAACAGGTACCCCTTTACTATTACAAAGTTCAATAATTCTCTTTTGAATGGAGGGGACCAAATGATTGCCTAGTTCGACTCCCATGTCTCCCCTTGCAATCATGATGACATCAGCGACGGCTACAATAGATTCAATCTGTTCCACCGCTTCAGGTCTTTCTATTTTGGCAACCACCGGAATTTTATAATTATATTCATGAAGTAGGGATTGGACAGCTTTAATATCATCCGCAGAGCGGACAAAAGAAAGGGCAATGTAATCCACCTGGTTTTCTACTCCAAAATGGAGATGCTCTTTATCTTTAGCAGTTAAACTCGGAGCTGAAACTGCCACATCTGGTAAATTTATGCCCTTGTTAGATTTTAGGACACCCCCTTCTAATATCTCAATTTCTAATACATCTAGTTGTTTGGAGGTAACTTTTGCTTCCAAAAGACCATCGTCAAAGAGAATTTTTGACCCTACCACACAGTCTTTAACTAAGTCCTCATAGACGGTAGGAATAAAGGCTGAGCTTCCCTTGGGGAAATCGCTTTTTTTGCTGGTGGCTCCCAAATACCATTTTTCTCCTGCCTTTAATTGGAGAGGCTCATCTAAGTTATCAACTCGGATTTTGGGACCTTGTAGATCCATTAATATGGCCACCTCTTTTTTAACCTGCTTAGATACCTCCCTAATGAAAGTAACAGCTTGCTTATGGTCTTCTTTGGAGCCATGACTCATATTCAGGCGAATGACATCCACTCCCGCCCTTAAAAGCCCTTCTAAGGCCTCTTTATCCCGGGTAGCAGGACCCACAGTACCTATTATTTTTGCTCTTCTTTGATTCATAAGTCCATCTACCTTTATAAATTACTTTAGTGTTTGAATATTATAAGACCTGGAACCCAATCCAATTTTCTCACCATAGGCTAATTGCTCTTCTGCAGGAATGGCTGGATAGGATAGATCGGCAATATTCTCTTGCCCCTCTCCCTTGGTTAAATCAAGCACTGCTTGATCAATAGCCACTGGATCATATCCAGCTATTACCCCTATATCTGGAACTACATATTTAGCAGGTTGGGCAAGACAATCACAATCAGCTGTCATACCGATTAGATAGGTCAAATATCCA
>CAYFLR010000012.1:92949-95179 GCA_964343805.1 uncultured bacterium | reverse complement strand
GTTGTTATACCTAAAGCATGCTCGGCGATTTGCTGTTGGAGATCAGAAGTGGTGCTGTCCCAACGAAATTTGACAGCATTTTTACGACAAACCGCAAGACACTCCCCACAACCAATACACTTGTCCTCCATAATTGAGGCGGAGTTTTCATCCATGGTAATTGCTTCAGCGGGGCACCAGGTTCTACAAACCCCACAAGCATGACACTCACCTTCTTTAATATAAGGCTGAGAAACCGAGTGCTGCACCAATTTCCCTTTACGACTCGCCATTCCCATCCCAAGGTTTTTGATGGTGGCCCCTAAGCCAGTGGCTAAGTGTCCTGTCACATGAGTAAGAACCACAGTTGCATTGGCTTTCACAATATCCGCGGCTAGAAAAATTTCTTTATTCCGAGGGGCATCTATAGAAATAGCCAATTCATTGGCCCCCACCACTCCATCAGCAATAATTACGGGTGCTCCCACATTTTCCATTGCAAAGCCATGCTCATAGGCTAAATTAAGATGGTCCACGGCATTATCCCGAGAGGATTTATAGAGAACATTGGTATCGGTCAAAAATGGTTTAGATGGTTTTTGCTTTAAAAAATCAATAACGGGTTTCATATAAGGGGCTTTTAAATAGGTGGTATTCCCTTTTTCCCCAAAGTGCGCTTTAACTGCCACCACATCATCTGGCTCTATTATTTGATCCATCTTGGCAAACTGTAAAAGACGATTTATACCGTCTGTAACATGCTCTAAGGGATCTGCTAGAGAAAATTTAAACAAGAATAGATCTGACATCAAGCTCTCTCCTTACAATGCTTAGAAATGTAGTCTCATATCCTATTTTTTTTTAATCCTCGGGTCAACTCAAGTTGAAAAAAATTAAAGAATCAAAAATAAAAACCGAGGAAATAAATTGTAAACTAATAGACCCGAGTGAGGACTATGAAACGGATTGCTATCATATTATGTGCCCTATTTATTTTTCCCTTTGCTGATCTGCACAGCGATCGCAGCAGCATCCGGTCAAAAATCAAGCAGGGTATTGAGCAGACTCTAAATACTTTAAAGGTATCTCCGGCAGATTATGAGTTAAATGTTTATCTCTACCCTCAATCAATCACTCTCAACCAGAAGTTTCCCGGCTTGGACCTTCCCCTTAATACACCAGTAAAAATTTTATCCGCCAGTGTGATTTTAAAACTCTCTAAATCAATTCCTAAATACATGGTTTACAATATTAATAGCCAGGTGAAGCAAAGCAGTGTACTAGCCCCTTTTGACCGTGTGCAAATTGCTAAATGGGGCAGTTCCGGTACAGGTCCTGTAGCTAAAAATAAAGCTCCCCAAGGTGAAACCGTAGCCTCTCTACTCAATGAAAAAGTGGTGGACAACACGGTTATCAGTGAAACAAATGCTAAATCCCTCAGGGTAGAAGCCAAAACCCGGGATAATTATTGGGAAGGCATGGTTCTCGGTCTTCTGCTCATTTTAGGCATGTATTTTATCACTGCCAGTATCTCTAGAGCCAATGGAAAAATGGTTGAGAAAATGGTGGAAAGAAAAATTGATCAATTTCGAAATGTGGTAGAAGGAAATATTGATCAGTTTAGAAATGTGATTGAGGGACAATTGGATGGACAGTTAGAAAAAGGGTCTAAAATGATTGGAGAGTCTATCACCGAGGGATTCGCCTCCAATCGAGAACTCAATAAGTGCCTCTTAGAGAATGCCTCATGTAAAATTAGTAATTCCATTACTGGAAGTTTAGAAAAAAATAGAAAAACACTGGAGCAATTTCTGACTAAAATAGAAGAGCAGCAATCCCGTAGAGCAATGGGTCTTCCCACCCATCATGAATATAATTCCCCCTTGGAACCCTCTTTTGCCTCAGGTATTCCCTCTCTTATCAATATAGAGCTAAACCACCGGGTGGTTCATGGTGAGAGTGATAGCCCCTTTGATAAGGTTAAAAATCATTCAGATATCCCTGAAAGGGAGAAGGCCAAAGCGGTCAAAAGAAACAATGTAAAACCAAAAACTGCCGCCTTTTTTGCTGACGTTGCCTCAATCGGATATGCCCAAGAAGAGCGAATTATTACCAATTGGATGGCTGAACAACATCGAGACTATGATGCCCATCAGTTACTGCAAGAGCATTATCCCAGCGTTATCTTTTTTCCTTTTACAGATGGGAGTGTCATTAGAAAAGTTGCTAGTAAGATGTACTCCAAAGATAT
>CAYFLR010000012.1:90467-92939 GCA_964343805.1 uncultured bacterium | reverse complement strand
TTTTCATCTATTACTCCTCCCAAGAGCATATATTACAGTATATACCGGAGGATCAAAAGGATGTGGTTCAATATGAATTGGATCAAATTCAAATTCGGAAACAAAAAGGGGAAGAACTTACTAACGACACCATTTATCAATCGCTTTTCATGCTTAAGCAGACGGTTCTAGAACTTTACCAAGAGAACCCGATGAAGTACTATCAAAACTTTAATTGGGAAAGAGTTCCTTTTAAGGCCAACCCCAAAGAGGAGCTACAGGCAGCTTCTTAATCCACAACACTTTGACAAACATAGTTAGGTTTTATCGAGAGTTCTTTTATCTGCTCTTGATAGGTTGCTTTTTTGGCATTGCCTGATAATACCAAAAGAGTATCGAAACCAAACCTATTGCCACCCAAGATATCAGTATCTAATGTGTCTCCAACCATCAGAACCTGATGCTTTTCTAAATCAGGAATTTCTATTTTGGCTCTTTGAAAAGCCAACTCAAAAATAAGCGAGTCGGGTTTACCAAAAAATCGGGTGGTTTGAGGAATAATTGCATCAAGCATGAGAGCCAAGGCTCCTGAAGCTAAACCAATTTCCTGATTATTTTGAGGAAAAATAAGATCAGGATTGGGAGCAAAGAAAGGTATACCAGGATTTGCGCAAAGCAAATTAACCATGCGATTCAGCATTTTACGCCAATCATATCCACTGTCATCGGTTAAAGCTAAGATATCTATAGATTCATTATCTTCCACATTAGCCAAGGGAAAACAAGGGTTGCCGGCCTGTTCAAAGTAATATTCGGCAGATTGAGGACCAAGGTAAGCCACTCTTTTTCCAAGATGATGTTTTCGCAAATATTCACTCATAGCCAAACCAGAGGTGATCATTCTCTCTCCGGATATTAAATCTCCTAAAGAGTCTTTTAGTTTTGAGATGGCTAGAGAGGGAGATCGAGAGGCATCATTGCTCACTAAGAGTTTTCTTATACCTTGATCATGTAAATAGGAAAAGAGCTTGCTGATTTGGGGAAAGGCCCCTTGATGATCTCTTAGCACCCCATAAGAGTCAAAAAAAATGACTTTATAGGGTGACAAGATCTGTTTGAAGTTAACTAATTGCATAGAGGGATATGAGAGAGTCTAAAGTTTTTTCCACTCTCCTTCACATTCTCCTTCCTTTTCACCCACATCACTTTCCTCCAGATTGTAATGATATTCATTGGCGACAAAGCCAGCATCATCATCTTGAGTTCCTGTACATTGATGGGTCACCTCGGTAGTATCACAAGCTGAAGTAGCCCAAACAGCCGACATCTGAGTACTGCCAGCCATTAATTCTTCATATTGGGCTTCTAATTTATCAACTAATCCATCTGCGATCCCGATAAAATCATGACAGGCCATTTTAACTTCATTCCCTTGAGGGTCCTTAGCACTAATAACCACACTAGCGTCAACTTTCTTTGCCTCTTTTAATACTTTTTGAGTCGCTCCGGCAGGGCATAGACCATTTTGCTTGGGTTTCAGTTGATCATTCCAGGTAGTGTCAAAAATATAAATAACTTGAGTTCCCTGATCCCGATTGAAGGTACACTTAGCTGTGGCATCGGTGGTTACACATTTAGTGGTGTTCCATGTTCCAGCCGCTTTTTTGTGGTCATCCATATCCTGACAAGCCACTCTAGTAGCGTCTTTTTCTTTATCTTCCACATCGGTGTAGTCAAAACAAGCTTTGAAAGTGCTGTCACTATCTCCCGCTTTAATGTCCACCAAACAGCTTCCAGAAACCTTGTTTTTCTTCACTTCCTCATCACAACTCCAAACTAAGGCAAAGAGAGTCATTACAAGACCTGCCACTAAATACTTCATACTTCCCTCCATTCTAAAATTTCTGAGGATCCAAGTTTACAAGACTGTATCTAATAATTTTACGGACTTATGCAACAAAAGCAAGCTAATTTCGTTTCATTAGAGCAATAAAAAAGCCATCTGTTCCATGTCTATGAGGTGAGAGAGTCAACATAAACTGCTCTTTTTTGAGGGGTAAAGGATGATTCCACCAGCTAGCCGTGACATCATGCTCAGCAAATGGATAGGGTGAAAAATCTGAGTTTTCTTTTAAAAAGTGAGAAACAATCTCTTGGTTTTCAGCTGGAAAAAGACTGCAGGTTAAATAGATTAGATAGCCCTTTCTTCTCACAAAACGGCTGTAGTAATTTATAATCTCTTTTTGTTGCTCAGCTAACTGTTCCACTTTGGAATGGTCAATTTCCAACCGGAGCGCGGGCTTCCTCCTTAAGGTGCCAGATCCCGAGCAAGGAGCATCTATCACCACTTTATCAAAAAAAGATGGAGGAGGATTTTGACTAAACTCTTTTAAACTAAAAAATTGAGCCATCTTGATCCCAGCCGCTTTCATGCGGGCTTTAAAAACCCCCTTCAATTTTGAGCGTTTTTCTACAGAGCAAAATTCACCTTGT
>CAYFLR010000012.1:79144-90457 GCA_964343805.1 uncultured bacterium | reverse complement strand
AAGGTCAGCTAATAAAAGAGTTTTTCCCCCTGATCCACAGCAGGCCTCCAAGATCTTTTCGCCGGGTTTAGGATGAATCAAAAGACAGGCGATTTGACTCGCCTCATCTTGGATATCCAAGGCTCCAGTTTTATATGATTTGAGAGCAAAAAGATCAAAGTTATGAGGATGGTAATAGCCTAAGGCTGAGTATTTTGCCTTCTCAAAGAGCAGTTTCTTCTTTTGCCACTCCTTAAAAACAGTCTTTTGGATTTCAGGGTTCTTTTTCAACCTCACACTCACCAAAGCCTTCTGATTGAGAGAATTAAGTAGGTTCTCTATCTCTTCATGAGAGTAGGAAGAAGCCAGTAAATCATAAAAGTCCTCTGGTAAAGATGAGGAGACAAGCAGTCTTTCTTTTTCACTCAAATGACTTAAAGCACTTTGCTGGCAGGTGGAGGCTAAAGCAATACAAGCAGATAAGAGCTCTTTTAACACGCGCCCTTCTCTTTTTGCGGTGATAAGACCTAAATCCATATAGCAAGCTAAAATTTCAGCCTCTTTGATCTGCTTCGAAGACCAATATATAGCGAGTTTAAACATACGATGGAGTTTGGAGCGAGGTGAAATGCTTAGATTTTTTTCATGCTCAGCCGCCTGGTCTATTAAAAAGTTGTACCAGCTATCATGACGCAATAGATGGTAGAGGATCTCCTGGATCTCTCTGCGCAAAGCCGAACCAATTTTTTTCTTTTTTACAAAATGATGAAAGTTGTTTTCTAAGTTTATAAAACCTTCAAATTGCGAAAAGTAATTAAATAGATGGGAGGTCACCGCTCTCATAATTTATCTGTGTCCAATTTTTTCAATTAATGAAAAGGAGAATTAAATAGAGAGGGAGGAAACTGCTCACCGGTGTCGGGATGACGAATGGTTCTTTTGAGAACAAAATCAAATAGCAGAGGGTTGAATTCAAATATTTCGTTTAAATCCTCCATCTCTTGCTCGGTGATAAATCCTTCATCGTGAAAATCGCTGGTGCGAATGAGCATATTGATAGCCGGCAAGGGATAATCGCTGCCTTGAATGAGTCTTGAATGGAGGTGATCTTTGGCAAGTAAATCCTTTAGTACATTGCGGTAGCGGTTAAACTGAGTAATACCTGCTATCTCACCAAAAACCAAGTCTTCATATTTGGGATCTTCCATCATACGGAGAAAAAGCTCAAAATTAGAAACCCGCTTACCATCCTTTCGGTCAAGATCTACATTATCTCCTAGGGAAGCACAATGGGCCATTATAACCTGAACCCCTCTATCTAACGGGCGCCTTAGTAGCAAAGGATTGCCAAATGCCTGAAATTCCTCAGCATCAATCGCCTTTTCCTCACCGGTATGAGTAAAAAGAACCATCTCGTATTTCTTCATCATATCGTAAAAGGGATCTATTTTGGGGTTAGATGGATCAATACCCATCCCATTTGGCAACCACTTTAGAAACTTAACCCCTTTTTTCCCCCATTTTTCTAGTTCTTGCAAAGCATCTTTGCGATAAGGGTGGATGGAAATCATGGGCTCGAAGTATTTAGGGTTTTCTTCTGCGATTTTGTAAACATAGTCATTGGGAGTATAAAACTCAGTGAATTCCAAATCGGGAGTTCCATCCGGCTTGTAGTGTTTATCTTGGGCCAAAAGGAGAAACTTCCCTGGATAATTCATATTCTTAGCAAGTTCAAGCAGCCGCTCTACATATTCTTTATCAGCATTTTTATTTTTTACTATTCCTGCTGCATTTTTATAAACTAAAAAGCGGAGATATTTAAAAGGGTGCAATAAGCTCTGCATATGGGAATGAACAAAATTGCCGGTATTTCCTGTACCAATTCCCACAATATGGACATGATAGTCCACTAGCCTCTTTTTATTGACCCCTTTCAGAGCTTTATTCAAAAGTTTCTTGGCTGAAGGAGATAAACTGTCCATCATCTTAGAGGGTGCATAGGGACTATTCGCTCCTCCCTTGCGGTCTAGAAGGGCACAGGAATAAAAGACAATCAGTGAAAAAAATAGACTAAAACCCGATTTTTTATTTGCCATTTCAATATGTAATCGTACTTTACCGGTAAGATCAAGAAAAACCTGCTATTTCTGGCTAAAACCAACAAGGACCCTCCCGCTATTAACTCGACTAACACCCTGCTTTTACTAAATTAATTCCCTATTCCTAAAGTAAATAAAGTTCTCACCGATAAAAGAACCAAATGTAGTGATCTTTGTCGAACTACTAAAAGAAATATTCGTTTATCAAAGGGGTATCCATGATTTACCGAAATAAATTAACCACTTTTCTTACATTAGTAATGATGGTTCTCGGGCTTTTTCTACTTCCTGCCTGCGGTGGTAGTGATGATGAAGACGAAGAAGAAGAAACAGAATTGAAGGCCATTGATGCCGAGGCAAATGCTGCTTGTACGCTCATTTCAAAAATCGATGGAAATGCCACAGTTGATGGGATCCCATTAGCCAGCGCCAAAGACAAACTCAACAAAATAACCTGTCTCAACGCTCGAGGAACCTTACTTATGGATAGTCGCCCCTCTAGTGGAACCATAAATTATAAATCCCTCGGTTATGTTATTGCAGAGCTATCTGGAGCCAAAGATGGGGGTGGATCTCCTAGCGCTTCTGATGATGCGGATACCAATCCGACAGAGAGCTATGTTTACATTCTATCTTCACTCTATTTAACAGGTAGCGTTTCAAATCCTTTACTGGATGAAGCTCTAGCTGACAGTGCTGATTACACCAAAGACTTCTACAAAAGTCTCTCGGTGGCCAAAAAAATCGATTCTAATATCACTCTCTCTATGATCAATAAAAGCACTCCCATCCTCACTCAATCCGCAGGAGAAAGCCTTATTCATTTAGTCGGTTACGGACGTGTTTCAGCCACAGGGCTAAAAAGTCCAATGATTGATTTAGTAGCTGTTAATGAGTATCTAAAAGAAAAAGAACAAGAGGTGAAAGAATCGGAGCGAACCCATGTAGAAAGTAATAACCAAGTGATCGCCTTTGGTATCTATCGAGTAGCCAAATCCCGATTTAATAACTTTAACAAATTAGATAATGACAATTCGGTAACTATTGTCAGTCTGGGAAAAGATGAGTACACCCTTTCTCATGTAGGAGCAGGACACTATATGACTCTTGAAAATGCTCATGAACTATTTGCCAATACTACCGAGAAAAAAGCGGAAGCTTGGGTTTATAAAGATGGAGACATCGAATTTCCAGATGGTGCTCATACCTATGTAAATGTAGAAATTGGCGATGGTTTTTTTAACCTAGCAGATGATTTTCCTCCTTTCACCTACAACACCCTAAATGGCCGCATGGAGTCTCTTTCTTTCTTTGCAGAAGATCAACCAGCTAATTTTAACAACCAATTTCAAATAAAGTCTTTGGTCTTTTTAAATCTTATTAAACAGGATTTAAATAGTCGAAGTCAGCACATTGTGGGCTATCAGAACTCTTATTTTCCTTTTGCCATCTACCAAGCTAAGTCCACCATCATTTCTCCTGAGTTAGATAGTAGCAAAAAATCTATCTACAAACACTGTGGGGTCAAACGTCAAATTGCTACCGAAGAAGGCAGTGATCCTAAAACCAAATACACCACTTATAAGGCTTACTCTTTCTTAGAGAGCCAATCTCCCATTGTTAAAATTAAATTGGAAGCCATCACTGAACCTAGTAATCTACTATCTGTGAACGGTTATGAAGCAACCAGCTTTATTCCTCCTGCAGGATCTAGCTTCGATTTGATAGAAGTTTATATCAATGAGGTGAAGCCAGCCAACCGGATTAATCGTTTCTTCAATGCTCAGAAAACCTCTGAAGGGACTATTCTCACCTTAAACAGAGATGACATCACCAAACACTATAATGGTGAACATATCCTTATAAATGAAATGCGTCTCTCCGAGCTAGAAATGCCTCCAGTGGTGTTAGTACGAACCAAAGGCATGGCCATCATCAAAAGAGATCAAAATCATACTTATAAAGATACCAATGGCGATCGTCTTCCTGATGATCTCTCGAACCCAGGAATTCTAGAGTTTTGTGCGGTATTGACCACCGAACAAAACGACCATTCCTCTGCCTATGCGGAAACAACCACTAGCCAGCAAATTACCCAGCAACGTGAACAACAAGGTTTAGAACCTCTTTCAGATCAAGACAGACAAGCAGCAGTTCAGCAAGCACTGCAAGCAGCTGGAGTTGGAGCAACAGGTTCTCAAATTCCAAGTGAAACGGATCAAGGAAATAGTGGTAACGACAAGGCAGCAAATGGAACAACTATACCTCAAAGTTCAGTGGGAAGTGGTGATCAAACCATGCAGCAGGCTTGTTACGGGGCTTCTTGTTATCAAGCGACCACCCAAAAGAAAAAGACCCCCACCAAGAGAAGAAACTCTGATGGATGTAGCATTGACAGTAATAATTCCTCCAAAAGTGGATGGATCTTAATACTGATGATCTTAGTTCCTCTAGTGGCTTACTATCGTAGACAGAGAATTTAGTTTAGACAGTGCAGATAAGGTTATAGTTACTGATTGTTATTATAGAAAGTACAATTTTATTTCGGAATGCTCATGGAAGTGCAGGAAGAGAAAAAGGAAGGGATTCTAGTTCTCTATCTCAAAGGTCGAATAGATAATTTCTGTTCTGATATTCTATTAGATGAACTTCAAACCATCATCAACACCGGTTGTTTTAAAACCATCATCAATCTCAAAGAAGCAGAGTACTTAAGTGCCAGCTGCCTCCGAACCTTTCTAAAGGCAGATAAGAGAGCAAAGCAATACGATGGAATTGTTTGTTTAACGGAGTTATCAGAAGCGGCAAAAAAGACAGCTGAATTCACTCGGATTCATAGAGCACTGAATGTTTACCCCAAACAAGAAGAAGCCATTTTGGATAATTCATAATGAAAATACTGTTTATATTCATTCTAACAATCCTCTCTTGTGGGCCACTCATTGGCAGGGAAAAAGTTTTTCATCTGCCCGAGTTAATTGATTTAGGAATCAAAAATGCACCTAATTTACTTTTACTGCAGGAAAAGGAAAATCAACATTTTGCTGAAGTAGAAAAAGCAAGGGCGGCTTTAAAACCAAATATTCACTTAGTTATGGGTCACCTTTATCAAAGGGATCCAAATGCCCTTTCAGAACGGATCAATCGAGAGTTAAAATCCGTGCAAACAGAAACTATGAGCGATTACACCGGGAGTAATAAAACTACTAATAATATTCAGATCGATGAGAACACCTTTGCGGTCGGAGTTGGTTTTCGGCAGTTTGTATATGCCAGCGGTCTATTTAGTACCCGAATTAATTTTGAAAAAAAGCGCTTACAGCAAATCGAGTTAGAAAAAAGCTTAACTAGCGAAAAGGTCATCACCACCATTATTGGTCTTTTCTATGGGGCCTATTTTGCAAGACAAAAAATATCCATTCGCCAAAATATCCTCACCGCCACCTCCCAAAGCTATAACCTTATTACCCAAAAATATCGAAATGGAGAGGTAACCGAACCCAAAGTAATGGAAGCAAAAATAGCTCATTTAGAGGCCGAATTAGAACTGCAAAAAGAGCGAGACAGTTTAGACGAACTTCTCAAAGGATTGGCCATCCTCACTGGACTGCAAAGTTTATCAACCAATCAAATTGGGAAAACCTGCATTCAACTCCCCCACCATTTCCCCCCTGAGCCCATTGAAAAATATTTAGGTCATATAAGGCATAATAATCTGCAAATTAAAAAATTAAATTCTGCAGTTCATCTCGCGGAAACAGCCAAATCATTGGTTGAAAAGCAAGATCCCCTCTCACCTAAAGCACTTATTTTTGGCTCTTTAGAGTATATCAAAGATGGCAGCCCGGATACAGATGAGATGAACTGGTCCTTCGGCGGAGCTTTCCTTATGCCACTTTATGACGGACATTTTAGTTATCATGATCAAAGAAAAGCTCTTTCACGAGTTAGAGAAGCAAGAATCGGATTGACCAGTTATAAAAAGTCCCTGGTGAAAGACATCTGGAATGTATATCAAGAATTACGTCAATCAGAAGGCCAGAAGAGAATTTTAAAAGAAAAAATGAATCTAGCCAAACTGCAAGCAAAAATGGCTGCCACCAGTTATCAAAATAAACTGATACCTAAGGTAAAATTACTACAAATAAATATCAATACCCAAAGAGAAACTTTAACTTATTTAGCTCACACGGCCAAACAGATCAGCCTACTTAATGAACTTTATCAAAATAGTGGATTATCCATTAGGGAGCAAATTAGATGCGGATCTTATTAATAATTCTATGTATAGGAGTGGTGAGTTGCTCATTAGGAGAATTACCACCAGGGCAACAAAAAGCGACTCCTATCCATACGGTAAAACCCAAACGAACCAATCTAAAAAGAACTCTTCCTTTTACCACAGTGGTCAAACCTCAACATGAGAAAACCCTTTTCTTTCAGAGCCAAGGAGAAATTGAAAGCTGTCTCAAAAATAAGAGCGGAGTGGTAAAAAAGGGAGAGGTGTTATGTAAGTTATCAACCAGACTTCTTGACCTGGAAATTGCGGCCACTAAACAAAGGTTGAAAGCAGCGACTGAGGCAGCCAACCCTGCACATCTAGCCAGACAGAAAAGTCTTTATAAAAATAAGATGATCGCTGAAGCTGAATATGAAAAGATTAAGGCCAAATTCTCCGAGTTAGAAGCCGGTTTAGCAGCCATCAATTCGGCTTACCAATTACTGTTAGAGAAAAAAAGATTACATCAGATTATAAGCCCCTTCAATGGAATCATTGCAAAAAACTTTACCACTAGGTTACAGGTTGCAAGTATTGGCACTCCGGCATTTCATATCCTAGACCCTAACAAATTAATTGCAGATGTTAATATTCATCAGAGCCTATTTTCTTTTATTTCAAAAGATTCTCTAGTTCAGTTTCGGGAGGCAAAAAGCATAAGAGCCAGTGGTAAAATCCTCGAATTGGGAAAAGTAGTGGATCCCATCACTCAAAATCTAACCATCACATTAAGTTTAAAATCAGACTATTTTAGGATTGGTCAAATGATCGATGGAGCCCTGTTACTCTGGGAAAAACCGAATTCTTTAACCATTCCGAGAAGCTCCATCATTCGTCATTATACAAGTGAAATTTTTACTATCAAAGAAAATAGATTGCAACTAACAACTATTGAGACAGGATTTGCAACCGGTGGAAGAATTGAGGTGAAAAGCGGAGTCACGGAAAATGATGTTATCGCCAACTCCAATATTACTAACTTAGCTGAAGGGCAACAAATTCGTAATTTAACTAAACATGATTGAATATTACACTCGTCACACAACAGTCACTTTTATCCTTTGTGTCTTTTTTTTCACATTAGGGATTTATTGTTTAAAATTACTTCCCAGTGAACTGCTGCCCAATTTTAACCCACCGGTCATCGCCATTATCACACCTTTGCACAATATGGAACCCAAGATAGCGGAAAAAGATATCACCCGGCCCATTGAAGTAGAATTAAACAATTTGAGTGGAATTGAATTACTTGAATCTAAAACCAACTCTAAGTATTCGATTATTATTGTTCACTTTGATTGGACAGTTGACATTAATCAAAAATCGCGTCAGGTCTCTGATATCACCCAAAGATATTCCTCTTTGCTCTACCGCTATACGCCTGGTGCCAGTCCTATTTTTAGATTTGATCTCTTTCCCAAAGGCGCAAAAAGTAAGAATATGGATTTATTAATAACTGACCTGAAACAATCTATTTCTAGGATCAATGGAGTAGGAAGGGTTTCCATAGAAGGGCAGTTAAAAAAAGAACTTCTTATAACGCCTAAAAAGGAGAAATTAGATAAATTGGGTCTCAACATTCCCTATCTCTATAGTGTTATTAAAGACACATACCGCATATCAAGGCTAGGCAACATAAAATTACAAAATGGTAACTACATCTCAGCCCTCCCTCCCCCCAAACAAGATTTAAAAACGCTAAAGGAAATTAAAATACCTATTTTTGTTCCCAATGAAGCCCCAAAATATATAAAATTAACCGAACTTGCCGATATAGAAATTAGGATGAACGCCTATGGATCTTATTCTTTAGCAAATCAAAAGGAATCGATCTCACTCGCCATCATCAAAGAGACTGGTGCCAATACCTTGGATATCATCGCAAAAACACTTAACATCCTGGAAAAATTTAAATCTCAGAACACTGATATTGAATTTTTAATTTCAGTGAATGATTCTACCTATATTAAAAATGCCCAATCCGTCTTGAGTGGCAACATTTTGGTAGGTACCATTCTTACTTCCCTTTTTATCTTGCTCTTTTTCAAAAGCTTGACCCCTACTTTTATTGTTTGCATTTCTATTCCTCTCTCCCTCTCCCTCACCTTCAGTGCCATGTTTCTTTTAAACGTATCATTGAATATTCTATCTCTAGCAGGAATTTCCTTGGGGATCGGAATGGTGGTAGACAGTTCGATTTCGGCGGTTTCCAATATTCTCAATGAACTTAGACAGCAAAAAGAGCAACCTGAGGCCGCCATTCGAGGAGTTAAGGATATTGCCTTACCTATTTTTTCATCCACTTTAACCTCCTTAGCTGTTTTTCTACCGATCGTCTTTTTACAGAATATAGTAGGTGCTTTGTTTAGAGATTTGGCCCTCACCATTATTTTTTCCCTGACCTTTTCCATGATAATAAGTATCCTGGTTGTACCCGCGATGGCTGCTAAGTTTTTAACCAGTTTACCTCGTGTCAATGGAAATCAATCTAAACACCCTATGAGAAATGTCATTGCTAAATTAGATAGGTGGGCAGAAGAACAAGGAACCAAGCTGATTAACCTCACCTCTTTCATCATTCATAAACCAAAACTTAGAGTCGCTTTGCTACTCGGAATTATGGTGTCCATTGTCACTCTTTTTAACTTTTTGCCTCCCTTAGAGTTCTTACCCCCAGAGAAACCCACCTCCTATGTAGCCAACTTTTCATTCTCTCCAAATACCTCTATAAATACCGTTAATAGAGCAATCAAAGATTTTGGGACTCACTTGCGCAAAATAATTCCAGTTGAAAGAACCAATACCACGATCACCAGTACGGAATCAAAACTGGCATTTATTCCCCAAAAAGCTCCTATTGCCGGTCAGGATATAAGGGAATTAAAGAGCTATCTCGCTTCCCGTTATCCTCATATAAAGGTGAGCATCAACCCATTCTCACGGTTTGATGATAAAGTCACAGTGGGAACCCCACTAGAATTAAAGATTATTTATTCTGATTTGGAAGATCTACAGAATAAAGAGAGGCGTCTCTATCGGTCGTTAAAATCAATTCCTACTATGAGTGAAATTATCAACCACTCTACTAAAACCAGTGAAAATATTGATGTGCTACCTCAACTCACACGGCTTGATCTAGCGGGGATCTCCACCGACATCTTACAAACTTCCTTGAAAAGTAAGAGTATGAACCTACCCATCACCTCGAAAATTTTTATGAAATCGCAAGAGGATATTATCAATCCAGTTGATGGAGGCGGTGTTAATTTGTTTTCATTTACCCGAAAGGAGACCAGTCAAAATATCTTTCACCATAATTTAAACAATGTGGCTTTTATTTCAGCAAACTTCGACCGCTCTATTGTGGCATTAAGCACAGTTATGGAAATCCTAAAAAGGGATATCAAAGAAAAATGGCTCATATTTGCCGGAGGCTCTGAGACGATTAATAATAGTTTTAAACAGCTATCAAAAATCCTCATCCTCTCCCTGGTGTTAATCTATGCCATTTTGGCGGTGCAATTTGGTTCAATCATTCATCCGATTACTATTTTGTTTACCTTCTTACTTACTTTTCTTGGTGCTATTCCAGGGCTTATGCTCTGCAAAGAGTTTACTTCTGCCCCTGCCAGCATTGGATTTATTATGTTAGCTGGGATTACAGTTAACAATGGAATTCTCTTAGTGGATCATATTATTACTCAAAGGAAAAAATATACTCTGCCACATATTGCCATTGCCGGTGCCATAAAAGCACGAATTGCTCCCATTTTGATTACCAGTCTCACAACTATTACCGGAATGCTGCCTATGGTTTTAGGTCTTGGTACCGGTGCAGAAATTTTCCGTGGAATAGCGGTTGTTATGGTTTTCGGTCTCTTTGTCTCCACCTTTCTCAGTTTAGTGGGGATTCCTATGTTTTATGTAACCATTGAAGAGACCTTAGAAATAATTATGCGAGTAATTTTGAGAATATCTGTTTCAGGAAGACAGAGTAAATTGAAAGAGGTTTAATGCAGTTTTTTGCTGAGCTCATCAAGAGACCCATAGCTGTTTATAGTGTAATTGGATCCTCGGAATCCTGGTGACTGCTCAACTTCCCACTCGCCTTTTTCCTAATATTAAACGCCCGAGTTTGGTGGTTGAAGCAAACTACAAAGGTGCTCCACTCAGAACAGTTGAAAATACCATCACTAAACCCTTAGAAGAGGAGTTAGGAACCTTAAGCGGCCTCGTCAGATTGCGAAGTATCACCACCTCTAACGGAGTTAATTTATTTCTCTTCTTCGATTGGAGTATGAATGTAGAAACCATAAAATTGGCCACCCGCGAAAAAATAGATCTAGCCAAACACTTATTACCTGAAGATATGGGAGAAATTAATGTAGAAGTAAATGATACAGGGAAAGACCCAAGTATCATCATTCACGCCACCAGTCAAAAAGAGCATCTAAGTCATGATCTCAATCGAATGATCACTCGCTTGGTGAAGCCTAAGTTAGAGCAAATTCCAGAGGTATCAAAAGTAACCCTAAATGGAACGTTAAAAGAGCAATTTACCCTTTATTTATCTCAAAACCGCTTAAAAGAACTGAAGTTAAGCCCCCAAAATATAATAAGTCAGATAAAAAAACAAAATGTCAAAGCTCAATTAGGGGCATTGGAAACTGATAATCAGAAAATCCCCCTCTCATTTCAGAGCCCTATTCAATCAATAGAAAACTTAAAAAACCTAGAGATACTTGTTGCAAAAGGCAAGACCGTTCCCCTTTACCAAATTACAGAGAGCAAGTTGGAACTAATTCATGATAAGGCCTATACCTTTTTAGATAACACACCCTCTATTGAAATCTCTATCTACAAGTCTGACGCCACCAGTTCCACTAAACTTTCCGCAAGTGTACTTGGAAATTTAGCCAGTCTGGAAAACAAAAGAGCTTACAATTTAAAAGTCAT
>CAYFLR010000012.1:71739-79134 GCA_964343805.1 uncultured bacterium | reverse complement strand
TATATGACGAGGCAGATTTTATTAAAGGTTCCATTAAAACAGTGGCTATCAATGCTGTGATAGGTGCTAGTTTAGCGATCTTAGTTCTCTGGATTTTTATCCGGAAATTTAGTGAGACCTTTGTTATTGCAGGCAGTCTCCCCATAATTGCTTTTATCTCCCTTTGCTTTTTCCCCCTCTTTGGCATCAGTATTAATATTTTTTCATTAGTGGGATTGGCCCTCGCCATGGGGATGGTCATTGATGGGGCGATTGTAATTGTAGAAGCGACTCAAAAAAATCTGTCTGCAGGCATGCCCCTTTCTGAAGTGATTGTAAAAACCACCAGTCAAGTGGCAAGACCGATCATAGCCTCAGGTAATACCAGTATTGTGGTATTTTTACCTATCATCTTTATCCCAGGCATCTCAGGAATCATTTTTAAAGATTTAGCCCTCACCATTATAATCATACTTTTTACGGCTATGCCTATCTACTTTACCTCGCTCAAATTTTGGATCGCAATGCGAATCTAGGTGAAAAAAAGAAGAAGGATACTATAGTTGTGGTAGATTTTTTTGGTTGGGTAGAAAAAACCTATCAAAAACAACTAAAAAAATTACTTGATAACCGAATCGCAGCTGGAGGCACCCTGGTATTAGCCTTTGTTATCTCAGTTCTCTGCCTCTTTGCCCGTCCTGGTCTCAACTTCTTTTCAAGTCATGCAGAAAAAAACTACCGGATCGATCTTCTCTACCCGGCGTCCACACCTGACATGACCAAAGTAAAAAATGGCACTCAAATAGCAGAAAGAGTAAATCGGAAAAAGCACTTTGACCATGTTATGGGACGTTATGGGAAAGGAAGAAATACAATCCATATTCAAAGTCAAAATGAGATTTATGCGCTCCCCTTGAGAATCACTGGTCTATTTAGTACGGTAGAACACCCCGAATACTTTATTACCCCTCTCACACCTATCAACACACTGTTTGGTGGAAGTGATCGGGCAGATTTAATATTGACAACTACCAATCCAAGTTTAGAAACCCTGAGTAAAGTGAATAATCAGTTACTTCCTTTATTGAAACAGATTCCAGGAATCACCGGTGTCCGTCTAAGAACAGGTTTAAATACACCCCAGATTAATTTTGAACTGCCCTATCATCGAATGCAAGCGGCCGGTGTCACCCGCTCAATGATCGAAGATAGTATTAAATATTATACCGAACAGTTACCTGTCACCGAGCTGCAAATAGGGAATCATTTAACCAGTGTTTTTACCCAAACCACTCCCCCAGTATGGAATTCAATTGATCAGTTTATGAATATGCCCCTCTTAGCTTCCCCTATTCATCAGGGTTTAATGTTAAGCGATGTCCTCGACTTCAATATTTCCGATCAAGCCTTATCCATTTTACATGAAGAACGACGGCGGGTAGGAGAAATAGCCATCAACACTGATGGGAGATCTATTGAAGATATTGAGAGCCAAATAGCCAGTTTATCCCCCCTCAAAGACATGCGTTGGGAACTCTCGCCCCCAGAGCTAAATATCCATGAAACATTTGGCCATCTATTAACAGCAATGTTATTTGCCATTATATTAATTTATGTAGTTTTAGCTATTCAATTCGAATCAGTACTTTATCCTTTTATCATATTACTTAGCATCCCCCTGGCCTCTATCGGAATTATTTTGAGCTTACGGATTACATTATTTCATTATGATATACCAGCCTTCATTGGTTCAGCCATTCTTTGCGGCATAGTGGTTAATAATGCCATTATGCTTATAGATACCATTAATTCAAGCAGAAGAGCACATATGACAAAAATAGAGGCGATAATCTTTAGTGCAGGATCAAGGTTACGTCCCATATTAATGACCACCTTAACTACCGTCCTCGCTGCTCTTCCCACTGCAATAATTTCCGGTACAGGAAGTGAACTCTATCAATCTTTAAGTATTGTATTAGTAGGGGGATTATGTGTTTCCACTTTTCTTACCCTTTTTGTCATTCCTCTGGTATATAATATTGTGGATGGATTAATAAACCGAATAGATGCTCTTTTATTGAGAGTCGAAATGGGGTTTAAAAAATGATGAAAATCAAATATTTCAAGCTTTGGACTTTTCTCTGCTTCAGTTTATCAATAACTTTTTTGCATACATTTCAATTGTCAGCCAACACTATAGCTGATGAAAATAAGGCTTCTACCTTAGTTTTTCCCATGCAGGGAGGACTTACCACCACTGGCGAATATAAACTCGACTGGGATATCACCACCTTTTTTTATTATAATGATCCAACACTGTACCATGGAATAAACTCCCCCAATTTACCAACTAAAATAAAAGACTTTCTAACAACCGTGGATTTCTCAGGACGGGAGCAAATTACCGAGCAACTCCCCACTTTAAAAAAGCATATGCTAGATCTTATCCGTCCTTTTAAAAAGCATAAACCTTACAAATATACTTTGATAGGAGCTTTTAAGGAGGTATGGAGTATACGAATTTATACTCTCTTTTTAATTCATCTTTCTTCAGAAAGCATCTATGAGTTAACCTTTGTCTTGCCACAAAATGACGCCCATATACTCTATCAAGCGCTCATGACTAAAGTGGGGAAAATTCTTTCCTTTCTACAGGGAAATAAAAATCATCGCCCTCGCTTTGAACTGGCAGATTTTTCCTATCTTGATGGGCAAAACAAGCAAGGAAACCTTTATTTAGCTGAAGATGTAAAAAGGCTGATCTCCACTAAGTTACAGTATTCGGCGATCCCTTTAGCTTTTAACTATATGACTCCTTATATCACCAGGAAGTTTGGAAAAAACTACCGTGCTCCCTTCTACATCTCTGGCAAGACCAGTTTATCTGACAACACCGTTGCCTTTTATGTGATGATGGAAGATAGGATCACCAAGAATATTTATCGTATAACCTCTGAAGGCCCCTTGTCGACTTTTTCAGATACAACCAATAGCCTGATTGGCAAGATCGAGAATCGACTTCAACAGCTTAATGGAATTCCTCTTATGCTCTATGGCTTGGGAGGCTCTTACCCTTTCAATCTGCAAGGTGACCTCTCTCTTTTTTATGGACCTCTATTTTTTAGACTCAATTTAAACTATTTTTTTACAGAAAACCTGACCTCTCTTTCCACTCAGGGGGGATTAAGGCTTTTTCATCATAAGAAATACTCTTTAGATTTGGCTTTTGGTCCTACAGTTGGGTATTACGCGGAAAAAGAGTTACACTCTCCCTACCTTGGTGGCACTGTAGTATTGCCTTTTTTGTATAATTTCCCTGATTTTCAATTAGCCATCGAGCCCTTTTACACAGCAGTATGGAAGCTAGAGACCCCCTTATTTAGTAAGGATGATAAGATTGAATCTGACCTTCAATTGCCTGGATTAAGCATAAGTGTTAAGCTTCCTTACTTTGGCTTTTTTGACTTAATTGATCAATTTATTTAACCTCATGAGCGATGCTTTAAACAAATCACCAGAACAACTCACCCCATCAGAATGGGAACAATTATGTGACCACTGCGGAATCTGCTGCCTGCACAAAATTGAAGACGAG
Organism: uncultured bacterium; assembly: GCA_964343805.1. Lineage (GTDB taxonomy): Bacteria > Bdellovibrionota_B > Oligoflexia > CAYFLR01 > CAYFLR01 > CAYFLR01. The sequence goes on along the minus strand of CAYFLR010000012.1, from coordinate 75,560 downwards.
GATACGGGGAAGGTCTATTTTACACACATAGTCTGTCAGCTTTACGACCTGGATGAAGGAGGGTGCCAAAACTATAATAAGAGGAAAAAACTGGTTCCCAATTGTATTAAATTGAGCCCGCAAAATGTTATGAAAATAGACTTACCAGCCTCTTGTGCCTATCGCCTAAAAGTAGAGGGAAAAGAACTCCCTAGTTGGCATCACCTACAATGTGGTGACCCCAAAAAAATACATCAGGACGGACACTCTATTTTAGGAAAGGTTTTTTCCGAAAAACATATCCATCCTGATGATTTTCAAGATTACATCATGGATCTAAATGATGAATAACCTATAAGTCACCGGTTACAGAAACTCTAATATTAGCATGCAGATTAACCACCGCGCGTTGTTTATAACCAAACAATTTGGCGTAACATGCTAAAACGTGTTGTAAGGTGTACATTTCATTGTATTGAACTCGAGGGAGTTGAGAAATGAGTTCAAAGTTAGTTATATAGAAATCAATAAGTGATTTAGCTTGATCCGTTGCTCCTGCATCACCTCTACTATTGGTCAAGATACGATTATTGAGAGATCTAAAAGAACGAAGTAATGAGTTAGGTGTTTCGTTACTTCCGGAAAGGGGTTGATCAAAGTTATTGGTCTCTTGCAGGTGGGCTAAAAGATGATTGAGTTGTTTGGCAAATTCTCGAGAAATCTTGGAAGATTCTGCCACCAACTCGAATTCTTCATCTAGCTTCCTAATTACAGTTTCAATTTGTTCAATGTACTTTTTTCGAGTAGGAACCTGTTTATCAAAATCCATTTCTACCTTTAGTACATCATAAATGATTTTTAAAGCCAATAGCTTAGGGTAAGTCCGACCACTACTGATACGGCGACCTTTTATCAGAGAAGGAAAGAGTTCATAAGTTAGAGTATAAAAAAGAGGCCCATATCTGAGTCTAAAATCTTGCAGACGGTAAGTTTGTTTCAAATGTTCCATGGCTACGAAAAGCACTTTTAGATCAGGAATAAATTCTCTGGGCTTAAAATTAAAGTCCTCAATTTTAGCCAAGGTATAAGGATTGAGAGCTTTTATATTAGTGGTTGCATCCATAATTTCCACAAAGGGAACTGAAAATGATTCCAATTTGGTTCCTTCATCTGCAGTGAAAACAATCTTGGATCCACTTATATTCTGGGTAAAATAATAATCAGAGGTATTAGGAATGGGCGTTTTCTGCTCACTCCCTGCCATTTGATAGTAAATAGGTTTCTTATTTGCGGTGTGTAACTGCCTCACTACCAGCCTAAAGTTGGTCACAGTTGGTGGCAATTGGAGTGTTCTTTTATCCTCAGTTAAGGTATTAAATTCAGCCCCTGTCTGCCAATCATTACGAAACATATCTTCAGAAGCTACACGGTGGAGAACTTGAACGTTTCCATCTCCCCGAGGATCCCCCATAGAGCTCTTCACTTGCTCATCTGAAATAACACCTTTTACCTCGGATTTACCACTAGCAAATTCACCTCTTTTCTTACATGCCAAAGAGGTTAGTAAAAAGAGAGAGATTAAAAAACAACTTATTAATTTCTGATACATAATTCACCTCTTGCAAAATTATAATGTAGATTTCTTATTGGTTACAAAATTAAAATACCCATAGTGTTTGCAATAATTGAGAGTTTCCTCTTTTCCCCAGAAAGGACGGACGGGAAGTTGAATGCGATCAAACCCCAGCTCACACTGTGCCACCCCTGGAACCGGAACACAGCATTTGAACTGATAATCGGTCTTTTGATCTAAATCCTCATGATAGCCAATCAGATCAGCCAATTTATTTCGAGATGTAATCACATCATTTGCTAATTGAGAGACCTTAAAATCAGTACTCATAGCCAATTGGGAGATAAGTCCTTTTCCTCTATTGTCTATTTGCTGATCGATGATGTCTATAATCACTCGATATTGATTTAACATATGAGTGGAATAGGGAGAGATAAATGTAGTAAAGAGGTTCACCTGGGAAATTTGATGATTTAAAAATCGAAAAGCGTGAACATTTCTTTTTAATTGTACGTGTTTTCCTAATTCTAAAGTCCGATTATAAAGGGTATAAACTGCTTCTATATAGTCCTTACTTGGTCTGTAAAAGCGTTCTACTACTCTCTCACGAGGTTTTTTGAAGGTGATGGTTACATAATCAATCTCTGGGTCCCATTTACAAAATCTAATTTGAATAAAATTGGTGTTGTGCCCTACTTTACGATTTACAATTTGATCTTTCGTATTAAAGTAATGTCTTTTACCCAATTTCTTAGTCTCTGAATAGAGATCTGCACAGGCGTTAGCCTCTCCTCTCCACTTTAATGTAAAGTCAACCACATAGAGACCTGCGGTGTAGAAGGTTACAATTTGATAGTTATCATAATGACGGTCTTCGTAGCTTTGGGTTATTTGAAAGGTATCAAAATAATCACGCTGACTATTGATTGGTGATGCAAACAAGCTTCCGAAACTAATTAAAAGTAGTATTAAATATTTCATATCATTTCCTCATTAATTTAGTATTAAGTTCTTATCGCATTTCAGGAGACATCAAAAACTGAATCTGAGCAATTATCGGTTTAGTTGCCCGGTTTCTATATCTTCCTAAATAGGGAACAAAACTTGCCATCTTTTGAATGAGTGACTTAGAGGTGCTATAACCTGGTCCATATACCTTATTGGAAATGTAGGCCTGTCTTGCCGCAGTGAGAAAAGGTAAAAAGGTTTGCTTGAGACGATCTTCCTCCAAGAGAAGAAAAACTCTCACTGCCGCTTTATATATCTTTTCAGTAGCCAAAACGGGTCGATCATCATGAAGAATGATGGGGCGATACTCTAAAATAGAAGGTATTTTTACTTGATAACTCACCCATTTGACTATCGGGGCCTTGTCAGGATTGAGATTTTTAGCCGCATGATATTTAGTACTATATTGTTTGGTATAGTCTCCTTGAATATATTGACCAATATTCTCAGCAAATTGGGAGGCACTATTTACCGGAATATTTTGACTCAAGGTATACCCAAGGACAAAAGAGGAAATTTCCTCAGCTTTGCTGCTTAATTGCTCCTGATCTGGATGATCTTGTTTTAAAAGGTCAGTGTATTGATTTAAATAGGGATCAATCATTTGATAAACATCATGACTAAATTGTTCCGGAGAAGCTTGAGTTTGATTCCCCATTGCCTGTTGCAGTTGGCCAGCTATTTGGTATTGAGCAGTGGCACTTTGAATTTGAGACTGAACGTTCTTAGCCGATTGCACCATCAGATCTTGATCAAACTTCATCCCTTTTTCCATTTGGGTGTAGAGTTGATCGGCATCCTGCTTGCTGATAGGCTGAATAGTGCCGTTTACATTTAAACCAAAATCAATTCGAACCGCTTTAGCCATTCTATTCACAGTAATAATTTCATTGCTTCTAGTTGGAGCAATGGCTTGCCAATCCTTAAATAGTTGGTTGTTGATAAAAACTCGGTAATATAAATTGCTATGGTCTCTAAATCTGAGAGCAATAGCTCCTAAAAACACCTCTTGGTGAAATTGATTGGTGAGCATTTCACCGGTATAAAACCTCTTATCAATGGTGTATCGAAGCTCAAAAAATCCCGGAGTCAACTTTTGGAAATCTCTAGCTTCTGGAGCAATAAAAGATTGCCCTTCTGACTTAGCCGGCTCAATGGTTTTACATGCCCCTAGTACCAAAATTGGTAGTAACAAAAGTAGTGTTAAAAATTTCATACCCTGCTCCTTTTTTATCGTCTTTCTCTACAAATTTCTTGATTC
>CAYFLR010000012.1:66225-71729 GCA_964343805.1 uncultured bacterium | reverse complement strand
CCGGCTTCGCACCATCTCTTGGTTAACATACCGCTGCATACTAATTCTCCTTGCCAATAAATTTCCCATTCGTCGTCTTCTCTGCGAGCACCGGTTGTTACCACAATTTGTTCCCCATCGAGTAAATAGGTATAACCTGCTTGGTAACCACATAAGACTCTCGGAGGATAATAAGCGGGTGATTCGCTGCTTCCGCTATTATCACCGTCAGTATTTCCTTCCTCTTCTGGATCATTTGGATTGTTATCATCTACATCATTATCATTAGGCTCGGTAATAGTTTCCCCGCTCTCAGCGCTTTGCATAAGCTGTTTGACCTTTTGATAGGAAAGGAAACTGTTTTCTAAAGGAGACCCTTCAGGAACCCACATAAAATCAGGATGTTTTTTGGTTATCCACTCTCCTCCAATAATCACATCTTGGGAATTTAATTCCAAAGTATATCTCATAGCCATAGTTTTAATACTGGGACTCACTTGCTGTTTACTCGGATTGGTTTCATTTACATAAGATAAATCTAAACGGACATCTACCAAGGTGACAGTTCCTGGGGCTCTCAAGGCAAATCTAGAATCACTGCGATCTAGGGGTCTTCGGTTAGAATAACTGAATCTATATCCGGTTATGGGTTGATTCCAAACCTGGTATTTCCATTCAATATCTAAAACGAAAGATCGGTTTTTGCCAATAAATTGGCCTAAAGCCAGATGAAGAGTGGCCGGATTTAAATCCCGGCATTCATCATCGGCAATCCGATCGTTATTTAAAAAACGAATGTTTTTCTTATTACAACGCCCTCCAATAAACTGGGCTCCACCATTAGATGCATAGAGTTTTATAATCAGAGCCTTCAAATCACTTGAATAAAAAGTGAGCTTCCTACCATCTTTCAAAGTAACTGTGGTCTGATGCCCCGGCTGGTCCTCAGAAAAGGCTGCTGGAGCCCATCCATGACAAAGGCCGAACCATGTAGGAATTTTACCATCATTCACCGCTTTTTCCATATTTTGGCGCTCACTCTGCAAAAGTGGCAACGAATACCTGCCCTGCCAAATATCATATTTTTCAGCGGGAGAAAGACGATTGAGTTCGGCTTCTGACATGGCTTTTATTTGACTGCTACTGAGTAAAGTATATTGATGATCCCGATAGTTTTTACTTGAAGAGGCTGTCTGCCATCTCTGACCAATTCCTCCTTTGTAGGTGGGCCAATAGGTGGCGCTCCAAGGGGTTTTAGTTAAAGAGGCGGAAGTAGGAATGGTTCTATATCCTACTGGAGACATACCCATAATGTGAGGATTATTCACACTATCAAAAGCCTCTTTTTGTTCACTCTGCAAAGGTCTTTCTTTACAGCTCGCTGTAAGTATAATTAGAGCTATAAATACTGCAATGAGTTCCCATAATCGTTTGCTCACTTCCATTACCTCCCCTTATATTGATTTTTTAAGCCAATAAAACCCACTGGATCTAACATTTTCATTGGTGGTTCTGACCGTTGGCCAACCACAGCTAAAAGCCACCAAATTACTACCATGTTGCTTTTGTAATTTGGATAACTCTTCATCACAATTTTCTCGCCAAGATACATAAGCATTGCCAAAAAAGAGATCTGGAGTTACTTCCTCATCTAAAGCATGCCGAGTGACCTGAAAGTTTTCCCCTAAAAAGAGATGAGCGCTCAGTTTGCCACAATTAAAAAAATAATCACCATGATGATATTTAATTTGCTCACTTCCGGTTAAAACCATGCGATCCACATGATTGATACCTCCTACCCCTTTTATAATCTCGTTACGAGTAGATTGATACAAACGAACCAGAGCATTTTTATCCTCTCTGTATTTTGTACACAGACTCAATTCAATCTCGTCTCTCTTATAGTTTTGGTAGGATTTGGATAACCAAACTTCGTTTCTATCTCCACAAAGACCGAGGATATATCGTGAGCCATAAAATTGTTCATAGTTCTTTAACTGTTCTCCACAGGGCAAATCTTTGAGTAAATCTGAATCACTCGGATAAACAATGGTTTTATTTTGTAATTTTGTAGTGAGTTCAGGATTATCTCTAATTGAAAAGGAGGTGACTAGGTTTCCACAAAGAGTGAATCTATAACCATAATATCCTTCATAGGAAGTTACTAAATCATTCAATTCAACTTGATATACTTCCAGGTCCTTATGCAATGTTTCAATTTTCCCTAGAGAGGTTGGCCACTTTTGATTAAAATCTTCTATTAAATTAACCCACCTTGGATGTTTACTAGTGGTGCATACATAATTGGTTATGGAGGTTAACTCAGCAGTTGGACCTTCTGGAGACCAGATCTCTGCTTGAAAAAGAGGTATCGGTTGATTTGCTGCTACAGTACAACGGCTCCAAAAGGAATCAGGAAACTGTCTTGTGATTCTTGCTAAAGAGGCATCACATTGATTCCTATTTGCAAAAAGTTTAGGCCGAATCTGAGAAGCATTTTTAAATTCATTCAACTCTCTGGTGCTATCATTTTCTGGATACTCAATCACCACTTGATTACAATACTGATAAGAGGTAGGGAGATTGGTAAAACTAAAACTTTTTCTTACCGGGTTTCCCACCTTAATATTGGTAATTTGTCTTCCGGCGGGAAGACTTTCTCTGAGTGAGGGTATTAAATCAGCCACTTCCTCCATAAGAAAAGTTTCAGCTTGAACTGAGTTAACTGAAGGTAAACCACATACCGAAAAATCTAATGACTTTATTTTTTGTTTATTTTCAGACTTTGAGGGCTGCAACCAAACTTTAACAGCTGGATTAGCTGCAGTTAGAGTGTTTTTATTAAATTGCAGTTCACAGCTTCCATAAATATATCGATTTCCATATGTCTTCTTTAAAGATGTAAGTTCTTTTTGACAAAGATCTTCATCTCTTACTGGCAGCCATAAGGGATTTTGAATGGTAGCAGATTTTAATGACATGGCTTTTGGATCACCGGAAGGCAAAATAAGCTCAAAATTTATAGCCGTACAAAAAGCATGTTGCCCTTTGATTACATGAGGCTCAACCATTGCTAAAGAAAGACTTTTAATGGCTGAGGTTCCCCCTACAAAATTAATAATTTCCGTCTCAGCCTGCTTTATTCTTTTATTTAAAGAAGATAAGGCAATCTTCTTCTTATTTAAATCACTACATACAGGAAGAGTAAAAAGATGAGTCTGCATCCCTTCATCTTTTTCTTTTTTAAGCCAGATTTTAACCGAAGGCTCTGTATGATAAGGGGTTTGATCCTTTACTTGATGTTCACAGGTTCCATAAATAAATCGGCTCTTAAATACATTATGATAAAATTGTAAGTCCTCTTCACAAGTTTGAGCTTCACTGTTAGCTAGATAGTTTGCCCGTATCACCATGCTATTAGTCAATGCTTTATGAGAAGTGGTTGCTTTGTTCAGGTGGAGAGAGAAATTAATATTGGCGCAATAGACCGTAGTGTCATTTTTGGTAACCAGTTTAGCGGTATTAGTTGATAAGTCACTAATATGCTGTTTGCCCCCCACAAATTTGATCACTTGAGATTCGGTGGCCTTCAAATTATCAGTTAAAGCATCAATCGCATGAGACTTGCTTTTCCCTCCCCCACATACGTTAAAACCAATTTCTACTCTATCGGAAACATCCCTCTGCTTTTGCTCTTTTTTTAGCCATACCTTAACTAATGGAGAGGGAGGAATGAATTTACTGTCTTTATACTCTCGCTCACAAGTGCCAAATATAAACCTGGAGCCATAGAAATCCTGAAAATATTTTACCCTTTCGGCGCAGGACTTTTCACCCAAACTAGCTAAAGATGGGGTCTTGATTATGGGATTCTTAAAAGTACGATAGAGTTCATTAACTTTATCAAAATTAAACTCAAATGAAAGAGTGGCACAGTACTGATAGTAGGTGGAGCCATCATAGGCTGATGATTGTTTGGCGGGAGAAACCGCAATACTTGATATATGCCTTGCCCCTCCTACATAGGCAAGTAGGTTTTCTTGAGTCTGGTTAATTTTATTAATGAGAGACTGCTGACTTGCGGCCAGATTATTTTTTACTTCACTGCACAAAGGCAAGCCAAACTTTAAGGGGTATTCTGATTTGGCGAAATAAAGAGGAAATAACCACAATTTCAATTGAGCATTTAAGGATGTTCCACCTCCCTCACCAAGAGTAAAACCACAGGTTCCCATTAAATATCTAGCTTTGAAGACAGACTGATAATAGGTGAGGTCTTTTTGGCACTTTTCTCTTACTTCTTGAATTTTATTTAAGTCCAATGAGCCGACCGAATAGACCTTGGTTTTTAATACCGAGGGAATGGGATAGGCCTTTGGCAACTCGGTCATCAGCGTCACTTTTCCAATAGAGCCGTATTTATCATGATATCCAGATTGAACCTTTTGGGAATCGCCACACTCGGCCTTCACAAATTGTTCTTTGGGAAATTGCTTTTTGATATTATTTTTCCATGTGGCGCAGGCACTTTGCCAATAACTTCTAGCTGTGCTGCTATAATAGGCAGAACCCCCTATAATAACAAAACCATCCACCGTCATGGGGACTTTCCCAGTAGGCCCAAACTTCTTCAACAAATTCATATCAGGGTAAGCCCAAGCATCTGGAGTTACTCCACTTTTCTTTCCCTTAGGCGGGCCAACTGGGAATATAGGCATATCACCATCCATTTCATTATAGGTGGAGATGGGATCATCTACCAAAGACGAAAAAGAGGAAAACATCCCTGATCGGTTTTTACATGAAAAAAAATTAAGTAATATCAATAGAATAGAAACGCTTACAAGCTTCTCCATATCCTCATCCTAAAATGCAGCAAATATTTAAGGTGGTTTATGGAATTTTATCAAAGATTGGAGGCTAACTAAAGATCTATCTATTAAAAAAGAGGTCTAATAAAAAGCCCTCCTTCTGCCAAAAGCTTTCCTTAAGAATTGAATAACCCTCTATCTTACCCCATCCTTTCCCGTTAATATTCACAATCTCCATCCGAGTGATATCCACTGTGGTTCCAACATTAAGAAAAGCCATGAGTTGATCGGGTACTTTGCTATTCATACTTGCCTTGGCAAAGTCTGTTCGAATCCAACGACGTTGATCTTTACAACTAACTAAGACCTGCTGTTTCTGCATTGGAATCATATTTAGCGGAAAGCGACAAAATGAGAAGTCTCCAATAAAGGGGCTTTCAGTCTGTTTTTGTAATAGGTTATTTTTGTCCATATTAAGTGTGAAGACCCCCGAATACATGGAAGGGTCGTCATCTAATGTCGGCCAGTAGGTTACAAAATAATTATTTGTAGATTTTAAGTGACTTATGCGGGCAGGTCTCCCCCCGATGGTGAGTGTCTGTTCTAATTTCAATCGAGGTTTTTCCTCTTCTTTGATGATCTTAATATTAAGAATGTAACCCGCAGAAAGAGTTATTAGTAAATGGGTCCCAGATGGGGTCACTCGAGCATCGG
>CAYFLR010000012.1:60475-66215 GCA_964343805.1 uncultured bacterium | reverse complement strand
TTTCAGAGTCCTGGATGTTAGACCTCGGTCATATTCTGAGTAATTAGAATTATCATTGTCATTAGAATTATCATTAGCCATATCATCATAAAAAGAGGTGTTATCATTAGAATTATTACTACTATTTAAACTGGCAAGCATCAAAGACAAGTGATCGCTTAAGTCAAAGGTGGCGAGAGTTTCATATCCTTTGCCTTGGGAAAATTCAGCCACTTGGATTTTGTAAGAGTATACATCAAAAATAAAAAGCCAATTACCATCAGCAGAAAACCTAAGAAAGTCTATCTGAGGAAGATCCAGATTTATCTTATATTGGGTAAGCTTTCCAGCTCCACTGATTCTGTATATCATCAAAAACTGGTAAGGCCGATTGAGAAGACCTATTACAGCAGCAGAATCTGCCATTACATAGTGACCAGGGTTAAAATCAAGATCGGGTAAGGAAAAAAATTGATGAGTTTTTAAATCCATGCCAAAAACATTCTCTTTATTTATGATCAATAAAGTGTTGCTTGCAGGAGGAATAGTCATAGCTTGCACATTGGTACAGCGGGAGCATTCCACAACCTGCAGAACCTCTCGTTTTACGATATCAACTTTTGCGATGGCATTTAAATCTTTACTGTAAGCATAATAAATTGATTGCCTGATTAAGAGAGAGTCTTGATAGATCAAAGAAGAGAAAAGATCCTCACCCTTCACATCCACGGCAATTGGAGTGTCGCTGGTTGACTTTTTATAAACGCCCGATGTTTCATTGTCATCCATCCCAGAGGAACAGGCGCTAATGAGAAATAGACTTAAAAATATGTAATTTAAAATTGCCATAACCAACCTCCTGACATACCCCACAGCTGGCGAGTGACCTCTACTTCAAACTCTTTAAATTCTACCGAAGTAATACTATAATCCACCATTAAGAAGAGAGCGAAAGATCTAAGGAAGCTATACTGAAGCAAAAACCCAGGTTGCAGTTCATAGTCAGCCGATTTCAAATCAATGGTGTACCCATCGGTAGAAAACTGAAGATCAATTGAATTTCTGAGTAAAGATAAAAATGATGACAACTCCCATTCTCGGTTTTGCCACCACTTATAATAGAGCCCTCCACCAAAGGCTTGCTCTTGGTAATAGGAGTTAAATGATTTAAAAAATCGTATGGTTTCTTCATGAGGCAACTGAGTTCTAAAAGAAATACTAGTTCCAAATCTTTCCGTCCAAAAATGTAAAAGAGCAAACTGCCAATATATAGAGGAAGAAACATTGAATCTCTGTTTTTTATACGAATCCCCAAAATTATAATAGCCACCACCAAAAAGAAGCCGCCATTTGGGTTCAGCAAAGATTTCCTCCAATGGCATGGCTTTATTTATATTGATGTTAATTTCTTCAATGGCGAGAGAATGAGGTTGATTCTTACTCTTCAATTCAATCTTGTGATAGCCGGGAACCACAGCGACTCCCATGGGCAGTGTTCCTTTTTTTCTTCCATTCACATAAAGATCCATACCTTGAAAACGATTAGAGTAGGAAAACAAAACAGGAATTCCTTTGTTTTTAAAAGAGCCCTTTAAAATGATATTATCAATCCCCATTACTTTTGATTCAGCGGTAGGCAACTGCTTACCCCCTGTAAACTCATAGGTACGGACTTTAGCATAATCATGAGCTTCCGTAACCACAACCGCTCCATCATTATTTCGATCGCCTTTTTCAAATGCTTCTATAAAAAAATAGGTGTAAACATCATGTTGGAGACGATCATTTTCCATTGCTGTTTCACCAAAAGAGGCCGCAGATATGATAATAGACCCTTCGCTGGCTTTGTGCAAAGGCAGGTATTTGGTACCTTTACTCTTACGCACCTCTTTTTTAACCTCCTTTGTCAGCCGAGACTTACCGAGACCGCTATGACAGGTGGCCATAATAATAACTTTTTTGGAAGCCCCTAAGGTATTAAACCACTTTCGAATATAAGAATGAGTGAGAGTGGTGGCTGCTAAATTGTTGTGCTTAGAATCTTGCAATACCACGGTTTGCTCCAGCTCTCCCTGGCTATTTAGATATAATGTCCCATGACTAGAAATATAGAAAAGGACAGTCGCACCTTGCAACTTGGGATCCTTTGCTATTCCATTCAACATTTTTTTTAATTTGGCACGCCTCACTGGAAGGTGGATGATCTGATCAAAAGATTTACTCACCATTAATTCATGAGAGAGTTTTTGAGCATCTCTTTTGGTCCATTTCAAGCTAGGCCAGAAGGAATCTTTAAAATTTTTTACCGACAGGAAGAGAGCAATTTTAGGGGTTTTTACAGGTGAGGTATGGACTGTTTTGGCTTTAAGATAGTTCACCCCTTTCTTCCTATTATCAGCATTCACTTCCTTTGGAAGAAATATAAGAGCTATAAAAAACATGTAAGAAAGCCATGAAATCATGGTTGAATCTCCAATACCTGGCAACGATTAATCGGCATTTTTGCATTATTTATCAATTTTTTAATCTCTAATTCCACTTGCATTTTACTCAGCTCTTTTTTCAGTAGAAAAGAACAAAAACTTAACTGTCCCACTTGGCTAGGTTCAATCTGATAAGCGAGCATGCCTTTTGAAGTTTGAATAGGGATTTTATTTTTAGAAGTATTATGAAGATAACTTTCCTCTCCTGGGAAAAAAAGCTCCAAATGATCTTTTTGAATCAAAGCTAAGTATAGGTATCCATTTTCACGACTGTTTATACTAAAAAGAACACTCTCCGTGACTCTAATTTTTGATTCATTTAATAAATAGGCTTTCCCCTCTTTGATTTGCTGTAATAGAATTTCATGATTAATGTGATCACCAGCAAAAATTGTTTCACCTTTAAAACGATATTCTTTTTGCTTTTTACTTTGATCTTGTAGGAAAAGGGGCGTCACCAGCAACAGCAATAAGGCCATCGTTCCCATGGCAACCACTCGCATGCTGGGCAGATAAAAACTTTGTTGCCATTTTTTAATTTGAAATTGAATCCATAACATTTTTACTTTCAACCAAGAAGGTTGCAGAGCTTCATCACTCTCATAGAGCACTTCATAATAAAGAGCCATAATTTCTTCGGGAATAAGATCACTTTCTGGTGGGAGTTCAGCAAGAAATTGCTCCCACTGCTCACTATCTTGCTGCATAGAACTGCGGATTAAAGAAATTTGATCTGCAGATAAATTTCCCTTGTGGATCCAGTCCATATATTTTTGAAAATTTTCACTCATTGCAGTTGTTTCTCCCTAAACTTTAATATTTTATCCACTAGTTTGAGACGGATTTTACCCCTTAAACGTGATAATTTAGTGGTGATGGTACTGGTCTTTACTCCCAGCTCACCTGCAATCTCTTTACAGGACTTTTCCTTGATATAAAAAGCCTTTAGGATATCAGTATCCTCCCCAGCAGGAAGTTCTTTTAAAAATTCTGAAACCAACTCCACTTCTCTTTTTCGTTGGGTACTGTCATGTAAATTTTGCTCCAACACTTCGCTTTGTTCTTTACATGCATTTACCTTTCGTTCTTCAGCCCCTTGTTTTCGCAAATACATTTTGGCTTCATTACTCGCTATTTTCAAAATCCAGGCTTTAAAATTATCCATGGTTTCAATCTGATCGAGATGCTCATGCGCCTTCATAAAAGCATTCTGAGCTACATCTTCTGCCGTGGCCTGATCCAGTCTAAATTGCTTTTTACAAAAGAATATCACCAACCCAATATGTTTTTGATAGAGTTTAGAAAAATAAGCGGACTCTTTTTTATCCAAAACGGCCATCCAATAATAGGTATTTATGGTAAAAACTTGGTCCATCACTTCTCCTCTCTGCTCAATAATGGAGATGTATGAACCTTCAATTTGTCTCAATTTTTTTCTATTTAGGTTATTTTAATAAGAAAATAAGCACTTTGTAAGAAAAAACATAATTTTCTGTGACAAACCTTCAGAACACTCATCTCCACTTTAGAAATCAAAATTACTAATTTTATCGATATAGGAGGTTCAAATGAATTACTTTAAAACAAGCATTGTGACAATTTTCTTTTTACTTTTAAATGGTTGCGGCTGGCTCATCCCCTTCTACGGAGATCCTGGACACTATGATGACCCCTACGATCCTGATCCCCACTTCGATCCCGCTTGCGAATACTGTAATACAAATGAAGAGGTCTACATACCCTATGAGGAAGAAGTGAATGAAGAATTCCTTTTGGAAGAAGAGAATGATAGTGAAAATTTATTCCCCTTTTTTAAAATGCTAAAAAACTCTAGATTAAGGAGTAAAGAGGTCAGCATTGGAAGTCATTTGAGTGGCTTGATCTATTTCAAAGTGGATTTATCAGGAACTCTTCATCAATCAAGTGCAGCCAATTTATGGAAGGTATATCTTGAAAATGTACAAAATCTTTGGATTGAAATTTCCCCCCTTGATGCCACAGATGAAAGTTTTCTCAGAACTTATTACATTGACCAGCGAGATATGAGTGTGAATGGTAAAGCCAACTCTTTGGGCTTTATAGTTCACACCGACTTTATTATTATTGATGATGAATATTTACCTGGAAAATACATCCTCACACCTAAATTAGAAACACTCGAAGGGGAAATCATTGAAATTTCTCCTTGGAGCAGTGCTAGAGACCATTTTAATAACTTAGGTTTCAACCTACCAGCAGAAGACACTCTAGTGGATGCTCCTATTATTGTCTCCCCCATGGAAAATGAGAATAACAATGACAATCAGTCAATTGATTTAGAAGCGGAAGAGGAAAGTTCAAATGATAATAATAATGATAACCAAATAATCTTTAATGAAAATCGTAAAAATCTTCATTGTCAATCAGCTCGAGTGTTTATTAGAAGTGATTGGAGTGATTATTTTGTGATGACTATCCAAAATAAAGAAGGATCCCTCGAACGACAAAACATGCAAAATGGAGATATTTTAAAGTGGAACTTTAAAGTGACTGAAGAAGAGGAAAAGCATCAGCTAGAGATCACTCAACTACTTCTACACCAAGACAGTGAAAATTTATCTACGACGATACAAGATGCAAATCGAATTATTGAAGAACAGGGAGAAATGACTTGTGGGTTAGATGATGGTCCTAGTCATGATGAGATGCAAAATATCCTATGTGAACCAGTTAATGAAACAGAAGATCAATACAACTGTCAGGTATCAGATTAAGAATTATCCCAAGAGCTATTTATCTCTGTTCTTATCCCCGGATTCTCCTTGAATCCGGGGGTTTCTTTTTATAACCTGTAAATCAGTTTTCCAGATACAAAGAAAGGCATATTTATGACATCCAAAGCGTTTGAACATCTTCTTTCCCCCTTAGAAATTGCTGGCAATAAACTTCGAAACCGTATTGTTATGGGAGCTATGCACACAGGTTTAGAAGAAGATAATTTTGATCAGCTTGCCGAATTCTATAAAAAGCGGGCTGAAGGAGAGGCGGGACTCATCATCACTGGTGGTTTTTCTCCCCATGAAGCAGGACGACTCCATGAAGATCTTCCTCCCTTCAATCAAGAGTCCCAAGTAATAGAACATCAAAAAGTCACCGAAGCCGTCCACCTACAAAAAGGTCATATATTACTCCAAATTCTTCACTCAGGCAGATATGGTAAGCACCCGAAAATAGTCAGTGCCTCAGCCAAGGGATCCCCTCTTTCTCCTTATATACCTAGGTGCATGACCCATGAGGAA
>CAYFLR010000012.1:41812-60465 GCA_964343805.1 uncultured bacterium | reverse complement strand
CCATATTAGGCCAAAAGGCAGGGTATGATGGGGTGGAGATTATGTCTTCGGAAGGCTATCTACTCAATCAATTCTTAAGCCCTTTCACTAATGATCGAAAGGATGAATGGGGAGGGAGCCTAGAAAAAAGGGCCCAGCTACTCTATGAGATTGTTAAATCAATAAAGAAGAAATTGCCTGACCCTTTCATTATTTCTGTAAGGCTTTCACTTATTGACCTGATTCCTAATGGGATGACCTTTTCTGAAGTCATCCAAGTGGCCTGCGAGTTGGAAAATTTAGGTGTCCATATGATTAACAGTGGAATAGGATGGCATGAAGCCACGATTCCTACCATAGCCTCTATGGTTCCTCCAGGGGCTTTTCTTTGGGTTACCAAAGAATTAAAAAAACATATTAAAATACCTATTGTGGCCACCAATCGTATCAACACACCCGAGCTAGCCGAGAATACGATTCAAAGCCAAGGTGCGGAAATGATATCTCTAGCAAGACCTCTCTTAGCTGATCCTCATTACGTAAAAAAATTAATCAGCAATGAAGCAAATAGCATAATTCCTTGCATTGCCTGCAATCAAGCCTGCTTAGACTATATATTCCAAAACAAACCCATTTCCTGCTTAACTAACCCAATTACTGGTAGAGAGACCAACTGGATAATAGAGAAAAGTATAGACCCAAAGAAAATTGCCGTGATTGGAGCAGGACCGGCCGGTCTATCATTTTCTATCATGGCTGCTCAAAGAGGACACAAAATAACTCTGTATGAAAAAACCGATCAGCTAGGAGGGCAGTTAAGGTTAGCTGCAAAAATCCCAGGTAAAAGTGATTTCAACCACCTGATCAACTATTTTCAAAAACAGATAGAAACCCTCTCCATCGAAGTGCAATTTAATACTGCCCCGTCTCCTTCATCATTAAAAAATCAATCCTATGATCAAATCATTGTAGCTACAGGCACTCGTCCGACGATTCCAAAGATTGAAGGTGTGGGTCATAAGAGTGTTTTAACCTATGCTGAGTTTATTAAGAAAAATGTACTTGAACCCTCAGCTGGCTCGATTATTATAGGAGCTGGTGCCATTGGTTTTGATGCAGCGGAGTACCTGGTTAATGGCGGCAGCAAAGAGTTAACACCTTTAGAATACCTCTCTCACTGGGGAATTGATAAATCTTTACAAAAACCTGGGGGCCTATTAGAAACCAACTCATTAACTCAAAAGGAGGGACAACCCACCAACTACCTCCTAAAGAGGAGCCCTGGTGGCTTTGGTCGGAGTCTAGGAACTACCACAGGCTGGATCATTCGAAGGAATTTACGTCGATATAAGGTAAAAATGATAAGCAAAGTGGAATACCTAAAAATAGATGAACAGGGTTTAAAGGTTCTACATAATGGTAAAGAGAAGACTTTACCAGCGTCTAGGATTATTCTTTGTGCAGGTCAAACTCCCAATCAGAGAATTATGAAAGATTTAGATTTATTCAAGATCAAATACGATAGTATTGGAGCAGTCAAAGAACCAAAAGAAACTAACGCACTCTCGGCCATTTATGAAGGGATCAAATTTGCCTTACAGGTATAAAGGCTAGGAGGCCTGCTGATAGAAATCCTCTGAATCCTCCTGCTCTGTTGTGGCTCTTTTTTCTACCTGGGCTATTTCACCACTTAAGTAAATCACATCTTGCTCTGTATCCTCTATAAAAGCGTCTAATACTTCATTTATTGCAGAAGGTGTGGTGATGCCAACAGCTCGCATGGTAAATTCTGGGAAAAAACAAAGAGCAATAAAATTCCAACTAGATAGTCCTATACTTAAGACCTCTAAGGAAGTAAAGAGAGATTCAAATAGCAGCTGTACCGTTGTTAAAGCATAGGTAATGAAACAAAAGCCAAAAAACAAAGCAGTTATGCGATATTCTTTATTGAGGCTCTCTTGATGCATAAGGCTCTCCTTAGTGTTTTTCCAAATCATAATGTCTTTATACCTTACTTTCCCATCGTTAAAAGTCTGGTAAAACTTTATTACATTAAAATAATACTTACTTAATTTAATATTTTTTGCAATTTACCAAACTCAAGCACCGCCAAAGTTTGAGCCCCCAAACCTCTGCTTTCGAAATTTACTGCTACAAGCTTGTGCTAAGATTTTTTTTGTGATACGAATTAACTAACATAAAAATTGTATCACATTTCAATCCCAGATCCTAGAGATCTACCCATTTGAGGCAGCTATGAAGGGCGACATTAAAGCTAAAATTGAAGAAATCAAGGAAAACACCCGTAAAGAAGCAGAGAATATGCTGCAAGATGCACGGCTTAAAGTGATCAAAATAAGAGAAGAAGGCCAAAAAGAGATCCAACGCTTGAAGGATATGGCCAGTAAAGAAATCAGCGCCGTCAAAAGCTCTTTCATCCATACCCGAATTGAACCAGGTCTCGCCCGTAAACTTCATGAACGAACCAAAGAACTGAACGTTTCAACCTCCGACTTCGTACGCGGTCTTATTGAGCAAGCCCTTAAAACTCCAGTTAAAAAAAGTAAAGCCAAGGGAAAAACCAGTAAAACTGGTAAATCCAAAAAATAATCCTTTTTTTGTCATTTTTCCCATTTTCCAAGATACAGTGAAATCATAATCTGCTAATATTTCATGGATAATTTTATCTAGTTGAACAGCCAAAGGTTTTATGGTAATAACCAAATTCTTTTTGTTACGTTTTACAAAATTTCAATAAAAAGGAATAATAATATGGGTAAGTTCTTATTCGGTTTAGCTTTCATTTCTCTTCTTTCCTCCCCTCTTTTAGCCGGCGATAAAGTAATTATCATCTCCCCTCATCGAAAATCAATCCAACAAGAGTACCTTCCAGCCTTTAAAGCTCATTATCAAAAGAAATATAAAACTGAAATTCAAGTGGATTGGATCGATCAAGGTGGAACTTCTGACGATATTCGCTATGTCCGTGCCAAATATGCCAAAAATCCTAAATCCTGTGGAATAGACGTATTCTGGGGTGGTGGAACCACCACTTTTGTTGAACTTAATAATGATAAATTTCTCGCTCCTTTTCCTCTTCCCGCTGAGCTAAAGCCTCAGATCCCCATGATGGTGGGTGGGGTTCCTCTCTATGACCAAACAGGAACATGGTATGCATCGGCTATGTCTTCTTTCGGAATTTTCTATAATAAGAAAGTGCTCATGTTTGAAGATCTTAAAGTCCCTACCCTCTGGGCTCATTTAGGAGCACCTAAATTCTATAATAACATTACTGTCGCTGATCCTCGAAGATCTGGATCGGCAACTGCTATGAACTTAATAGTACTTCAAAGCTTAGGATGGGATAAAGGTTGGGAAATGCTTACAACTATTGCTGGAAATGCTAAGCAATTCACTCATTCAAGCTCTGCTCCAATTAAAGCTGTTGTTTCTGGAGATGTAGCAGCAACCATGGCTATTGATTTTTATGCCAATGCTAAAATTAGTGATTTAGGTGCTAAGAACTTAGGGTTTGCCTTACCAGAAGGACAAACTGTGATGGACCCTGACCCTATTGCTATTTTAAAAGGAGCCCCCAACAGAGTTCCTGCTATGCGCTTTTTAGAGTTTGTCTTAAGTGCTCGTGGTCAGAAAATATTGATATTACCTAAGGGTGTTGAAAATGGTCCCAAACTCACTTCTCTCGGAAGAATGGCAATTAATAAAGCCGCTTATGAAGAAACCAAAGGAATTCGTAAAACCGATGTAAACCCTTTTACCATGAGTAACTTCTTGAAAATGGAATTAGAAAAATCCTCAAAAATGCAGCGAGTTTTTATCGACCTTATAGGCGCAATCCATATAGATACCCATCGTGAACTACGTAAAGCCTGGAAAAAAATTATAAAAACAGGAATGAAAGCCAAAGATCTCGCTCTCCTCTCAAAGCCACCGGTTACTGAAGCTGAACTACTCAGCCTTGCAGATAAATGGGGGGACAATGTATATCGTAATAAAGTCATCAATAGCTGGGTGAAATATGCCCAAGAAAAATACCATAAACTGAGCAAATAATCGGATCATAACTTATTTAAAAGGTAGAATCCCATGCAGGTACGATTTGAGAATGTCTTCAAACGATATGGAGACTTTACAGCTGTCAAAGATCTAAATCTCACCATCGAAGATGGAGCTCTTCATTTTATATTAGGACCATCAGGATGTGGAAAAACTACAACTCTGCGTATGCTTGCGGGCCTCGAATCGGTGAGTGAAGGTAAAATTTGGTTTGACGATAAAGATGTAACCAATGACCCTGCTGCCAGCCGGGGTATAGGCATGGTCTTTCAAAACTATGCTCTCTGGCCTCATATGACAGTCAGGCAGAATATTGAATATGGTTTAAAGATCCGAAAGTTAACTAAAGAGGAGATTTCCTCCCGCGTCAACGAGGTCCTAGATTTTACACAACTAACCGTCTTTGTAGATCGCTATCCAGGGCAGCTTTCAGGTGGTCAACAACAAAGAGTTGCTTTAGCTAGATCCTTGGCCATTCGACCGAATGTTCTCCTGCTAGATGAGCCTCTCTCTAATCTGGATGCAAAACTCAGGGTGGAAATGAGAGACAACATCAGTAAAATTCATAAACACACCGGTATAACCACAATCTACGTGACTCATGATCAGAAAGAAGCTCTCTCTATGGGAACTCATATATCAGTCATGCATGCCGGAATAGAAGTACAGACCGGTAGCCCTAAAACCCTCTATAAACATCCCAATTCTCCCTTCTTAGCAGGTTTTATCGGTGAGACAAATATAATAAATGGGACTTATGAAGGTGAAGAAAACGGAGTACATCAGGTACAAACTCCATTAGGTCTCATTGAAAGCACCAATATGGATCAGGATAAAGAGAAGGGAGAAGAGGTAAGTCTTTCCATTCGACCTGAAGCCATTCGTATTGATTTTAGCAAGCTGGCGGAGACGGATAACTCAAATAACTTCAGTCTAGAACTTGATCGTCTGACCTTTCTTGGCGATGTAGAGCAGTTTAACCTCCGTTTGGATGAGAACCTCGCTTTGAAAGCCAATTCCTTCAATACGCCCGAGCATGATTTTAAAATCGAAGATAAAATAAACATCAGTATTCTCCCTGAAGATGTTTTAATTCTTTCACCCGACAAAGATTTAGGACCTGGCACATGAGCAACGAGAATATCAATCCCAATATCGACCAGCAATCCCATCTATTAAGATACATTTCTAATATTGTGGGTTATGGAACTTTAATTGCCGTCCTGGTGATTCTCTTTTTCTTCCTGGTTCTACCGGTGGGTGTCATCGTAGTGAAGGCATTTTACAATGGAGACGAGTTTACCTTTCAGTATTTTAAGCTCCTTTTTTCTAATAGCCTGCAAACAGAAGCCATTGTCAACAGTCTTTGGATTGGTGTTTTCACTGTAATATTTTCAACAATTGTGAGCTTACCACTTGCTCTTATTAATTCTAAACTCGATTTCCCCGGCAAAGGGATACTTTCAGGTGCCCTCCTGGTACCGATGGTGATGCCCCCCTTTGTGGGAGCCATTGGTATACAAAGGTTTTTCGCAAGAAGGGGATCTATCAACCTCTTTCTCATGGAAAATGGCTTTATCGACCGACCTATTGACTGGTTAGCAGAAGGAAATATGTTTTGGGCCGTCGTCATTTTAGAGGTCCTTCATCTCTATCCTATTATGTACCTTAATTTAACAGCGGCCCTATCCAATATTGATCCTAGTATTGAAGAGGTTTCAGTCACCTTGGGCGTGAATAAGTGGCAACGATTTAAAGATATAATCTGGCCTTTGGCCCGCCCTGGTTATTTTGCAGGAGCCATCATCGTTTTTATTTGGGCCCTAACTGACTTAGGAACTCCTTTGTTAGTAGGTTATCACGAATCCATGCCGGTGAGAATTTTCAATATGATCACCGATGTGAACGAAAACCCCATGGGCTTTGCCCTAGTTTTTACGGTTATCGTTATGACAGTGGCTATTTTTCTGGTATCCAAAGTCCTTTTAGGAGGGAAAAAGTATGAAATGATGGCCCGGGGTCATGTGACCTCAGCTGTAAAGAAAGCCACACCTCTGCTCTACTTTGTTATTTATCCCACTATAATTCTAACTGTCGTATTAGCCCTCATACCCCACATCAGTGTGATTATTACCAGTATCGGGGATAAATGGTTTATGACGGTGCTGCCAGAGCAATATACCCTTAAATATTATGAAATGGTTTTTAGCCAAGATTTAGCCTTTGTAGGAATTAAAAATAGCTTTTTCCTCGCTTCCCTCTCCACCTTTTTAGACCTTATTTTGGGAGTTCTGATTGCCTATGTTGTCACACGGAAATTGATTCCCTTTGGCAACGTTCTAGACGCTTTAGTTATGGTTCCATTAGCCCTTCCTGGAATTGTTTTGGCCTTTGGTTATGTTGTCACCTATACAGACACCTTTTTAGATCCGCTCAATAACCCCTTTCCTCTTTTGGTTATTGCCTATGGAATAAGACGACTTCCGTATATGGTGAGGTCAGCAACTGCGGGATTGCAACAAACTAGTGAGAGTCTAGAGGAAGCCTCTGAAACCTTTGGTGCATCCAGGTTTTATACTCTGCGAAAAATAACCATTCCTCTGGTTACAGCCAATTTAATCGCTGGCGGTCTTCTCTGTTTTGCCTATGCGATGCTTGATGTATCTGACAGTTTAATTTTGGCCATGAAAGATCAATTCTATCCTATGACCAAAGCCATCTACGCTCTCTTTTTAGAGCAAGGAAGTGGAGAATTCGTTGCTAGTGCCCTGGGTATTATTTCCATGGGAATTCTCACAGTTTGTATTTTAGGAGCGTCACTTATCTTGGGTAAAAAGATGGGAGAGTTGTTTAGATCAGGATAGAGGAGCTATCCAAAGAACATAAAACCGTCATCGTCGCCCCCTCCTTCTTCGGGAGCTGCTTCTTCTGCTTTCTCGGTTGGTGCCTCTTCTTTCTTAGGCTCTTCTTTCTTCTCTTTTTTCGCGTCCACTTTAATTACATTATCCGCGGGTGCTTTTTCTTTTTCAGCTGGCTTTTCAGCTACAGCCGGTTTTTCTTCAACTTTAGCCTCAGCAGCTGGTTCTGGTGCAGGAGCTGGCTCGGGTGCGGGTGCGTCATCACCAAAAAACATGAATCCATCATCGCCACCTGCAGCGGGAGCTTCGGCAGGAGCGGGAGCAGGCGCCTCAGCTGGTGGTGGAGCAGGTTCTGGTGCGGGAGCTTTTACTTCCACCTTTTCTACTGGAATATTAGCTGCTTTTTCTTTCGCCTCTTTTTTCTCAGCAGCGACCTTGCAAGCCCCTTTTTTCTTTACAACCTTCTTCTTCTCTTCCTCTTCTCCTTCACCATTTTTCTTCTTTTCAATAGCTTTCTTGAGGTCAATGACTTTACGCTCTTTGAGCGGCTTGGTATAACGAACTGGCTTATCTTCCAGTTTCTTAATAATTAACAGTGTCACATCATCGTCATAAGGCATATCATCATAGAATTCATTGGCCTCTTCCATGATGTGATCCACCATCACTTGCGGGTCTTCTTCAATACAGTCTGTGATGGCATTGATAAAACGCCTTTTACCCAGTTGAACATCTGCAGGATTGGTATTTTCAATCACACCATCAGTATAGAGCACCATCACATCACCCGAACCAATGGTGGTGGTGGTGGTTTCGTATGAAGCCTCATCTTTAAAACCAACTAAACTACCTTTATTTTTGAGTAATTCTTTACGCAGTTGCTTACTGTCTTTTTTCAGATAATCAATAACCTTATCTCTTCTAAACAGCATCGGAACATTATGATTCCCATTGGCAAAGTGCACTTCATTGGTTCCCAAATCAAAAATAGCTAAAAAGGCCGTCATGTAGAGTTTACCCTGAGAAGACCGATGAATAGCAGTATTAAAAAAGTGCAGGATATCAGCTGGAGTCAGATGAAGATCAGGCTGCTCATCCATCATTTTTTCTAGAGCCACCGAACAACCTTTAGCAATCGCTGTTACAATCGCTGCGGGTACACCATGACCGGTTACATCCGCAATACAAAGTACCAGTTGCTTGCGTGATGCACAGTAAAAATAGGTCCACCAGTCTCCACCACATTCAGTAGCTGAAGTGTTATAGGCTGAAAAACTTAATTTACCAAAGGAGACGTTGTTCTGAGGAAAGAGTGCGTTTTGAATAACACTGGCCGTCTCTAGCTCTTCTTCCATTCGACGACGGTTTTCTTTCTCTAGATCTAACTGCTTTTCATTGGCAACCTTCAACTCTTCAGTCGCATCTTGTACCAGCTTCTCTAAGAGTTTATTTCTTTCTTCTAATACTTTATTAACTAGCTTGCTCTTTCTTTTACCAGTATACCTATTAATCGCTTTATTAACTAAGAGAGGAAGATCCTCATCAAGGTTATCTTTATCTACTAACTTATAGGCCTTACCGGTATTAGAAAGTTCGAAGAGTTTTTCAGCGTCTTTATCTGAAGTGATAATCAAACGAATGGTATCATTCTTCTGTTCATTGCATATATTTAGAAGATCCATACCCTTACCATCACCAAACTGATGGTCGGTAATGAGCACCGCATACTGCTGCTTTTCTAGGAATGATCGTGCATCTCCAAAAGAGAGACAGTAGTCCACTTCATAATTATCAATCAAAATATTCTTTAGTTTGGTGCAGATCATTAAATTATCTACAACTAACAGACGAATGGAGGCCACTGAGGAGTCCATACGCTGAACTTGAGTGTCAAAGTCATCAAAAAGAATTACCTTGTCTGTATCCAGTTGATCATCTGCAAGCTGAATCTGAGGAAAACAGGTCTTTAAAATGTTTTTCTCTTCAGAATCCTTAAATACACTATTTGCTAATAAATGAGAGAAGGTTTCATTAAAACGCGCAAGATCTCCAGCACTACGCAGTTCTAAGCACTCAGCAATAATAGTGTTCAACTCATTGAGACGATGGTCAATAATCTGGCTTGTAAAGTCAACTTTCTGAGCAGACTCTAGCACCTGTTCTTGAGTGGTAGCAAAATACATTGAAAAGAAGGTACGTATCCGATTTTCAAACTCTGCTAAGACTTGACTGTTCTCTACCATTTCCTCAGGATAAGCATCAAAAACAAAATTATAGGATGCGCCAATGGAATTAGTCAGTTTTAAGACAGAATCAAAGAAAGTAACTATATTTACTTGAGGTATAAAGTCCTGTTTTAAAAAGTTATCAAGGGGCTCTAAAGGATCCATGCTAGCAAAGTAATTCAAAGTCCCCATAATGAGACCCTCTCCCCAGGAGGAGAGACTGCCTTTGACTTCCGAAAGAGCATTTCGAGCGATGGCTGCTGTCCAGCAGTGGAGGTAGAACTTAAGATCCTCCTGTGAATAGTCGGTAGTCCCTTGTAAAATCTGCTCAATCAGAGTTAATGTTTTTACCATAAACTCGTGATTATCAGTATTTGACTTAATAAATTCGCCTGATTCACGATCCAGTACTTTTTGTTTTAAGAGCTGAAAACCGGTAATAAGCTGGATTCTTGAAGTGTTTTCTTCAATCAGTTTATCAAAGTTATCGATATAACCGTAACAACTCTTTAAATAATCTAATTTACTAAAGATACCTCTAATCTGATGCACCGCTGAAAGAAATTCTTGGTGCACCGGCAGGGCAAACACATCTACTTCTGGAGGAGTGGTTTTAGATTCCTTTATTAGTAGGCTGTTAAAGCGAGAAAGATCATCAAAGAGTTGAATCACACCAAAAATTTGGTTTTCCACTAAACTTTCGATTAATTGCAGTTCTATACTTATTAAATCAATGGTATTTCGTTGATACGATTGATGAGAATCTAATAATGATAGAATAAACTCTTTAGACATTTTAACCCAATGTTCCGTATTTTCTGTGTGGGATTTAATTTTACCACAAAAATAAAATAAAGCCCTTTCTTAACCTAAGTTACTTATTGGTCATCAAAAAAAAAAATTGAGTCTTTTTTTTGTAAGGTGCTTAATCTCTAGTAAATATTAGTATAACCTTTCAACAAAATGGGAAATTCCACCCAATCTAAAAATTAAATTTTCTGAATAAAAGAAAAATCTGCCTCATTCAGGTTTTATATTTATTTTTAGATCAGATCCATGATAGAATTTTACTGTTTAATAAAAGAGAGTTACATTAACTGAGCACTACAAATTCTAGTTTGTTGATTGAGGCTATGAATTCGATTATCCTAATAGCAAATGAATCGGTACCTAGCGTAAGTGAGGCTAATACTAAATTAGCCGAGAAACTCAATTTACAACCTCACTTTTTAATGGGTAGCAAAGCATCGCCCAAACAAATTACTGAATTAACACCCTCTCTCATACTATATGATTGGTACTCTTCTGCTAATCCCTATCAGTTCATTGATAGTTATTCGAATAGTAAGATACTCTCTCAGATTCCACTAATCATTGTCATAAGAAATAGAGATGAGAATACGGAAAAGACAGTTTCTCTCTTACATGAGTTTCATATCAAGGAATATATGTTCTTCACTGGGGCTAGTAATGCCCTAAAAATCCTGCTCAAAATGGCTCAACAAATTCTAGAATGCAGTGAGACTCAGTTTCAACTTCGCAAGGCAGAGAGAAGCTTTTTCTTTGAAATTAATCGCAAAAATCTGGACCAGGCTGACAAAATCTATAATGAGAAGTTAAAAAAATTAGCCCCAGCTGAAAACCATACCTTTTATAAAGCGATCTTAGCAAAAAAAGCAGAAAGATACGCAGTGGCTCTCAAAGCTGTGGAAGGTTTTCAAGTTAAAGGTAAGAAAATCCCCACAGAATTGATTTATTTACGTGGCAATATTCTCTACCATATGGAAAAATTTGAATCGGCCACTAAATTTTTGCAACAAGCCAGTAATAGATCCCCTCTTCATATAAAAAGACAGCATATGCTTTGCCAATGCTTCAACTATTTAGGTATTAAAGACCTCACTTATACCCAACTTTTGCACCTGTATAAAGTCGGTGGAAATCAATTAAGAACTGCTGCCAAATTAATTGACTTTATCTTTCAGCATGCCTACTCTCATGAGCATTTCTCCAATATTCCTGAGTATCTAAAAATTGTAGGCGATAGGGAATTAGTTAAACTTTATCAACTTCCTGTCGATAGAAAGTCCAAAGCAATTGTAAGGGCTTATTATGACCTTTTGATTCGTGAATTCTCAATGAGAGCGAATCAATTAATAGAACGGGAAGATTTTGCGGGTGCATTAAAAATGTATAAGCACATAACAAAAATTATTGACCGAAATAATACGGATAGAATGGTTCATCTCTATTATTGTTTTGCCAGAACCTATTTTAAGCTGGACTGTTTTAAAGAGTCTGAAAAGTACAACAAAACTGCATTGGAACTATCTAAAGGAACCTATAGTAAAGCTAAGACCTTAGAAGGCCTTTTGGAAAAGAGGTCCAAATGAGCTTAGGTATTATTTTACATATGGATAATTCCACAGCAGTTGAATCCCTATTAAATGAGATGGATCTTGGAGAGGTCACCTTAAAAAATGAACCTCAATTTGAGAATTTAGTATCTCACATGAATGAAGAAGAAAGCTATTACTTCATTTTCTCTGATAAATTAGATGGCACCATCTATCAGGAACTGAAAGAACAACACCCTAATCTCTATATCCTCTTCTTCTCAGATCTCACATTACAAAATGTGATTGAAGATCATCAATTGATTTTTATGCATTCTGATGCTGTCTTAAACAGTAAATACACTGAATTAAACCAGCATATTATAAGTAAACTGATCTGCCAAACCATGGGCAATTCATTAAGCAACCTCAATCTCTTTGAGGAAGATAAAAAAATCACCACCTTCTCCCTACCAGAAACAAACTTGAAAGATAAGGTAATCTGTAGTCTTGAAGATGAGCTGGCAGATGAAGGAGTGAAATCATTTCAACAACGACATTTAATTGATATTTTTGTTGAACTCATTGATAATGCCATTTACGATGCTGCCGTAGATGAAAATGGTAACAAAAAATACTACTATGTTGATCGCAAAGAAAATATAGTCTTTGATGAAAACGAACAGATAAAAATAAAATGGCAAATTACAGACCGGTATGTGACGCTTTCTGTCACTGACTGCTTTGGTCGCTTGATGAAAAATGACCTCTTCCGTATCCTCAGAAAATGTTTCACTGAACCAGATCGAATGGTTCGACTCAGTGTAGGAGGAGGAGGCATCGGCTTTGCAAAAATTCTCAATTGTGTTAATGACTTAATTGTAAATATCAAAGAAAAAGAATATACTGAAGTTATATGTGTATCTGATCGCAAGATCAATAAGAAGATATTAAGACAGAATCCAAGAGTACTTTTTTATAATAAAATCACCGGAGGGCCAAGTTGTGAGTAATTCTAGGTTAAACATTACGATTAATGAAGGTGTAGTTCTACTGGATGGAGTTATTGATGAGCTGTCAGACTTCTCTCCTATTGTTAAGTCCACAGTCAATCCTGTGGTTTTTAATCTAGAGGGAATTCAAAGGATCAACTCCTATGGAATCAAAAATTGGATTCTCATGCTCAGTGAGTTGAAAGAACGAGACATTGTTTATCAAAACTGTCCCGTTTGTATTATTGAGCAAATCAATTTAGTTCCAGACATCAGAGGAAATGCTAAAATTGATTCTTTCTTCCTTCCTTTCTTCTGTCCGGACTGTGAAGAAGAGGTTAATATCAAAATTAACTTTGATGCCACCCAAAAGGCATCCTTTTTTGAAACTCTGGATGATTCCTATGATTGTGAAGACTGCGGTTGTAAAATGGAATTTTACGATGATGTAGATCTTTACTTTGACTTTCTAAATACCTAATTAGAATTAAAACCCCCACCTCTCACTAAGCAGGCCTTCTAGCGAGAGGTGGGGGTTTTTTGCGTGCTCATCAATGTAGCTAAGCTTCTTTTCTCTAGCCAATATTCAGGTAATCAAAATCGAGCATATCTTCTTCGATTTCAAGTGAGTCATCAGGCTTTTCTTCCGTCTTTGGCTTGGTTTCAGTGGCCGCCTTGGCAATATCTTCAGCGGAAGAATCTTCAGTGTAGGATTGGATAGTTTTTTCTACTTTGGAACTATCTAAGGTTTCACACCAAGAACCGAAGTCCACGTTTTCATCCTCATTGGTTTTGTTAAAAACCTCCTCCAGATTCACTTGCGCCTTAGCAAAGTCAGGATTTTTTTCAGCTGTTGCCTTAAAAAAAACTGCTGCTTCATCTAGTTTAGCATTCTTTTTAAAGGCAAGACCAATATTAAAAAGCAACAAGCTTTCCCGGTCATTGGGAGGAAGTATATTTAGAGCATTGGCATAGAGCTTACGAGCTTCTTCATAGCGTTTTTGTTTAACTAAAACAATGCCCAAATTATTAAAGTAACTGGCCATTTCAAGAGCTTTTTCAGTGGTCTTTAAAAACTCAACCGCTTGGGAGTATTTCCCTTGGGTAAAAAGAGCTTTACCCATGCCATCAGTGGCCTCTGCGTTAGTTTTATCCACTTTTCTAGCACTGCCATAAGCCTCTTCTGCTTTCTCGGGTTGATCATTATCTAGATAGGCTCCTCCCAAAGAGATGAGGCGTTTTAAATTTTTAGGACTGAGCACTCTCAGCTGTTCAAGTAAAACAATTGCCTTCTGTATATCTTTATTCTTAATAAGCACACTGGATAGTTTGTTGAGAACTCTTAAGTTTTTGGGCTGCACTTTAATAGCCGCTTTATAGGTATCAATTGCTTTGCCATAATCTTCGGTTTGATCGTAGCAATCTCCCATCAACTCGACAATACGAATGGCCTTGGGGAATTTCTGGCGCATGATAAGGAGTTTATCAATAACCTCACTTCCTTTTCCTTGCTGGATCAGCTTCTCAATGCCGTCCAATTCCAACTCTACTTTGGATTTTTTCTTACCAATTTGTAAAACTTCTCGAAGCTTCTCTGCATATTTTTCAGCGTTGAAGGGTTTAATTAAATAATTACCCACACCAAACTCAACAGCCAGGCAAATATCCTCATCTTGCAGTTGACCTGAGCAGATCAAAAAGGGGATCTTTTTATACTCCTCTATCTCTTTAATTTTTTGTAGTAATAAGCCCCCATTCATTCGCGGCATTTGCCAATCACTTACAATTAAATCAACCTTTTCACTCTTAACCTTCTCCAAGGCTTCTTCAGGCTGGGTGGTTTGAATTATTTTTTGAGCACCAATCGATTTAATGATTTTAACATTCAAATTGATTTGATCTTCACAGTCATCCACAATCAATATGGTCAGGTTCTCTAGTTCAGGAATATAGTTCTTATTTTTTCCCTGGGACATGGTCTCCTCTTTACTAATTTGCGTTCTATAATTGTATCATGTCTGCTCGGATTTGGATCTATAAAATTTTAAAAATTACCATTTAAAAATTGATTAAATCTTTCTGTAGAAGAGTTGATAATTAACTCATGAGGATAGTTCAATTCACTTAACAGTTGAGTGGCTAGAGTGAGATCTCCGATCTCATTCGGAACATGAGCATCCGTTCCAACTGAAATAAAAGCCTTAAATTTCAAAGCCCATTTGAGCATGTTTGAGATTAACTCTCTGGCATCCTCTCTATATCTTAAATGAGAATTATTCACTTCCAGTGCAATATTTCTACTCGCACAGGCTTTCACAATGGATTCTATATCAACAGGAAATTCTTTTATAACTGGATGAGTCAGAATATGAAAAGGGCGCCTCTCTCCGGAGGATATGGCATTAACCATAAATTCAGTATTTTGCTTAGCTGAATGGTTCTTTTTAAATAGGTGGGGAAAGAAGTGGATTCCAGCTAGTTTAATATCAAAAAAATCGCAATATTTTTCATGAATAGGACTCACCCAAGGTTCATGATCGAGGAGATTGAGCTCTATCCCTTTGTATACTTTGAAGGATTCTTGATCCATATTGAGTCTGCGACAAAAAACGTAAAAATAGGCATCATCAGGAGCATCCACCCTATATCCTTCGCCTTCAAATTGCAAAGATGGATGATGATCTGAAATCACAACACCTTCCAAGTCGGCAGCTTTTGAAATATCCACCACCTCTTTGATGGTGGTGAGAGCATGAACACTAGCCACACTGTGGCAATGAGTATCAACAGCTAACTTCAAATGAGTTTGCACCAAATTAAGTCCCCTTTCTGCGAAAATGTTCTAGAATCTCAAAATAGCCCCCCTCCTGCTTTTGCACCACTAAATAAAAATTATCCACCACGATCTCAGATGGGCAGTGAGGTTCTACCAACTCTCTCACCAGAGGTAATATTTCATGCTGTAAATCATAGGGCACAGGATTTAACAAAGTAAAATGGGGCATATAATGATCCAAGCCGGTGTAGGTGTAAAATTTATTCAGTCGATGGGCGAGAAACTCTGGCTGAGGTGGGAATTTACCTTTGGCAATTTGTTCAGTGTAAAGAGAGCCTTTGCCTAAAGGATGTAGACGAGCAACCACCAAAGCATGGAAGATATGAAGAAATAAATTGGCCTCATATCTCGCCACCAACACATTTTTCTGCTGACCAGCAATCTGTACTATGTGTTCATTAGGCCTGGCAGTTAATTTCATCTCTTTGGCAGGATCTAACACCGATAAAAGTGACTTAATTTCTTGCCTAACCAAGGGAAGGTCATCAGAATCAAGATAGAGGGCATCTCCAATAGTCAAATGAAACCCATATTCCTTGGCAGCCAAAGCATGATCCTTGGAATACCCTTCAAAAAGAAGCGTTTCTTCAATTTCAGATTTTTCATAAATATCATAGCCCAGTAATCGACTACCAACCTGGTAAAATGATTGAGAAAAAGGAGAATAAGGGGGAATGTAATAGAGGGCAAATTTAATCATAGAACGGCTCTACCTTCATGGGTCTGATTAGAGAAATGTCTAATGATTACCATATAATAGGGGAGTTGTCTATTATTTTGAGTTTACCTTTAATTAAATCTTTTTATACTTTTAACCAATTATTCCCATTTGACATTTTATTTTCAATATGTTACAAAATTCCACCTGAATGGGTCTTGAACCAAAGAGGAGATAAAATCATGAAATCAACAAAACTATTCATTTTACTAGTGGCCAGCTTTATTACCAGTAACGCTTTTGCCTTAACCCTTTATGAAGGTCAATCAAGACGAGTTAATGGAACTTTAGTTCGTTGTAAACGACACGTTGAATCAGATGCCGATAAAAAATGCAAAAGACCCTGTATCGTAAGAAATCAATGGGGCCGTTGTGAGCAGTATGGCGAAGCTTTTTGTGCCTATAAAGCAAAATGTATAGCCCGATGCGCCTCTTGGAACGTGCATAATAGATGTGAAAGATATGCGGCTGATTTTTGTGGTGGCGAATTTACTAGATGCCGTAAAAGATGTGTAAAAAGAGATCGCTGGGGAGACTGTAAGAAAATTGGAATGGATGCTTGCGGTGATAATATTACCTGTCGAAGATTCTGCAAAAGATATGATAACTTTGGCGACTGTATCGAATATGGTGCTGATAAGTGCTTCTAAGAGATTAGGTTAACAAATCTCTTTCCAGTGCAAAAATTTGAATCCGCTCCTCTTTGAGTTCTTGGTAACAATGAATCACAGGGGGGCGGTTTTTTTCAATGAGGAGTTTAATAATTCCTTCCTCACTCCCCTCTTTTTGATAACTTAAACGATCAAAAGAACACCCCATGTTAGGGTCATCACCTTTCAAACACCAGTTAGGGTCAAACCTTTTGCCATTCCAAATCACATTTTTATCACAGTTCTTATACAGTGTCCCATTTTCCTCTTTATATAGGGAGTAGGATTCGCCTTTATAAGTGAGAGTCAAAGGTGATTTTGAATGGTTTATTTTATCAATACCGAGCTCTGATAAATAAAGAGCAGGCTCCAAACTTATCTCGGCTCGGACTGGATCATCAAATTCAAGGTCTAACCAGAGGGTGAGCCCTGTGCTCGTATAGATCTGACACCTGGCAGAAAAGTTTTTTTCTACGAGAAGCAAATGACGCAAAGAGACCTCACAGTCTAATTCTTCTTGGTTGGCCCCATAAAACCCCATATGAAAGACTCCCCCCGTCCTTAAGTTAGTTAGTTTTAAGTCTTTCGAAGGAGTGGGATCGAGGTCCTTTAGTTTTTCAGCTATCCAATCTGTCATGTCACTGAGATGCATAAGTCCACCTATTTTTTACTTTAAATGATGTGAAAGTTTAAATACACTTTTTTGTAAATGAAGATTAAACATCTCTTGACTGAGTTCATTCCGGCTCATGGTAAAGGGCATATAAACTAGACGAAAAGATTTTAGTTTAAATTCTATATCTGGTAAATCTACCAGTAAGTCTTTATCAGAAAGAACATTGGCCAGACTGATTTTACAGGTTTCTAAAGCCTCTTTCGGGCAAATATTGACAGCCTGAATCTCTCCTTCTGGCAACCCTTCTTCTTCCTCATAATGAGGTTGCATCACTGTTAAATGAGAATTAAATCTCATAAACTCTTTGGGTCTCATTTTAAAAGCTAAAGACCAAAAGGAAAAATGATCCACCTCCCAAGTCGGCTGCAAACGCCTTGGTATATTGGCTATATCTAGCAAATCCTCATAACTATTGAGACGAATGCCCGCCACTTCCACCTCCATTTGCCAAAATGGAAGGTAGAGTTCGCCTTGGAGTTCGCCTGCAAAGTAAACGGCCTCAACTCTCTTCCAACCATCTTTAAGGGGAAGCCAGACTGATTTACAGTTACTGCAAGTTAATACCAGAGAATCTCGATCTCCACTCATATCCCAGCCACAATGATGACAGAGTGTGGGCACAAAATGAACGGGAATTATTTCCTCAGTATCATTGGCTGCTCCCACTTTAAAAAGCTCGTATTCGTAAGGGAGCTTGGGAGAAACCGGCTTATTGGTCACTCCATCAAAGATATAATCTTCTAGGTAAAAAGGGAAATAAAGGAGACTCTCGGTCTCACCAATATAACCTCGGTGAAAGGTATCCTTATCCACATGCCCTTCACTAATGGCCAGGATTTTTTTTCGATCGCTATTGGGAGCAAGAAATCTTCCCTCTTCGTCGGGTCTGGCATAGTGAAAATGTAAGACCTGACTACGCACTCCCATAGAAGAAGGAAATTCGCTCAGCCCGAGTGCCAGGCGACTAAAATCCACCGCCCGACTTTTGATTCCATTTGTCCTACAAGAAAACTCCATTCCTTTAAATCGCCAATAAGGCACCATAATCAGATCTTCATGTTCTGGTATGTTATTAGGAAAGGCGTAATGAAATATGTCTTGCGGTAGTAAATAGGATTTCACCCGACAGTATTCACAGAGTAAAAGGCGATCACTCTCAGCAAGTTCTACCGGTGCACCACATTGCGGACACTGGTGATCAATAACAATATTAAGAGATCTCACATCGCAGCTCCACACTGGCTACAGAACTTGGCTTGATCTTTGTTTTCGGCCCCACATTCAGAACAGAATTTTTTGGGAGAAG
>CAYFLR010000012.1:39135-41802 GCA_964343805.1 uncultured bacterium | reverse complement strand
ATTTTATGCCCACAACCCGAGCAGAAATTATCATTGCTGCCCACCAATGCTGAACATTTTGGGCAATTCACTTTTTGATTATTATTTTGATTGGTTTGATTACTATTGTTACTAGGAGCTGTTGCTTGATTCGCAACATTGGCTAACGGTCCCATTCCCATAGCCAATCCAAATCCAGCTCCTCCTCCCCCTTCATTTTCGGCAGCTTTTTCCATGGCCATGGCTGCTTTCATCTTCATTAATTTATCCATATCATCAAAAACACCCATTCGACTGCGATCGTCAATGGCCTTCTGGACTTCAGGAGGTGGGGTGATAGAGTTAATAAACAGTTCAGTTATTTCCATCCCAAATTTAGAAAAATCACTTTTCAATCGGCCCAGTAATCCTTCTGAAAACTCATCATATTGAGCAGGTAAATTCAAAATGGAGTCTAGGTTTTCTCCCATATAATCATTGAACCTTGAAACCACCACCCGGTTTAAATACTCATCAATATCCTTAGTAGTAAAAAGCCCTTGGGCTCCCACCAGACTGTTGATCAGTAATTTAGGCTGCTTTATTTGGATATTAAAAATGCCAAAAGCCCTGAGTCTCACTAAACCCAATTCAGAATCCTTAAAAGCCACAGGATCTCTGGTGCCCCATTTTAAATTGGTAAAAGTTTTAAGATTGGCAAAATAGACTTCTGCTCGAAGAGGGCTGGTCATGCCCCAAGGAAGGCTGAGTATTTTGGTTAAAACAGGGATATTACCTGTTTTAAGCACATGGCGCCCCGCGCCAAATACTTCAACCACTTCGCCCTGGTAGAAAAAAACTGCTGCCTGATTCTCTCTTACGGTGAGAGAAGCTCCGAATTTAATTTCCCCAGAGCCCTCTTCAGGTACTCTTTTTACTAATTCTTTTCCGGTTTGGTCAACCCACTCGATAACCTCTAAAAAGACGGCGTTATTCATACCCATAGAAGGTCCCCTTCCAAAAATTGCAATGATTTTTACAGATTTAGTTTATCATTCTGTTTTGCAAGGGACAAGCAATTACCCAAACCCTCAGGATCTATCTTCTCTCAATGTGAAGGAAAAAGGAATAGATTAAAGCAGTATCTTCTAAGGATTTAAATCGACCGGTTTTCCCTCCATGTCCCGCTTCCATTTCGGTTTTGAGCAGCACATGATTATTATCGGTTTTAAGCTCACGTAATTTAGCTACCCATTTAGCAGGCTCCCAATACTGCACCTGAGAGTCATGAAAACCCGTGGTTACCAGCATATGCGGGTAGGCTTGCTCTTTTACATTATCATAGGGGGAGTAAGATTTTATGTAATCATAATATTCTCTTTTATTAGGATTTCCCCACTCGTCATACTCTCCAGTGGTGAGGGGAATAGAATCATCTAGCATAGTGGTAATCACATCCACAAATGGAACAGCAGCTGAAATTCCATGAAAAAGGTCTGGGCGCATATTAACTACCGCTCCCATCAGTAAACCTCCTGCACTGCCCCCCATAGCATAAAGATGATCTCTTTCAGTATAACCACTATTTATCATAAATTCTGCACAGGTAATAAAATCAGTGAAGGTATTCTTCTTGTTTAATTGTCGGCCTTCTTCGTACCAGTATCTTCCCTTTTCAGAGCCACCACGAATATGAGCCAGAGCAAACACAAAACCGCGATCTAATAGGCTCAAACGATCGGCATTAAACCAAGGATCCATGCTGAAACCATAGGACCCATATCCGTACAATAAACAGGGATTAGTTTTATTTCGTTTAATGCCTTTTTTATAAACTACAGAAATCGGTATTTGCACTCCATCACTGGTGGTAGCAAAATGACGCTGCGATTCATAATCTTGCGGATCAAAATCTCCCAACACCTCTTTTTGTTTTTTCAATGTCAATTTACGATCTTTTACATGGTAATCATAGACAGTAGTGGGTGTGGTGAGAGCCTGGTAACGCATACGTAATTCATCGGTCTCGTATTGCCGGTTAGGGCCCAAAAAGCAAACATAGGAAGCATCTGGGAATTCCACAAAATGAGACTCTTTAGACTCTTTATCCAAAACTAGTACCTGAGATAAACCCTCTTTACGAGAGGCAATGGCAATAAAGTTAGCAAAAACTTCATGACCTTCTAATAAAATATCTTCATCATGGGGTATCACTTCTTGCCAATTTCCCTTTGGGGTTTTATCTTCGGTGGTTTTCATTAGACGGAAATTTTTGGCGTCCCAATTGGTGAGTACAAAAAATTCCTCTCCCCCATGATCGACATAGTACTCATGTCCTCTCTCTCTTTCTTGAAAGATAATTGGATCTGTAGCAGGTGCATCTGCTGGTAAGTAGCGATACTCTGAAGTCATAGTGCTTTCAGAGATTAAAAGTACAAACTTTTTTTGATCTTGTTTTCCAGACATAGCAAGAAAAGGTGTCATCTTTTTCTTCAAAAATAACCTGGTCAGTACCACTCGCTAAATCAAAACGACAAATTTGATGAGATCGTAAAGTTTGTTTGTCTTGGTTAGAATAGAAAAGTGTGTTGTTATCAGCGGCCCAATCAAAATTAGCAGTGGCATCTTGAATTTGATGATCCAAGACCTTTCCAGTTTTTAAATCTTTGAAAGAGATGGTGTACTTTCTTCGTCCTTGCACATCCACAG
>CAYFLR010000012.1:25313-39125 GCA_964343805.1 uncultured bacterium | reverse complement strand
ACAGCATAGGCTACAATATTACCATTATCACTCACTTGGTAATTTGCTAGATCATAATATTCATGACCTTCCGCCATTTTATTCACATCTAATAAGACCTCTTCTTCCGCCTCTAAACTTTTATATTTTCGATAGTAACAAGGGTATTCACTCCCTTTTTCATAACGGTAATAGTAAAAATAATCACCCTGCAGGTAGGGGTAGCTGTCTTCATCCTCTTTAATCCGCTCCCTCATTTCAGCAACTAAAGTTTTTTGACCGGAGCAAGAACGTGATCGGTGTACTCATTTTCCTGATTGAGATAATTAACAACCTCTGGATTTTCTCGATCCTTCATCCAGTAGTAATTATCGACTCTTATATCATCAAAAGTTTGTAATTTTTGAGGGCGTTTCTCGGCTATTGGAAAATCCATGCTTCTCTCCTTCATCTCTAGATTTCAAATTTAACCATAGATCTATCTCATATGCAGGAGCAAAAAGCAAAAAAAAATAGCTGAAATATGGGCATTTCAGCTATTTTTTGGAGGGAGGAGGATGACCGAAGTAGGGGGATTATCCGAACTCGGCAGATGCAGCATTATAAAAAGGCTTCATCCTCCATATCTGCCAATTCATGTTTATAAAACAGAAATCCAACCAGGTCGGTGCGAGAGATCATACCGATAAAAAAGTTATGTTCATCCACTACAGGGATATAACTCATACCGAATTGCTCAAACACTTCAATGGCCTCTTTGGTATTAGACTGGGGTAATAAGGTGGGTGATTTGTCCAATTTAAGTAGAATATCCTTAATTTGAATTTCATCCTGCTCTTGTTTGAAGGCGGCTATCATCTCTTTTTTACACCAAGCAAGAGATAAAATACCCCAATACTGTCTATCTTCATCAATAATTGCAATGGCTTGCAACTCTCGATTGTGCATTTTCTCAATAGCGGATTTCAAAGACTCGCCGGGATGAACAGTGGGCATATCCTCTTTCATGAAAGTTTGCACATACTCTTTTGATTGAGGGTAGAGATTGATATAAGGTGAAATGGAACTTACTAAATGATGGATATCCTTAATCGACATAGAATAACTATTAGCTCTCATTATTTGCTCCTTCCGATTCTGTTTAAGCTTTAGTTTAATTCTACGCTAAACACCTTAGATTAAGATTAAAAACCCGTTAAAATTTCTTAATAATTGGCGGTAAGTGACAAAGAAAAGGACCTACAGGAAAAAAAAGGCGTAAAATTACAGATCCTAAAGTTTTTGTAGGTTT
The DNA here is from genome assembly GCA_964343805.1 of uncultured bacterium. GTDB lineage: Bacteria > Bdellovibrionota_B > Oligoflexia > CAYFLR01 > CAYFLR01 > CAYFLR01. Next base: position 37,855 of record CAYFLR010000012.1, on the reverse strand, counting down.
TTGAATAAAAAAACTTTAATATTTCTATAAATACCTTTGTTTTTATCTGGTTATATCAGCTATTTTTCACTCTCTTTTTTCACTATAAAGCTGATTTTTACCTGGACGATTAAATAAGTAAGAGGAAAAAGCAACCCATATTTAGAGGACATTAAATGGGTCTATTTAAATTAATGCTATTCCCCCCTCTTGCTATTTGGTTAATTTCAACTCTTTTATGCAGCTGCGCGGGACCAAGCACTCCCTTTGGAGCCATACACTCCTATAAACCAGTGGATGAGTTTAGCCACTATTCAACCTACAATTTACCTGAAACTAAGCCAAGAGAAGCCGTCTCGCTAAATTTTAGTCCCCCTAGACAGATGATTCACAAAACCGGAGACTTTGTTCTCACAATCACCGATTTGGGTGGGTTTGGGATCAATCCAGACATCCGAATTTTTTATGAAGGTCATGATCTAGGTAAAAAGTGGCTTAAAACTGCCAAAATGGAACTAGATCCTGAAAGAAGAACTTTAACTCTCAAGATAAATAAACTCAAACTCCTGGATGCCAAATCTCATAAAATCTTTTTTACCTATGGAAATACCAAGAAAGAAGTCTTTGTGGCCAAAGAGTTTAAAGCCCCTGAATGTCCCCATCATGAAGAGTGGAATATCAAAGATGTGACTCCCTTCTCTCCACCTTCTACCCTCATTGAAAATATCAGTAAAATCGCAAAAGAAGAAAATTTAAATCCTGCACTCATTGCTGGATTAATAGCGCAAGAATCGGGCTTTAATACCAAAGCAGTGAGTAGATCCAAAGCCTTAGGACTCACCCAAATTACTCCTATCGCAGCTACCCAAATTCAAACCAAATTTCCAGATTGGTCCATTCATCCTGCCAGTGTGAGAAACCCTTATCGGAAAATTAAGAGATTAGTTCGAAAAGATAAAATCAACGCGGAAAATGATTGGCGGCTTAATCCCTCTCAATCCATCAAAGGAGGATCTTCTTTCATTAATTACATAATCAAGTATTGGAATCATCCGTACCGCAAAAAGCGAATAAAGAAACATTATCAAGACCCCAGAGAGGCATTCAGTGATCTCTTATTGGCCAGCTACAATTCAGGTGCAGCCAGAGTCAGTAATATCCTTCGTAAACAGGGAAGTGAATGGAGAAAAAGCAAAAAATTAAAAGAAGCCACTCGCTATATCAATCGAGTTCAAAGCTTCTGTTATCATTTCTCACACCCCAGTAAAGGAGGAGTTAAGTGAGTCAGAGACCCAAAGTTTTTTATTTTTTAGCCATTTTACACCTTTTGATTGCCATTGGCTTTCCCTTACAAATCATGTGGCAATTCAATCATTCACTTTGGGACCTGCAGCAAATCTATTACAAAATTGCCCCTCTAAACTGGCTAGTCATTGCAATTTGCTTGTTCCAAAGCTTTTTTATTTGGCGTGGATCTCGTTTTGCAGTACTCATTTCACTGTTTCTAATTCCATTGGTTGCCTATAACAACTTCCTAGTGGCCGTGTATAATATCAACTACACCTGGCAAGATACCTGTTACGCCACCTTTGGTTTTTTTGTTTTTAACCTTCTCTTTTTGGAAAAGAACTCTCTTAAAACCTTTATATCTCCTGCCAAGAGATGGTGGCTGGTTGCCAAAAGAAAAAGAGTGGAAGCTCCCATCATGATTGGTCACCCTTTGGGAACTCCAATTAAAGCAGAAATGTTTGATATTTCTACTACTGGTATTTTCATTAAAGCTAATAAAAAACATCCAGATCATAAGAAATGGTTTGCAAAATCCTTTTATGTAGGGCAAGTAATTTGGATACAGTTTTCGTTGGGAAGTAGTAAACCGATTACTTGTCAGGCCGAAGTAGTAAGACTTTCTCCGGAAAGAGGCATTTACCCTAACGGAATGGGAATAACCTTTAAGAATTTGACTCTGCCAGATAATATGCGACTGCATTATTTGCACCGTCACTGTTAAAAAAAAATGACAACAGTCTCTTTAAAAACACAACCCGATTATCAATTAAAAAATCTTAAATATTCTATTCGTCAAGTTTTAGAACCCTTAGGGGGACTGGCTAGTTTAATAAAAAGAGGGGATCAGGTCTTATTAAAACCAAACCTGGTTCTGGCCGCCGAGCCGGAAAAAGCGGTCACCACCCATCCGGCCATTATAAAGTGCCTAGGAGAAGACCTCCTAGATCTTGGTGCCAAATTAAAGTTAGGAGACTCTCCTGGTATTTCAACGGCCTTCAAAGTGGCTCGCAAATGTGGAATTGAAGAAGTTGCTAAGAAATTAAACATAGAGATCATAGAGTTCACCCCTCAAGAAGTAGAGAATGCGGAAGGGGTGTTTAAAAATCTTACACTTGCTAAAGAATTAATAGAAGCTGATAAGGTCATCAACCTGCCCAAACTCAAAACCCACGGACAGATGGTAATGACCATGGCGGTCAAAAATCTATTTGGCGCAGTGGTGGGAAAAGATAAGGTGAAGTGGCACTATCGGGCGGGCACAAATAAAGATTTTTTTGCCACTTTAATCAACGAAGTCTTTTTAAAAATCGCACCCCAGCTTAACATTATGGATGCTATTGTAGCCATGGATGGAAATGGTCCCACCAATGGGAACCCTAATTCCACGGGATTTATCGCAGCTTCCCCAAATGGTATGGCTCTTGATTATGTTTTGGCAGAAATTTTAGATACACCGGCTGCTCAAATTTGGACCTTAAAAACTGCGCTAGCAAATAAACAATTTCACCCAAAAGAGATAAAAATTGCAGGTGATTCAATTTCCTCATTAAAACCTAAGAAGTGGCATATGGCTGGGACCCATACTTTAGAAATGCATGGTGAATTCTTAAAACAGTACCCCTTTGTAAATACTCTTTTAAGAAAACAGATCAATCTGCAACCTTATGCCACTAGAGGATGTAAAAAGTGCGGTCACTGTGTAAAAATTTGCCCCGCAAAGGCCATCACTTTAAATAAGGAAATCGAGATTAATAGAGATGAGTGTATCTATTGCTATTGCTGTCATGAGCTTTGTCCCCATCACTCTTTTTTATTAAAGGAGCCTTTTTTACATCGAATTTTGGCATGGTTTACTTAGATTTCAGTACCTCTTTTAAAAAGTGACCGGTGTAACTTCTCTTGACCTTTGCCACCTTTTCTGGAGAACCACTGGCCACCACTTTTCCTCCATTGTAGCCCCCATCAGGACCTATATCAATAAGCCAGTCAGCCGATTTTATCACATCTAAATTGTGTTCAATCACCACAATGGTATTGCCTCCATCCACCAGCTTTTGTAGAACACTGAGGAGTTTATTGATGTCATCAAAGTGAAGTCCGGTGGTGGGTTCATCGAGAATATAGAGAGTTTTTCCCGTGTCTCTTTTGGCGAGCTCACGTGCTAATTTTATCCTTTGAGCTTCTCCACCGGAAAGAGTGGTGGCAGCCTGTCCCAGTTTTACATAAGAAAGTCCTACATCAATCAGCGTATTTAAAATGCGCACAATCTTAGGATGTTTGTTAAATAATTCTTTTGCTTCTATAGCTGTCATATCTAGGACATCGGCAATAGAGTGAGTTTTATATCTGATCTGCAGGGTGGATTCATTAAATCTCTTTCCCTTACAAATTTGACAAGGGACATAAACATCAGCCAAAAAGTGCATCTCCACCTTGACGTAGCCATCTCCTTGACAAGCTTCACAACGACCGCCTTTCACATTAAAAGAGAATCGCCCTTTTTTATATCCTCTGGCTTTGGACTCGGGAAGCATTGCAAATAGATCACGAACGGGATCATAGACCTTGGTGTAGGTGGCTGGGTTACTACGGGGAGTTTTGCCAATGGGTCGTTGATCGATATGAATGACTTTGTCTAAATGATTCAGCCCTTTTATCTTTTTATGAGCCCCAATTTCTACTTTACTCTTCTGCAGATGGTAACAAAGTGCAGGATACAAAATCTGCTTCACCAAGGTAGATTTTCCAGCACCTGAAACTCCAGTGATGCAAGAAAAAATACCCACAGGAATTTTCACATCAATATTTTGTAAATTATTTTCACTGGCGCCAATGATCTCTATCCATCCTTTTTTAGGAAGACGACGCTTTTTAGGAATTTCAATCTTTTTAAGCTCACTCAGATATTGACCGGTGAGAGAGTGTTTGTTTTTTTTCAATTTTACAGGAGGACCTGAAAAGGTAACCTGACCACCTAGATGCCCTGCACCGGGGCCAATATCCACTACCCAATCGGCAGTTTCAATGGTTTCTTGATCATGTTCGATCACTATGAGTGAATTACCAATGTCTCTTAAGTGTTTAAAGGTTTCCAGCAGTTTTACATTATCCTTCTGGTGTAAACCAATAGAAGGTTCATCCAAAATATAGAGCACTCCAGTGAGTTCAGAACCAATTTGAGAGGCTAAACGAATTCTTTGGGACTCTCCTCCAGATAAGGTGGGGCCCTTACGGTTAAGTGTTAAGTATTCAAGCCCCACGTTGAGTAAAAAGTTTAAACGAGCGAGAATCTCTCGCACCAGCTCTGAGGCAATGATTTCTTCATTTCCTGTAAGTTTTAAATTCTTCAAAAAGGCAAAAGCCTCACCAATGGTGTCAGAAGTCACATCGGCAATGGACCTTCCTGCAATTAAAACATTTAAAACCTCTTCTTTGAGGCGTTTCCCTTCACAAACAGGGCAAGTTTTAGCGGTCATAAACTGACCATAGTAGGTTTTCATAGACTCGGATTGGGTTTGACGATAACGGCGCATCATGGCATTAGTAATACCTTCCCACTCAAAACGCCAAGACCCCTGCCCTCTTTTACCTTTCCAATGGACCTCTAATTCCTGGCCTCCTGATCCATATAAAATAAGATCTCGATGGGCTTTGGACATTTTATTCCAAGGTTTAGACCAATCAATTTTCCACTGTTTCTCCATGGCTCGAAATTGATCTCCCCCCCAGGATTCTTTGATCTCCTCGCCATCAATAAAGTAATTTTTCCATGGAATAATGGCTCCCTTTTTAGGAGAGATGGTGGGATCAGGGATGATTTTTTTTTCATCCATAACCAGTAAATTACCTATTCCATTGCATTCGGCACACATACCTTGAGGAGCGTTAAAGGAAAAAAGTGGAGGGTCTAAAACCGGAAAAGCAAAGTCACAACAGTATCGCTCTTCGCTCATCCGAATATCTTCACGACCCAAAATATGAACAATGATGGAACCATTTCCTAACCGGAGAGCGGTTTCTACTGAATCAGTAAGTCTTTTTTCGAACTCTTTATTTTGTTTGATCACCAACCGGTCAACCACGGCTTCAATATTGTGCTTTTTATTCTTGGCGAGACTTTGAATATCTTCATATTCACGCACTACACCATCTATTCGCAGACGAGTAAAGCCATCCACTTTGAGCTCTTTCAGTTTGTCTCGATGCTCGCCTTTCCTATTTTCGATGATGGGTGAGAGAATGAGAATTTTGGTTTTTTCAGGTATTTCCAGAATTCGCCTTACCATACCACTGGCATCACCCCTTCCCACTTTTTTACCACATTTATGACAGTGCTGAACTCCAATGCGAGCATAAAGAACCCTTAAGTAGTCATAAATTTCAGTAATGGTTCCTACGGTGGAACGGGGGTTTTTAGAGGCCGCTTTTTGGTCAATGGAAATAGTGGGAGAGAGGCCTTTAATAGTCTCATATTTGGGTTTTTCCATCTGCCCGATAAACTGCCTAGCATAGGCAGAAAGCGACTCTACATAGCGCCTTTGTCCTTCGGCAAAAATAGTGTCTATGGCCAGGCTAGATTTACCTGAGCCAGAGACACCAGTAAACACCACCAACTTCTTTTTGGGAACATCCAAATCGATATTTTTTAGATTATGCTCTTTGGCACCTTGTACAATGAGCACTTCAGATTCTTTAGAATTCAATCCCTTAGCCATAACATTTATCCTGAATTATTTCATGGAAGAGAGTGTTTCCAGCTCCTCATAGAGTGAGAGGAGCGCTTCTTCCATTTGGTCTTTGGTTTGATTTAGCTCTTTAAAAGCTCGGTCGGTGGATTGATCCATCGCTGAAAAGTCAAAATTCGCCACCTGTTGTTCCAATTGAGAAAGTTGATCTTCCGTTTGGGAAATGATTTCGGGCAACTTTTCTCTTCTTATTTTCTCTTTATAAGTCAAGCGGCGAGGAGTATCTGCCGACTCTTTGCTCTCTTTTTGTTTTAGTTTTTTTATCTCTTTATTTTCAGCCTGAGCGAGCTTTTTTTCTATCTCTCTCACCTCTAAAAAGGCTTCCACCTGATCATACCCTCCTTCAAAAACCTCCAACTCTCCTTCACTTATTAGCCAGGTTTTGTTGGTGACGGTGGCTAAGAAAGATCGATCATGGCTGATGAGAATTAATGCGCCGGCAAATTCTGTTAGTTTTTCTTCTAATAGCGCCACCGTTTCCAAGTCGAGATCATTGGTGGGCTCATCGAAAATCCATAAATCAGCGGGGGTCTTTAAATTGCATGCCAACTGCAGACGATTTTTCTCTCCTCCTGAAAAACTTGAGATGGTACGGTGCACATCATCTTTAGAAAAGAGAAATTGCGATAAGTAACTCATCACATGTTTTTGCCTACCATCGGGCAGATGGATAAAATCGTTTCCCTCGCCGATGAGTTGAAAAGCGGTCATATTGGGGTCCAGTTCATCTCTGGTTTGAGAGAATTTTTTGATCACTAGATGCTCAGCAATCTCTACCCTTCCTGTGGATGGAACTTGGATTCCAGCAATCAGATGAGTGAGAGTGGATTTTCCCACTCCATTATTACCTAAAAGTCCCACCTTATCTTTTTGCCGAATGATAAGACTGATTTCTTTAAACAGGGTGCGATTATCAAAAGAAATGCCCACCTCTTGCATTTCCACCAGTTTTTTGGTTTTTCGTTTGGAAGCCATCAAAGAGGCATTCATCTGTTGTTTGGCCTGGCTTTTAATATTGGCTACTTTCTGAGCCAGGGAGAGGTAGTTTTCAACTCGCTTCTTAGATCGAGTCCCACGAGCCTTGATTCCTTGTCGCATCCAAGCGGTCTCTCTTCGCAAATTATTTTTAAGCCGCTCTAACAACTTCAACCGAGCCGCTTCTTGTTCTGCAAGAAATTCCAGGTAATCGGTATAGCCTCCCTTAAACTCTTTAATCTCACCCCTTTGGATATGCAAGATCTTATTGGTGAGTTTGGAAAGTAAGTAGCGGTCATGAGTAATAAGGATATAACTCCGATTCATAATTTCCAGCTGTTCTTCAAAAGTACGAATGGTTTCCATATCCAGATGATTGGTGGGCTCATCCCATAAAATCAAAGAAGCGGGACTGGCAAATCCAATAGAGAGGAGGATTTTCTTTTGTTCACCTCCGCTCAGAGGAAGGACTGATTGATCGAGATCTTCAAAGCCAAAAAATCGTAAATAGGATTCATAGCCTTGAATAATATCCCATCCCCCCACCTCTTCTAATTCTTCATAACTCCCCTCTTCCACCCATTTCTTAAAGTGAGGATAGAAGGTGTAGAGATAATTACGAATGGATTGGTGCTCTTCCTTTGGCAGAATAAAATCCTGAGGTACCTGGAATACTGAGAAGGGAGTGCCATCGCTAGTGGCCCCTTTAGCTTTATCAAATTCAAAGGGAGGAGTGGAGATGTCAGGAGCAGTGGTTTGATTCAAGATACTAAAGAGAGTGGATTTACCGGTTCCATTTAAACCTAGCAATCCAATGCGATCTTCAGTGGATATATTGAGTGCCGCCCCGTCAAATAGGACTTTGTCACCAAAAGCGAGATGGATATTTTTTAACGAACAGAGAATAGACATAGAATTAAGAAGACTCTTTCAAATTCCTAAAAATGTTTTCGTCAAATTTGGTCTTTTCTAGAGGAAGGTCGTTCAGGATATTAGACATGTTTTTAATACAGAGATTGATATTAAACATCTGTTGATAAAGCCGATCAAAGTTCTGGCATTCGAGTAAGACATCATTTTCAATCATGCCCTTAACTTTTACCAAATTTGGATCTTCAACTTGTGTTTGAGCACAAGTTTCATCTATAAGATCCAGAGTTTCATGCATTTTAAGAGATAAGTTCACTCCCGCTTGCTCCACAAACTCTGACACCTTGTACATTTTTTTTATAACATCCATACTGCGAATAAGGTTTTTAACCTGTTCATGACTCTGCTTCACTTTCCAATTAAATGCATCTCTTTCTTTAGCTAAAACCCGGCGCTGCAGGCTCGACCTGATTCGAGCATCCAAGATAGATGAATCCACATTCTTAGGAAGTTGATCGTTGGCTCCCTCTTTAATACAATGAATAATGACATCTCGCTCATCAGCAATGGCAGAAATCATCAATATGGGTAAAAGATCATCACTGTAATCTTGCCTTAACCGGCGGAGGACTTCAATACCACTAATTTTGGGTAGCATAATATCAAGTAACACTAAATCAATCTCTTTCTTAGCTATAATATCGAGCGCCTCTTGACCATCAGAAGCCAGCTCCACCTTATACCCAAATACATCCAGCAGTTCTTGCAGATAGTCCCTTACGTTGGGCTCATCATCCACTAGTAAGATATTAAAATCATTAGGTTTTATCTGTGTCATGGGGGGGGGCTCCTATTAATATCATGTTTTAACGAAAATGGTTAAACTCAAATCTAGGGGATATTACCATAAAAAAAAGGGGGGTTCTAGGGTTATCAGTATCTCCAAAAATCCTCCAATTCCAGAGCTGCCTCTTTGGTATTCTTATGAAATCGGGGTTGCCAGAAACGGGGAAACAACTGTCTATAATCTGCTTTAATGAATCGATTGTCTACTAAACAGACCCATCCTCGATCTTCAGCTCCTCGTATAACTCGTCCAGCTGTTTGTAAAACTTTATTCATTCCAGGATATTTGTAGGCATAGGCCAGCCCCCCCGCTCCTTTTTGATCAAAAAAATCACGAATCAGATCCCTTTCTACACAGAGCTTTGGAAAACCCACTCCTACCACCATCACTCCTATAAGCAGGTCACCCACCAGATCAATGCCCTCACCAAAAACTCCTCCCATCACCGCCAAAGCCACAAGAGAAGAGCTATTATCCCTGCTAAATGATCCTAAAAAGGCTTCTCTTTCATCTTCGGTCATATGATCGCCTTGCACTAAAAGTTCAAAAGTAGAAGCGGTGGCATGATGTTCTATCTCTTTCTCCACCATCTTCAGGTAGGCGTGAGAGGGAAAGTAGATAAGATAGTTTCCTTTTTTCTTATTCACTAATTCTAAAATTAACCTGACTAACTCCTTTAATGAATTTTGACGATCACGATAATAGGTAGAGATTTGGTAGTTAACCAAGAGTTTTAAGTTATTTGGATTGAATGGAGAATCCAATTTTACAAAAGGAGGATCTTCTCTTCCGGTTAGACATCTTGCATAATAGGGAAAAGGCGAGAGAGTAGCAGAGAAAAAAACAGCCGCTTTCACTTGAGATAGCCTTTCTTGTAAAAAAGATGAGGGATCAATACAAAAGAGTTTTAAGACGAGGTTTTTTCCCTTGTCTTCATAGATGGTGAAAAAGTTATCATCGAATAACTCTAGTATTTTTATAAACTTTATAGCAGCAAAAAAGCTATCCAATAAATCAGAAGATACAGAAGAAAAATGCTGGCCCTTAAACTGCTCTTGTACACTTTTAATGAACCGCTGCAGGCATGGACCAATAGATTCTGGAGCCTCTTTGGTGGTAAAATATTTGCTTGCTGTGTCTGCTTTAGAATTTTCAAATGATTTGGATTTTCTTATTTTTAGAAAGAACCGATTGATGGCTTCAAGTCTTTTACCAACAATGGGAAAATCTTTTTTTATTTTTCGCCTCACCTGCATAAAATCATTTTTGGCAATTTCTGCCGAATACATCTCTCGGGAGCGATCTACCAGATTGTGGGCCTCATCCAAAAGTAAAACAAAGTCTCTTTTTTCTTGTGTAAAATGCCTTTGTAAGTAGACAGTGGGATCAAAGGCATAGTTAAAATCACCTATAATAACATCACACCACAAAGAGGCGTCTAAGGAGAGTTCAAAGGGGCACACCTTAAAATCACTGGCCAATTTTTGAATACTCTCTTGAGTCAAAATCTCTTGCATGAGCAACTCGTCAATAGCATCCCTCACTCGATCAAAATATCCTTTAGCATACCTGCAATAAAGAGGATCACAGGGAACTTCTGGATGAGGGCAAATTTTATCTTTAGCAGTTAATACAAGGGTTCTTAAAGAGAGACCTTTTTTAGCTAAAAGTAAAACTGTTTTGAGTGCCACTTGCCGACCCATAGTTTTAGCCGTTAAGAAAAATATTTTTTCCACCTCTTCATGAGCGAGACTTTTTATCGCGGGAAAGAGGGTGGCTAAGGTTTTCCCTATTCCGGTGGGAGCCTCCGCAAAAAGAAGATCTTCTCTTTGAATTGTTTTAAAAACTGCCACCGCCAAAGGTCTTTGGCCGGTCCGATAATCAAATGGAAAATGAAGATCTTTAATGGATTGGTTGCGTTTTTTTTGCCACTTAGACTGCTTTACCATCCAATTGACATAAAGTTCTAATTTACTATTAAAGAACTCTTCTAACTCATCAAAAGAATAAGATTGATTTAATTCTACTGTTTGGTAGGAATTATGTTCAACATAAGTTAAACGGACACCCACATCTTTTTTTTTATTCTCCAAAGCAAAGAGGTAAGCATAAACCATCACCTGTCCTAGGTGAACTTTATTTTTGTTTAAAGCTTCTCCTTTGGGCAGTTCCATCACCGTTTTAATCTCTTCCAGGATGGGCATATCTTGCTTATAAAAAACCCCATCAATGCGTCCGGAAATTTTTACGATAAACTCGGTAAAGGATCTTTCGAATTTGACCGGTACCTCTTTTTGAAATCCGCTTTCTTCTTTTCTTCGTGATTGAATAACACTATGAGCCTTAATACCGTCTAAGGCAGTTACCCCCCCCATGGTGGTGGCTTCTAAATCACCCTCTCGACAGGTGAAAGAGGCAAATTCACGTATGGCAATTTGGTATGTCAGCATTTACTTTCCGGTGAACAGGTCACTTGAAAAACTTGGTAAGGAATTTGATGGTCTTTAAAATATTGCATCCAACGACTTTGATTGGCCTGCAATTTATCTGTGGGACTTTTCACCTCCACCAATTGATATGATTCACCTTTAATAATACGTATTAAATCAGGAAAGCCGGATTTATTATGGCGTAAATTTTTTACTAAACGAGTTAAAATAGCCACTAAATGGTCATTCGGTAACACTTTGAGGAAGAGTTCTAGCTGTTCTTTGGTAAAACTATGCCAGTGCACTAAAGCGTTCATTTTCTGCTGTTTTTGGTTAAAGTGTTGAAAAATAATCTCTTGAGTAAAATCCTTCTTTTCCTTCATTTTTATTAAACGTTCATCTATTGCCTGCTTTCTGCGGCTATAAAATTCGGGCCTCCAAAGATCGTGAGGTCCCCCTTGAAATGGGTGAGTAAAAACCCCCTTATAAGGACTGTAAATAATATCCCAAAAGGCCAGACCAAAGAGAGCTAGCCAAAAATGATTTTCACTATAAAAACAGTAATCGCCCTTTGCTAAATAGTATTCCATCACCTCTGTTTCCACTCTTTTTTCTGCCGTAAGGGGCAAGTAGAGATTCACTTTGGCATGGATGATACGAGGTAATTTAGGTAGAGTCACCCCTATCTTCTTACCCATTTTAATTTGAAATTTGGCGGCAAATTCTTTCTCCTCTTCAAAGAGGGATTCAGCGAGCAGCTTTTCACACTGCCGGTAGGCCGCTTGATGATCATCTAAATAACTATAAATACGAGCAACCCGCTCTCCCGCTGGAGGAAGCGAGGACTCTTTAAAACAAGAAAGAGCTAATTCATACTCTTTTAACTGTTCATAGATACGCCCTAGAGCATTAAAAATTTTAAACCGTTTGCGATCGAGATGAGCATGACCAAAGGGGGGAGGAATTCTGTCCACTATTTTGAATAGAGCTTCAATATCCGCCTCTTCCACCAAGCAGTAGATCTCTTGTTGGAGGTCAAATAGTGCCAAATAATGATCCACTATTTCCCTATTTTCAAATAATCGGTCTTCAGGGTGAATCTCATATTTTTCATATTCCACCACTCCCAATTCACTGGTCACAAACTCAGTCAGGTCCTGATATAAATTGCCAAAAAATAATAACCGAAATAGAGCTATGTGCTCACCACCTAAAGGAAGTAGAAATTCCCAACTGACCTGCAGTTCTTCTTTGATTTGTTCTTCGGGTAAATGTTCCAGTATAAAATCGATCAGCTGATCTTTTTTCAGACTTTTCTTGGGTTTTGAGGCTAGTTCAAACTGAGATAACCAATTTTGCAGTTCTAGCTTGGTCAAACACTCAAAGGGTATTTCATCCTCCACAAAC
>CAYFLR010000012.1:24315-25303 GCA_964343805.1 uncultured bacterium | reverse complement strand
ACTGATTCACTGCTAAAAAACCACTTTGTTCCAGTTCCCTAATCGCCTCACCCAGATCAGGTATTTCAGGGTAACTAAGATTATTAGTACGAAAATAAGGTCCACGGCGTGAAATCAGACGGACATAGAGTGATCTAGCCCCTTTCCCCAGCTCTTTAAACTGCTGCACAAAGCGTCGCTCCTCCGGTTGCAAAAGAAAATCATAACTTTGCACCACCCAGTCAATAAAATGATGGAAATTATGGAGATAATAATGGGGAGTGAGGGTCACCTTTTGCATGGAAGCTATTTAACACGAATAAATGAGCTTTTGCAAAGATTAAATACCCTGTGATTTCAACATATTAAACAAGTACACATGGTCAAGGGAGCGAATATATAATATATTATAAAGATCGCCCGAAATCTATTTTTCTTCTCGGAGGTTCATTATGTATCAAACCGCCCTTTTAATTATTGTCAGTTTACTTCTTGTATTATCTTGTAGAACCTTAAATACAGGAAGCAGTGTGAGACAAGCACCTCTTCCCAGCCAAGATGGCTTTGATGTGGAAGAATTTGACCTAGAGCAGACAGATCGCTTTCTAAGTCGTTTTAAAAGATCACAAAAAGAGATGATGAATGCTGATATCCCAAAAACAGATGCCTTCACCGGCAAGCTGGTGGGAGACCTACCAAAATTTCCTAAACAGAGTTCGGATTTTCGTAAATTAAATAACCGCACCAAAAAACAACTCAATAGCGATATTTTAGGAGAAGGAAAAGAGGGCTGGATGGCTCATGATGCCCCCAGTAACTTTTTTGAAAGCGATTATCAAATCGAATACAACCTTAAAAAGATGAAGAAAAAAGCACAACTAACTAACACTCCTTGGTCTTCTGACTACTGGGCCATAGCATTGGGGTTAACCGCCTACCGATATGCCGATAAGGACCTAAAGGCCTTAGTGCAGCAGGACTACCGTCAATATAAAAAAGTTAAGTTTGC
>CAYFLR010000012.1:6239-24305 GCA_964343805.1 uncultured bacterium | reverse complement strand
CCACCATCCAAGAATATAAACCCCAACCCGATGATTTTCAGGGCACCAAAGAGGAAGAACGCCTGAAAGCAATTGAAACTTATTCACCAGCTGAAAAATATGACCTACTGGTAGGAGATAAAGACTTTTCATTAACCAAAGCGATGAAATCTGAAGGACTCTCATTCTTAGACGAAGAGGGTTTTGTGGAGATGTGGATGGGAATTTGCCATGGATGGTCTCCTGCCGCCTACATGTACAAACGTCCCATTCGTCCTCTCACCCTCACCGCTGCAGATGGCGCAACAAAAATCACCTTTCAGCAAGATGATATCAAAGCTCTGGCTTCTTTAAAATGGGCCCGTTCGCTGTATAACTCTCGCTATGTTGGGGGACGTTGTAATGCCAAAGGTGCCGATATCGAGAAAGATGAAAAAACTGGAAAAATCCTAAATTACAACTGCTTTGATACCAATCCGGGAACCTGGCATGTGGTGATGGCTAATAAAATTGGCATCCAAGATGAATCCTTTGTGATGGATGCCACTTTTGACTATGAAGTTTGGAATCAACCGGTCTACTCCTACAAAGTGACCTTTTTTAATGTTAAAACTATGAAGTCCACCATGAGAATTGACAGAGCCGCAGTAAAATTGTCAGAACTGGGAGAAAGCGATCCCTTCTATGGAGTTCGTAAAGCAGATCCGAGAGCCACCCAATTAGTGGGAGTTAAAATGTCCATGATGTATGTGGCAGAAACCCATCCCCGACATGGAGAGCCTCATAAAGATCGCCTGGTTCGAGTGGAATATCACTATGACTTAGAACTTGATGACAATTTCAACATTGTGGGCGGTGAGTGGTACACCAACAAACACCCTGATTTCCTATGGACTCCTATTCGAGGACAGCAGCCTTTAAATAATATTGATAGGCGGATTGTCACACCGTTGAAAGATCTTCCCTTTGATGGTGATATGGCTAAAATCGATCAAACCCTAGGTAACCCACTATCCAGAGTCTCTCAAATGTCTGTGAAATTTGATAACTCTCCCCTAAAATACGTGATTGATGGTCTAGTGGATATGTCATCTACACCCTCCTCCGAAGAAGAGGAAAATAAGCCGAGACGTCGCCGTCGTCGCTTCTGGAGATGGTAAATTACTCGATTGTTAGATTAAAAAATCCCAGATCCTGTTCATTTTTATAGTAGTTAAGCATGTCGATCTCTTCTCGGATGAGCTTTCGAACTTGATCCCGGGCTTTTTGTTCTGTTAAGAGTTCTCGATCCATTAATTTATGGACACAGAGATCAAAAACTCTCCGTAACTTCTTTCCAAAAATGGAGTCATTGCGCGGGTTATAAGTAACTTTAAAAAGTGGATGACCACAAACACAGTCATGATTATTAACTAGATTATGCCCTTCTTTGGATTCAACTGACTTAGGGGGTTTTTGCTGAATAAACTCTTCAAGAGTAATAAATTTCTTTTGGCAACTGGAACAGGTGATGGGAAAATGCGGTAGATAGAGATCTCTGAGCCTTTCAGCAGCGGATTGCATTCCAGAGACTAACTTCTTAACCAACCGCTCTTCATTTTTTAATGTTTCACCTATCATCAAGGGGATGATAGAACAGTTCCGATTCAAAGTAAATGAGATTAAGTAATTACCTAATATAATAAAGTTATATCCAATTTTTAAACTAAATTATAAATTCAGTCGATGGGATCTATATGTACTTTATTTATATAATAACCTGGATCCTCAGAACTTTTGGATCTAGAAGTTGGTAACGCCGCCCGAAAGTTCTGAGGATCCAGGTAATAAGAGGAGGTCTCAATGCCGCATCTGAAAATCCACCTTAGCTTGGCATTATTTTTTATTCTAGCTTTTTCATGTGAAAGCAAGCCGGCGGTCGCTCCCACTCAAAAAGTTGTCCAAAATGATACAAAGGCTCAGAGCGAAACGGGAAAATCTGAGACGGAAGAGGAGAGCAACGAAAACAATAACAGCCAGTCCCCAAAGGATACAGCTTCCTCCCAGGATAATACCGATAGCGAGAAGGGTGGCGAAACCAAGAAAGAGGAAGAAAAGCAGGTAGATGAATCCTCTACCCTGCGAGGGCAAGGCTTAATCAAGATGAGAAGGTTTGCTACCAACCCCCCAGAGGAATTGACCGAAGGAACAACCATCCAACCTTATACTAATGATGTACCCGCTAGCCTGGTTGCTAGCACTGAAACGGTCAAAAACCTGTCACTTCTTAATTATCACACTCCGATCCAAGATCAAGATGGAGATGGTCCCTGTGGGGCTTATGCCATGACGGCCGCAGCCGAAACCTTTATGCAAAAGCAATATATTAATGAGCATATTAAAACCGATGCCAATAATTTTTGGACAGAGTACCAAAGCCGTCTCTCTACCGAACTGGTCTATGCGGCTGAGAAAGACTTTTATTTTAAAAACCTGTCCGAAGATGAAGAGAGTTTCACCCATAAAGCCAAGTTGAAAAGTACTGAATACCTATTTAAAACCTCGCAAGTGATGGACGCCATCGATGCAGGTCACCCCATTGTAATGGCTACCTTAGTAAATGACACCTGGGGAAGAGCGGCAGCCAATAATGGATTTTTAGAATGTCGAGATGACGCCAATTCTGGTGGGGGGCATTATGTTACCATCTTAGGCTATGCCCTCAATTCCAAATGGGAAGGAGGAGGAGTCTGGGTGATCAAAAACTCCTGGGGTGAAGGTTTTGCGGATAAAGGTTATGGATATCTCCCCTTTGGGTGTTGTGAAAATGTGATGTGCCTCTTTATCGAAATCGAAGAATTTGAATTTAAAGACTAAGGAGTTGCCATGAACTCAAAATATATCTTTCTTTTTATTCTCCCTATCTTACTTTTTTCTTGTGTCAGAAGTGGTGATGGTGGAGAAAAATCGAGTCTTCAATCATTCACTTCCATTAAGGCAGGGACCAAAGAGGCCATAGCTGCCCAAAAAGAACTTTTCCCTACTTTCCATGCGCTCTCTGTGTGGTACCAAGAGTTTGAGGTGGAAAATAGCACCAGCGCCAATTTAGTCAAAGGGGGTTGGATCAGTGATACCTGGGGCGATGTGAAAGATGCCGCCAGCGAAGCCGGAGATGCTATCTCTGAAACGGCATCGGAATTAACTGGAGATCTCCAAGAGTACTTTGAAAACAGCAAAATTGGAGCTTTAAAGAGCACTTCTGATTCAGATCCCAAGGCGAAGCAACGTTTTATCGATTATTTAACCAAAGAAGAGAATAACAGCTATGCCTTTTTAGATGCCATTTCAAAAGATGATTCCGCCACAGTGGTGACCCTATTAGAAAAAGATACCAAAGAGATGAAGGATGTGATTGGAGTTCTATTAAACCCCAATTATGAAATGGAAACCGATGATGTATTTGCGACTTTGATTAAAGAAGGAAAAGGAGATGAATTTATAGATATTTTTGCTGAGAAGTTTCTAGAAGGAATCCTCATCAAACACTCAATCAAAACCATCTTAGACCGCTTAGAAAAAGAGCGCTTGGCTTATTTTAGGGTACTTAAGGATAATTATACTGGTTCAGCAGATAATTTAGACCTTCTAAAAACCGACATTGAAGAGAATCTCGTGGATATCTTAAGACTGAAAAAAGCCATCTTAGGAGACTCAGCGAATTTGGTTGCAGGGGGAGCTTGGGACAATATCAAAGCCACCTTTGAAGCAGACAAAATAAATCAGTTATCTGTATGGGATCGGATTAAAGGAAATCTCTGTGGAGGCATCTCTTTTATTTCTGGTTGGTCAAAGAGCCTCTTTGCCAAAGATAAAGCCAGACAGACTAACCTGGGAGGAAACGGGGTCAGCCCATGGGGTAAGCCGGATTTGCACATTTATAACGAGTAACTTATTCCTTTTCAGTTTGGATATAAATTTGAGCTTGCTGTTCCACTCGTTCTTCAGAATCCACTCGGTTTTCATATATAATTAAGAGAGCTTCTCCGAGCTTGCGCTCCTCTTTGGAAACTTCTCGATACCCTCTTTTGTAATGCCATCCGTATCCCCAACGAAAGTTAGATGAAAGAGCCGGTGAACCACCCATACGCACCCCGATGAGCATCACTTCGGCAGTAATTTTTGCATCTCTTTGATCCACACAAGTTCTTAAATCTAAATCCGCTTTTAATCTTTCCTCATAAGTCCCACCTAACCAATAGGCCCTGTCATGTTCGATACAGCATCCTAACCACCTTGTAGGATCCCATAAAAAACCATCAGGCCACATACTGCACCCATCAGACAAAAAAGGATCTAAGCGTATTTTATCAGCCTTACTATAAAGTTCATTGCGGAGCTCTTGATATTCTACTTTTTCAGGATCTAAATTTTGCAGTAAGGAGATAGGATCCTGGCTCATGGTAGGAGCAGATTGCAGTGTATTATCGGTACTTTCTTGTGTACTGCAACTAACAAAAGCTAAAAAACTAAGGATCATTACTAATTGTTTCATTTTTTCTCCCTTGCCTCAGAGTTAACACCCAATAATAAGTATTTGCAAGGAACATACCAAAACAGGTTTAAACATATATATAGAGATTTCTGTTAGTTAACTTATTTACAATAGTGAGGATAAGATAAATTTTCAGATAACTGACTAAGAAATAGACAAATTAATAAAGTGTTTTTATGGATAATTACAAAGTGCGGTATGATTATCTCCTTGTCCATTAGAGACACGAGAAGTTGTAATAAAACCAGCGCAGATCTGTCGAAAACTGCTATTGTAATAACAGCACCTTGCCCCGGCATTTTGACATTGGGTTTTACAGGCAGACATAGATATGGGCTCATTGTAGTACACCCGATTTTCAGTAGTTTGATTTGAACACTGATATGCAGTGGCAAAGGAACCACATACCGTAGGTCCACATTGGACAAATGTCACCCCATCGGGTAAGTTATTCATAAATTTAGAATATTCATCAGCAGTTCGAGTAGGAATAAAGTAGCTTTTGGAGGCATGAGTATTAGTAAACTTTCTACAGGATGTGTGAGAGAGAGTTATTTCTACTGGAGTGCTATTATTTAATAATTTATAGCCCTCGCTCTCTGAATTTATGGCCAAAAGAATGGGTGAAAATATAAAAAAGGTGGAAACCAACAAAGGGAATCTCATCATGGGCCTACCTTGATTTTTGTAAATGGATTATTCAAATTTTAGCATAAAAGATCTCAAATTTTAAGACAGCACTGCTCTAATTAAGAATCTTTGGATAAGGGAAAGAGTTGGGTATTAATTTGAATCACATGATCCCCTGTTTTACATGAGGCATCCACTTCCATAATGAGACGATTTAACTTATTCAGAGCTTCTTTAATCCGGTCAAGCCCCTCATGGTCCACGCAGATCGTGGTAGCTACAAAATCTCGTTTTTCCTTGGGTATTTTACTTAAAGAGGTGGAAGCGAGTTCCAGAGCATTTTGATGGGCTTGATATAAAATCCCCTCTCCGGATCCTTTGGGAGAGCGAATGGAAAGATCCCTCTGAATATACTTTTGATGGATGGAATCCCAACTAATCAGACCTAATCGTAACAGAAGCTCAAAGCTCTTTTTAGCTTGATGAGGTCGAATAGTTGGAGAGAGTTTACCGGCAATCCATTCTGGGAGAGGTTTAAAATCAGGAAGCCTTACCAACTCTCTAATAGCGGCGTGGTACCATTCATAATAAAAGGCAAAACTATCTCGATCCAGCTCTTTGGTGAGCTGAGATCTTTTATTCTCCATCAATAAGGAGAAATACTTCTTTCGATCACTCTCTTTTTTTGCATTCTCAAAAGATATCAAGTTTTTTAAATAGAGTATTTCTTTTTCATTTAAGAAAAGACGCGGGATCATTTTTTGGGCCGACTTTAAAGAGAGATTTTTTCGACCTTTCAGGTAGTGACTCACAATGCGAGAAAGACCAAACCCTAAATCATCGGCATACTTAAAGTAAGTGTAACCCTTTATCTCTCGCTTCAAGAAATCATAGAGTTCTTGCAAATAATTACGGTAGGAAAGATAGAGGCTCGGTAAAAAGAGGGTGGCGGCTTTTTTAAAATAATCTTCATTTTCAAAATTCATCATTTTCTATAGTACCAAAATGGTATTTTTTTGGTACGATTTTTTTTCCTTTTTAATCAAATCGACCACTTTGTAGCCATATATATCTTATTAAAATGACAACTTTATTTGCAGATCATATCCTCATTGTCGCTAAATAACCTCAATTACTAAACAAATTTTTTTGGTACGTTTTCTGCAATATTAGGTCAGTAACAACCAAAAAGGAGGAAAGCATGAAGCAAAAGATTTTATCCAAACAAAACCAAGAAAAGGAGAAAACAATGAATAGTAAAATGACAACCATTAGAGGAAATAGTTGTTTAACATCCATTATGCTATTGATTTTGGTGCTTTTTATCGGCTGCGGCAAAATGGATAGCAAAATAGAAGATGATGATGAAGACCATAACGTAGATGATACAGCCACTGATTATCCCCCACAAGGAGAAACCCCTAAAACGATCCTTGATCCAATCATTCATACAACTCCAGATACTAAACAGGTAGAGGATGAATCATTAAATACAACAGGACAACTGCAATTAAATATTACCGAAAAATCCATCGGAGCACTGCCTTCTATGACCACTACTTTTATGGAATTAGTAGATGCTTCACCCAAGCTACACCACTTGGTGGACACAGAGAACGAGAATAATAATGAGTCAGAAGAAATTATAAATGAAGAGGTAAATCACAACAGCAATAACAACAGCAATGACAACAGCATAAATACTAACTTTGCTGAGTACTCCGTCAAACAGTATTTTGCCTACGAATGTCGAATGGGGGATGTGAGTTACTGCCCAGAAAACTTAGAACTCAAAGATAAGTTTGATCATAAATTTACCACCACCACTTTAATTGGCCAGATTTATCATGCGGAAATGTATGCCCAGGGCATTCCTATGATTATTGAAAAATCAACCCCAACCGAAGAAAAGAAAGTAACTTTTGTGGCTGAAACCACCGCAGAAAAAGTCCCTGACACCACTGGAAATCCTTACCAGTATATCTACAATATGGGAACCGAGTATGACTATGTCTATCGAGAGGACTATGATAGCTACCCTTCCTACTATGCATTTAATGAAGACGAAGGAGCCTATTCCCTCAGTGTGGTGAAAAAATTTGTTGAAAGCAAAGACTTTGGTGATCAAAACTTTATTTTACAAATTTATATCTCTCAAAATGAAGAAAGTGATAGCAGAGTTCTCGCTTTGAACAGCCCCTCTATTAGCAGTCAAACAAAGTCTAGCTCCAATGGTGCTAGAGTTATTCTGTTAGTAAATTTTGAAACTCGCAGATTTATTAGCAAGTACCGCTCTGGAGACAATCAGCTCATAATAATTGGACAAGCTGGTCGTGATTTAACCACTGGAGAACTGCTAGAAGGATACTTTTATTCAAAAGTAAAGCAAGGCGACAATGAGTTTATGGCCTGTTGGAATAATCAATCCGAATCCATAGTAGATGATGAAAATTGTGCCACAGAAAAAGGACTTCTCAATGGATCCTTTGATGTAGTCAGCTATATGGGGCTTAACAGCCAAGAAGAAACTGATCTTGTAGAATTCACCAGTGAGTTAAGTAATGGAAAGTGTATAGCTGATAATAAGCTTCCATTAAAGTTAGAAGATCTGAAAAACTTTCCTGACAAAGTGAAGATTGAAGGGGTTGAAACTCTCAACCAAGACAAAGTAGAAGAAGATATTTTTATAGAAGAAATGTAAGTAAAATAAGGCCCGAGTCTTTATAAGTCAAAGACTCGGGTCTTATGGATAAATTGACAGAAAACACGGCTCCCTTCATAATAAGGAGGGGGTTTTTTTAGATTGAGAGTAAAGAGGTAATAATGAAAAGGTCCATCTATTTACAATTCTACACACTCATTTTTTTATTTATATGGATGGCCTGTGGCTCTCAAATATCCAATCCTGAAGACGATGGAGATGGTGGCAAAGAAAATCAAAGTGAAACTCCCGGGGAAGAACCTAAATCCAATGATCCCATAACAGCTGAAGAACCCCCAAAAACCAACTACGAACCTTTGAACCTAAAAATTACTAAAAGTTCTCTTTCGGCATTTCCCTCTGTGGAAACTGAGATGGCCTCCTTGGTAAAGTCTGAAAACGAAGAAGGAGAAAAGATTCCTTTCCATTTAGCAAAATACTTCGCTTATGAATGCCAAATGGGTGAAGATAACTATTGCCCCAAAACACTCGTTTTAAAAGATAAGATGGATCATAAATTTACCAGCACCACCCTCATTGGGCAAATTTATCATGCAGAACTCTACCTGCGAGGGCAGAATCACCTTATAGAAAAAGCAGCAAATTTTAACTCCAATGAGATGGAACTTGCAAGTAGCACTGGACCTGATGGGAAAGAAGATAAGAGCGGGAACCCCCTACAATACATCCTAGGTGGACAACCCGATTATGAGTTCTCTTATTTTAGTAAAATAAACCAAGACCTGGACATCACCTTATTTAGCGATCCCCTTAAATCAGCTCCCCGTTATCGTCTGCTAGTGATTAAAAAGCCTATGATGAGTAATGACCATGGAGAGCAGAACTTTATGATAGAGACCTATGTTTCCTTAACCAGCGATAAAAAAGAAAAAATCATGGCCATGAATTCTCCTGGGTTAAATAAAAAAACGTCTGAGTATCATGGCACTCGTTCAGTACTTATGGTTAATTTTTTAGAAAGAAAATTTATCGCAAAATATAGGTCGGGAGATACCGAAGTCATGGTAATAGGTCAAGGGGGGCGCGATCCTGAATCTGGAAATCTCCTGGCAGGCTATTATTATGCAAAAACCATTTACAAAGATAATGAATTCGTAGGATGTGTAAATAATGAAACTCAAAAAAAGGTGTTGGACTCTTTTTGTCAGAAGGAACTTGGGATTTTGGCAGACGGGTTTTCGGTTAAAGAGTACCTGAATTTAGATTCTATCGAAGCAAAAGATACCCTTTCATTTCAACAACTTTTATCTCATGCTAATTACCTAACAGATGACCTGGTTCCTTTGAAAGGCGAAGATTTAAAACACTTTCCAGATCATATAAAATAACTACCAAGGTGTTATGATGTTGCCATCCATCCCGCCCCCAGTTGCTAAGTTATATACATTAAGAGGATTTGAAAGACTGTACATGGGCATTCCCGAATTGGAAGAGCGACTACTCGAAGAACTCTTTCTATGAGAGTAAAGTAAATCTATAGTTCGAGACATGTTTAAATGAGGAATACTTAAGGCATGATCTAACTCCGCAGATGAAATAATTTCATTCCAATTGCGAACTCTCATAAAATCGGTCTCAACAGTTTGATATTTAGCAGCAATGGCAATTCCGATTGAACTCAACACCTCTTGCATTCCCCTCGCCTGTTTACCTTGAATATGTTTCAACAAATCCACCATCACAGACGGAGAGATTTTAAACTGTTTAGAGAATACCAGAGCCCTAGCAACATCCTCATCAATCACCTCAACATCTTTTGATTTCATGGATTTATACAAACTCTGCATGGCATTTTCTAACTCAACAGGATCGGTTTTAAAACGGATCGCCCCCTCAATTAAAATCGCCACCGCGGTATCATAGAGCCACCAATCTTTTTTGAGATCGGTGGATTTATCAATTTCAAAAAAGAGTTGAGATAGAGATTTAACATCTGTTTTATGCTCAAAACTAAGATAGGTTAAAATCGCTAAAGAGGGATCATCAAAATAAAATTTGTCCTTCTTAGGACCCTGTCTGCTGTTTTCATAGAAGGTAAAAAAGCGTTCAATAGCCTGCTGCTCTGTAACTTTAAAGGAGAGAGTGGTATCCAGTAAAACCATCACTTCGGCATCGTATACTGAGAAACTCTCTTTAAAATTGTTTCCTTTAACATCGATGGAAACAAATTTTGAAACAGCCATCTCAGGAGTTAAAGAGTGCTCCAGTCCAATTTGAATCAAGGAGGGAATCAATCGATCATTTAAGCCATTTTCACTAGAAGATCGTTTCTCGGCAGCCAATTTGTCAATTTTTAAAAACCACTCCACAATGACCGTATCCGGTTTATTATAACGTATAGCGAGATTCAGTAGAGATTCCACGATTGCTGGTTTAAGTGTTCGATCTTGAACCTGTTTAATTTTATTTTGAATACTCTGTTTACGAAAACTTTGAGCTTCTTTTAAATAGTTCAAAAAGAAGGAATGGTTTTGTTTAGGATTATAAACAAAGTCATACAGCTTTTTTTGAAGCTTCGCTAAATCAATACGGGCTTGGTTTATTTCATTAGTTGCTTTTTCCACCAGTTTCAAATGACCTTCAGAGGCTCCATCATGAGAGATACGACCTCCCTTTTCCCCAAGGATTTGCTGAAACTCTCTAATCCGTGTTTGAAACCAAGATATAGTCGACCTAATATCTTCTGGGTAGTTTTCTAATTTGCCCCTAGCTGAATCCAATGTTATCTCAGCCTCTTTTAAGAGTTGATAGCTTTGATTTAAAACCTCTCTTTGACGTTTAGAAATGCGGATATTATTCCGAAGAGAAACCTCTACAGGGTTTTCAGATTTGAAAATTTTTCCCAACCACCCTCTGCTATCTTTTCTCTCTCTGAGGTTATCTGGTTTAACTAACTCAACCTCCTGGTGTTGGATAAGTCGATCAATATCTCGTACGGTTACTAAAAGATCATCCTTGGTTTGGGACAAGGAAACTGGGACACACTCTGTGGCGCCATTTCTACTTTGCGAGTAATTGGTAAAAATCCTTGAGCAAAATGTATTAGGAGAACAAAGGAGATGGTTTAAATTCACTCCATAGAGGGAGAATGAAATTAAAATAAGGGTCACCAATGTGAACAGGGTATTTTTTACCATATAACACCTTCTTTTTTTTATATTTATTACAGAAATTATACTTTAAAATTGAAGTCACCAGCAAATTAAGATATATCCGCCTCAAGATAAGTTAAAAAAATCGGAGGTCTCATGCGTTCTTGGTTATTTTTTTTGGTGGCTATCGCCCTGCCCTCTCAGCTCATGGCTGGAAGGGTGGTGGAAAGACAAAATATTATGGTGGGAAAAATTCAAACAGATTTTTATACCTACTATGTCATGGCAGATTCAATGACACACACACCTGGAAGTAGGAGCACCCCCACAGTTTATAGAGGAATCAAAGCCTGCAATGCTCCTTGGTATCCTGCCGACTGCAAAAGAATAGTAATTACCAATCAATTTGAGAGTACTGCTCGTAAAATAGCCAAACAAAGTGTATGCGGTAACATGTATAAGAGAGAATCGTATACTTTAAACCATATTCGTCATTTAAATGAATCAAGGCCCTTACTACATACGCAGTACAGTCATGATACATCGTGGAAAAGTCATAGATTTCTGATGAAACAGGTTAATAAGCTAGATCTACAACAGGGTTACACTTTAGACCAAGTGAAGTGTTACTGGAAATAATACCAAAATTAAGTAAAGGAGCCGTAAACCATGACCGACGACCTTACCAAATCCGCAAAACAGCTCTTCAAACGAGCTAAAAAATCAGCTACGGAAGTGGCCAAGACCTTTAAGAAAGAGTATGAGCAATCAGATATTAAAGATATGGTAGAAGAAACATCCAAGCAGGCTAAAGAATTTCTGAATGAGAAAAAGGTTCTCCAGAAAGCTACTGAGATCTCATCAGAAATTTCAGACACGGCCACGGAGTATTTAGAGACCTTATCTGGGAAAAAAACCCTGGAAGAGCTTGATCAAAAAGTAAGAAAGCAGGGTAAAAAAATAAAGGAACTCAGCTCAAAACTAGAAAAAGCACTCAGTCGAATAGAGAAGCTAGAAGAAAACCAATAATAAAAAGATTAACCATTTCAATAATAAACATCTCTCTTTCTTATTATTTCTCAAGTTTAAGCAAGATAAGCTTAAGCTGCCCTCCCAAAATGTCGATAAGTCTCTTGTAGCTTTAAAAAGAAAAATACTAATTCACTGTGGGAGAGAAAATTGAAAATTTTATTATCATATATATCCTTATTGCTTCTTCTCTTATCTTTTTATTTTCCTGTAACAAAACTAAATTTTCTGAAGGAGAAGCAGAAGTCGCCTCTATTGGTGGAGAAGAAGCCAAAGTGGATGAAAATTTAGGTAAATTAGAGATTAGCGGTCCTGAGATTTTAAGTAATTCAGCCTGCTCTACACCCTTTACAATAAAACCAACTCCGGGAAAAGGGCAAGACAGTGCTGATATGCAAAATATCACAGTCACTCTCTCAGCTAGCCAGACCGGCACCAACTTTTACTCCGATGAAACCTGTACCACAGAAGTTAGCACTTTAGAGATCTCCGATCGTGAGAATGATCAGCAATTTTTTGTCCAAGGTGAGTTCACAGAAGAAAAGCTTGTACTCATTGCCACTGCTACTGGCTTTAATAAATCAGAAAAAGAGGTAGAAATTAGCTTTCCAAACAATGGAGAAACTCCTCCTGCGGACCCTGCCACCCCATCTAAAGGGATCACCATTGCCAAAGTTCCAGATCAATTTGTTAACTCATCTGATGGCAGCCCCGGGATTGAAGAGGTCCTTAAAGTTAAACTAAATATCCAAGGCGGTAACGGTAGCATTGATTTAGAATTAAAAAGCACTCCTGAAGTTAACAATGCTTATATCGTAGGAACCAGGATCAATTGGGAACCAGGTTTCATTGATCAAGCCAGTGGTGCTTATGATAGTCAAGAGGGAGAGTATACTTTCACTATCACCGCTACAGATCAAGAAGGTCAAACAGGAAGCGTCAGCTTCAAAGTCACTGTGAGAACTATAAAATTCTTAGTGCAACAGTCCATGCAAAGCAATGGAGACCAACATACATCTTCCTTTGCTATTCATGAAAGCCTTCACCCTGAACGAAAATATGAACCCGTATTAGAGTTAAACGGAACGAAGTTGGTAGCTTCAGAATGTGTTTCAGTAGATCCCGCTGGTCAAACCATTTCATTTGAGGAACCTTTACTCATTCAATCCGATGGTGTGGATCAACTGGGTGATACTCAAATCCATAACTTTGTAATGCCAGTCCCTGCGGTAGTGGGAGGTCTCCCCTACCAAAATTCAGTTTTTATAACTCATCTCCGTTTTGATCCATCTCCAGATACCACCATTTCAGATAGCGAAGGCAGAGCGAAAAGTATTAAAAGTGTCTTTTTCATCACCAATAACTGCAGTGCCAACTCCCTTGAATGTAATCAACAAGCCGTGGTTGAAAATGGCATGAGCAATTACTTTTATTGCAGTGATAAGTATTCTAGCTCCAATCAGGAAGAACGTTCCGAGCAATTAAAAGGTTATTATTGCCAGCACGCCTACATGTCTGGCTTGACCCCTGATATTTGTAAATAACTTGCCATCTTCCCTGTAATTAGGGTAATATCTTAGCTATCATTCCTAATCAGTATATTTCATATCTGGAGTAAGTATGAATAGACAGATGTTGTCCTATAATCAGCACTCTAAGGTCACTCCTTTATCCTATTCCCACTTTAGTCAAGAACCCACTCTCGAACTTTCCCAGTTGATGGCTAAATACATTAGTAATCCCAAGAACATAGAGGCTCACTTAGGCTTAATGGAGATTTATGAGGAGCTTGGCTACGAGGGAAGAGCCAGGTATCATTTCTTTCACGCCAAAGAGATTGACCCTTATCACCCTAGGTTGCTGGGAATGCAGATTGAAGATCAAGCTTTTGGCAGTGATGCCGGAAAACTAAAGGCTCTGATCAAAAAAGTACTTGCCTTCCCCCATAACTTAACGGTTCAATTTAAGGATAGCTTACTCACCAAACTTTATAAACGAAAAGCCTATGATGTAACCCTGATGGCTTTAAAGCTCATTCATAAGGATCAATCGACACTTCCCTCTTCACTATCCCTTCTCAGGGTACGTTGTCTCATTGGCCTTAAAGAGTATGACCGAGCCACTGCTATCTTATACCGAATGCTCAGTGAAGGAGAAAATGAACCAGAGGTTTCCTCCCTTCTTTCCAAAATCAATCAACTTTATTAATCTATATCTTTGTGCGCGGAAAATTGGTGTTTTTTCTTTTCCCTTGACATCTCTATAGTTTTTTTAATATTTACACATTTACTAAATATTATTTTTATGGAGATCTAAATGGCCCGTACTTTTCTATTGTTATCTATTATCTATACTCTAATTCTATCCTGCGGAGATGCTCACCGTTCTAAAAGTCATCTTACTGAGGATGGCACTTTAGTCAAACCCACCTACAGCATAATAAGACATGAAGGGGGCATTGAAATGGCTCCTTATAACGTAAAGCTAATAAACCCTGACCCTAAGCCTTTTCTAGACCATCCCAGTGATGCCCTTAAAATGCCTGCAAGGCCCCAACGTTGGCTCAACTTTGAAAAAGAGAACCATCAGGATGTCTCATTCCAAACAGGGATAAAAACCTCCTTTCTAGGCAGCACCCTGGAGGTTAAAACCATGGTCAAGTTTATCCGTGAACACTCAGTGGCTACCACCGTAGTGGTACACGGTTATGAACCCGTATTTGTCATGGATGATGATGGAAAGTTTTTCTTAAACAATAAATATGACAGAGAAATGGTCTATTTTTGTACCATCTCAGCCAATTTAAAAGTGGATGAGAGCTTGGCCGCCAACATCTCTGTTTTTGGTAATGGAGTTGCGGGTCTAAACGGCTTAAAGCAATCCACCCTGGTTAAGCAGGTTTCTCCCTTAATGGTTCCTTCAGCAGGTGCTTCTTGGCTGGATTTGCGAAACACCTGTGAAGAGCGCATTTTTAACCAAACTATAGTGGGCATCAAGAGTGATCTAGATGTGGTTATAAAACGTATTTCCTACAACAACCCTCTAAATGAATGTATATTGGACAAGCACTGTACCAATATTTTAAAAGATCTTCCCTCATCCCAGCAAAATAAAAAGGTGGCTCGTTGTATACCCGACGAAGATAGAAACAGATGTGAATTAAGATCATTAGCCAGAGCCGCCTGCCCAGTATACAAAAGCAGCAATGACGAACTCTCATTTGAAGAGTCCCCTGGATTTGAAAAGGTCTCTAGCCAGCAATTTGAAGCTCCTTGTGACAAAGGGCTTGTCTGTGAAGTAGCCCAAGAGGGTGGATGGTTCACCAATTGGTCCTTCTATTCTGATTGGCAAGGGGTATGTAAATAATCTCCCCCAAGGGTACCCTCCATTCTACAGTGGATAATTTTCTACATTTTTGATATAATACTAAATAATTTTTAACTTTTAGTATAACAAAAATTCATGAAATCTATAGCTCGACTCATTCTGATTGTATGGCTCTTATTCTTAATTGGCAGTTCGCTCCAAGCGGCCAACCTCTGCCATCAATTAAGTCAAAAGACCACTCCCGAAGAGCTTTTTACCGTTCTCTATGAGCTCGAAAAGCAAGCAGAATCCACCCATAGCCAGGTGGAAAACATTCTCTACGATCAACCCTTCGTAAAAAACCAGTTAAAAGACTATGTGCAAGAATTAAGAGATCAATTTTTTAAATATCTGGATCTGGATCGCCCCTTGGATGTCAAAGAACAAGCAGAGCTCCGTACCAGTGAAGCGAGGCTCTATGAAGTGCAAAACCTGCTGGCTAATAGCAACACTTTAATGAGCTTTGAAGGTCCTTCCATTGTCATAAAAGTTATGCAAGGAGAACTCCATCAAATATCCTCTCCTTGGCTCAAAAAGAGTCTCACCCTCTCTTTAGAGGCCGAGCTTTCGAGACTCCAAACCTTTGTTTATGAAACTTTAAGGAATAATCCCAGTCGATTACTGAAATTGACCGAGAGTGGAACACTCACCCGCATGAGAAAACGACTGCAAATCTGGCAAGATATCGCCGAATTTCAACATCCGATCGTTTATGAAAATCCAGGGCACCATGACCCAAACTCCAGTAGTTTTCGGGGAGGAGGCTCTATGACCACCGCCTTGCCTAAAAATGCAAAAGAGCTCTTTAACAGAGCGATCCCCGAAGAAGCCAATACTTGGTGGACTTTCGATGGCACTCACTATCATCGGTTTCAAGGAGCTGTGAATGGTGAGAAAATGGTGTTGCATTGGAATGGCACCACTGAAGGGGGAAGGGCCATTGCAAATAGAGACATTCCCATGTTTATTAAAGATTTTTTCCAAGCCAAGTAAGCAGTTCCATTGTATTCCCCATTCAAAAACAGTAAAATAGAGAAAAGCAAAAAAGGAGTCACTGCATGGAGAAAAACGATCTTTTTGATGAAATCTTTAAAAAATCTCAGCACTTAAGCCAAGAACAACTGGACAGGGAAATTTGGCAAGAACATGGTGACAAGGTGGCTATTTTGGTAGCCGATTCTACTGGATTTACTCGAGTGACACGGGCCAAGGGAATTGTGTTTTATCTCTCCTGCATTGCTCGTATGAGGAAAATCGCCCTACCCATTTTTGAAAAACATCATGCTATCAACTGTCGAGCTGAAGCAGATAATGCCTATGCTACTTTTAAAACAGCTGATGATGCCTATAAAGCCTCCTGTGAAGTGCATGAAGTGTTAAATAAAGAAAAGATCATGATGCTGGAAAATGATCCCTATCGACTTTGTATTGGACTCGGCTATGGAAAGGTCCTGATGGCCGGGCATGAAGGGGTCTACGGAAATGAGATGAACCTAGCCTCTAAACTAGGAGAAGATACCGCAGAAGCGGGTGAGATACTTGTCACCCAAGCTTTTTATGAAGAGTTAAATTCCGATCAACAAAAGAAGTTCAGCAGTCGAGATATCAGGGTATCCGGTGTGGATCTATCCTATTATCATAGCAAGATTGAATTGTAGAAGGTGGTCACCGACCTCGGTTACCGTCTCTCTGTCCTTTTTCAAAGGCCTCATTTACTTTTATTCTTCGACCTTCTAGTTCATTTCCATCCATTTGAGCAATGGCAGTATCAGCGGATTCATTTTCTATAAAAGTAACAAAACCAAAACCTCTGGAGCGTCCAGATTCTCGATCGGTAATAACTTTTGCGTCTTGAACAGTACCGAATTTTTCAAAAGATTGGCGTAATCCTTGATCATCAGTGTTCCAATTGAGTCCACCCACAAAAATTTTCTTTGCCATAAATATCTCCTTAAATAATATTAGAAAGAGAGACTTAGCAATTATTTTCCCAGCTGGCAAGAGAAGAAGCAAAAAAAAACCCGAGCGCTCAAGAGCGCCCGGGCTTAGAGTTAAATGTTTAAGTTAGAGATTATTCAGAAGCGGCCGCTTTTTTAGCCAGTTCTTCTGCCCAAAGGTTAAAGACTTTCGCTTCATAAGCTGCTTGCATTTCAGCGTCAACTGCTGCTTTCTTTTCAGCATCCTTTTCCATAGCTTCATGAGCTTCATAGAGCAGTTCAGAATCAGACTTTTTACCAAAAGTGAAGTACACATCAAATACGAGAGATCGTAATTGCTTACCATCTTTCTCATAAGTATAAGCACCTCTTAATTTGGTCTCATTTCCATGCTCATCAATCTCATGCATCTCTTCGATTTTGTCCACGTCAAAGGAGACAATGCCATACTCTGAAAGTTTCGCTAGTTCACCTTCATCGGTTACACCATTAGGAGTTCCATCCTTTCCGTCTAACCAAAGTCGGAGTTTGTCAAAAATTTCATCATCTTTGTTGATAAGACCATCTTCATTCTTGTCATACTGAGCTAGAGCGACGAAGCCGTTCTTAGCAAAGTTACCAGCTTCATACTTTCCGAAGATGTTGTAGTCGCCATCAACTTCCATCACAGTGGCTTCACCAAAGAGTTCCATACCACTATCAATTTTTCCGTTTTCGTTGAGGTCCAGAACTAAGAGGGCGTTCCCTTTAGATCCGTCAATCCAACCGGTTTTCACATAA
>CAYFLR010000012.1:2829-6229 GCA_964343805.1 uncultured bacterium | reverse complement strand
GCTTCTACATCAAGAGAAATATGAGCTAACTCCGATACATTGACTGGAATGTTTTGAGTGTACTCTTCAGTACGCTTCTCTTTTAAAGACTCTTCTCTCATACCTAAGAACTTGATACCAGCATCAAGACCTAAAAGAGGAGAAGGAACCTTAATCTCATCACTTGGATGATTTACATTAAGAACCAGCGGACTGTAAGTTTCAGAAACAACTTCATTTCTTGGCTTATGAGTACTGGTAATAAGGGTATTAGCAGCTCCTTGCCAAGCTTCATCATCAGGAATACTACTTCTTACAGCAGGGTATTTATTAGATGAACGATAGCATTGGAACGCGTCATCAGTTAAGATTTGAGGTAACATGAGATACTTATCTGTATTACCGTAATCACCATCTCTCCAGATTCCACCAGCCCAAGTATTAGCTTTAGCCCAGTTTTCATTTGAGTAGTTAGCCCAAACGCCTGGCTCTACAGCACCTTGAAACTTTCTCCAGTCACCGTGTACCCAGTTAGCAGCTGTGGTGTTGGTGTCAAAGAAAAGTTTAATTTCGGAATTGGTCTTACTCTGACCATTGGTAGCCGTATCAATGAAAGTCACAATACCATCTTTAAGATAGTAAGTACCACGATTGACGGATCGACAAAGGTTCTCAGCATCATTAGAAGTATCTAATTTCTTAAATTTACCTTTGTTGTCACCTGCTAAAATATGTCCTCCGGGGAGGTTGAGCATGAACTCAGTTTTAGCTAGAACTTCATAGGCTCCCACATAGTTCGTGTAGCTGGCACCATTTTCGGTAATGGAGTTAATGCTGTCCCAGTTTTTACCAACCATGTCACCCATGATACGAATATCAGAGATAACCCAGGTTTCAGCGGCACTAGCAAAACAGTTAGGAATTAATCCAACGTCTCCGGTTTTATTTTTCTTACCAAAGTTATCATGCTGAGAAATAGGCACATTACATACTTTATATTCGTACTTGGTTCCAGGGGTTGGGCAGAAAGGAAGTGCAAAGCTAAAGAATCTTTGAGAACGAGTTACACCATCTGTAGGCTTACCAGCAGCAGCAGTTACCACATTGTCACCTAAAATGTGAGACTTATGAAGGTTATGCATAACACGAACGTTTTCAATCTTATTACCAGCTTTGATAGACATATAGACTAAACCGGTAATATTGCCATCACGCTCAAGTGCGGGATCCCCTTCGTAGTCACGTTGGATAAACTTTCTTCGACCATTCCTTAAACTACCACTTGATGGATCATCATAGCAAGCTTTCACAGAGTTAGAGAAGGATTGGCAGAACATACCACAAGATTGGTTTAAGTTAAATGACTTACCATTTACTACACATTGTGGAGGACGAACAACACGACCATACTGGTCTCTTACAGCAGGAGTTACTCTTACTTTTCCACCGGCTGCAATTTTATCAACCTCAGAAATGGGAACTCTTTCAAATGTGATCTCAGATTCACCTTGTTCTAAAGTAATTGATTGGCTTAAATCTACGCCAAACTCACTGCTGAGACAAGAAGTTAAGGCTGACCAAGCAGCGTCAGCTGACATACCACCAACTGAAGTACCACCAAAGTCAATACCTGCAGAAGCAAGTGTGGCTCCAGTTACTTCAAGACCTGTTTTATCAACACAGGCATCATTACTATTACAGAGTCCTTCTTTATCATCCATAGTTGTTGGCAGTTGAGGAACTGGAGATTGACCAGCTACACTGAAACGCCATCTTTTTTCCAGACACTCACCGAGAGTCGCTTCGGTAGAGTCAGCGTCAGTTGTTTTTTGGATATCCGAAGCTTGAAAATCAGCTCTGTTTCCAAAAACCAGACGGTTGAGGTCAGAGTCAAACATGGTCTTCATTCGAGTAGTAGCCATCAGATTGAGATAGTTGTTACTATCTTCCATAAAATACTTATCTCTAAAGCTCACCCAATCACCACAAGCACTGAACTCTTCAAGGTCAGCAGCGGTTACATCATAATTTACGGTAGGGTTGAAACGATAATCAAAGGTTTCTTCTCCTGCTGTTTCTTGGGAGTGCCAACTGGCATAAACAGCATCGCCAGTGTCATCATCATCAGAACCTGCAACCAAATTAAATCCCCCACTGGCTGCTGGTGATACTAAGTTAGCTAATTTCTTTTGCTCAAGTAAACTATAGCTGGCCACATAGAGAGGCGGCTTTTCAAATACTTGAGTCTTGGTGAGGTCAATGCTATCCCCATCTTTCTTGGTAGCTGTACCAGCACCGGTTGTTGCTGTAGGTGTTCCCTCATCATTACTCGCATCAGCACTGTCAGATTCACTCTTACAGCCTGCCATGAGAGCAAAGAACACCACCATTAAGGTTAACCACGATGTTAGTTTTACACGCATTCTCCTCACTCCTTTCAAAAAAACGTTAAGTAATCATTATTTTACGCTATTTTTAAATAAGTTAAACTACATTTTACACAAAAAGAGTCAAAAACTCATCTTTTTTGTCTAAAATGGAGTCTGTGCCTTACTTTTGAATAGCTTCCCCCCCCAAGGGGAATGCAAACACTGTAAAACAATCTTATATTCGTTATCGGATTGTTATATTAAAAACTTAAGGAACTCTGATTTTACCTGCTGTCTCAATAACTTCCCAAGTTCGGGACATATTTACCCCCTTCCATTTTCATAGGGGAATTTCTAAATGGATTAACATAGTATTTTTCCCTAACTAATCATATGGCATCAATTTTGCTATTCACATTTTTGTTTTATTTTGAGTTAACCTTATAAAATTAAGGAGAAGAAATGTTTATCTATTTGAGAGTCCTTTTATTATGTTGCTTAGTGACGATTGTCTTTTTACTTCAATCATGTGGAACAGAACCTCACTCATTGAAGGAGTATCAACCACTACAAACCCAATCCCAATTTAAACTCTTTCACAATACAGCCTATAATCAAAGCTACTTTGACCATAATAAGATAAAGGAACAGCTAGAAAGTAAACTGATCGAATTAGATTATAACCCAGCCTTCACGTCCACCGTACATCACCTTTGGATTGAAGTCTTTGAAAGAAGTAAGGTGACAAGCCTGGCAAGCATAACTCAGCTCTTTGATTGCCACTCCAGTTTTCAGCCCACGCTGACAGGCGGTAAAACCCTGTCAGATTTAAAATGCCATATCTATCCTTTTGATGCTCTGGGAAACCCTCAAACGGATAACTTTTCTTTACATTATAAATATAAAAACGGAAAATGGCATTTGTCCCAAAAGCTGATTAAAAACCCTGGAAAAAAAATCTTTGGAGAGAGTGAACTCACAAAACG
This sequence comes from uncultured bacterium, assembly GCA_964343805.1. Taxonomy (GTDB): domain Bacteria; phylum Bdellovibrionota_B; class Oligoflexia; order CAYFLR01; family CAYFLR01; genus CAYFLR01. The sequence goes on along the minus strand of CAYFLR010000012.1, from coordinate 2,895 downwards.
GCATTATCATTGGCTCCACGGTTTTCTCAAACTGAACCCCGGTCAATCCGCAGTGCCCTATTTTAA
>CAYFLR010000012.1:671-2819 GCA_964343805.1 uncultured bacterium | reverse complement strand
GAAAAAGAAATCGCCTCCTCCACTTTGGCTTTTTTACTCTCTCTGACTCCTGGAGTAACGAAACAGGCCGCTCTCCAACTCATCGAAAAGTTACTTAAAAAAGGGATTCTCTCTTCCATCGCTGAATTCTGGAAAGATGAAGACCTCTACTTTGGTCGAGCTGAAACTCTCACTCATCCTAAAGCGGTCAAGTTTAAAGAGGAGTACATCAAGGCAGGTCGACAAAACCAACCCCTATAACCTACTAGAAATATATATATAACTAAATTTATTAAAGCACTCCTGGACGAAAACCGATAAAGGCCCCACTTGGGGTTAGCAGCCACGACAGTTCGCCCCCTTTAGAGAAATTAAATCAAGGAGTGTTTATGAGAGGTTTAGTTATTTTTGTCCTATTCTTTATTTCTTTTCAAGCTTGTAAAGTCAGAGAGCAAGAAAAAAGCGAACTTCAAAGAAACAGACAGGGAAGATCAGCAAAAGTTCATGTTTCAAAAGAGTGGTCCACAAACACCAAGCAGAATCTCATCACCGTGAAGAGCCAAACTGCTCAGTTAACCAACCTGTTTCACGAATTAAAAGACATCGACTTTCAAGGAATCCATGACGACATCCAACTGCATCACCAGCGCAGATTAAAAGTGATTCCTATAGTAGAGATTGGCGGTCAGATGGTGGATATCTTAAGAGCGGTTTTAAGTAAACTGAAATATCGACTTGCCAACCCTCGCATTCGGGGTCGTCATATTGCTATCACTAAAGTGGATCGGGCGACATTTGCTGCCGAAATGAATAGAATCGATACTCTGGTAAAAGGTCCCATTGCTGAGCTGGAAACCTTCTTTAGTAGAAAGAGAGATCTAAAGTTGGGAGATGTGAGTTTAAGCGACTTTGGCAGAGCTATTCGTCTGATTGATGATGTGTCTTATGAGGTTGAGGATTTAATTTCAGTCTTAAATGAATGGATTAGTAAAGCAAAAGTGAGAGGCCCAAGGCAGGTTCCTTCACGTATTTCACAGGTTCATCCCTTTGAAATCAACAAATGTATCGGCGGAAATCGAAGTCACAGTGTAAATTATTTTGATTGGCGTATTAGTGTGGGTGGAAGAGGAAATGGCGACTTTGTAATTTTTGAAATCAATGTAGGGGGAAGACACCAAAGAACTCGTCAAAGAAGAAGTTATCAGTGTGGAGAAAGAGCCGCCTTTGCCAGATTACAGCAGCATGCTCATATAGATCAAATTGAATTTTTTGCTCATAACAATATCGGTTCTTCCTCAGAAACTACAGTCAATATTATCGTCGATGGCGCTGTGATTATTAGACAACATCGCATCACTCGCCAAGGACAAATCCACACCGTTCGTTTAAACACCAGAGGACGAAATGTACAAATTGTAGCCAGTAATGGTGCCGTTTATCTACCTTATATAAAACTCCATACTCTTCAGTAAGGACTTAATTTGGTATTTTAGAAAATTTTAGTTATTTTAGTATTTATTTCAATTTATTATAAAATATTTATTTAGAATAATCTCTCCGGTCCGATGCCTTTTTTATCCAATATAGGAATAAAGCTTTGAACTGGAGGGATTATTCTATGAGCTATCTGAAAATAAAGAGATTCGTTCAACTAATTATTATCGCTCTCGTGCTCAATTCTTGCCTAGCAGAAAGAACACCGCAAATCATAAAAAAGCAGCCTCTAGCTGAAACCAACTATTTTCTTCAAGGAAGTGATGAGCTTCAAATCAAAGCCCAAATACTAGAAAACAAGCATGTGATTTTCAGTTATTACGAAGCGGATCAAGATAAGCTTTTTACCCCCATGTATGATGAAGCTCTCGTGGCTAAAAATGTTGTAGGGAGCAAAGAGGCGTCTCTCCTTTACTATAAAGGTCAGTTAGTGGGTGATTTAAGCCAAGAGAAAATCAATTTATGTAATAAACCCATTTATCCCTGTGAAGTGCAATATTTAGTTCATAACCAGCAGGAGGGAGAAAACTACTTTATAGATTTAGGGCTCACTTTCCCCTATGAAAGTAAAAATAACAGAGCCCATTTACAAAAAGGCGAAAATGATTCCAGGGCTTCTCTCCCTCCACTCACTGAAGAAAGGATCGATTTGGCCCCTAATGCATTGAACCAAAT
>CAYFLR010000012.1:222-508 GCA_964343805.1 uncultured bacterium | reverse complement strand
TTTTCCAGAAAAGATCACTACAAAAGAGGAAAAAAGTTCAAAGATATCCTAGCCGCTCCCCTTCCCGAAGGTTATGAACAACACCTAATGACTCTACCAGGAGAGATTCATGCTGAAAAGCTGATCTGGTTTGGTAAATGGCAAATTGGTCATGTGGAATATGAAGACTTTGAACGAACCATTCTATGGTTGGCAGATAATAATTCTCCCATCCAACTGCATAACAATGTGAATAAATATTGGCATGTGACTATTATACTTGGATATGACCCTAAAACGAATAATA
>CAYFLR010000012.1:0-212 GCA_964343805.1 uncultured bacterium | reverse complement strand
GGCTCCTGGCGGACTTATCGCTGGTTTAAAAAGGGGGTCTATGGAGCGGCAGGAATCACTCTCCAATAATTCTACAAAAAAATTAAAAAAAAAGCAGAAAAATAAAAGTTTTTATGGAAAAATGAACTTCTTTTTACTATTTACTATTTGCATTGTTGATAGAAATTTAAAATTAGAAATAACAATATAAGGGAGGTATCAATGCCAAAGAA
>CAYFLR010000011.1:129262-143350 GCA_964343805.1 uncultured bacterium | reverse complement strand
TTATTTTAAAAAAATAAAAATCTATGTACTGAGATAGGTTCTTGCGCTGAAAAACAATATCTCCAATGGGGGTATCCACGTTAGAGATATGAGAAAATGTTTTTAAAAAGAAAATATCCCCAGGGTCAAAAAATTGCCAAAAAGCTCCCTTGATCATGGTTTTAAAAGTTGCCCATGGATAGTCAGAAATGATCTTTTTCCCTTCTTTAGCATAATAATTGAATCGTTCTTTCTCGCTGCTAAAGGACAGGGCCTTCATTTTTGCAACCATCTCCTCCTGCACTTCAACATAAGGTCTCTTTTCCACAACTGCAAGGGTACCCGCAGCACGGTAGAGAATCAAATTGATCCCCTGAATCTGAGAGTAATTCCATGTGTCTCCCTTGACATTCATTCGTATCAACCATAAACCATTGATTAATAAAAAAGGAAGAATGGTCAATGCGCATTTCTTTAAATATCCTGGATGTTTTTTAACCAGCCAAGCAGTGGAAACTCCGATGGTCAGGCAGATCCCAATATAAAAATGAACTGGTCGTATAAGAGCGGCGGCTGAATTCAAACAGGCAAAAAGGAAAATCCACCAAAGAGAGGAAGATTTATCACTCAAAATACGTACCCCTAAAAGAAGTAAACCACTAACTGCTGTTATATACAGTGTTTCGGTGAGCACACGACAATTAAGAGCTATAAAAACTGGCTCTAAAGCAAAAAAGAGGGTTGCCAGTGTGGCCACTTGTTCATTAAATAACTTTCTGGCTATAAAAAATATGCATATTAAAGCAATCAATGCTAAAGGAATGTTTAAAAAAGCTATGAATGCTGGTGAGTCAAAACCTAACAATGACCAGGGCGCTATAAAGAAGGGATAACCTGGGGTTCGAACCAACTCAGGATCACTGGAGTCAACCCCCGTATTAAATGCAAAATGCTTAGCTAGAGCCTGAGCAGGCTCCATATAGGAAGGACTATCTGGAGTGACCAAATGCTCTGGTATGATGTTGACGATATAGAGAAAAGAGAATCCTCGGATAATGATAAAGCCGATTAATATAAATAACAATTTTCGATTATTACTTAACATAAGTGTCCACCACTCTAATATTACTGGGCTAAGCCGATGATTTTTTTACAGATACTGGTCCAACTATAGTCCTTTTGCATTAAAATCCTCCCTCTCTTCCCATAGTTAATAAGCTCTTCAGGATTATTGAGGAAAAAACCCATAGACTCTCCCATGCCCTTTCCACCATGCTCATAACCTATTCCATTTTGGTCACTGATCCGATCGAGAGTACCACAATTTCCATCAATAATAATGGGAAGCTCGCAAGAGGCCGCATCCAACATGGAGGTGGATTCCTGCAAAGGCCACACCCCCACATCGGCCATATTATAAAAAGAAGGAAGCTCTTTCATAGGTACAGCATTCACTCTAATGAGATTGTTCTTTTGTTCCTCATCAGATAGAGATTTGTTTATTTGATCGATATAATCTTCCGCTCCGTTCCCCACCAATAAAAGTTTAGCTCTCTTTTTTAGATTCCTTGCTAAATTAGAATACCCTTCGGTTAAAAGGTGGGGTCCTTTGTCAGCAATTAACTTTCCTGTATAAATAAAAACCACATCATCATCGGCAATTGAGTACTTTTTTCTCATAGCGCAGCGCAATTCTTCTTGCCTGGAAAAAAGATGGGTATCAGTACCTAATGGAATGAGATGAATCTTGCTTCGATCATAACCATAAATATCGGCAATAATATCTGTAGTTTCTGGCGAGATCCCAAAGCAGGCATTGGCGGCCTTATTAATTTTAGGGGTAAAAAGAGTCCGGTAACCAAAGTAGAATATTTCTTTAATCTTTCGTTGTTGGTTGAGAATAGAAAGATGCTGGGAGTCCCATAAAACAAGAGGGATTCCTAATTTCTTTTTGAGACGACTCACAGATATTGCAGAAAAGTTAGCACAGCCATTCAGTAAAATCATATCCGGGTTATAGTGTTCTATTTGAGTTGGTAATTCTGGGCAGTAAACTCGGGTAAAAAGCTCTAATTTACACTTTGACCTGGAAACAGAAATTCCTTCCTCCTCAAAATCACCGACGCCAACCATCCGAGGACCAAGAATTTTTTGAGAGGTATTTTCATAATCGGGAAAGGGAAAGTAACGATCGGAAGTAAAAACTTTCAACTCATATCCTAAACGAGAAAATTCTTTCGCTAAAAAGGTTTCAATATAGCCCAGCTTAGGTTGGAAATAATCTATAACTAAACCAATCTTTTTCATCCAATTTTCATCCTTTCTTTTGCAGAAATGAGAATTCACTTTTCAGTTCTTGTAAAGAAATGACTCTGATTCCAAATAGAAGACCAACAAAAGTAATGGTCACCAAAGCCCCTCTAATCCAAACTGACCAATCTAAATAGGAGTTCCCTAAATAAAGAAGACCCACTATGATAAACAACTTAAGAACCAAAATAAGATCATGACGTAAATAAACCTTTCTCAAATAGGTCAGACCTAAAATAGCCTCACTTATGATAGTAGCTATAGCTGCACCTTTTATCCCAAAATAGGGAATAAGAGCACCGTTAAGAGCAAAGTTAACTAAGCAGCTTATTAATAAAAAGATAAAACATTCCTTCTCCCGGTGCTGGGCAATCAAAAAATTATAGGCCGGCAGAAAAAGAAACTTGATCAGCAAGGTGGAAGACAGGATTTGTAGAATTAAAATTGATTCGGCAAAAGCATCGCCGAAAAGAAGAAGGATAACCGTTTTAGCAAAGATGAAGATCATGAAGGAAAAGTAAACACCGATCAAAATATGGATTTTGAAAATCTTTTGATAAAGGGCATTAACTTGTTGCTTGGACTCGGTCTGTACCGCCTTTACTATAGTGGGAAATAAAATCCTCAGCATGATACTAGGAACAAGGGCCCCAAGTTCTAATAACCGGTAACCTGAGCTATAAAGCCCTAAGGCCTGTTCTCCAATCATATATTTAATAAAAAACACATCTATTTTGATATAAATAAGCCCCATAATCATTTGGAAAAAGAGAAAGATACTCTGCTTTATAATCGAAAAAAACTCCCATAGGGAAAATTTAGAAAGCCGAAAGGCAAAGCTTGATTTTATCAGATAGAAGTTCAGAAAAACTAATATGGTAATACGTCCCGTGAGCATTGCTAAAAAAACCCCAGTGACCGATTGATAAAAAAACAAAGTGATAATGGGAAATAAAAAGAGAAGAGATTTATCTAAAATCTTTATTTTATTGGAAATAAGAAATCGGTCCCTGGCTTGCATAAAAATGATAGGAACTTGAATTAAACTATCTAGAAAAAATATAAAGAGACCTAAAAGAATCGGATGCAGCAAGGCATTTTCTATAAAAGAACCGTAAAGAGTAATAATAATGGCAAGGGGTACAAAAGCTACTAATTTAAATGATAACCAAGCGCCAACATCCCCATGGATTTTATCTTCATCGCTTTCTTTGGACCATTTCCGAAAGAAAAACTGAGAAGTTCCACTATCAAGGCCAAGAGCTACAAACAACATCAAAGACTGCACAAAGCTAAATTGCCCAACCCCCACAGCACCTAATTTTCGAGTCAACACCACGAAAAAAAGGGCTCCCACCAGTGTTGCCACTGCCTCACCAATGGTTTCAAATGAAGCATTAGCAAGTAGCTTTTTTCTTAATGACATGGGGTTTCCAATTGAGGAAGGAGAAAAATCAAATCACCTGTTTTTTAAATACCACTCAACGGTGTTTTTAAGGCCTTCATCAAAGCCAACTTTTGCTTCAAAACCAAAGGCTTCTTTGGCTCTATCAGTATTTAATTTCCGGCGAGGTTGACCATTGGGCTTGGTGGTATCCCATTTAATTTCACCCTGAAACTCACAGATTTCCCCTACTTTGGTAACCAAATCTTTAATAGATATTTCAAAACCAGTTCCTAGGTTCACGGGGTCTGAATTTTCATGCCTTTCAGTGGCAAGAAGAATACCTTCTGCACAGTCATCCACATAGAGAAACTCTCTGGTAGGTGATCCATCGCCCCAAACTTCCACTTCGCCAGCGCCCGCTTCTTTGGCATCCACAAATTTTTTAATAAGAGCGGGAATCACATGGGAAGATTCAGGGTTAAAATTATCTTTCGGTCCATATAGATTCACAGGCAACAAGAAAATAGAGTTGTAATTGTACTGTTCACGATAAGCTTGAGATTGAACCAGCATCATTTTTTTGGCAAGTCCGTATGGAGCATTAGTTTCTTCTGGATAACCATTCCAAATATCATCTTCTTTAAAAGGTACTGGGCAAAATTTTGGATAGGCACAAATTGTTCCAATAGCTACAAATTTATGGAGGTTTCTAAGATACCCTTGATGCATGAGTTGGACACCCATCATCAGATTCTCATAAAAATATCGGCCTGGGTTTTCTCGATTGGCACCGATACCCCCCACAATGGCCGCTAGATGAATGACCACATCCGGATTAGCATCCTCATACATGCGGATTATATTTTTTTCCTTCACCAAATCATATTCTTCAATTGTGGGGACAAAAATATCTTTGCAACCACGCTCTTTTAATTTTGCCACCACATGGGAGCCCAAAAACCCTGCTCCACCAGTTACCACAACTCTTTTATCTTGCCAAAATGATGTACTCATATCTTACTCACTTTCAAAAGGTTGTCTGTTTTCTTTTATATTAACTAAGTCGGCCTCCACCATGATTTTTACCAGCTCTTTAAAGGTGGTTTTTGGTTCCCAACCGAGTTTTTCTTTTGCTTTGCTCGCATCTCCAATAAGAAGATCTACCTCTGTAGGACGATAGAAGCGCGGATCAATGGCAATGATCTCTTTACCCGTTTTTGCACAATAGCCTTTTTCATCAGCTTCTTTGCCCTCCCAACGGATTTGCATATCAAGTTCAGCAAAAGTGGCCTCTACAAACTCTCTCACTGTATGGGTTTCACCAGTTGCTAATACGTAATCATCTGGGGTATCCTGCTGAAGAATTCTCCACATTCCTTCCACATACTCTTTAGCAAATCCCCAGTCACGCTTAGAGTCAAGATTACCCAGGAGGAGTTTATCCTGTTTGCCTAACTTAATAGAGCATGCTGCCCGAGTAATTTTACGTGTCACAAAGGATTCACCCCTTAGTGGTGACTCATGATTAAATAAGATACCATTACTGGCATGCAGATCATAAGCCTCACGGTAGTTCTTTACTATCCAAAAAGCATAGAGTTTTGCTACTGCATAAGGACTTCGGGGATAAAATGGAGTCTCCTCATTTTGAGGAACCGCTTGCACCTGACCATAGAGCTCACTGGTGGAGGCTTGGTAAAACCGGGTTTTCAAACCCTGCTCTTTTATAGCATCTATAATACGTAAGGTCCCCATAGCATCAATATCTGCAGTATGCTCTGGTACTTCAAAACTCACTCGAACATGACTTTGAGCCCCTAAATTATAAATCTCATCTGGCTGAGTTTTCTCTAAAATACGGTTGATGTTACTCGAATCACAAAGATCCCCATAATGAAGAAAGAAGGTTTTTCCATAAATTTCAGGATTCTGAGAAAGGTGATCAATTCGTTGTCGATTCATTCCACTTGTACGACGTACGATCCCGTGAACTGCATATCCTTTCTTAAGCAACAAATCAGATAGATAAGCACCATCTTGACCGGTGATTCCTGTTATTAAAGCCGTCTTCACAAATTCCCCCTCTATATTGGTACAAATTATCCGAAAGTATGACCTACCATATTGTTTATTTAAGAGCAAGAAACATCAGTCCCTACAAGCGGGAAATGCAACTTGCTTCTATATCCGGGTACAACCCTTAGGCTTTAAACACCTTATCAGACCTTATCCCCTTACGATAAAAAACATTCCGAGTATCTAAAATGGCCTTGGCATGGGTTGCCACCATATCATAATCCACTTCATCATGATCCGTAGAAACCAAAATTAGGTCATACTTTTGAATTTCTTCGGGATTGATGTCAACTGAATGCATATCCATATCAGGGTAATGGCGAAAGTCAGCACAATGCTTAACATGAGGATCATGGTACTCCACTTCGGCACCTTTAGAGTTGAGGAGCTGGATAAGTTTTAATGAAGGGCTTTCTCTCATATCATCAATATTTTTTTTGTAAGCCACACCCAATATGAGAATTTTGGCAGCTCCCATATTAAGACCATTTTGATTCAGAGTTTCCATACACTTTTCAAGCACAAAGTAAGGCATGGAACTGTTGACCTCACCAGCGAGTTCAATAAATCGAGTTGGATAGTCATATTCCCTCGCCTTCCATGTAAGATAAAAGGGATCAATAGGAATACAGTGCCCCCCTAATCCAGGACCAGGGTAGAAGGCTTGAAAACCAAAGGGTTTTGTTTTTGCAGCTTCAATAACTTCCCAGACATCAATATCCATACGGTCAAAAAGGACTTTGAGCTCATTGACCATGGCAATATTTACAGATCGATAAGTATTTTCTAGTATCTTACTGGCCTCGGCTGCTTTAGTGGAAGTGACAGGAACAGTTGAAGAAATAACAGCGTTGTATAATGCCTCAGATACTTTCAAACAAGTAGGAGTGTGTCCCCCCACTACCTTAGGGATTGTAGAAGTCTCGAAATTCTCGTTATTTGGATCCTCTCTCTCGGGAGAGTAGGCCAAAAAGAAATCCTCTCCCACTGCATATTTATTATTCTCTATTAACACAGGGAGAAGTTCATCGTCAGTGGTTCCAGGGTAGGTGGTACTTTCAAGAACAATCAATTGACCTTTCTGTAAATTTTCACCAATGGTTTTACCAGTTTGGATTATATATTCTAAATTAGGTTCACGGTGTTTATTTAAAGGAGTGGGAACACAAATAAGTACCACATCCACTTCTTGTAGCTGCTTCATATCAGAAGTGGCTTTAAATAATCTAGATTCTAATAGATCAACAATAGAACTATTTGGAATGTGCTTTATATATGAATCCCCTTTCATGAGCTGATCACACTTCTTCTGATCAACATCAAAGCCCACCACTGGGAATTTCTGAGTTGCAAAAGCCATCGCCAGTGGGAGCCCCACATAGCCCATACCTATAATGCCAACAGTGGCTTCTTTTTGGTTTATTTTCTCTAAGAGGGCATTTGCTAAATCCATAGTAACGATCCTTCAATATAATGACTAAAAAAAAAGTCACCCTATCAACAAATTGAAATGGGCGCAAGAATTGATACTCCCCTGGACCCTATAAAGAAATGCCTTGTTTGATCACTCATTTTATTTTAAGTTGCAGTAGGTTTAAATTGGAAGACTATACAAAGGTTACTGTTTTTACATGACATCTAAAGCTTTTATTACAGGCATTGCCGGGCAAGATGGTTCCTACTTAGCTGAATTGTTACTCAGCAAGGGATATACCGTCTACGGAATAGACCGCCCTCAATCCCTAGAAGAACACTCAAAAAAACAGGGCCGTTTAGCAGGTATAAAAGACCAACTAAAACTTATCCCTTCTACAGAAGATCAATATTCCTCAACACTCGAAATTGTTCAGAAAATTGAACCCCAGGAAATCTACCATCTGGCAGCCCAGAGTTTTGTTTCTTATGATTTTGCAGATGAATTTAATACCATCAAGAACAATATTGATAACACCCATTATCTTCTTGCCGCCAATAAAGAGCTGGTACAACCGGCTAAATTCTTTTTTGCCACCTCCAGAGAAATGTTTGGAGATTGTATAGATTCCCAACTAAACGAACAAACCCCATTCGCACCTCAATCTATTTATGGTATTTCCAAAGTGGCCGGATTTCATCTGGCCCAATATTATCGAAAAGCCTATGGACACCATATTTCATGCGGAATCCTTTTTAATCATGAATCTCCACGTCGTTCCCCAGCTTTTGTTACTCGAAAAATCACCTCCCACGTAGCCATGATTAAACTCGGACTGAAAGATCATCTTGAACTGGGAAATCTTGATACCCAAAGAGATTGGGGACACGCTAAAGACTTTGTTAAGGCCATGTGGCTGATGCTCCAGCAAGAAAAACCAGATGACTATCTCCTTTGCACTGGACAAATTCACTCGGTGAGAGATTTCTGCCAGCAAGCCTTCTCTCATGCTAACTTGAACTATCAAGACTTTGTAAAATCTAAGGATGAGTTTATCCGCCCCATTGAATCTGGAGTGGCCCAAGGGGATAATACAAAAGCGAGAGAACAACTTGATTGGTCACCGACTATCAGCTTTGATGAGATGATCAAAGAGATGGTGGACGCAGACCTTAATCACTACTCCGAGCAAAAACCTAGTTAAAGAAATACCATGACCTTTGCCTATGACTTTTCTATTTCCATCGCCTTATATAATAAGGTGGAATTGTCTAAAAAGTGCATTGAAAGTCTGCTTAAGACTGCAGGATCCTTAAGTTTTGAATTACTGCTTTTTAATAATAACTCTAATGATCAAACCAAAGATTTTATTGAAAACTTAGACTTTCCCCATAAAGTCATCACTCATAATCCTGCTAATTTAGGTTTCGGCTATGCCCATAATGAGAATCTAAAGAAAGCTCAAGGGGAGTATTTTTTAGCCCTCAATAACGACCTATTTATTACAGAAGAAGATTTTCTAGCCAAAATTAAAGAAGGATTTACCTCAAACAAAAACCTCGCCCTACTGGGTTTTGAAGGGGGGTTTAGTGAAATACTAGCAGATGGCACAACGGCTGAATCGGAAAAGATTGAATATATAGAGGGTGCTGCACTCACTATTCCCAAAACTCTGGCAGAAAAACACGGTCTTTTTTCCCTAGACTACACCATGTTTTACGTAGAAGATGTGGACCTATCTCTGCGCTACCAAGAATTGGGCTATGATATCGATCTTATAGATATTAGACATCAACACGCCAGTAACTCGAGCTCTGAACAGATTAACCCTTGGTACAAGAATTTTTGCGCCAACCGAAATCGAACTCTCTTTAAAAATCAATGGAAACACTATCTTGAATCCCGGAACTTTGACCAAGCAGCTCTTATCCAGATTGACCATTTTCCCCCGGCTATTCACGATTTGTTCGATTTATTTATAAAATCCCTCAAGCGGACTCGACCCGGCTTAAAGATCTATATTGAATCAGAAGACTCGTCTTTTGATATCTCTTCATATTCTAATGTCCAATACTATAATAACAAGGCAGCGAAGTCCTTAAGCTTGACCCCTCATTTTAATTTTAAAGGGCAAAGTGAAGAGCATATTATTAGAGAATTACACTCTCTCTTATCTCATGACTATCCAAGTTATATCCAATTTCATAAGCACTTGGATGATCAAACAAAAAGACAACTTGCTCATAACAACCAAATGTTGCTAGATCACTCTCTCAGAGAATACGATTCTCTTCATGATAAATTTGCTAGAACTTTGGCAGAAAAAGAGGACTTAGAGAAGAGGCTGGAAGCAGCCTTATCATCACTTTCCTATCGTATTGGATATTGGCTCCTCACACCACTTCGATGGTTGAAAAACCTTTTGAACCATCAAGCCTGAATTAATAAAGGATGAAGAAACTCAAGTTCTTTATCAGCAAGCAATTGATCTTGCTGTTTTTTATCTTTACTAACAAAGTTAATTTTTTCAACGCCCATCATCTTTTGGTAATGCTGTAACAGAGAAAGGACACTTTCAAACTTCTTGTCAATACCCTTCACTGCAGTAATATCAACAGTAATGGTTTCATGATAATCATCATTGGGCAAATCGTAGTAAATTTGCATGAGCAGTTCTTTCACATCAGACTGATTGGTTCTGCTAAAATCTTTTCCTTTAATTGAGATCACCACAGATTTATGAGAGTCCTCTTCCACATTGGCATAGAGTTTTGGCCTGGTGAGATAGGTCCAAGTTTTATGCAGCTTTTGATAAACCCACTCATAGACATCTGTGATATTATAATTCTTCTTCAATAAAGCCCAGTAATAAACAAATAGGAGTATGTGGCAAAACATAAGTAGGGCTTTGATTTTCACACTAAAGATTATTAAATAGGTAAATCCGGTTGAAAATAGAAGCACTAACTCACTGAAATGCTCTCCAAAGGAAGGGGAAAGTGATTTAAACATCCGTGGCGCCGCCCACTTTATAATAAACAAAACAATGAATAGAGCAACGGTTGCCATTATAAATCTTTTACCAATACCTATAGTAGTATGATGTAAAGCCCAGTAAGTTTGCCAAGAAACACCGGCTATAAGGCTCGCCATCATCAGTTGAACCAGTTGTCTAGCATTCTTTAACTCATTCATTTTTTACCCTTTCAGATATTTCTACTAATTTAATAAGCACCTACCATAAACTAATTTATTTTTGAAATAAATGATTGTTTTAAGATTCTGGGTAAGCTAATAAAACTTATGCGAGTCAGCGTCAATTACAAAATTTAAGTAAGGATTTTCATGCGCCCCAATATTCGATCATTTTTAGAAGTAGCTGTTAAACAGTATCAAGTAGAAAGCCCTGTGGTGGACTTAGGATCCTATGTTGTTAAAGGACAAGAGAAGCTCGCTGACCTTCGTCCCCTCTTCCCAGATAATGAATTTGTTGGTGTGGATATGCGACAGGGGCCTGGGGTAGATCGAGTGGATAATGCAGAGTACCTCCGCTTCAAAGATAATGAGGTGGGTTGCTTAATTTGTATTGATACCCTCCAATGCGTACGTAACCTTTTTAAAGCTCGTGAAGAGATGAATCGGGTCTTAAATAAAGACGGTCTTCTTTTCATCGCCTCTGCCATGAACGCCCCTTACAACATCCGCTATTTTTATAACTATTGGCGCTTTACCCCTAAAGGGTTTGACTATTTAATGGATTCCTTCAACTATAGAACCATGTTTATGCAAGGAGATGTAGACAATCCTCATACCATCATAGGTATTGCTTCAAAGAATCCAAATAAAGTCGCTCCTTTTAATGACTCTGCTTTTATTGAGAAAGTGAGAAAGCTCGAAGAGGAACCCTTCTATCCGTACAATGTGAACCATCTCCATCAAGAACTGTTAGAAAAAGATAAAAATAATGCTATGAATGTCTAGGCCATTTGTTAATTCAGAAATTGATCGAGGATTTGAACGATCCGCTCACTGGCTTTACCATCCCATAAATCAGGAATCCGGCTCTCTTTCCATTTCCCAGCTAACGCATCTGGAATAAGATTATCGAGCTGATCATAATTATCTGGAATGAGAATGTTAGAGCCGACTTCACAGGTAATAGGTCTTTCAGTTGAGTCTCTTAAGGTGACACAGGGGATCTTAAGAGCCGTGGTCTCTTCTTGCATTCCACCACTATCTGTTATGAGAAGTGCCGTGTCTTGCCAAATATTTAAGAAATCATTATAGCCCATAGGACCGGTCAAATAGACACCTTTTTCCATAGGCTCTGGTTTATCGTTTATGATCTTCAGATTCTTATCTAAACCAAATTGCTCTAGTTTCTGCCGAGTTCTCGGATGACACGGAAATAAAATGGGAGCATGGCTCGCTAATGACTCTACCTTACTCATAATTTGGGTGAGAAGATTTTGGGAGTCCACATTTGAAGGTCGGTGAAGTGTCATACATATGTATTTAGCAGGTAACATCTCTTTGAGTTTTTTAGAGAATTCAGAGACCCCTGCACTCTTAATTTTCTCTTTTTGATAAAAGAGATTATCAATCATAACATGCCCCACAAAGTGGACTTTATCTTGAGAGACCCCTTCACTTAAAAGATTTTCAGTGCCATTTTTCTCTGTGGTAAAAAACAGATCTGTGATGGCATCAGTGGCCAACCTGTTAATCTCTTCTGGCATATTTCGATCACCAGAGCGGAGTCCTGCCTCCACATGACTGAGGGGAATCTGTAGCTTCTTAGCAACAAGGCCCGTGGCCACTGTAGAATTAACGTCTCCCACTACTAAAACCATATCAGGCTTCTGCTCTAGACAGACCTTTTCAAAGGCGATCATAATTTTGGCTGTTTGCTCGGCATGGGACCCAGAACCTACCTCCAGATTTATATCCGGTTTTTTAATTCCCAGATCACTGAAAAAATTAGCCGACATGTTCTGGTCATAATGTTGACCGGTATGAACCAGAATGCCTTCTAGCTGACTGCTGTTTTCTAAAGCCCTAAAAATAGGGGCGATCTTCATAAAATTGGGCCGTGCTCCGGCTACGATTAGTACTTTTTTCATGGGCTATAGATAAGCATTTATTTAAATAGGGTGCAAGGAGAAAGCAGGGTTGAACTCTCCCTTTTTTATGATAAATAAAGAATGCATCAACAATCTATTTTAAAGGAAAAAAAATGGGTGATTACTTTGTTCATGAGACCTCAGTGATAGATGAAAACGTAACCATCGGCCACGGAACTAAGATTTGGCTTTTCAGTCATGTACTCCCCGATGCCACCATTGGAGAGAATTGCAACCTGGGTCAAAATGTTTGTGTAGGTCGTGGAGTCAAGATTGGTAACGATGTAAAAATTCAAAATAACGTCTCGGTCTATGAAGGGGTCACTCTCGAAGATGGAGTTTTTTGTGGCCCATCCTGTGTTTTTACCAATGTGATTAATCCACGCAGCACTGTTTCACGTAAACATGAATTTAAAGACACCCTTGTCAAGGAAGGGGCTACTATTGGTGCCAATGCCACTATTGTTTGTGGAATAACCTTAGGTAAACATTGCCTGATTGGTGCAGGGAGTGTCATAACCAAGGATGTTCCTGATTATGCTTTAGTGACGGGGGTGCCTGGTAAAGTGACGGGGTGGATGTGTGAATGTGGAGTTAAATTGGATGTGGATTCTGAGGAGATTTCATGCTCTGAATGCTCTAAAAAGTACAGTTTTAAAAATAGAGAACTCATAACAATAGATCAATCTCTATGACTATACATCTGTGCAGAGGGAATTGGGCTATAAAAGACTTCATGGTCAATCATAGGGGTGATAAGCTTCAGTATCTTTACCAGAAGGATGGTAATTTATTTAGGTCTATAGCTATTCAAGATGGGAAAGTGAAAACCACCACCAGATTAAATAAATACTTTCAGTACAACCATGAACAGCAAGAGCCTATCCATTATTACTTTATAGGTGACCAAAGATTTGCCAAAAAAAGTGGCAAATCCCCGGTTAATTTCCTACTCTTAGATCATTTATCATCTCCTCGAATGGAAGTGACTGAAGATGGTAAAGTAGTCAAATATTATGATTACCAAGCATTTGGCCAGCTCTCCCAAAGATCAAATGCCTTAAAGGGCAATCATTTTGGATTTGCAGGTTCGCTTTTTAATGAAGCGAGTCAGCTTTATCAAATGAAAACCCGTTTTTATGATCCTCAGATCGGACGGTTTATTTCGCCGGATTTATATATGCTGCAGCATCCGGGGAAGGTTTTAGAATCGCCGATTGAGGGAAATTTGTATAGCTATGCGAGGAATGATCCGGTTAATTTTTGGGATCCGAGTGGGCAAAAGGTGTTTGTTAAATCTAGACCTGTAAATGGGTATTTTATTGCTGCCCATACTTATATTGAGGTTGATAGAGGAAATGGAGATAATATTGTTCGATTTGAAGGATTTGATTCAGGAGGAAAACTTGCAGTGAAAACCTACTCCTTTAGTAAAACTCTTGCAGAACTGGAACAAAAAGAGCTTAATCAAAAGTTCACCTCTTCCATCGAAATTAAACCTCCCGATGGCATGTCACAAAAGGAATGGGATAATAGAGTCATCAAGTCCGGTGAGTATTTTGTAAATCATATTAGTAGCAAAAGAGATTATAAACTTTTTGGTGGAGATAATGGAATGACCTCTGGCAATTGTCACTCAGTGAGTCGAGGTATTATTGACCATGCAGATAGAAGTACTGCTAAACAACTTGATAGCTATGACCCCCCGTATCTGGATGGCTACGCAATAAATAAGGAAACAAATTTTGAATCATATCAGGAGGAGAAACCGATTTATAATGAAAGTAAAAAAGAATAAT
>CAYFLR010000011.1:117198-129252 GCA_964343805.1 uncultured bacterium | reverse complement strand
CAACAGGTTCTTCTTTAGAAAGAAATAAAAAAATTCCAGTTACATATAAAAAGCTTCATAAAGAAGTAAAAAAGAATAATAGAATTGCATATTATATAAAAAGACTCGGCCTTTTGAAGAGTCTTTATTTATGTTTTTCCTTCTTTTGTATCTGTGGCAGTTACTATTTCTACTTCCAGGATCCTTTTACCAAGGGCGATTTTGTAATGACCGTTCTAATTGGAATACTGCCGGGACTGCCTCTCAGTTATATTTTCGCTCAGTTCGATCTTTTTTTATTTGGTAGTTCTTATAAAGAAATACCCTATCAACCAATTCTTAGTTTTGTTTTAGGCTACTTGGTCTACTTTGTGTTGCTGCCTTTTCTTTTCAAATTTATTAAAAAGTTATTCCTACAGTTGAGGAGTAAACTTAGTTAATATATTAAAATTACTAAAAAAGTCGCTCACCCAAATTTCGGACCATCTGCAAATGAAAGCTCTGTATGGTGAGGTTCCCTCAGAGATCTCCTCTACCAAGGTAAATCAATCACCCAGGAGGTACGTATAAGTTCGTTTGCCCATCACTTAGTTATTAGACTCCAAGATAATAGAGTAATTGCCACCAATCCTAGCCAACGGCAAATTGTAGTTCAGACCATCAACAAACTCATCTACCCCAAAAATATACTGTCTTGTCTCTGGCCGGTTTTGAGTGCCCATAAGTGGCCGCTTTTCAACTGCCCATCCGGGGTGATGGGCCAACTCAGAATTAGACAAATAAGCGGAACAAACCAAATAGACAGCAAGCAGCATAGGCCGGCCCCAGAACCCATTAATAAAATATCAAACACTTTTCAGGCCGCTTTTTAACCCTAAAACGGACTCAAACTCTGCTAATAGCTTATTAAAGACTTCTCGGGCCGTTTTCATACTCTAAAACGGACTCAGACTGCGTTGATAAAATATTAAACCACTCTCAGGCCACCTTAAATACAAGCTGAACCAAAATCCAAAAAAAATGTCACCACTCTTCATGTTTTTACTTGCCTAGGATAGAAGATTAGGATAACTACACTCCCTCAGATATCTCCTCTACCGAGGTAAATCAATCACCTAGGAGGTACGTATAAGTTCGTTTGCCCATCACTTAGTTATTAGACTCCAAGATAATAGAGTAATTGCCACCAATCCAAGCCAACGGCAAATTGTAATTCAGACCATCAACAAACTTATCTACCCAAAAAATATATTGTCTTGGCGACTGGCGGACACTCATCTTCACTTACTGGTGGCTCATGACAAATCAACCTCGGGAGAACTTGCCAGAGTTCTAGAGATGGTGTTAAAAAAACGTCTTAAACTAGATGTGAGTTTCAATCCGGTCTACATCAAACCCATCCATAACCAACAGCATCTCATTAACACCTTCTTTTACATTCTGGATCAAAATGAACATCATGGAGTGAATAGTGATCCTTTTTACGAAGGAAGTATTATTCCTGATATTCTCGGGTTACGGGTCCTTCCCAAACCTCTACCAAACACTCTTTCCCAATACCTACCTCGCATAAAAAAAAGTGATCTACCCTCTTTAGCAAAGCTTGATCTGCATGCAGAAATAACGGACTTAACTCCCCTTCCTCAGGCTACTACTGCAGCAGTGGGGATTCACAGGCTTGATAAAAAATGTAAGAAATCTATGGCAGCAAGAACAGCAGCCATTCACATTGCAGAAAGTAAAATACCGAACTCTACCTTAGCAGAGTGGTTGAATATTTCTCCCCGTTCGGTAAGAAGACTCAAATCCCACCAACCGGATCCAACTCTGTTAAAGGCAGTGATGGGCCAACTCAGAATTAGACAAATAAGCGGAACATACCAAATAGACAGCAAGCCGCATAGGCCGGCCTCAGAACCCGTTAA
Organism: uncultured bacterium; assembly: GCA_964343805.1. GTDB lineage: Bacteria > Bdellovibrionota_B > Oligoflexia > CAYFLR01 > CAYFLR01 > CAYFLR01. Next base: position 127,348 of record CAYFLR010000011.1, on the reverse strand, counting down.
TAAAATATCAAACACTTTTCAGACCGCTTTTTAACCCTAAAACGGACTCAAACCCTGCTAATAGCTTATTAAAGACTTTTCGGGCCGTTTTCATACTCTAAAACGGACTCAAACCCTGCTAATAGCTTATTAAAGACTTTTCGGGCCACCTTCACAGTCTTTATCTACTCCGCCTTACCGGTCTTCCATTCTTTTTTAATCACTCGACTCGGATCCACCTTCCTCCCCAATTTCCTCACAGCACTCCTTTTATCTGTCACATCCAGTTCACGTATCCACTTAGGGGTCTCACCCGATTTTGCCTCCGGTATTTCCTCTTGATCGGTTCTTATAAATGATTCATCTTGGGAGTAGTTTTCTGACCCACAGGATGTGAGCAGAAGGGCCAACGCCAACCCACTTATACTGATTAATAGTTTATAAAATCTAGCTGCTTTCACTTTACTGTCCTAACTTGTTTAGCTTACGCCACATTCGGATAGCCCTAGTAAAAGCAATTCCTGTACCATTCATATTTAAAGAATCATTTTAGGCTGTTAGAAAAATTAGTCCGTAAGAAGAGAGAGGGTTGGGACATTTCTGTCAAATCTATCGAATCTACGATAGTTGCGTAGATTTACAAAAACATCAATTTTTTAACCCATTTTAAAGAATCAATGGATAGTGATAGAGGAATTTGCCGTATAGGATCCAAGCATAAAACACTTCAGTAGTAACCTCTTAGGTTCCCTCTTTACGAAAATCGATTTCCCCCTCTTTTCCCTTATTAAAAGAAAAGCCAGTGACTTCATTATCATAATCATGAATCGAAACTCCACCTTCTTTAAACTCAAGATAGACACCATCCACGTTAGTCAGGGTTCCATTCACTTTGGTGTTGAGAAGTTCTTCCACATCGACGTCATTACTATTTTGATTTTCAGCGCCACTTAAAGCAGTGCGAGTGACGCTCAGTCTCCCATCAAATTTGATGGTATATATTTTTAGACAAGCCTGAGCCGTCATGGTGTAAGTCTCCCCCCCACAGGCAAAAGCATGACTTTCAATTGAACCAAATTCACTTGGTTTAAAGTGGGCAGTGGACTTAGAGTTCTCCAAAACAAATTTAAAGTTATAGGTTCCTGAACTGAGAGTAAGGGGCTGTATCTCCTTTTTAACAAACTTCATAACCATTTTTTCCATATCACTTTGGGTAAGCCATGGTTTTTCAACTTCTTCTTCGCTGGTGCCACAACTAAAAAAGAAGGAAGGATTAATAATTAATAGTAAATAGACTAACAAAACTCGACTCGGAATTTTAATTAAGAAAGTTTGAACCCACTTCATTTTCATCTCCTATTAAAAAATTATTCAGGAAGATCGGCAAACAACCGAATCCCCGTCCAATAGTCACGATTGGATCCATCAATAGAACTTAGACGGTAGTAGGAAGAGCACATATAATCAGGATTATCCGCCCCTCCCCCTCGGGTTACATATTTATTATGCTGCCAATCTTCTTGTTTGTACTCCTTACTAATCCAAGGGCTCATGGTCCACTCCTGAACATTTCCATAGAGATCCCAAATTTCTTGTCCCTCAATTAAAAAAGGCTTCTTTTTGGCAATTTCCCAAACCAGGCATATTCACTAAGGAGAGCAGGATCATTCCCATAGAAGTAGTCTTCCTTTGCAGTACCCAAATTTCTGGCCACATATTCCCATTCAACTTCGGTGGGAAGACGGTAAACAGTTCCAGGGATATGTTCATGTAAAACCTGGTAAATAAGCGGATCATTTTTCTTAGACAGTTCATTGAGGCGATGGATAAACTCCCAGGCCTCTCGATAGAGCACCTGTTCCACCGGATTATCCGGCTGCATTTGAATGGCTTTCCCTTTGATTTTAACCAGGAGACCATTGGGTCCAGTGCTAAACTCAGAAGGGTTAAAGCCCATGATGGAGGCAAACTGAAATTGAGTCACTTCGGTATCTGCCACCATAAAAGGTTCTGTTACCTCTGCCTCAAACTTTTCTCCGAGATGGTTACTCTTTTTTACATCATTCCCCATGGTAAATTTACCGGGCTTAATTTTGATAAACCAGGCTCTTTTAAAAATGTGGGTGGTCTTACTTTTGGCTCGTTGCTTCTCTTTCTTTTCCTTTTTTTCTTTCCCCAAGCGAGAACGGATCCAATGATCCAGTTTATACAAATCTATCTGCTCACTTTTTTTAAGAAAAATTTCTATCCCTTCACGATGATTGTTCATCGCTCCATCGATCTGCCCTTCTCTCAGAGTGATGGGGTTTTTTATTTCATTTTTTTTAAGCCCTTTTAGTAGAATCTCTAAATGAACCGGGGTCAAAATACCATTTTGTAACAGGCTAGATAGGTAACCAATAAAGGATTCAGTTTGATCTAAGGGTTTAACAGATCGTGCAAATCTACTTTTGTTTGCTGTTAAAGGATCACAAAAATTCTGAGTCCAAGCTGCATCTGGTAAGAAGATGAATAAGAGTGTCATACTGAGCATTTTCATATATCTATTCTAACACAACCCTGACCTTAAAAGAGAGGTTTGTTTATTACTTATGGTATACTTATAGAAAATTACATGACCCCATATGAGAGAATCCATTATGAAAATCATCACCTTCTTCTTTTTATCAATCTTTGTTTTGACCATAAATATCAACTGCGAACGAATCCCCTGGGAAGAAGAAGACACTACCGAGGAGGAAAACGATAACAGCAGTTCCTCCTCCACCAGCACTGGAACCACCGGGTCTACAACCATAGCCACGAGTTCAGCAAAATGCTCCACCGGCACCACTCTACCAGATGCTGAAACAATAGAACTTCATACTAGCCCGGAAGGAGCTCCCTACGAAATAACAGCCATAATTTTGCATCCCGATGAAGCCGAAGCTCATTTTGGTTTGGCCAAAAGTAATGCGAAAGCCAACCCCGAAAGTTTAGCCACTCTCGATGAGTACATTACTTGGCAGATTGGGCGATTAAACACGCTCTATGAAAAGGCAGGAATCAATCAAACTATCAAAGTGGTCCATCATCAAACCATCGACTTTTGCCACATTCAGGAAGATTGGAAAGATGATTTTCTAAAAGCCTATATGAATGTAGAGCGAATCCCTCTCTCGGCGAGTCAGCAGAGTATGATTGATCTAATGTATGGTTTGCGAGATGCCTACAAAGCGGACATCATCATCTATTGGCGAGGTTTCGGTGATAGCAATATCGTCAACGGCGCTGTGGAAATAAATGCCAGTGCCACCACTGCTATGGCACAGTATACCTATTATGGATTCACCTCTCTTATCACTCTTGCTCATGAAATAGGTCATTTGCAAGGAGGAGAACATGATACTGGATATGAGATTGAACAATTAACTTTTATCCAAGATGGGGTCAGTGTAACTGAACCTCTTCGCACTTTGATGAGTATTACCGAGACCCGTACCTCGGATGATCTTCCTCCAACAGTCATTCATGCCTTTTCCAGTGCGACTGAGGGTAGTTTATTGGGAGATTTTCCCTGCACCATGCGGGTAAAAGTAGAGACGGGAGGTCATTATGAAAAAGACACCATCTGTACCTTCACAGAACTCCTTAGCATCGGTGATGCGGATCATAATGTGAGAAAGGCAATCAATGACTCCAGTCTCAAATTCTCCCAATTTAACTGAGTGCCTCACCTTCTTCCATTGAAATACTATCTCCGGATATATTATAATTATTAATTAACTATTATTTCATCCACTCACCCCCTAACTTGGGAGTTTCCTAATGGCTAAAAAAGTACTTATCGTTGAAGACTCAATGACCATTCGCAAAGCGCTATTGAACTTTCTCAATAAAGCCGGTTTTGAGACATTCGAAGCCAAAAATGGACAGGAAGGTTTAGATACTTTCTGCTTTATCGCTATTTTTGTAGATACTTTAAACAAAGAAAAACCTGATATCCTCATAACCGACTTAGTGATGGCGGAATATGATGGATTCTATCTCCTTGATAATATCAAAGATTATGTCCCCGAAAAAGTTGTGGTTTTGACCTCTGATATGCAAAACAGTACCAGAGAAAGAATTTATGCTTACGATCTTCCTATATCCATGGAAAACAAACCCCTTAAAAAAGAGAAAATAGTGAGAATGCTCGGATTAGAAAATGAAGGTGAATCATGAATTTAACACCTGAACAAGAAGACATTATTGGTGAAGTGATAAACCAGGGGATGGGTGTGGCTGCTATGCAGCTGGAAGAAATTGTAGAGCATCCAATTCAATTAAAAGCTCCTGAAGTCAAATTTATAGATCAGTCCTTTACGGATTACATTGTTAATAGTTCTGAATTAGATTTAGACCTCATCTTATTATCACAGGGATTTGAGGGGGAGATATTTGGCCTTGCTCATATTCTCTTCCCTAAAGATGCTTCTTTAGCTCTTTTAAACCTTATGCAATTTGATGATTCTGAATTTACTCAAATCAATGAGATGACCAAGGATGGTTTACAAGAGATTGCAAATACTCTGATCAATGCCTGCATTGGAAGTATCTCTAATATTTTGAAACTGGAGCTAAAATATCTGCCCCCTAACTTTACTTATCTCGCCAATAAAAAGAGCACCGCAAAAGATGAAACAATTTTGGCAATCGAGCATTTAAACAGCCAAATTAGTGATCAAGGGAGCAGTAAATACACAATTGTAGTGAAAACCTATTTTGGTATTAAAGGGAAAAAGATTAACGGGTCTTTTCTTATTTCTATGAATATAAACGCGGTTAAATCTTTCCTAGATTTATTAGACGAATACTTAGAGGGATTATTACAATGAATGATCTACTAAGTTATCTCAAGTCCCCCATTACCGACTCCCTCGACTTAGGGATTTTAATTGTGGACCCTCAATATAACATTCTGCATGTTAATAGTTGGCTTCTTGAAAAAGGTCATTTCACCAAAGAAGATTTGCTTTTTAAAAATCTCTTTTCCTGCTTTGAAATAAAAAAACAAGGCCTCGTTAAAACAATCATTAACGATGTTATTGAACATAGCGCTTATCGTTTTCTCTCTCAGATGTTTCATAAGTATATCTTCCCCATTGAAACCACTGATATCCATAAAAACCCCATTACCATGCAACAAAATGTCAAGCTTTATCCCATTGAAGACCTTGATGGCAAGAGACTCTGTCTTATATACATCAAGGACATTACCGATATGGTGCTCTATGAAAATCAGCTGGTAGAAAAAAATAAAGCTCTATTTGAATTGAATCAGAACAAAAACAAAATGCTCTCCATGTGTAGCCATGATCTTAAGAATCCTATTGGCAATATTCTCACCATCTTTCAAATGATGGAAACTATGGATATCCCGCCAGAGGATCAAAAGCGAATGTTAAAAATTATCAATGATCATGCTGCCTATGCTTTTGAGCTAATAAAAGCTATTTTAGATTTAGGAAAGATCGAATCTCAAGGACTCCAATTAGAAAAAGAGAAAGCCTTCATTATTCAAAAACTTTTTACTTTAGTAGAGAGCCAACGTTTTAGTTTTGAAGATAAAGAGATCAACCTTCTGATAGAAAATGACTTAGCGGATGACTCGCTAGAAATAGAAATTGATAATTACCGCTTAGAACAAGTTTTCCGTAATATCCTTAGTAACGCCAAACAGTATGTAGATGCCGGTGGATATGCTAAAATAAAAATTTCCCTGTTAAAAGCAGAGAAGGTGAATTTTTCAACCACCGCTGACGAAGTGCTGCAAATCGCTTTTTCCAATGATGGTCCTCCCATACCTGAACATAAAATTAATTCAATTTTTAATAAATATGAACAGGTCAAGCCCTCCACCAAAGGGACCGAAGTAGGCCTCGGTTTGGCAATCTCCAAAGAGATCGTCCAACTGCATGGGGGTGATATTTTTGTGGAGTCCAACCCGGAGGAAACCTCTTTCTTTATTCAACTGCCTTTATTTGTACAAGAGGCGGGAGTCTGACTTTTCTCAGATTCAAACACGAGAAAGAAAAGAAACATAGTAGAGTGGCCACACAATGGTGTTAGGATCTTCGCTACCCCTCCCACCAATTAATTTAATCGTCTTATTAGGTTTATATTTCTCTTTATAAACTCTGAGGCTTTGAGCCTTCGTCCTTTTTCCGCTTTTCACTTCTAATGGATAAAACTCCCCATCCCCTGATTTCCATATAAACTCCATCTCTGACTTTCCTTCTTGCCAGGAAAAAGTGGGATATATTCCCATTGCTCGGAGTTCATTTTGCACAAAGTTTTCTGCAATAAAGCCTTTTTGAAAGAAACCCTGCTGGACAACTTCATTATAGGAAATTCCCAAAGAGTGACACAGTAGACCCACATCAAAATAAAAAAGTTTAAAAATATTTTGTTTGGTAAAACCAATTAAAGGGGTCTGAGGTTGGCATTTTATGATTAAGTTTTTGGATACCAATTTTGATTTTTCCAACCAATCAATAGGTCCTCTTAACTCACTGTACTGCTTCTTACCCTTTATGAGATCTTTGAAGGTTAGTCGTTTTACCGAATCATCTTGAGTATTTTGTAATTTGATGGGTACGTTTCTATAAACAGAACCAATATGCAGCGCATTGACCTTATTTCCATATTTCCCAAAATCTCGTTCATAACCCGCTAGCAAATCTTGGTGTATTTTTCCCACCCGTTCTATGCGTTCTTGTAGAGAGGAAGAGTTGAACCAAGCCTCAACGGCTTCTGGCATTCCTCCCACATAATAATAATCCAACAAGATCTGCCATAACATTTCATGAGTTTTTAAAAGGCGACTCTGGTTTTCAAATTCTTCAATCAAAATTTGTTTTTTACTGGCTTTCAAAAACTCGTAAAAATTGCAGGGAAAAAGTTCTAAGTTTTCTGTTTTTCCCACCGGAAAAGAGTTCAATAGCCCCATATTCGAGCCAGAGGCACAAAGAAAAAGGTTGGGCATCTTCTCACAAAAATATTTTAAGGAATCCACCGCAGGTTGGCACTCTCCAATTTCATCAAAAAAAATCAAATCAGTGTCTAAATTTACTCTCTGACCGAATTCTAGCTCTAGGGAACGAATAATTTGATTTGGCTCACGAGTCTCTTGGAATATTCTAGTATGTGCGTTGTTTTCCCTGAAATCTAGTTTGAACACTTTATTAAAATAGGTTTCACCAAACAGCTTCTCCAATAAGTAGGTTTTACCCACCTGCCTTGCCCCGTCCAACACCAATGGCTTTCTTTTGGAGCTATTCCGCCAATTAACAAGTTGTTTCAATAAGATACGATCCACTTCTACTCACACTCATTGTTAGTTTTATTCTTATTTCTTAGATAGGATAGCAGAAATCCATACTTTTTGGTACCATTTTTTAGGCATTTTCCATACTTTTTGGCACCATTTTTTATTAATTTTCATTATTTTGGGTACCAATATCTACGGACTTGATCTTTTGGGTCTCTGCTCCATGCAGGATATAGTTCATCACCTCATGCACTCCAAAATAGTTAAGCAGCGGGAGCAGGAGATGAAAACTGAGTTGGGCAACAAAACTCTCTTCCCTGGTATCTTCAAAAGTGAGTGTTTTAACTTTTTGATCAACTTGCCTGCGAGTGACAGATAAGCCAAGAGGAACCGTAGGAGCAATCACCTGCCCTTCATTTTGCAAAATAAAAGCACCTATCTGTTTTAAAAAGGACTCTCCCTCCTCACCCCGTGCCACAGTGCAAGAATGAATGATAATGCGAGCATTATCACAGAAAAGATCGGAAGGCATTTGCCCCATATAAGGCTTCATCCGCTCCAAACTTTTTTGAGAAAAAATCCCTGAGGTCTCGCTAGCAGAATCACCAAGATTAAAAGATCCGGGTTTGCCATGAGCAAGAATATGAAAGTCTTTCACACATTGATAGGATTTAGTTTTCACATGCATCAATTCAGCAATAGCACTGATGCTATGACTATTCATGATTTTCTTAACTTGATGGGATTTCGCTCCATTATTATAATAGACAGCCTTTACCTTGTGGAAATAGTCATAGAACTCCTCTTGATGGGGCATTAAGAACACCGTTAGCTCATGGGAAGCCAAAGTCAAAGGATCCAGAAATTCAAGCATTTCATCCCGATAGACCTTGCTCTCCATGGTAAATTTAGAAAAATTATATCCCAAGCTGGACAAGATCAAATAGGTTAAAACGTGAACCCCATTCCTTTGCACAATATCAACCGGAAGTAAGAGAGCTCTTTTATAATCCGCATCCTTATGCCTCATACCTTTATAAGCCCTATAAAAAGAAAGAGGCAGATCCACCGCAAAAAACTGAGGAGCAAAGGCCACCTTGGCTCCATGAAAAAGAGTGAAGTAGGTCAGATCCATCCCTTGATGAAGTTTGTTAAACTTACCTGGATGTTCTTTATAAAAGTGAGGGAGCTGATTTTGCCAATACTTTAGAACCTCTTGTTTATAACGACTCCAGGTTCCTTCATGAAATTGATGGTTTATCTCGTTACACTTTTGGGCTTTTACCAGGCTCCAAGGCCAAAGTAGAATTACAATAAAAGCTAAATAGACAAATCTTCTCTTATGCAAACCACCTCCCATCGAGTTTCCAGTAGATCTTCTCATTGTACCACATATCCCGGTTTACTATGCTGTCGAGATCTGATAATTTTTACCCATGAAATTCATTTATCTCTTCTTTTTACTTTACACCAGTTATTTAGATGCCGCTCCAAAGCGGGTCTGGATCCATTATCAAAACAATTCTTTCAAAGAAGTTGCCTATCAGGTGAAAGAGCTGGGCGGAAAACTCCACACTCACTTTCCCAGCTTGCAAGCGGGAGTGTTCATCCTTGATCAAAATAAATTATATAAGATGCGATCTCACCCTCTGATTCGCAAGATAGAACCTGATTCCAGGCGCTATTTAATACATCCCACCAATAACCAAAGCTTTCTGCCCACCGATGAAATCATAGAGGAAGAGAGAATTCCCTATGGAATTGATCTTATCAAGGCTAGACAACTCTGGGACAAAGATCTCGACAACCTACTGGATCAAGATGCAATCACCGGTGAAGGAATACGAGTTTGTATCATAGACACGGGAGTCTTTCGAGATCATGAAGATTTCCATCCCCATATGTTTATTGCCGGCACATCCATGGTAGAATCCCCCTGGTATATAGATGTTCCCGGACATGGAACTCATATAGCTGGAACTATCAACGCCGCACTAAATCAACAAGGTGTAGTGGGGGTGAGTCCAGGAAAAATCAGCCTCATCATCGCCAAAGTCTTCAACGATGAAGGAAAATGGACTCAGACCTCTGATCTGGTGGCGGCACTAGAATTCTGCAAAGAAAATGGAGCCCATATCATCAACATGAGTTTAGGAGGAGATGAGAAGAATGAAGCCGAAGAGTTGGCACTTACAAAGGCCTACCAAGAGGGGATTCTCCTAATAGGTTCTGCTGGCAACGATGGAGATACCAGTTATAATTACCCCGCATCCTACCCTTCCGTCATTTCAGTAGGATCAGTTGATAATAATCTTAATATTTCTCCATTTAGTCAGCAAAATGATGCTATTGAAGTGGTAGCTGCTGGATCTGATATTCTAAGTACAACCTCAAGGCAGCATGATATCTCTCTCAAGGTGGGTCGACGTATTTTTTACTCTGAACCCATAGCTCATTCCATCAATAAAAGGGTTCAAGGTGAGATTGTAGATGGTGATTTCTGTGATCAGAATGCTCCCCACCAACAGAAAGTAGTGCTCTGTCGACGAGGAAAAAATAGCTACCAAGAGAAAGTTGTCCAAGCTGAGCAAAATGGAGCGGTCGGAGTGGTCATTTACAATAACCACGAAGGTTTTCTTACCGTTACTTTAGAAGAAGGCAACACCAGTACGATCCCTGTAATTGGTCTCCGGCTCTATGATGCCAAGGAGATACAATTCCAACATCTGAACAAGCAGGCCACCCTGTCTCATCGCAATTATCCTATCAGTAGCTACAGGTTTATGAGTGGAACCTCTATGGCAGCACCTCATGTCACTGCGGGATTGGCTTTGGCCTGGAGTGCAAATCCAGGTTTAGCTCATAAAACGATTAGGG
>CAYFLR010000011.1:111881-117188 GCA_964343805.1 uncultured bacterium | reverse complement strand
CAACCACTCTCGACTTAGGAACTCCTGGCAAAGATGATGCCTATGGTTTTGGTTTACTGCAAGTACATAAACTCACTCAAACCTTAATCGAATAAATAAGCCCCAAATATCCACTCACCTGTAACAAACTCATCAGGATCCTTTCGAGGACCAATATTTGTGGAAAGTCCTTTCATATAACCAAACTGAGGAATAGAGTAGAGAGAGAATCCCCCTAACTCAAAATCAAAGGTGTAGCCTACTTGGATCTCTTCCACCCCATCATGCTTAACATAGGGCCTTAAGTAAGCTCCCAGCACTAAGTCATGCTCCATAACTGGTTCACTCACGGCCAGCCTAAAGGTATGAACATGAGGAATAAAGGGTTGAACCAGTTCGGTTTCGAAGCCTCGTTTTCTTCCCTCCCCATGAAGTGAGCTGAGAGTCGTTAACAACAGGGTTATAAGAAACAGAAATTTTTTAAAATATCGCATAAAATACTCGTAAAATGGTGGATCTATCCGTTCTCAAAAACCCATGATATCACACAAAAAACTAAGTCTTATACTAATTATCTATGCTATGCTCTATCCTCTTGGGTAATACTGGTCTAAACTCTTGCCATCCCAGCTCTCAAGTTGAATAATAAACCTTAGTGTGATAACTGAATGAGAACGATTTTTAAAACTTGGAGTTCTGTATGAAAAATTTTGCCTTAATCGGAGCGGCAGGTTTTGTAGCTCCTCGCCATATGAAAGCTATTAAAGAGACCGGCAACCGTTTAGTAGTAGCCCTAGACAACAATGACTCGGTAGGAATAATCGACTCCTATTTTCCCGATGCTGACTTTTTTACCGAATTCGAGCGCTTTGATCGCCATATCGAATTAATTAAGAGAAACGACCCTGACAAAGCGGTCAACTATGTAAGTATCTGCTCCCCCAACTACCTTCATGATTCCCATATCCGCTTTTCTTTAAGAGCGGGAGCCCATGCCATCTGTGAGAAACCGCTGGTTCTCACCCCTTGGAATATTGATGGGTTAAGTGCCGTAGAGAAAGATCAAGACAAACGCATTTACAATATCCTCCAATTAAGACATCACCCCACCATTCTCGCTCTCAAAAAAGAGATCGATGAAGGACCAGCTGATAAAATCTACGATATCGATCTCGCCTACATCACCTCGCGAGGAAAATGGTACCAATACTCTTGGAAAGGGATCGAAGAAAAGTCTGGTGGTGTAGCCACCAATATTGGTGTTCACTTTTTTGATATGCTCATGTGGATTTTTGGTGAACCCACCAAAAACCAAGTCAATCTTTTTGACCCCTATCGTGCCGCCGGCTACCTTGAACTGAAAAAGGCTCGAGTACGTTGGTACTTATCCATTGATGCCAACGATCTTCCTAAAGAAGCGACCGATAAGGATATGCGCACCTTCCGTTCCATTACGATTGAAGGGAAAGAGATGGAATTCAGCGGAGGCTTCACTGACCTTCACACCCTCAGCTACCAAGCCATCCTAGATGGTCAAGGTTTCGGACTCGAAGAGGCTCGCAACTCAATTGACCTCGTCTATGCCATTCGCAAAGCTAAGCCCATTGGTCTCAAAGAGGAGTACCATCCCTTCTGTCAAAGGTAATTAATCTAGGATTTACGTATATATTGAAGCAAATTCTCTATGTCTGTGAGAGTGCTGGCCTGATTCATGATCGTCAGGCGTAAATAAGAAGTTCCCTCATATTCAGCAAAGGAGATATGAAATTCTCCTTCTCGTAAAATATTCCGGTAGATTTCTTTCTGCAGTTCATTGCTCCCCTTTCTACGAAATAAGATGATATTCGATTCCGGCAGGATAGGCGCATCAAAGTCAGGCTGCTCTTTGATGTAAGCATGAAACTCTCGCGCCCGATCATAAAGGTGATCGAGGTCTTTGGCCAATTGATCTTGCCCCAGAAGAATTAATGTCAGATAGAGTTTAAGTCCTATGATCGGCTTAGTACATTCCAAAGAAAAGGGAAAGGTTCCCAACGGCACTCCATCCTCGGTATCACTTAGGTAGCTGGCTTCCTGATTAAACACTTTTTCAACATTCTGACTCTCTTTAAATAGTACCATAGCACAAAGGCTAGAGGTTTGGAGCATCTTATGAGCATCCCAAACAATGGAATCCGCTTGGTTGACTCCCTTTAGTAGGTGACCGTATTTTTCTGAGATAATTGCCGATGCCCCATGAGCTCCATCCACATGCAGCCAGAGTTTTTCTTGATCGGCTATTTTTCGGAAGGAGATTAAATCATCATAGGTTCCCGTTAAGGTGGAGGCGGCATTAGCAACTATGACAAAAGGAATATAACCCCGACTTCTAGCTTTGGCTAGAATGGGCGTAATCTCAGAAATAATCACCTTTCCGCAATTACCAGTAGGAAGTTTAAACACTGAATTCGCGCCTAAACCCAAAATAGCGGCAGCCCTTTTAATTGAGTAATGAGAGGTAGCTGGAACTAAAATAGCTAGCTTCTCTTTTAAGCCTTCCTGCCAAAAGTTTGGATCCTTCCAAGCCCGAGCAGCCAGCAAAGCGGTCAAATTACCAAGCGACCCACCGTGTGTAAATATCCCTCCACTCTTTTTAGAATCATACCCCAGTTGGTCGAGTGCCCACTTGATAGTCTCTTGCTCAACCACCACTCCACTTGCTCCCATATCAAATACGGCGGTGGAATTATTTAGCACACCATTAATCAGATCCGCGCAAATAGATCCCAGATTGGGAATAGCCACCTGATGTCCCAAATAGTGGGGGTTACGCAGGTTCGTGCTGTATTCTAAAAAGTGGGTCACGGTTTGTAGAAATTCTTTAGAATCAGCTGCGATTGAGTTCATCTGCAATTTGTTCTGGAGGTCTTTTAGATTGTTTAGCCTCATCACCTTGGCAGGTGGCTCGCTGAGATAGTTTTCCAGTTCGATGAAAAGTTGGCCTATTAGCTCGGTAAACTGTTGAGTGGAGTGTTGTGTCGTCATAACTTGTATTAAATAGGCTAAGTGAATTGGTTGCAAGGCTAAATTGAGGTGGTTTTTCTACCAACGTCTTTAGATAGAATATCTATGGTACTTGAGAGACTATTTTTGCCCTGTTTAATCTAACAACGCCCTCAGATAGCCTATCTAAACCACTTGGTAGACTATTTTGTGGCAATTTAGTCTACGAGCGTGCCAAGATAAAATATCTATTTCACTTGGGAGACTATTTAAACAGAAATAGTGGTTTTAGGTTGATTTTATTTCTAGCATCCGTTAAGAACCACAAAATCTGGCTCCAAACCAGAAACATAGGAGGCCATTATAAGCTCATTTGCTCACCATCTAGTTCTTCGACTGGCAGACAATAGAGTTATATCTACCACCCAAAAAAGTCTATTCTTAATTACACGAACAATTACTCGATTAACTATTAATTACCAACTACTTTGCTACCGTCTTACTGATACCCACATCCATATTTTATTGGCAAACAATCGCAAACAATCTGGACAACTTGCAAGACGGCTGGAAATATCCTTACACCGAAGTTTAAAACTAGATATAAATTTCACACCCGCTTTTATAAAACCCATTCAAGATCAACAGCATTTAAGAAGCACCTTTTTCTATATCCTCAAACAAAATACCCATCATCAAACCCAATTTGATCCCTATCATGACGGCTCTAACTTCCCTGATCTAATTGGCTTACGCTGTCTAAACTCCTCTTCCATTGAGTGTATCAGAAGATATCTTCCCCGCGTCAGTCGAAAGATCATTTTAGAGGAACTCAATCTCTCACCAGACACACCTATTTCCGATTTTAGTCAGATAAAGCATGCTACTGCTGCTGCAATTGCAAGAGAGGACCTTTATGGTAGAAATGTCAGTATAACAGCAGCTAAAATTGCTGCCCTTCAGCTAACCAAGAACCATCTGCAAGTATCAGAAATCATTTCACTCCTCCAAATTTCCAGGGCTTTCTACTACAAAAAACACACTCTCAGGAGCCCAACCATAAACAAGCTCCAAGCAGCCATCAAATCTCAACTCCAAATCAGACAAAGAGAATAGATCTCAAAGTCATTTCATGTTATGAAGGAGCGAATGAAAACACTGATCTTAACCGAAAAACCTTCCGTAGCGAGAGACTTCGCCAAAGCACTGAAGGTGCCGATGGGCACTTTGGAAAACTCCAGCTACGTGATCTTATCCGCAGTGGGCCATCTGGTAGAACTCTTTGCCCCTGATGATTATGACAGCAAATGGAAAAGGTGGTCTTTAGACTCTCTACCCATTTTGCCCTCTGCCTTCAAATACAAGGCCATTAGCAAAACCAAAAAACAGCTCAATAAAATAGTCCAAGGTATTAAACGCAAAGACATTGGTAAAGTAGTGATTGCCACAGATGCCGGTCGAGAAGGAGAAGTGATTGCACGGACTATCTTGAATTATGGAGGAAATAAAAGAGACACCTACCGCTTTTGGACTAGTCAGGCTCTCACACCCGAAGTGATCCAAAGCACTCTTTCAAAAATAGAATCCGCCAGCTCCTTTGATAAAATTTTTGCCGCAGGACAGGGAAGACAGTGTGCTGATTGGCTGGTAGGCATGAACCTTACCCGCGCTGCCACCCGAAAAATGGGAGATCTTTTCTCCCTAGGTCGAGTGCAAACCGCAGTGCTTTCACTGCTGGTTGACAGGCGCAAAGAAATTGATCACTTCAAGCCAGAGCCTTACTTTCCGTTGATTGCCCATTTTACCAATGAAAAAGGAGAGTGGAAAGGAAGCTGGTTTCACCCAGAAAAAGGCAAACTCAAAAAGAAAGAGCAAGCCGATCAAATTGCGGATAAGCTGAAAGGGCGTTCGGGTCAAGTTACCAAAGTAGATAAGAAGAAAAAGACTCAGCATCCCCCCCCTCTTTATTCACTCACGGAACTGCAAAGGGATGCGAATAAGCGGTATGGGTTTTCAGCTCAAAAGACCCTCGAGCTCGCCCAATCTCTTTACGAAAAAAGGAAATGTCTCTCCTACCCTCGTTCGGATTCCACCGTACTGGGAACTAAAAGCATAGGATTAACTAAGCAGATTCTAAAAGAGCTTCAACCTCATTACCCAAAACTATTTACCCATTTGCAACCATCAAAAGTAGACCCTAAAAATAAACGGGTTTTCAATGATGCCAAACTCACTGATCATCACGCACTGATTCCACTTAGAACACCACCGGGCGGTCTTCCTTCGGATGAGGTGAAAATTTTCAATTTGGTGTTAAAACGATTTCTAGCCGCCTTTCATGATGTT
>CAYFLR010000011.1:84645-111871 GCA_964343805.1 uncultured bacterium | reverse complement strand
GTAAAATGGAACTCACCGAAATCATCACCTTCATTGAAGGAGAGTCGTTCAAAACCAAGGGAACGGTTATTACCCAACCCGGATGGAAGGTACTCTATCCACCGAAAAAAGATAACAAAGAAGAACAAATTCTGCCTCCTCTGCAAAAAGGAGATACTGCCCACTGTCAGCAAATCACAGTTGAAAGTAAGATGACCAAGCCCCCCAAGGAATACAGCGATGGAAGTCTATTGGGAGCTATGGCCAATCCGGCGAAATTTGTGGAAGAAGAAGAACTGAAAAATATCTTTCACGGCAATATAGGGCTTGGGACCCAAGCTACCCGAGCGGCTATCATCGAGAAACTCCTCCAAAGAAATTACATCGAACGAGCCAAAAAGACTCTCAAAGCCACCACTAAAGGGGTTCTCTTGATTGATACCATTCGCCCCATGAAAAACGCTGGGGTTTTAGCCTCCGCGGTGGAAACCGCCAAATGGGAGCAGTCTCTGGAAGATATTGCTAGGGGCAGTAGAGAGCTGGACTCTTTTATGGAAGAGATCCGGCAATTTGTGGAAGAGGCCACCAACGAATTCAAAGAAGAAGACTCTATCTCAGAGACGCTCGGTGAATGCCCCATTTGTAGTAGCCGCATCATTGAAGGAAAAAAGGGCTATGGTTGTTCCAGTTGGAAAACCGGTTGCCCCTTTGTCATCTGGAAAGAATTCGCCGGAGTGACCCTTTCTAAATCCACCATTAAAAGCCTGCTGGCTGGAAAAAGGTCACGCATCCTCACTTTAAAAGAAGAAGGATTCCCTGACAAAGCTCGACTCAGATTGCTGTTTCAAGACCAAAAATGGCAAGTGAAAATGGTGTCTGTAGATGAGGAGGACTCCTTAGGAAAATGCCCTGAGTGTGGTAGTGCCATCGAGGAGAATCGAAAATGCTATGGCTGTTCCGATTGGAAAAAAGGCTGTTCATTTAAAATATGGAAAAAAATCGCAGGTAAAAAGATTCCCTATCGAATCGCCAAAGAACTGCTTACTCATGGGAAGACAGGTGTCATCAAGGGTTTTAAATCTAAGTCAGGTAAGACTTTTCAAACTCGACTGAGGTTAGAAAAAAAAGGAAAGGTAAATCAGGTGGTGTTTGATTTTTAAATATCGAACTCAGCGTAGTTGCCATCTTCGAGTAGGTCTAAATTGATATCTAAGAGTTTACTCACATAAATTTGACCTTCGCCATCGCAGTTTTCATACTCGTAAGTTTCTTCATTAAACTCGCAATGATCAGTAAACACAGCTGGTGCCACAATATAGATTCGAAATCCCACAACTCGCTCATGGTAGATAAGAGCTTCAACATCAGAAATCTCAGCCGCTCCCGTTTGAGCAAAAGGACCTTCCAGTATAGTGTCTCCCCATAAATTTTCTTCATCTTGGAGAACTGTTTGAAACTCATTCTTCAATTGTTCTGGGTTTAAATGAGTAGGAAGGGAGGGTATCGCTTCTATGTAAGAAAGAGTTCGAAGGTCTTTGTTAGCATAGTCATCCAAGAAGGTGACTTTACTTTGCTCATCCAAACAGCTGTACTGCTCTAAAGACACATCTTTACTATACAGATTCCAAATAGCTAGCTGCTGTTTACTTTCGCTGAGGTCATTTTTCCAATCAAATTCACCGTATATTTCTGGCGAGCCTTCCATCCTCTCCATCAGAGAGTCGTACTTACCACCAATCTCTGCTAGACGATGATCCGTCATATAAGTGTATGAAAACTGGATCTTACGGTTTTCATGATAGTGCCAAAACAGGTCCTGTCCCAACCAAGAGGCAATGCTTTCTAATTGATTGGTTGTGGAATAAATGTGGTATTTGGTTTCTTTAATGAGTTCGGGATTCTCGCTCACCTGACGTAACTGCGTATAAAGTTTAATTAAACCTGCAGAATGGGTTTCACAACTGGGGGTGGTATTTGCATTTAAAATGCCTGTAAATAATAAAGATATAAGTATCAGTGTTTTCATAGCTCCTCCTTGGAGGGCTTTGTAACTTAGGTGGCAGATATTGTAAAGCCTAATCACTGGCTTTGGGTGATCTAATAATTAGATATATATCAACCAAATTCAAATTATTTGTTATGTTAGTACTATTGTAACAAAGTAACCTAATGGAGAAACTATGGAAGAAAACAAACTAAAAAGGATTTTACATGAATTCAAGGATCTTGACTTTGAAGAACGTCAGGATGTTTTATTGATGTTGAAAGCCCGAGATATGCATATTGCACTCGATGAAATATGGAATAAGGTTTTTCGCCCGTCCTTTAAGCATGGTTATTCTGATGAAAAGCTAAATAATTTAATCGAAGCCTGTGGCGAAGATGAGAAAGGGTATTCAAATGCCAATGAGCTCATTTGGAGATTGGGAGAACTATATAATGAAATTATAAGAGAATATGACCTGCCCGATCTATAACTATGACCGTAAAAGTTTCTTAATCCCGGATACTGTTACGAAACAATCTAAATCTTAAAAACCGCAGCCAGTTTGCTTTCATCTATACAGTTACCACTTCCCCTTTCAGCTTTGTCTAATAACTGCTGAACCTCTCTATTTATAGCAGAATCCACCATCTCATCTAGGTCAAGGCCACGCAGGTCGAATAAAAGCTTGGGAGCCTCATCAAAGCGAATGCCCAGGCTTAACAAAGAAGCCACCACATGTTTACACATACCCGCCCAATCAGGACAATTGCAGTTAAAGAAGATATCTGAAGGACTAGGAAATAGACCAAAGCTTTGATTATTTAGTATTCCCTTTAGAGATTGAGGAATTCTACCTTGTTGCAATTCAGTCAAAACTTCGATTCTATTCTGCAGAGCTTCGGTCAGCTTAGACTGCCCATAAGCCGTTAAGGGATCGACTCTAATATTTACATCATAAGTTTCATAGTACGACCCTCTCACTTGTGCACTCACTCTGTTGGCATTGATGGACAAGTGAATCACCGCACCTTGTTTACAGTAGTTCCTTCCTCTATCCATTCGTTTTATATCATAGGCAAACCGAAAGAGGTTTTGGATCCATGTCTTTCCCAGCCATGAATTACAAATAGGATATTCCATTGCCCTCCTTTACCCGGATATTTCGTGAAGAACCTACTACAAGCCATCATGAAATATCCGGGTTTATATACTTAATTTGAACAGTTCTAGAATTTCATCTTGATCCATGTTGGATAGCCAATGTTCCCTACTTTTACCCACTACATTTTTGGCCAGAGCAGATTTCTCTTCCATAAGGGCATCAATATTCTGTTCAATGGTTCCTTGGCAAATAAGCTTGTAAACCATCACTCCTCGCTTTTGGCCAATGCGGAAACAACGGTCGGTGGCCTGATTTTCAACGGCAGGATTCCACCAGCGATCAAAATGAATAATGTGATTCGCAGCGATAAGATTGAGCCCCACCCCTCCCACTTTTAAAGAGGAAATTAAAAAAGAATGACAGGGGCTGTTTTGAAACTGTTGGATCACTTGCTTGCGTTTAACAATGTTCACTCCCCCGTGCAGGATAAGCACTTCATGACCTAATTCTTTTTGCAGGAATTGGGCTAAAGGTAAGGTCATTTCTTTAAATTGAGTGAAGACAATTCCCTTTTCTTGCTTGGCAATGATCTTACGAGCTATTTCTATAAGTTTAGTAAATTTTCCACTTTCTTTCGGGAGGAAAGAAGAATTGCCTATATAGAGATCGGGGTGATTGCAAATCTGCTTGAAAGTCATGAAAGAACTAAGAATCACAGCTCCGAGTTTCTTACGATCAGGAGAATTTCTCATAACTTCGATCAGATCCACTCGCTTTTGATAATGAAATACTTGGGGTTTAGTAAGCGGGCAAAAGCACTTTAATTCAATTTTTTCCGGCAGATCAGCAATAATGTTTTTATCGGTTTTTAATCGACGCAAGATGTAAGGAGATAAAACCATTTTTAAATTGCCATAGCCCATGGAATTCCTTTTTAAACCTCTTACATAGTTTAGAAACTCCACCTCATTTCCCAACAGCCCTGGGTTGATAAAATCAAAGAGTGACCAGAGATCCGTTAGGCGGTTTTCAACTGGTGTTCCAGTAAGGATAATTCGATTATATGATTTGAGTCGCTTCACACTTTGAGCTTGTTTAGTGGCATGATTCTTAATGGCCTGAGCTTCATCCAAAATGATATAGGTCCACTGGGTATTCTTCCAAAACCATTCATTGCGAGCTATTAGGGTGTAGGATGTGATCACAAGGTCGAACTGAGTTAAATAGAAGTTTTGCTGCAATTGAGTCATAAATCCCCCATTGAAACTATTGTGAGCAACAAAATAGTTTAAAGAGGGCGCAAACCGTTCGATCTCTTGGCTCCAATTGTGAATGAGTGAGGTGGGTAAGATTAAAAGTGAGGTGGATTTCTTATCTCTATTTTCCTTAAGGTGGTTTAAAAATGCTAAAACTTGAATGGTTTTCCCGAGTCCCATATCATCCGCTAAACAAGCGCCAAATCGCAGTTGATGTAGATAGCAAAGCCAATTCAATCCTCTTTGCTGATAGGGTCGTAACTTAGCTTTAAAATTGGCCCCTGGCTTTTGAGGTTCCATTTGTGAGGGATTTTTTAATTTGGTGAGTATATCTGTTAACCAAGCATCATGAGATACCTCAATCAAAGGTTCATCCTCCTCTTCATCTGTAAGAGGAGGGGAATTGAGCTGAAAACGAAGTGCTTCTCTAATGGAAGCCCCATCTTTCAACTGATCCTTCACCTTGGAAAAGAGTTTTAAAATTTTCCTCAGTCTGTCCTTGTCTATCTCTACCCATTTCCCTTTAATAAGAGTGAGGCCTTCTGATTGATCCGCCAGGTTTTGGGCTTCCTCTAGAGAAATGGAATCTTCTCCTAAAAGGACATGGGCATTAAACTCCAACAAAGAATCGACACTGAGGTGCTTCCCCTGGGACCGACTAAAGGATATGTTTAAGGTGCAACTTTTCTGCTGCCACCAATCAGGTATGCGGCAACGGATCCCCGCATCTTTTATGAGAGGAATATCTTTTAAAAACTGATGGGCTTCTTTAGACTCCCAAGCCAAAGGTTTTAAGAGATCACCGCTCTTTAGCAGTTGGCCAATAAATAAACTTTTCTTCCCGGCCTTATAAATGGGTTGGAGGATTTCTAGGAGTTGATGGGTGTTCTTTCCATATTCGGTAAGGGCATACTTAAGGGGCATGTTTTGAATTTGTCCGCTCCCTCCTTTGAACAAAGAGTAGGTAGCTAAAAAGGCAAAAGGGGAATCCTTCGAATGTCTATTTTCTGCCAGATGAAAAATCAGCCGTCCTCTGTTAATGGTCTTCCGTTGATTTTTACCCTGCAGGAATTCCTGTCTATTATTGCTGGGTGAAGAAGGGTTCTGCCACTCTGATTGAGAAGTGCCGTTGGCAAGAATGGCGGCATGTAAATCTCTATTCGTCAATTGACCTCCTTTATTAAGTCAATGGAGATAGATCCCCAAGGGGATGAGGTATGTACATTAAAAAAAGAAGGTTGGGAAGTAAAAAGTTTAAGAAAACCGAATCAAGTTTTTTTCTTCCTCAATGCAGCAATATAATAGGCATCCACTTTACTTCCTTGAGAGTTTTTCAAAAAGCTAATTTTAGTAAAATAACCATTGTCTTTATTATCAGTAGGACATTCTTGTTTGTAAACATCACCAAAATGAACTTCGTACACTACATTTTCTGAATCAATTTTTACATCCGTCATCATCATGCCAATACTAAAACCCTTTTCATTTTCAACCTTTTTACTGGTACCTTTCTTCAATGTACAACTTAGGCTTTTCAAATTCTTATCTTTATAAAGTTTGACCTCATTCAGTGCCACAATATAGAGGTCCGTATTCTCATCATAACAATCTGATTTAACAACACCCTCTTCACTCTTGATTCTTATATCTTCAGGGATGTTGGCATTAAATCTAAGAAGATCATAGGTTCCAGAAGACTGAGCATTTTTTTCATTGAAAGGCACCGAATATGACACAAGAAGTTGCTCTCCCTTTTTAACCGAAATTTCATCAAATTTATGTTTAAAGTTGTGATCTTTTTCCATCGTGGCCATACAATAATCTTTATAATCTGTAAGCTTAAGAGAGACTGACGAATTACCTGTTTTGGCTTTACCTGAAGATGAATTGGTTTTTTCATCGCTGCAGCTGAGAACACTCAAAATTAACAGTAAAGTGGCCATAATTTTAAACATAAAAAATCCCCCTATAAGATCAACTGGTAATTAAATAAAAAAAAAATAATATCAAAACCAAGTTATTTATTATTCAGGGAAAATTCAATTTGTCAAACCCACAATTATAATTATATCTAAATTTAATTTGTTTTTTTATCAAAATAATGATAAAAGCATCGTTTGTATTGTTATTTAAACAAGTAACTATATAAATGAGGCAAAAATGGGAGCAAAAACAAATTTTTTAACAATCCTTGTACTGGCATCTTCTGGAATATATGATAGTAAAATTAATGATCTAGATGAACAAGAAATAAGACAAGATGATTTAAACAGTTTCAGTAATCAGTATGATGAAGTTAACTCCGAAATTAATTTTGACTTCCTTGACGATATTAGTAGGGATGTTAATATTGAAAATGCAGTGGCATCATTTAATATCGATTGGCCAGACCCAGGAGAAAGAAATAAACCATTTGGAAAAGGATAGCTCCAGCAAAAAAATGAACAAGCTGACCTACTATTTTCTTAACGAATACCGCCCTTCCTTCTCCCCCGATGATTCAGATAATTACATGAGCTATACCTACATGGAACAGCTGGTTGGAACTCTAATCAAAGAAGATACCAGAAACTCAAGAAAAGAACCCTATTTAGCGAAAGCTTGGGATCAATCAGATGCGGGCAAAAAATGGACCTTTATTTTAAGAGATAATATCGAATGTGAAGATGGAACTTCAATTGATGCTCACAGTTTTATAAAAGGCCTAAAACAATCTATTCTCAGGTATTTAAAAAAATCAGAAATTCCTGCATTTAGTCAGTTAAAAGGTTTTGATAGCTTTAAGGCAGGCAATTTTGATTCCTTGGGTATTTCCGCCCTTTCTAATAAAAAAATAGAATTTTCGTTTGAGCAAAAGCCCGATGGTTTCCTTGATTATTTAGCTATGCCTTATTTTGGTTTCTATTGTTCACAAGACTTTGAAGAAAATGGAGATTGGAAAAATAAGAATAAAATCACTTCATCAGGTGCTTATAGGTTATTAGAAGTAAATGAAGATAATTCTATTTTATTGAAAAAAAGAAGCAACTGGTTTTCACATGTAAAAAACAGTCCTGATATTGTTAAAATCCAATACAAAGGTTATAAAGAGATCATAAATAAAGACATCTCAAAAACAATTATTTATAACCCGAAACTATGGAATAAAGACGAAATCCCCAGAGGATTTTATAAAGTTTCAGCAATTCCCTTTTTCCTGAGGGCAATTGTATTAAGCCCTTTTAAGGAGGGGGTATTTAAAAAAAGGGAAAACCGAACCATATTTAGAGATAGTATAAAACGATATATAGCAAAAAAGGGATATTCAAGTTTGGTTGCTACCCCAGCTCAAACATTTTACCTAAGTGATACAAGTAACTACATTCCTACAAAAAAAATCAAGACTATTCCTAACGATGGAGAAAAAATATCTATACTGTTTTACCCAAAACAAACAGAGTTTGAAACTTATCTAAAAAATTTAATAGAGAGTGTCTGTAAGGAAGTTGGCCTTAATTATGAGTTTAATAAAATTGATTATAATAACCCAAACTGGATTCAAGAATATCGATCAAATTCTAAACATGACATAAGGATAGCTGGTGTGGCCAATGGGGATACTATTATAAGTTGGGTTGTCGATATGATGTTCTGTACCAAATTAGGGGTTTCATTTCCCGACCCGAATAATCATATTTGTAAACTCACTGCTAAATACCGAAAAGAAGAAATAGACTTAAAAAAGTATAAAAAGGAGTTTGAGAAGACTATTGCCAAAGAGGCATCTGTTATTCCAATTGCACACTTTGGACTCATGTGGTTGTTCAGTAATGACATCCCAAAATCAGATATATCTCCAACCATGCACACACCCAGATTTGACTTGTTACAATTGAAATGAATATAGAACAAATTTTAAAGCAATTAGCGCCTCAGGTTCATAAAGGAGAAGATGCTTTAATTTCTGATAATGTGGATAACTATGGATGGAACCATACTCTTTTCGACAAAAACCTTAAACCATTGGGCAGTGGATGCTCTACATCCAAAAACATTGCTAGGCGCATCGCAATTGCAGAAGTACTCGAAAGAGCATTGTTTAACAAACTGTATTCTTCAGATTTAAAATCAGATTTCTTGCTCGGTGAATACCCAACAACATGTGGCTTTGCTCTTGGCTTTGAAAATAAACCGACTTTAATCAGGTCTATGTGTGAGTCATTTGAAAGGTGGGCTTGGTCTAAATGGATTGATGAGAAACTGTCCATTCCAGAGGTTAGACCCGAACAATGCCAATTTACCAAATTAACTAGATATTTCATAAGACAATTCGATAACATCCTGTTATTTCACAAAAATATCAAAACAGAATTAGACATTGATACGGGTTTGAAGGATCTACATATAGGTATTTTTTTAGGCTTAAAAAAAAATGGAATTTTTCCAGGATCAAGAGTTAGCTTTACAACTGATGACGTTTGGGAACATGGTGCGATAGAAGCATTTCGCCATTATAATTTATTCAAATTAGTTTTTCATGATGCTAACCCACAAAATGTCATTGAACAAAGAGTAAAGTACTACAGTGAGAATGCTGAAGAGGCAATAAAGCAAATACCCAGGACAGTAGATATAAATTGGCCAACAGCTAGACTAAGATTAAAGAAAAGATATAATAGTAATATAGATCATTGCTACCTATGGAGATCACTCTGTCATGACTATTTGGGCTGGGAAAAAGGTGATGTTAGCCGTTTTATTTACTAAATATAAAAAGACCGTTTTTCTTTGTTTAGCTTCCATTTTATTATTCCTATCCATCAATCAGGTTTTATTCCAAGCACTCCAAAAAAATAACACACATAATGTAATTAAGAGTGTACAAAGCTTATTAAAGAATGACACATCTATCCATAACACCACATATATAGCCAGAACTATTCGTCAGTTGGAAAATATCGGTTATTTTAAATGTTCTGTTTTAAGTGTTAAAAAGCCGTATAAAAAAGATTTTCTAAACCTAAAATATGATAAGAAGTGCAACACATCAATTTTATGGCTAGATGGAGTAAAAACAAAAGTACCCCTCACAGCTATAAATGGTGCTGAATGGGAGCTAGAATTCGTAACTATTAATAGTATTGAGTTTAGTATTAGTCTATGGCTATCTCGCCTAGGAATTTCTATCTTAATCTTAATGGGATTCTTTTTTCATGTTTTAAAATTAGAAAAAGACTCACATATACATCAAAAAAACCTAGAAAAAGAGGTAATAAAAACCAAGGCTCTAGAAGCCATCGCCAACTCAACCAGCATGATAGCTCATGATATTAGACGACCATTTAACAACCTTAAAACATTTCTAGATTTACTACCAAATCGTCTCGGAGATTTTAACTTTGTTGAAAGCACAAGCAAGTCTATTATTGAATCAGCTCAATCCGTCAGGAATATGCTGGATGAAATGATGGAATACTCAAAGAAAAAAGAACTCGTTAAAGAAAGTATTGAGATTGAAACCTTTTTAAAAAGTGTAATTACAGACCTTTTCTTTTCAGAACAAAACTCTCCATTAAGTTTTAAATTTACCTATCCAAATGATCATTTTATTGAGTTAGATCCACAAAAAATGAAGAGAGTCTTTCAGAATATTTTAAGCAATGCTTATGAAGCAATGAATAAAAACGGTTTAATTTGGATAAATATATCAAAGAAAGAAAAGTTTACGATTATTTCAATAGGCAATAATGGACCTTCAATACCAACAGAGCAGTTATCACAGCTATTCGAACCATTTAAAACTTTTGGCAAAAAGAAAGGCACCGGCCTCGGACTCGCCATCAGTAAACAGCTAGTAGAAGCTCATGATGGTGAACTCAGTGTAGAAAATACCCATGAAGGTCCTGAATTTAAAATCACCTTACCTCATGACGGCACTCAAAAGAAAGCCGAGCAAATAGAAAAATCCTTCATGGTTTCGGATCTCTTTGAAAAAACTTCGGCACCGCCGCAAGAAGCAAAAGAGACCACCAAAGAGCCTGTATCATCTCTAGCTCACCTAGAAAAAGTTAAAAATATCTTAATCTTACAAGAAGACAACCCAGAAACCGGAACTCTCTTAAAAGGACTCCTTCCGCAGGCCACCTCAACCCTTTGCGGAAGTGAAGATGAGGCGGTGGATCTTTGCCTAGAACAACTTTACCAAATGGTTCTTGTTAATTTATCCGATCTTGAAGAGCCAGCGCTCAACAAAATGGTCACCCAATTAAAAAACTATCTCCCTGATGCCACCTACATGATTGTCAGTGATGATATAAATCAGACCTCCGATGATCCGAAATTAACATGGATAAAGAGCCCTCTTACAAAAGAGATATTAGAACAAGCCCTCACAAAGCTAAAAGGATAAATTATGACCAGTCTCCCTCTCCCCTTCAATCCCGAAGAGGTGATTCCAAAAAGATATTCATGTCGCTCCTATCAGCCCACTCCTTTGAGCCAAGAACAGATCGAGGAATTTAATCAATTTATGAAAGAACGATCTGTGGGTCCCTTTCAAAATTCCTGTCGTTTTAGCCTCATACCTACACAAGATGTGGGAACGCTAGATAATAAAAAGTTAGGAACCTATGGAGTGATTAAAGGAGCTCCCAATTTTTTAGCAGGGGCGGTTAAAGAAGGGTCCATGAACTTGGAAGACTTTGGCTACTCTATGGAAATGGCCCTGCTCTATTTGACCAGTGTCAACCTCAACAGCTGTTGGATGGGAGGTACTTTTAATAAAAGTGCTTTCAGTAAAAGAATTGATTTAAAAGAGGATGAGATACTTCCCGCCGTAAGTCCGGTGGGACAAAGTTCTGACAAAATCAATGTGGTGAACTCGGTGTTTAAATGGATGGCTAAATCCAAAAAACGCAAAGCCTGGGAAGAACTCTTTTTTATAGAGGATTTCCAACACCCCATCAAAGAGGAAGAAGAGATCGAACTTCATCCTATTTTAGCCATGGTGAGACCAGCTCCTTCAGCGGTCAATGGTCAGCCCTGGAGAATCGTTGTGCAAAAAAACCAAGCTCATTTTTATCTTAAAAGACCCTCTAAATTACTCCATTCATTGCAAGCAGTTGACCTCCAAAGAATCGATATGGGAATTGCTATGTGTCATTTTGAGGTGACAGCCTATCTGCATCAAATGGAGGGTGAGTGGAGCCTTAAGCAGCCAGAAGGAATTGAGATCCCTAAGGGGATGGAATATATCTGCAGTCGGAGTTATTAACCCAGGTATTTCACAGCATTTTCTCATTAAATATGCAGGTTGATATTTCACCAGAGAATTGGTATTTAATCTCCAGCTCCAATTTTTGAAAGATATTTATATGCCCAATTTACCCTTTACTCGCAAGCAAGCAGAAAACTTCGGTTACTATGGATCTTTAATTGGGCTACTTCTTTACTTCCTCGTTAAAACTATTTATTTCGCTTTCCATATCAAGACTCATATGGCACCTGATGAGGTATTTCACCTTAGGTTTATCCACGCCTTCTATGAAGTCAGTGGATTTACCATTCCACTTGATCCTAAATACGTTGTTGCTGGGCCTATTCAGACTTTTCCCTATCTCTATCATCTAATATTAGGAAAGCTTTTACACCTCAATTTCTTTCCTATCAGTGATATGATCTTTATCCGGCTACTTAATATTTTGTTAAGCCTTTTCACTCTAAGTTTTTTCTATCTCACCCTAAAAGAGTTAGTAAAATCTAGGGCAGCTCATGTATTGGCCCTGAGTATTCACACTAATCTACTCATGTTTACCTTTTTATCTGCCTCAGCTAACTATGATAACCTAGGGAACCTGCTAGCCACGTTTGCAATCTATCAACTGGTTCTTTGGATAAAGCATCATCGACTCAATAACTTATCAGCCCTTTTAATCGGTGGCGGAGC
This sequence comes from uncultured bacterium, assembly GCA_964343805.1. Taxonomy (GTDB): domain Bacteria; phylum Bdellovibrionota_B; class Oligoflexia; order CAYFLR01; family CAYFLR01; genus CAYFLR01. Next base: position 99,623 of record CAYFLR010000011.1, on the reverse strand, counting down.
TAGCTTATTGGTAAAATACTCAATGATCCCCTTTTTCTTTCTCTTACTGCTGGTCATTGTCATCGACCTCTGGCGAGAGATGAAGGGCAAAATATCTGAAATAAAACCATTTATTACGAATCTATTTAAAGGATTAAAATGGCATCATCATCTTCCTGAAATCATTTTATTGGGGACCATCGCCTTCTCCGCAGTGAAAATGTATTCCTACAATAAGATCGAACAGGGACGATGGGTCCCAACATGTTCCAAAACTTACTCAATAGAGCTCTGTAAAAAGCACAATTGGAGTTATCAAAATTCCAGCAGCAACAGTCGCCATAAAAGACAGCCTCAATCCATTTCTCGATTAGAGCAATATGTGAGCCGTTGGTTTGAACTGATGGTGGAAAGAACCTTTGGCCTCCTGGTTCACACTCCCACGAAAGCCCGGAAGCAGGTGATCATTTTTGGCAAAATCATCATGTTCTTGTTTATCTTTTCTCTGATTCGCCATGCCACTTTCAAAGAAAAACCCCTCACCTTTTTAACAGCAATGATGTTAGCTTACACCTTCATCCTCTTATTCTTAGTCAACTACCGTGCCTACCGTACAACCGGCATTGTCCATTTAGCAGTCCATGGAAGATATCTATTTCCCTTACTGCCCGCATTTATTATCTGTTTTGTGGTTTATTTTCTGAGAAACTTTAAAACACAGGTCGTGAAAAGCTTTGCAGCCATTTTATTTGCCAGTCTTTTCGTTATCTATGAGTTGCCTTACTTTTTGAAAGATGATGATTGGAGTCGCGTCATGACTGATTATTCAAGTTTATCAAAGGAAGCCCTTCCAAAAACTAAGCTAGAATTTAATCCAAAGATGTAGACTAAAGATTTAAGTCAACAAAAACATACCCCCCACCCAAGCTACCTCTATCAGGTCCTAACTTCTTTCTCTTACCAACTAGCCCCGCAAAGAAAACATTAAAGCGCACCCAATACGGTTCGTACCAGTTTTTATCCACATCCAGAATCAAGACTCGACGACTGGCAATATCATAGGCTCCCACTGGAGAGATATGCCCTTCAAAACGACTATTGGTAAATTCACCTTGGCTATAGTGAGCGAGGATATAGTTTTTGGAACTGTGCTCATTCTTGATCAATAATTTCTTTAACTCAGCTTTAGCCTTTTTAAGGTCCTTCACTTTGGTATTGATAGCAACCGTATGCACCTTCTTAAAAGGTATCTTAAACTCTTTTAAACTCGCCTCCACAACTTTTCCCAGGCTTTCAATAGAAAGACCCCAGGTAGGATTTCCATCTCCACTATCATATCCTTTCTCACTCATCCTTTCTGCCCAATTAAAGCCTTTTACCCTTTGAAGGATTTCTTCTTTGGTAATGAGCTTTTCATTGGCCTTTTTTTTCATCTTAGACCTTGCCGCATTGAGCAACATAGCCACAGAAGCCACAGAATCACCAGCCTTCTTCCCTTGTGGCTGATAATAGGAAATGAGTTTCCAAAAATCGGGACTCCCATGACGCCGAAAGTAACTGCTATCACGGGATAGTGGGGTCGCTCTAGGTAAATTGGCCGGACCATACTTTACACCCGCATTTTTTTTGGAACTCTCTCCTGCCCATAGAGGAAGGTTTAACAATACAGTAGCAGCCAATAGCATCTGGACTTTAGCAGTCATAATTCACCTCAAAAATATGTTAAACTTTTGGTTATTGTACCCTATAATAAAGAGAGACCAAAGGAGTTCTATTACCAATGCGATTTATTTTTTTAGTTTTTATCACCCTCTTCTTATTCAGCTGCAAACAGAGAGAAACTACCATTAAGCAGATGCCCCTCTTTGAATCTCCCTCACAAAATCAACGCCATATTTATTTTAAAACTATTCATTTAGATCTAGAACACAAAACTTTTAGAAAAAAAGAACCCATCTTACATGGCCGGATCACTCATTTTGAATTAGGAAATGAGGGGGAAGTGACGATCCAAGTTGAGAAAGATCAAAACCTACCATCTCCTCAAAAGAGCAACATTAGTTTCTTTTTAGGAGATATTTATAAAGCCCAGCATTTTATCGAAGTATTGCATGACACTCGCTTTCATTTAGATGTTATCCGATTTACCGGGTTTCCATCAACCACCCCCTTTATAATAGCTTCCCCTGAATATCTCATGTGGCCGACGAAATACCAGCTACTCCAAAGGTTAGAGGATGCTTTAGTCGAAAAAACGAAGACCAAACTACAGGACTTTAAACTAGACAATCACCTGCTAAGCATTGCTGCCTGGGGATACCCAACAAACAGTGGTTATGAAAAGCATTGGACCCATGGATTACTGCTTTCCTTACTCCAATTAAAAGAAATCCCCAAAGAAAAAATGACTCTCCATCAAAGAGTCTTGGAGATAAAAAAAGAGATTCAATTGGGAGCCAAAGAGCAAGACCAAACTCGATTCTACCCAGAGGGATTGATCCACCGCGAGAGGCTGAATCAAACCTATTATAATTGTTGTATCCCTGTCCCCTAAATGATAAATTTGCAAAATAATATCCTTATCTTATTCTAAAGGAGTTCCTATGAAGAATTTCAGTTGGTCTTTGCTGGCCATTCTATTTACTCTGCTTGTTTTAATCCATTGTGGCAGTTCTGATAATGAAATCACCGGAAGTTGCACCGGCCAATCTATGGACTTTGGAACCAAAGCGGTCAAAGTCTGCGTAGATTATTTTGATTTTGAAGATGAAAGAAGCGAAAATGTCAAAGATGATTGCACAAAAGCAGAAGGGTCCGATTACCTTTTTAAATGGAAAGGCAGCTGGTCGGAAGATAAATGTAATGATGAAGGAGCCACTGCAGTTTGCTTATCGGATGAAAACAGCAATAATAACCAAAGTGGAGACCTTAATTTCTATGTGTATGACACATCGGCCAATAAAATCCTCAAAGAGAAAGTATGCAAAAGCTTTAAACAAGGCGAATTTCAAGAAATTAAGGCACCTACAACCATCAAGGTGAGTATTGATTACTATTCATCCTCTATTCAAAGTAAAGAAAATCACACTCACTGCATTGGGTTTACCAACCTCTCTAGCTCCGATGTGGATGATGTAAAAAGCACCTTTTTGGAAGGAAGCAGTCTCTGGCAAAGTGGAGAAACCTGTGCAACGGAGAATGTCAAACACTCATGCACAGAGGTGGAAAGCGCAAAGGGATATAAAATGAATACCTATTTTTTCCAGGAGCTGGAAGAAGAAGATAAGGTAGCCCAAGAAAAAAGATGCCAAGAGCTATCAGGCACTTGGAAATAAAACTCAACCCTCCTGATATAAAAGCCTAACACCCCAAAGATCCCCTTGCATTTCATCACTTTTTTTGACAGAGTGATGGTTTAATTTGCCCATAATAAGGGAAAGTGTCACTTTAAGAACAGAGGAATTTTATGAAAATCGCCATGATTGGAACAGGTTACGTTGGATTGGTCAGTGGAGCATGCTTTGCCGAGATGGGGCATGATGTAATCTGTGTGGACAAAGATGAAGCCAAAATTGAAGGTTTAAGAGAGGGAATCATCCCCATCTATGAGCCCGGTCTCGAAGAGATGGTCAAGAGAAATGTCACTCATGAAAGGCTTTCATTTACTACCGATACTAAAAAAGCAGTGGAAGAGTCTCTTTTTGTTTTTATCGTAGTGGGAACCCAATCTGACGTGGATGGCAGTGCGGATCTTAAATGCGTCCTCTCCGTAGCTAAAGAGGTGGGAGAGTACATGAACGATTATAAAATCATCGTCACTAAGTCGACGGTTCCAGTAGGCACAGCAGAGAAGGTCCGTGCTACAATTAGAGAGACTCAAGAGCAGCGAGGCACCAACTTTGAATTTGATCAAGTATCCAATCCAGAGTTTCTTAAAGAGGGCGATGCCATCAGAGACTCCATGAAACCGGACCGTATCGTTATCGGTACAGACAATGTAAGAACTGCTACCTTGATGAAGGAACTCTACTCTCAATTTGTACGAACTGGGCGTCCCATCATCAGTATGGATATTAAATCAGCAGAAATGGCTAAATACGCATCTAACGCCATGCTCGCCACACGAATCTCCTTTATGAACGAGATTGCTAATCTCTGCAATGCAGTAGGTGCTGATGTGGATGAAGTAAGAAAAGCAGTGGGCTCTGATTCTCGAATTGGCAGCTCTTTTCTCTTTCCTGGTATTGGCTTTGGTGGATCTTGCTTTCCTAAAGATATTCGTGCTCTCCGCCATACCGCCATGGAAAATGAACTCCCCTTTCACCTTTTAGAAGCGGTGGAAAAGGTCAACCAAAGGCAAAAAGAGTACATGTTTGAGAAAATTGACCAACATTTTAAAGGTGAATTAAAAGGAAAAACTATTTCCCTTTGGGGACTCGCCTTTAAGCCGAACACCGACGATATGCGGGAAGCCTCTTCACTAGTTCTCATTGAGAAACTCCATCAGGCTGGTGCCACTGTTCAAGCCTATGACCCGGAATCGATGGAAGAAACACAGAAAGAATTGCCGGCCAGTGAAACCATGAAATACTTTGACAGTCCTTATGATTCTCTAGAAGGAGCTGATGCCATGGTCTTAGTAACCGAGTGGCCTCTCTTTCGCAGTCCTTCATTTAAACGAGTGAAAGAAATGTTGATAAATCCAGTGGTTTTTGATGGTAGAAATCAGTACAATCCAGCCGAACTAAAAAGATTGGGCTTTACCTACTATTCAATAGGCCGTGATCATGTCAGTTAATAAGGATTATTTATGAAAGCCCATACCCGCAAAAGAGTTTTGGTCACCGGTGGAGCCGGATTTCTCGGCAGCCATCTCTGTGAAGCCCTTCTGAAAAAGGGCTATGATGTTCTTTGCATGGACAGCTTATTTACTGGATCGAAAGAGAATATCCGCCACCTTTTGGATAATCACTTTTTTGAATTTATTCGCCATGATGTGGTAAACCCTTACCGTATCGAAGTAGATGAAATATACAATCTGGCCTGTCCAGCTTCCCCCATCCATTATCAGGTAAATCCCATTGCCACGGTTAAGACCTCGGTAATGGGAGCTATCAATATATTAGGTATGGCCAAAAGATGTAAAGCCAGAGTTTTTCAAGCCTCCACCTCGGAAGTTTATGGAAATCCCTTAGAACACCCTCAAAAAGAGAGTTACTTTGGTCATGTGAATCCCATTGGTCCACGCTCCTGCTATGATGAAGGAAAACGAGTGGCCGAAACCCTCTTCTTTGACTACCATCGATCTCATGGGCTAGATATTAGAGTGGTCCGCATTTTTAATACCTATGGTCCTCGTATGGCCATGAATGATGGCCGAGTGGTGAGTAATTTCATCATTCAAGCTTTACAAAATCAGGACATCACTATCTATGGCGATGGATCTCAAACCAGATCCTTCTGCTATGTAAGCGATCTCATCAGAGGCTTTATTTCCCTTATGGAACAAGAGGAGATTGTAGGTCCGGTCAATATAGGAAACCCCACCGAGTTCACCATCAAAGAATTAGCAGAACAGGTGATTAAACTGACCGGCTCTAACTCCAAAATCATCTTTAAAGATCTTCCCCAAGATGATCCTATAAAACGAAGACCTGATATTAGCCTAGCTAAGGAGAAGTTAGACTTCTCTCCGACTGTACAACTCGAGGAGGGGCTAAAATACACGATAGAATACTTTAATTCCTTATTGAGATAATAGAGGATTCAATTGAACACCCAAAATCAAACACTCAGCATAATCATTCCCGTCTATAATGAAGAAGCCACTTTAAAAACTCTCTACCAGCGAGTTGTCTCGGTTAATTTCCCTCTCAATATTGAAATCATCATGGTGGATGACTGCTCCAAAGATCGAAGTCGAGATATCATCGCCGAGTTGGCTACCGAAGATTCCCGCATCAAAAAAGTATTCAAGCCCAGCAATGGCGGTAAAGGCTCAGCTCTCCATGAAGGAATCAAAGAAGCCACTGGCGACTATGTGGTGATTCAAGATGCTGACACCGAATATGACCCCCAAGACATACTAACCCTACTCCCCAAGATGATGAGTGAAGAAGCGGATATTGTCTACGGCTCACGCTTTTCACCCATGAGAACTCAGGTATTTAGATACTACCATTACCTAGGGAATCGCGTGCTCACCACCTTTTCGAACTTTCTTACAAACATTCGTCTCACCGATATGGAAACCTGCTATAAAATGTTCCGGCGGGAGATCATTCAAAATATCAAATTAGAGAGTATGCGTTATGGCTTTGAGCCGGAAGTCACCGCCAAAGTTGCTAAGCTCAATGTGCGCATTTACGAATTTCCTATTAGCTATAATCAACGCTCTTATGAAGAAGGTAAAAAAATAGGAATCAAAGATGGCTTTGAAGCCCTCTGGTGTATATTTAAATATAACATAATGACCCGACGAGAGGATTACCTCCTCCCCTCTATGCCTTCTAAGTTTTTACAACAAAAAGGGCTCTACAGTTAATTCTTAAACCATGAGGAAATGATGAAAACCCTTGTTACTGGTGCAGCCGGATTTATTGGATCTTTTGTGGTGGAATCCCTCTTAAAGCAAGGTCATGAGGTAGTGGGTTTAGATATTATTAATGATTATTATGATATCAACTTAAAGTATGGACGATTGGCTAAAGCCGGAATTTTAAAAGAACAAATTCAGCTGGGTGAAAAAGTAAAAAGCACTCTCCACCCATCCTATCAATTCGTTCAAATGGGGCTAGAACAAACCGATGAGATGGCTAAGCTTTTCAAGCAAGAAGAATTTGAAGGTGTGGTGAATCTAGCGGCCCAGGCTGGAGTTCGGTACTCCTTAGAGAACCCCCGAGCCTATGTGGATGCCAATATCGTCGGCTTCATGAACCTGCTGGAAGGTTGCCGCCAGACTAAAGTCAAACATCTCACTTATGCCTCTTCCAGCTCAGTCTATGGTTTAAATCAAAATATGCCTTTTTCCACTCATCATAACGTGGATCACCCCATCTCTCTTTATGCCGCTTCAAAGAAGTCGAATGAGCTGATGGCCCACACATACAGCCACCTCTTTCAAATTCCTACTACCGGCCTTCGGTTTTTTACCGTCTATGGACCCTGGGGCCGACCTGATATGGCTCTCTTTCTTTTTACAAAAGCCATCTTAGAAAACAAGCCCATCAATGTCTTTAATCATGGAAAGATGAAGAGAGATTTTACCTATATTGATGATATTGTCACCGGCATTGTAAAGGTATTGGCATCTCCACCGAAAGGAAACCCTGATTGGGATCCAATGAATCCAGACCCCTCCTCCTCTCCGGCACCTTACCGGATTTATAATATTGGAAACAGCTCTCCGGTCAATTTAATGGACTATATAGGAGCCATTGAAAAGAGCTTGGGCAAAGAAGCAGAGAAAAATATGCTCCCCATGCAAGATGGAGATGTCCCTGCCACCTGGGCCGATGTAGAAGACCTAAAAAGCGATCATGGTTATAAACCGGACACCCCTGTCACTGAAGGGGTAGATAGATTCATCAAATGGTATAGGGAATTTTACCAAACATCTTAGACTATTATAAACTTGGTAATTTCTCCTAGGCAAGCCCCTCTCACTATGTTAGGTTAGTTTCAGAACTTTTAAAAATTACACAAAGAGGATGCTATGAGAGCTTATGGTGAGCGTCGCCAGGTCATTGATGCCGCAGCAAGATCCTATGAGCAAAGTGATTATGGAGAGGTACTAAATAATCACGATAACACCTCTATTTACTGGTAACGTGATCGCAGTGATCTGGGATTTCGACCAGACCCTCATTCCCGGCTATCAACAAAAACCTCTCTTCCAATATTTCAAAGTGGATGAAGGGCAATTTTGGGATGAAGTAGACCATCTGCAAGAGTTTTATGGTCAACAGAACCTCACCGTTTCCCGAGACACCATTTACCTGAATCATATGCTCACCTATGTGAAACATGGAAAATTCAAAGGTCTCAGTAATAATATGCTCAAAGCCTTTGGCCAAGAGCTTAAGTTTTATCCTGGATTGCCTGATTTTTTTGTTCAGATGAAGAATCTCATCGCGGAAGATGAGTCCTTCAAGCAGCATAATATTGTATTGGAACATTACATTGTCTCTACCGGTCTACGTCAAGTGATCATGGGAAGTGTGATCTCCCCCTATATCGATAATATTTGGGCCTGTGAATTTATTGGCGAGCCCGCTGAACCCAACTTCGTGAGTAAGGCCACTCTCCCCTTTGACAACCCCGGGGATCAAGAGATTTCTCAGGTCAGTTACTTTCTGGACAATACCACCAAAACCAGAGCCATCTGGGAAATTAATAAGGGCGCCAACCGAGACAATGCCATCGGAGTGAATGATCTTATTGCCCCTGAAGACCGCAGAGTTCCTATTCGCAATATGATTTATATCGCGGATGGTCCCAGTGACATTCCGGTATTTGCCATTCTCAATCAGCAAGGAGGTCGCACTTTAGGAGTTTATAATCCTGAGCAATCGAACCATTTTCGAGAGGTGAAAAAACTCTCTGATCAAGGCCGAGTCCAACACTTTGCCCGAGCTGATTACTCTCCTCATTCAGATGCGAATTACTGGATCACAGAAACCGTCAAAGAGGTGGCCAGAGAGATCGTAAGAGATCGCAGCCGCGCCCTTTCCGACCGAGTGAGACCCTCAGCCAAACATATCTCTTCTTAAAATTATTAAGGACGAGCTTTAGAAAAGCGCAACATAGAACGGATATCGGTCAGGGATATTTTCTCTAGCCAAATGCCAAGAAAACCGAGGAGAGACATATTTAGATAAATTCCTAAATTCCATGCTAAGGAAAAGCCCACAGCCTGTGCTTTCTCGATACCATAGGGAACTAAAAACAGCACACTCACATATTGAAACACACCCACAAACCCAGGAGCCGCCGGGACAATTGTACTTATAGCCACTACAATAAGCAGAAAGAGGGCGACATGATAGGGGAGGGAAATATTAAAAGCATAGAGTAAAAACATTGGAACCAAGGCATCGGAGAGCCATATCAAAATATTGAGTCCCATAATACGTAGCAAGGCAGCAGGACGAGACAAGACCACAAATCCCACATTAATCCTTCCTACAAACTTATCCAGCAAAGGTCTTAATTTAGTAGGAACAATCTTTTGTACCTTATCTAAAAAGTGATCCGCTTTGGTGGGATTGTTAATCCACCAGTAGAAAAAGACTAAAAAGAAAATGGTGATGGCCCCTAACCACATGGCTCCCATCTTCATATAAGCGGGGATTTCAATAGGCAATCCTACAAACAAGATAATGCCACAGAAAAAGAGCATCAAAGTACCAGTATCTAGAACTCTTTCCAAAAGCACGGTGGCAATGCCTTCAATCCGGGAAAAGGCATACTTCCGTAAAAACACCCCTCTTAAAACATCCCCCATACGAGCAGGAAGGATATTGTTCATCAAGCCCCCAATGCAGGTTAAGTAATAGCAAGGAAGGACACCGATCTGATGAATGGGGGTTAATACAAATTTCCACCGCCAGCCTTTAAGATAGACATTCAAATTAAAAACAATAAAAGCAAGGAACAACCAGTGTTCATTAACATTACTATAAGTTTCAAGAATTTGCTCAAAGGTGACATTGCGCAGGGCTAACCATAAACACAGACCGCTTATCAATATCCCAACTGAGAGTTTTAAAATCTTTGACATATTAGATCACTGTATGATGCAAGGTGAATATCAAATCAGAATCATTACTTTACTATTAGCTGCTTTATAGAAAATATCAGAGTCTATGTAAATCACTTATTGCTAAAAAAACTGGAAATCAATACACTGGTTTCTGTTATGAATGAAAGAACTTTGAAAGTGGCATTGGTGATTCACCGCTTTGGGGAGGAAATACGAGGCGGTGCCGAGTATTTGGCCTATGAATTGGTCAACCAATTATCAAGAAAGTGGAATGTAGATGTTCTTACCACCTGTGCAGAAGATTATGTCACTTGGGAAAATAAATTTGCACCTGGCACCACCGAGGAAAATGGATACCAAGTCCACCGTTTCCCCACCGAATACCCCAGGAAAAAATGGTCTTTTCGCGTTTTAAACCGAATTCTTAGACATATTCCCTCTAAGTGGCACCCTCCCCGTCTCTATGAGGAATGGATCAATGCTCAAGGGCCTTATTGCCCTTCGCTACTCAACTTCATTCAATCTAAAGCAGAGGATTATGACCTTTTTATTTTTATTACCTATCTGTACTATCCTACAATCAAAGGTCTACCTTTGGTCAAAGACAAAGCTATTCTGATCGGTACAGCCCACGATGAGCCGGAAATCAAACATCCCTTTTTTAAAGAGATCTATCAAATCCCCCGAGGATTGATTTTTCTAACTCCGGAAGAGCGTAATTTTGTTCATCGTCAATTCCATAATCAAGATCTTCCTAATACTGTAAGAGCTTTGGGTATAGATATTCCATCTCCGCCAAAAACCAATAACCATGCATCCGATATTGTCTTTCGAAATTACCTCCATAAAACACCCTATATGTTTTATATTGGTCGAATAGATCAACATAAAGGCTGTGCCGACCTATTTAGCTATTTTATAAGCTATAAAAAGCAATACCCGAGTAATGAAAAACTGGTGGTGGCTGGCCCTGAAATTATGAAAGTCCCCCTCCATCCTGATATTTTATATTTAGGTTTAGTGAGCCAAGAGGAAAAGTGGGAACTCTATAAACATATGACTTGCCTGGCTATGCCTTCCAAATTTGAAAGTCTCTCTATCGTCCTGCTGGAAGCTTGGAAAATGAATAAGCCGGTGATTGTCAACCAACATACCCCCGTCCTCAAAGGTCACGTAGACAGGAGCCAAGGCGGGGTCTGCTATGTGAATAAAGAGGATTTTATTCATAAGACGAAACAACTCTTCAAACAAGAAAAGCTCGCCAAACAATGGGGCCGCCAAGGTAAAAGCTATGTGGATTATCATTTTACTTGGGAGCATACATTGGCTGGCTATGATGAATTGGTGAGTGAGATTTTACCCAACTAACTCTTATTTGACAAAAATAGAGATATTATTCCCAAGATTAATTCAAATATGAACTACGTAAAACAAATTAATTCAAATATGATATAATACTAAGTATATTAGTAAATTTAATTCAAATCAGGCTTTATCATGAGTTTATCTAAGGAAATTAGAAATCAAGTTAACCACACCATCACAACTATGATTGAAGATATAGTCAATCAGGCAGTTGATGAGAGATATCAACAGATAGTTGAAACTACCTTTGAAAAATTAGGGCACCAAATAGCCAAGGAACGCAAAAAACAAAAATTATCCCAACGAGATTTATCTGAATTATGCGGAGTCTCACTCTCACAGGTGGCCAGGTTTGAACAAGGGGCAAATATCTCATTCCACCAAGTAAAATCAATCATAAGAGCCTTAGGAATAGACATATTATTACGAAATAATTAGGTGATCTATGTTAGAGTTAATAGACCGGCTTTTAGTTTTTTATAATGATCAGCATGTAGGTTATTTAGATAAGCTAAAGACTCAAGATTCCCCCTCGCTAATTTTTAGATTTCAATACTTACCTAAATATCTTTCCCAAACAAATCCCTCTGCAATTGCTTATAAATTTCCACTGCAGCAAACTCCTTTTCTTGCAAAAACTATGTTTCCTTTTTTTCAAGGGCTGGTTTCGGAGGGATGGAATCTTAAACGTCAATCTAAGCTACAAAAAATAGATGAGATGGATTACTTTAATTTACTCAGAAACAATGGAGTAGATATGATTGGCGCGGTTTCAATAAGAGTAGAGGACGACACGAATGACAATTAACAACTGTATGATCTGTTTAGACCCTCTCGACGACAAGATAATAGATCAGCATTATCATTTGAAATGCGTGAAACGATTTTTTGAAAACAAAACTATTTCCCTTGAATTTGAATACTCAAGAACAGAGATACTCATCGATTGGACACCCAAAATTTTGAAACGCATGTCCATTAGTGGAGCTCAGCCTAAAATATCACTTAAAGTACAGAACAAAAAATTAATTCCAACGGATGTAGAGGGAGCCATCATTCTTAAACCTACTCCTGAAGGTTACCCCTTTGTGGCCGAGTTAGAGCATTTATGCATGATACTTGCCAAAAAGTGTGGATTTATAGTTCCTCCTGTGGCTTTGATCAATCTGGCTAATGGGGAATGGGCTTATATTATAAAACGCTTTGATCGTAATATCCGTGGGAAAAAAATTCTGCACCAAGAAGACATGACCCAGATAATGGATATCCCCAGAGACAAAGATGGCAACTATAAATATGATAATTCTTATGAAAGGGTTATTGCAGAAGCAGTTCTAGCATGTGGTAATAAAAGAAAGGTCGCACTGGAATTGATCAAACGGATTGCATTTAGCTACCTAATAGGCGATGCCGATTATCATTTAAAGAATATTTCTGTAGTTAAACCCATTGATGCACAAGGTCATTATTATCATGATTTGTCTCCTGTTTACGACAAAGTCAGTACGAATCTTTTCCCAGGAGACAACCAGTTTATGGCTTTATGCTTTACGGAGCTGGAAAACTCTGAAGCAATTTATTCTGAGAGCTTCCAAAACTATGGCTTTTATACTTTGCAGGATTTTATTGAGATGGGAACTCGCTTTGAGCTGCCAGAGAAGACCATAAAAAATAACATTACAAAGCTAATAACCTCAATTCTGAAAAACGACTCTCTTATCAAACGGTCCCCCCTCCCCTCCGAGTATCAACAGAGATTTATTGAGTTAATAAAGGATCGAATAAAAGCTTTGCAAAAAAAAAGGAGAGCCAACTCCATGTCAGCCCCCCTTTAAGTCAAACCTAATTAACTAGAAAAATTAGTTGCCTAAAATAAGACCTTTCACATCTAACTTTCCATCAGTTGAAACCTTGCCCCTAAGAGCAGGAATTTCTTTCGCACTGCCTAAGACCGCATCACGAACATCCTTGTAGCTCATTTCTGGATCAAGTGACCAGTAAAGAGCCGCTGCTCCAGCAACGTGTGGACAAGCCATGGATGTTCCATCCCATGTTACGGTGATTAAGAAATTCAAAATAGTATCTGAGTATTTGTTTCCTGGAACTGTGGAGAAAACTTTGACTCCAGGAGCTCCAATATCTACAGTCTTTTTACCGAAGTTAGAGAATGCACCTAAGGCATCGTTGCTATCTAAGGCTGCAACAGAAATAATATGATCAAAATCATAGCTGGAAGGATAAACTGGTTTGGAATCTGTATCATTATTGTATCCCTTACCATTACGGCCATTTCCAGCAGCTACAATAAAGAGACCATCATGCTCTGCCACATATTGCACGGCTTCTTTAAGAGCGACGTTCTCCTCATCCGCATCATCATCTTTTCCTTCGCCTCCCCAAGAGTTGGAAAGAACACGAGCGCCATTATCTACCGCATATTTAATAGCTAAGATCGCATCAGCTGTGGTTCCTTGACCTTTTTCACTGATAAAACGCAGAGACATGATTTTTACATCGGGAGCAACTCCAGCAATACCTTTACTGTTATTTCCTTTAGCGGCAACGTTACCAGCACAGTGAGTACCATGTCCTGGGTTACCACCACTCATAACAACTTCGAGGAGACTTAAAGTTAAGTCATAAGGCTTGCTATCTTTAGAAACAAAGTCATATCCAACCACATCGTCAACATAACCATTGTTATCATCATCGATTCCGTTGGTGGCTTTATCATTTCCATTCTCATCTTCACCTGTTTCACCAGGGTTTCTCCAAAGATTAGGAAGTAGATCTTCATGAGTGTAGTCAACACCGGTATCAAGAACAGCGACAATCATCTCTTCAGAGCCAGTGGTTTTTTCCCAAGCTTCTTTGGCTCCAATGTCGTTCATTCCCCACTGCTCAGAAAATTTAGGATCGTCTCCCGCTTCATGAGCAACCATATCTGGAATCGGTGGGTTATCTTCAGCAGCTCTAAAAGGAGAATCTTCTCGGAGATCTTCTTGCTCTTTTAAAGCGGCAATGACTTTTCTCATTCCTGGATCTTTAATTCGATAATCTTCCATCAGAGAGATAATCTTATTTTTTTGTACATGCATCACTTGAGGATTGGATTTCAAAGATCCAATATTGATTCTCTTGTTAGCATGGTTAGGAATTTCAACTCGAACCCAGTTACCAATTCCTAATGGGGTTACCTTGGCACCCATTTTTTCAAAGTGGTAGAGCACATTTTTACTCTCTTCACTTTGACCTTTCAGTTTAACTAAGTAGTCCTGTCCATCCACAGCCCAGACAACCGCAGGCATAATAAAGGCCAGAGCCAACAACAATACAGACATTCTTCTCATAGATCCCTCCTTGATAGTGATAAAAAGATTTTGAAAATCTGTTGGTCTTTCTTCTGAAATAATAACGAATTTGGAAATCAGTATATGCAGGATAAAAAAAATATGCAAGCTGGGAATGATAACAAATGAATAAAAATTGGCTTTCTGGTCAACTTTCTGTCCCGACCCAATCTTATATAAGAATCATGTCCCTGGTTGGGCTTGAGGCTTAGTTTTAGTACTTAGATACAGTAGAAACGCCCCCCCTGCAATCATTACAAAGCAAAGAATCTGTCCCATAGAGAAATATTGAAGAAGAAAACCCACCTGTTTGTCAGGTTCCCTAAAGAACTCAACAATAAATCTTAAAATACCGTAAAAGATAAGGAAATAGGCCGAGAGCTTCCCGGTGGTTTTGAGCTGTGACCGCATCAACCATAAGATAGCAAAGAGCAAAAAACCCTCTAAGCACGCCTGGTAAAGTTGGGATGGATGACGAGGTAATTTGTCCACAAAAGGAAAAATAACCGCCCAAGGAACAT
>CAYFLR010000011.1:57768-84545 GCA_964343805.1 uncultured bacterium | reverse complement strand
GGACATCGGTGGGTCGCCCCCATAATTCTCCATTTATAAAATTGGCAATCCGACCAAAACCTAAAGCCATAGGAATAGGAATAACCACCAAGTCCATAAATGAGAGAAAGTTTTGCTTCTTATACAGAGCACAAATCAAGGTTGAAAGAGTAACTCCAATCAAGGCTCCATGAAAACTCATCCCCCCCATCCAAATCTTATAAAGATAATCCGGATTCTTAATAAAAAGGTCGAGGTGATAAAAAAGAGCATAGCCTAGCCGAGCTCCAGCGAGTAATCCCACCCAGCCCCATAGCATATAATCGAGAATATCATTCCTGGCTAATGAGGTGTGGCCCTCTTTTTTTATCCTTAGGACAAAATAAAGCACCTGCCAAAAGCCAAGCAGGTACATGAGCCAGTACCAGCTGAGTTTAAACTCGCCAATTTCTATAGCAATGGGATTGAGATCATGCACATACAAACTGAGAATCCCCTATTTTTAGGAAGTTTTTTACTTTAACGTTGCACTTAGAGTAAAATTATCTCATAATTTTCAAGAATATAACAAAATATTATTATTGTATAGATGGCTGGAAAAAACAAAATTTACAAAGAAAACGAGGTTCTCTTCGAAGAAGGAGCGGCTAATGATGGAATGTATATTCTACGTTCAGGCAAGCTCAAGATCTATCAGATCAAAGAAGAAGAAGAGATTCTCTTTGCCTATTTAGAGCCAGGAGCTATCCTGGGAGAGATGGCGTTCTTTGAGAATAAACCCCGTTCGGCTTCTGCCAAAGCAGTGATGGACTCAGAAGTTACGGTCATTGACCTCACTGATTTTAAAAAACTACTTAAACAAATTCCTGGTTGGTTTGTTATTATGATGCGGAGTCTCTCCGCTCGCCTGCGCCAAACCAACGAAAAACTCAAAGAAGTATCCCAAGGAAATGTTCAAACCCAGAAGTTTCCTCTCCATAATGTGACCAAGATCACCACTGTCATCTCTTTGATTTGCCATAAGATGGCCACCAAACAGGATAAAGAATTTTTAATGAATCTCACATCCTTTAAATTAATGGTGGAAGATGTATTCAACGAGGATTTTGAGCGAATCAAAAAAGTGATTGATATCTTCATCAAATATGGATTTTTGAAGTATGGTCAAGACACTTATAAAAATGAAGTGATTATTTTTAATAACCGCCCTCTGTTTTATAATTTTGTAGAATTTCTTCAAAAATACGCATTAGAACAAAAAAATGCCGATATATGCCTTAGCCCCCCAGCCTTTTCCCTGCTAGAAATGATTTGCAAAGTCTCTAAAGAAGCAACTTACGAATCAATGACCTTAACCGTTTCCAATCTCCGATTAGAAGCGGAAAAAGATGAAGAAATAAATACCGAGGGTTGGGAAGAGGCCGTTGACCAACTAGTAGAAAATGAATTAGTAAAAAAAGTATCCACCTCGGGAGACGATGTGGGTATACGTTGTGGCAAAAAAGATGTACAGCTCTTCCTCAAGTACCAACAGATGATTCGAGATTTTGTTCAAGAAGGCTTAGCTTAGCTGGAAGACCATCCATCTTTTCAATCCATTCGTTAACAGCTATCAAAAGGAGTCCCCATGAGCCCAGAAAATCAAGACGTACGTGTTCGCGTTGCTCCAAGTCCCACCGGCGATCCCCATGTAGGAACCGCTTATATAGCTCTTTTCAACTATGCCTTTGCTAAAAAGTATGGAGGAAAATTTATCCTTCGCATAGAAGATACCGATCAATCGCGCTCTAACAAAGAGTCAGAAGAAATGATATTTGCCGCTCTCAAATGGCTGGGAATCAACTATGATGAAGGACCTGATGTAGGGGGAGAGTATGGTCCCTATCGCCAATCAGAACGGCTGAACATTTACCAAGAACATGCCCAAAAAATGGTGGATGATGGAGAAGCCTACTATTGTTTTTGCACTTCCGAAAGATTAGATGAACTCCGGGAAAAGCAAAAAGCAAACAAAGAGGCCACCGGCTATGACCGCCACTGCCGAGAATTATCAGATGAGGAAATAAAAAAGCATCTAGAACAAAAAACTCCTTATGTCATTCGTCAGAAGTTTCCCCTTTCCGGTTCCACTGAGTTTCATGATGAGATGAGAGGAGAGATCAGTTTCGAGAACTCAACCATGCAAGATCAGATCATTTTGAAAACCGATGGGTTCCCCACCTATCATTTGGCATCAGTGGTTGACGATCACCTGATGAAAATTACTCATGTGATTCGAGCAGAAGAGTGGATTTCTTCCACCCCAAGACATGTTCATCTTTACCGGGCTCTTGGTTTCGAGCAGCCAAAATGGATTCACATGCCTTTACTGCGCAATAAGAATAAATCAAAGATTAGTAAAAGAAAGAATCCCGTTTCCATCAATTACTATAAACAAGCGGGATATCTCCCGGAAGCCATTTGTAACTTTCTAGCCCTGATGGGCTTCAGTATCGATGATGAGACAGAGATTTTCACTCTGGAAGAAATGATCAAACATCTCGAACTATCTAAGATCAAACTCGGTGGTCCCGTGTTTGATATGGACAAACTGAATTGGCTCAATGGAATTTATCTACGGAACCTTCCCCAAGAAGATCTGGTTAAAAAAATCGAACAAAACGTTTTTAACCATGAATATCTGAGGCAAATTGTGCCTCTCATTCAAGAGCGCATAGAGAAACTCGAAGACTTCATTGCCGCTAACGCCTTTTTCTTTGTGGGTAACCTCGACTATGAAGGATTACCTATTCTTCCCAAGAACAAAGAGAAAAAAGAGTTCGTTAAAGTATTAAATGGTCTGGCAGAGAAGTTAGACGCCATCAATACTTGGGATCTGGAAACCGTCACAGAATCTATCAATAGCTATCGAAATGAAATAGAGTGGAAACCCAAAGATCTTTTCATGCCCCTCCGTTTTATCACCACTGGCAAAAAGGACTCCCCTCCTCTCTTCGATACCATTGCAGTCTTGGGTAAAGAGAGAACTCGGGGCCGCATTCGCCATGCGATCAATTTTCTAAAGCAGATGAAATAAAGTCCACGGCCACACTATGGATGATCAACAATTTAAACTCTCTAAAAAGTTTATAACTCAGTTTAGAAACTTATTAGAACAAAAAAATAAAACTCTCGCTCGTAAGATGGTTCAAGATCTCCATCCAGTGGAAATCGCTGAGATTCTAGTACACATCAATGAAGAAGAGCAGGTAGAGACCATCTTTCTTCTTCCCACCGAACAAGCCTCCGATGTGCTCTCAGAAATGGACCCTGGTCTCAGAGAGGATCTCCTGGCTCTTTTAAACAAAAGAGATATCTCCGCCTTCATCGAAGAGATGGATGCGGAAGATGCGGCTGATGTCATCACAGAGCTAGAAGATGAAGTTGCTGACGCGGTATTAGCCACTCTTGAACCCGACACCTCAACCGAGGTGAAGAAGCTTCTAAAATACCCGGAAGATTCAGCCGGTGGTATCATGTCTCCTGTCTATGTGGCAGTGAAAGAGAGTGACACAAAAGAACAGGTGGTAAATATTCTGCGCGAGAGAAAAGAAGATGATTCGCTCCCCGAGATCTATTCCATATTTGTGGTTTCAATGGATCAAAAACTGGTAGGGAAACTGATGCTACAGGATATTATCCTGGCTCAAGATGCAGATCCAATTAAAGACTATATTATAGAAGATGTTATCCATGTCCACACTCACATTGACCAAGAAGAGGCGGCAAAAATTGCCCAAAAATATGACTTGGTTGTGATTCCCGTAGTGGATGATCATCACAATCTAGTGGGGCGATTAACCTTCGATGATGTCCAAGACGTAATTCAAATGGAGATCCTGGAAGACCAGGGGATCATGTCCGGAACTGGCTCGGAAGAGGTGCTGGAAAAATCCGTAGTCAAGACTATGAAAGATCGGATTCCCTGGCTTATCTTCGGTCTTTTTGGTGGAATATTGTCCGCCCTAGTGATTCGCGTCTTTCAACCAGCTATTGATCAAATGATTGCTCTCGCCTTCTTTATTCCAGTGGTGGCCAGTACCGCCGGGAATATAAGTATTCAATCCTCTTCTATAACAGTTCGTGGACTAGCTACTGGTGAGATACAGCTGCTAGATACCTGGAGGCGTATTTTTAAAGAACTGAAAGTAGCCATTATCAATGGGGTAATCATTTCAATTACACTTGCGGTGGTTACAGCCCTATGGTTTTCAGATGTAAAAATGGCTACGGTATTGGCCTCATCAATTTTTATTGTCTCTTTGGTCTCTGGGGTATTGGGTTCAATGATTCCACTCATCTTATTTAGATTTAATATTGACCCAGCGAATGCCACAGGTCCTTTTATCACTACAGCCAATGATATTCTTGGCTTATTTATTTATTTAAGTATTTTCTCCCTCTATCTCTACACTCTTTAACCCTCCCCAAATTGATCGAAAGAGGTTGTATTCAACCTGTTTATTTGATATGGAGCATGCCAAGCAAAGAGATTTAACTTACTGTGGGAGATACCAATGACTCAACAAGCTGAATCCTCTCCGAGGAAAAGTATCCGGTCCGCATTAATCAGCGTCTCTAATAAATCCGGTTTATTAGAGCTCGCCACCTATTTACAACTCAACAAAATAAAGATTTACTCCACGGGAGGAACTCGAAAGTATTTGACCGATCAAGGCATTGCTGCTGAAGATCTATCCAATTACACCGGTTTTCCCGAAATTCTCGATGGCCGAGTCAAGACTCTCCATCCTAAAGTTTTTGGTGGGATCTTGGCTCGCAAAGATGAGGAATCCCATCAAAAACAATTAACTGAACATAATATTGACTCCATCGACATGGTGGTCTGCAACCTCTATCCCTTTGAAGAGGTAACCCAAAAAGAAAACTGTGATCTCTCTACCGCTATTGAAAATATTGATATTGGCGGCCCCTCCCTCTTAAGAGCTGCTGCCAAAAACTATCAACACACATTAGTCGTTCCCGATGCCAGCCTCTATCCAAAAATAATTGAAGAGATGGAAAAACAAGAAAATTGTGTCTCCAATGACGTCCGGAAAGAGATGGCTCTCTTCACTTTTCAAAGAGTTCAACAATATGACCAAACCATTGCCAGTTATTTAGAAACCCATTTCACTGAAGGTCAAAAGCTTTCAAGCCCTAAAGCGGACCCCTTTCAAAATACCGACCATTGGCCTCAGCAAGCAACCCTGAATATGAATAGTCAGCAGTCCTTACGCTATGGAGAAAATCCCCATCAGAATTCCCAGCTCTATTTAGATCAAGGAGTTAAGGATCATGAGTCTCTCTCCCTCGCCACCATGAAGCAGCTGCATGGAAAAGAACTCTCTTATAATAATCTCCTCGATATTAATGCCTGTTTTGAGATGATCACTGAGTTTACTGATGATATTGTCACCATTATTGTCAAACATAACAACCCCTGTGGAATGGCCATTCACCCAACTTCTCTTTTAGCTTCTTATGAAAAAGCTCTTGAAACAGATCCTCAATCAGCATTTGGGGGCATTGTTATCTGTAATCAGCCTATTACTTTAGATGTGGCTGAAAAACTCCACAGCCGCTTTTTTGAAATCATTGCGGCCCCCTCTTTTGAAGACCAAGCTCTCGAAATTTTACGTAAAAAGAAAAACATTCGATTATTAGAGGTTCCCACTGCTCAACCGCTTTATAACCAAACTCACTATACAAGAGTGCAAGGAGGTTGGTTAGTGCAAGAAAGTAATCAAACCCTCTTTAGTGGAAATGAACTCAAAGTAGTGACCGATCGCTTCCCAACCGATGATGAAAAGATGGGAATCAACTTTGCTTGGAAAGCAGTAAAACACGTGAAATCCAATGCCATTGTACTTTCCACAGCCGATCAACTCTTAGGAGTTGGGGCTGGTCAAATGAGCCGTATCGACGCCATGAAAATTGCCACCTCTAAAATGCATGAGAATTTCCCCAAATTTAAACCTTCCAACCCAGAGAATCCTTTAGTGCTGGCATCTGACGCCTTTTTCCCTTTTAAAGATGTGGTGGAAATGGCAGCTGAAATTGGAGTAACCACCATTATTCAACCCGGTGGCTCCATTAGGGATGAAGAATCTGTAACCGAAGCGAACAAACACAATATCGCGATGGTTTTCACTAAAACTCGACAATTTAAACATTAAAAGGAGGACCCCTCATGATACAAGGTCCTATTAATATACTCGTCTTGGGGAGCGGTGGAAGGGAGCACGCCATCTGCCGTAAATTAAAAGATTCAAAAAATGTGAATCAAGTCTTTGCTATTCCTGGCAATCCAGGAATGTCTGAGCATGCCCACTGCTTTAATGAAGACCCTAATAACTTTGATCGTCTCATTGATTTGGTGAAAGAGAATAAAATTGATCTCACCATTGTGGGTCCGGAAAACTTATTAGAAAAAGGAGTGGTGGATCGCTTCCAACGAGAAAGTCTACCCATCATTGGTCCCACTCAAAAAGCTGCTCAACTTGAGACCAGTAAAGTATTCTGCAAAGACTTTTGCCGGGAATTCAACATTCCATCTGCCGAATACAAAACTTTTACTCAAAAAGAGGATGTGGAAAACTACATTGGGCCCTCTCTCCTTCCTTTGGTTATTAAAGTAGATGGTTTGGCCGCAGGTAAAGGAGTTTTCCTCTGTCATCAAATGAGTGATGTAGAAGAGGCTCTTCATACTATTTACACGGCAAAAAAATTTGGATCAGCCTCTGATCAAGTGGTGGTGGAAGAGTTTTTAGAGGGTCCCGAACTCTCTTTCTTTGCTCTATGTGATGGGAAAACGGCCCTTCCCCTCGAACCAGCTCAAGACTACAAAGCCCTCAATGAAAATGGTCAGGGACCTAATACCGGTGGAATGGGCTCCTATTGCCCTTTGGAATGGGCTGGGGGTGAACTCAAAGATAATATTATGAATCAGATGATTCAACCCGTTTTAGATGGAATGCAGAAAAGGGGAGCGCCTTTTCAAGGCATTCTATTTGCCGGACTTATTCTCACCAAAAATGGTCCCAAACTCCTTGAATATAATGTTCGGTTTGGCGACCCAGAAACACAATCTATTTTAGGACTACTGGAAAGCGATCTGGCTGAGATTTTTTGGTATCAAAGTCAAGGGGCTTTGAGCCACTTTCCTCCGCTGGAATGGAAAAAAGGGTGTAGCATTTGTGTGGTTTTAGCCAGTGCAGGATACCCAAGCAGCCCTGTTAAGGGAGATGTTATTTCAGGTATAGATCAGGTCTATCAAGATAGAGATAGTTATGTGCTCCATGCCGGGACCAAGCTCAATGACAAACAAGATATTGTAACCCATGGAGGGCGTGTTCTTAATGTATGTAGCTTCTTCCCAGATGAATATTCGGAACTCCCTCCGGAAGGAGTTCGTCAAGAAGCAAGAAATAGAGTTTATCAAGCCGTTTCCAAAGTGGTTTGGAAAGATATGCATTTTAGAAAGGATATAGGACTATGACACAAGAAAATAAAGTAGCCATTTTAATGGGAAGTGACTCAGATTATAAAGTAATGAAAGAGGCCATCGCCACTTTAAAGAAATTTGAAGTACCTTTTGAAGCTCACGTAGCCTCGGCCCATCGAACTCCCGAAAAAGTTATGGAGTTCACCTCCAAAGCGATGGAAAATGGCTTCAAAACCATTATCGTAGGTGCTGGAGCAGCGGCTCATTTAGCTGGTGTAGTTGCAGCACATACCACATTACCAGTCATTGGAGTTCCATTAAGCGCCACGGATCTTCAAGGTGTTGACGCACTTTATGCTACGGTTCAAATGCCCGCAGGAATCCCCGTTGCCACTACTGCAATTGGCAAAGCCGGTGCTGTCAATGCGGCTCTTCTAAGCATCTCTATTCTGGCCAATTCGGATGAGAGGCTGAATAATGCCATGCAAAAATACCGTGCCGATATGAAAGAAAAGGTGCAAGCCAAAGACCAAAAATTACAGGAAATGATCAATCAGGAATAATGAATCAATGAAGCAAGTGGCGACTCAAGTTTCGATTTTAGAATCATCTTCCTGGTTAGAACAGGCGTGCTCCATTTTACAGCAAGGTGGAGTTATTGCCTATCCCACAGAATCTAGCTACGGTTTAGGCATTGATATTGACAATCCAGAGGCCATAGAAAAGCTTTACAATTTAAAGGGGAGACCCGCTTCTAAAGCGATCCCCTTAATTGTTGCACCCGGTATTTCCTATGATCACCTGATTCCCCAATCCACTCCCCAGATCGAAGATTTAAAAAAGCAATTTTGGCCAGGTCCCCTTACATTAGTACTCTCTTCAGTGAATGTTCCTGGTATTAGTGCAGGAGATGAAAGCCCCACTTTAGCGGTGCGTATGACCAGCAATGAACAAGCTCAAGCACTCATAAACCATTGGGGGAAACCTCTCTCTTCCACCAGTGCAAACCTTTCAGGGGAACCAAACGCCTACACCCTGGAAGATCTGAATCGCTATTTTGGCGATAAAATCGATGGCATATTCCATATGGGAACCCTTCCCCCCGCACCTGTATCCACGCTCATAAATTGTACCTCCCCCTCGTTTACTATTTTACGTGAAGGGGCTATTTCCAAAGAGCAACTTGCGGACTATCTTTCCCCATGAAAACCATCACCATTACTATTCCTGCAGAATTTAATAAAAAAAGAGTGGATCAATTTTTATCCACCCTTCCTGAGATTCCCACTCGCTCTTTTGGTCAAAAATTGATCGCTGGAGGACACATCACCTCCTCCTTGAACCCAGATCAACCTATTAAGAAAACAAATTATCGTCTTAAAATGGATGAAGTTTTAACTATTCAGATACCCGAACCCACCCCACTTGATATCGAGCCCCAAGAAATGGATCTTGATATCATCTTTGAAGATCAAGACTTGATTGTTTTAAACAAACCTCAACAGATAAGTGTCCACCCTGGAGCCGGGGAAGCAAAGGGAACCTTAGTTAATGGCCTTCTTTATCACTGTCAAGATTTATCAGGCATTGGAGGGGTGGAAAGACCGGGGATTGTACATCGGATTGATAAGGATACGTCTGGTCTTTTGGTCATTTGTAAAAATGATAAATCTCATCAACATCTAGCCAAACAATTTGAAGCTCACACCACTCATCGCAGGTACACCGCTCTGGTTTTGGGAAATCCTAACCCTCCAAAAAGATCTATCAAATCTTATATCGCCAGACATCCAGTTCATCGTAAAAAGTTTCATGTGGATGAAAAAGAAAATCCCAAAGGTAAATGGGCCATCACTCACTTTGAAACCCTAGAAACCTTTGAAAAATGTAGTCTACTCCGCATCCAGCTAGAGACAGGACGTACTCATCAAATCAGAGTGCATCTCACCCACCTGGGTCACCCCCTGATTGGAGACCCCCTCTATGGCAGTTTTCGTCAATTAAATCAGAGAAGCAAACTCCTCTACCAGATCCATAAAAAACAGATCGGACAAATGCTTCATGCTAGCGAACTGGGATTTAATCATCCTTCCACAGGGGAAGATTTACTGTTTAAGGCAGATTTACCCCCCTTCTTTAAAGAAAGCCTTAATTTGTTAAGAGATAACTACAAATAAAACCCACTAATTTCAGCTAATTAATTAATACCTCACCCCCTATTTGTGGTAAAATTAGACTGATGAAATTGAACCATTTTGATGTTAATCACCTCATTTTAGAGCTGAATAAAAAGTACGGTATGGATTTCTCAGATTATGCAGTGGATTCCTTTAGCCGAAGGTTAGATAGTTTTTTGAGAGATTCCAACTTTACCGATCTGCCGCAACTAACCCAAAGATTGATACAAGATGAACAATTCTACCATTCCTTTGTAAGTCGGATTTCAGTTCCTGTATCAGAAATGTTTAGAGATCCTCCGGTCTTTAAATTGATCCGAGATCAGATTACTAACTATCTAAAAACATTTACTCATGTAAAAATTTGGCACGCAGGGTGTTCCACTGGAGAAGAGGTCTACTCCTTAGCTATCATTTTAAAAGAAGAGGGACTTCTTGATAAGTGCCTTATTTATGCCACCGATATTAACCAACAAGCACTGTATCAGGCAAATGAAGGGGTTTACTCCAAGAAAGATATTGAATCACGGCAAAGAAGTTATGAACTAACAGGAGGAAAGCACTCATTAGATCATTACTTCACCACACAGAACCAGTTTTGTATGGTTCATAGTTTCCTTAAAGAGCGGATCACTTTCAGCCGACACAACCTGGTTAGCGACCAAAACTTTGGACAGATGAATATGATTCTTTGTCGAAATGTTTTTATTTATTTTAATAAAAATCTGCAAGATAGAACTCTTAAGCTGTTTAATGCAAGCCTTCTTCCCAATGGTTTCTTAGTTTTGGGAGATAAAGAAAGTCTTCAATTTAGACATCTAGAAACAAGCTTTCAAGAAATACAAAACAAATCTAGAATTTATAAAAAAAGAGATTCCTCATGAGAAGACACTTCCTATTAATATTTATTGCCTCTCTCATCGGCTCCAACAGTTTTGATTTAAAGGCTCAACGGCAGGATTTAAAAGCCCTATATATCCCTTTAGCGGATCACTATCCAGGTATTGTTGCCTATGAAAAGTATGGCAAACAATTCCAACATGCGGATTTTAAAATACAGAAAATTAGAACTTGGCCTGAACTTCGAGCCCACTTCATGGAAGGCTATGCTGATATGGCCTTTATAATATCACCATTGGCCATGGACATGTTTCTTGAAAGTCCCCATTTTAGATGGGTCAGTCTTATACATCGTGATGGCAATGCTCTAGCCATCAATTCTGTTCTGGGCAAAATGGTTGAACTTTCCAAAAGCCGCTTAGGTAGAAAGCCAGGACCCGAGTTAGCAGAAACTTTTAAGCAATTTAAGCAACGGTACAAAAAACCCATCTTGGTAGGAGTGCCTTCTCTCCTCTCGACTCATACGATTGTTCTTTATAAATATTTAAAACAATTTGATATGACACTTGGGATAGGCTCTGATTCCCAACAGGATGTTTATGCCATTGAAATTCCTCCTCCCAGTTCTCCTGCCTTTTTAAAGAAAGAGAGTCTCCTAAACCGAGCGGCGGCTTTTGAGCAATCCTTACCTTGGTCAGACATAGTGGAAACAGGTAAATTTGGTCAAATTGCTTGGTACTCAAAAGATGTGATGAAATGGCCTCGAGGACATATTGAATGCATTATCATTGCTACAGACAAGGCTCTTAAACATAAGTTCAACGCAATCAAAGAAGTCATTCACGCTATCCACCAAGCAGGGGTAGATATAGAAATGGCTATGACCAAAGGGGGAAGCAGCTTATCCTCCATCGCATCCATGATACGAAAACATATTCCTGAACATACCTCTGAGGCTATTATGCTCTCTTTAAGACGGGATCTCAGTGTAATTAACTATAAAAACCTGAATTTAGATAAATGGGGTTTAAACCAGGTAATGGATTTAGCAGTAGAAAGCGGAGCGTTAAAAGCTCCCATCTCCATCGAATATTTTATGGACCCTAGGTTTTCCACCAAAATAACCGAGAAATAGAAATCCAAGGCTTTGCAGGTAGGGTACCTAATATGATGTTAAAAAAGAATCAGATTGTGTTTAGACGTTTTACCAAAGGGATAGGAAAAACCTTTCTATGGTGGTTTCTCATCGTTGCTATGGTTCCTATTTCCATCTTGAGTGTTTACTTCTATGTTCATTTATCCACAAATTTAAAAAAGGAAGTGGAAAAATCCTTGATTACCACCTCGAGGCTTAAAACTGAATATATTCAGTCCTGGTTTGATAACCATTTTATCAATTTAGAATATTTGAGCCAAAATGACTCCCTCCATCATCTATTTGACCGGCTCACCTCGGAATTTAAGAAAAGTAACAAAAGTTTAAAAGGTTTCACTCGAAGCGTTCCTTGGACTCAGATCAAAATGAGTCAACCAGCCACCACCTTAAAAGATTTTCATCGTCTTTACGCAATTCACGACCTCTTTTTAATTGATAAAGCGGGTCGTATCCTATTCACCATTACAGAAGAAAAAGATCTAGGGACCAATATCTTAACAGGAAATTTAAAAGACACTAAGTTCGCCCAAACTTGTAAAAATGCTTTAAAAAGAAAGGGGGTTCATTATTCAGATACTGAGTTTTATTCCCCTTCTAACTACATCCCTTCTAGTTTTATCATTAGTCCTTTGGCTGATGATAATGGAGATTTAA
Organism: uncultured bacterium; assembly: GCA_964343805.1. Lineage (GTDB taxonomy): Bacteria > Bdellovibrionota_B > Oligoflexia > CAYFLR01 > CAYFLR01 > CAYFLR01. Next base: position 72,253 of record CAYFLR010000011.1, on the reverse strand, counting down.
AAGGATTACTGGCCTTTCAATTAAGAGAAACTGAAATCAGTAAGATCATGCAAGGACCTGTTGGACTCGGCAATACCGAGGAGAGTTTTTTAGTAGGGACCGATTTCCTCTTAAGATCCAGCCTCAGAAACTCACCCAGCAATGAAATCCTCAAAACCAAGGTGGAAAACAAACAAACTTTACTATGGCAAAACCATCTAAAGAATCTGGATAAAATTCATACTCATCAAATCCAAGCCTTCACCTATGAAAATCATAATGGAAGACAGGTCCTCGGAGTCCATTATCATTTGAAAGTTCTACAACAATATTATGCTATCATCGTTGAAATTGATGAAGAGGAGGCTTTTTCCTCCTTGAACTGGCTAAGGACAATCACCTTCTTTGTTTTAGGCCTAACCTTAATTCTTACCATCCTGATCTCTTTTAATCTAACCACCCGCATTGTAACCCCATTGCAACATCTTTCTGACTGGGCAAAGCAAATTGCCATAGGAGACTTATCAACCCAGTTTATGACCCAGCGCAATGATGAAATAGGAAGTATTATTAGGAGTATTGAATACTTAGTCAAAAACTCAAAGGAAATTATAGCCTATTCCACATCCATTTCAGAGGGAGATTTTTCTCGGAATATCAACCTCAGATCCCAAGGAGATGCCCTTGGTCTGGCCTTGCAAAAAATGACCTCCACCCTCCGCAAGGTGGTTCACCAAGCAAATAATCTTTCACAAGGAAATTATAACTTCGATATGACCCCAGCTAGTGGCAAAGATGAGTTAGGAATCTCTTTACAAAAAATGCAGTCTTCATTAAAAGCAGCCAGGATATCTGATATAAAACAAGTTCGCCTTGCCAATAGAATTACCCGAATCAGTGAACAAATGATGGGCGATAAGAATTTAAGAGAGTTCACTAATGATATCTGCAGTGAGTTAGCCACCATTTTAAATTTCCATGTAGCCACTTTCTATATATTAGATGAATCCAAGGATCTTTATTATCTTAAGGGGGGTTATGCTTTATGGGATGCAAACCAAGCACCCGATACTGTGTCAATCGGGCAAGGGATGCTAGGCCAAGCAATAAAGGATAAAAAATTTATCCATCTCACCGATAATTCAGATATAAAACTACAAGTTAACACCTCCTTAGCCAGAGCCAATTTAAAATATATTGCCGTTGTTCCATTAATCTATGAGGACCAAGTTTTAGGAGCCATCGAACTGGGTGGTTTGAACTCTCTCACAGAAGAAGACACTACCTTTTTAAAAAACCTCATCCAACCCTTAGCGATCCAAATTCAATCCGCTTTGAATAGGCAAAAAGCGGATGAGAAAACTCAAATGCTACTTGAATCGGAAGAGTATCTCAAAGCTCAACAAGAAGAACTCCAAGCGGCTAACGAAGAATTGGAAGTAAAGAATAGTTCACTCGAAATGCAAAAAAATGAAATTAAAGAGATAAACCAAGATCTGGGTATAGTTCAACAAGACCTACTTAGTAAATCGATAGCTTTAGAAAAAAGTAATCAATATAAATCTGAATTCTTAGCTAACATGTCACACGAACTTAGAACACCTCTCAATAGTATCATCCTGCTATCCGAAGATATGCTAGAAGATATGAACCAAAATTTAACGGAAGAGCAGATTTACACAATTAATATTATTCAAAACAGTGGTCATGATTTGCTGGAGCTGATTAATGACATTTTAGATCTATCAAAAATAGAAGCAGGTCAGCTTAAAATCGACTTTGAAGAAGTGCAGCTCATTGACTTTAAGGACATCATTTTAAAGAGCTTCGAACGACTGGCAAAAAAGAAGAAGATAGATATCGAAGTGCAAATAGATGACACACTTCCAGCCCAGATAGTAACAGATCAACTGCGATTGGGACAAATTTTAAAAAATCTAATATCCAACGCCATAAAGTTCACCCAAGAGGGACAAATCAAAATTGACTTTTCTAGACCAGATTCTAATACAGACCTTTCTAAAAGCCAACAGTACCCAGATCGTTGTATAGCCGTTTCTGTAGAAGATTCAGGAATTGGAATTCCCGCCGAAAATCTAAATCGAATATTTGAAGCCTTTAAACAAGCTGATGGTTCCACATCTAGAAAGTATGGTGGTACCGGACTCGGACTTTCCATTACCCAGCAGTTGATTACTTTGCTAGGTGGTGAAATTCAAGTGGAGAGTGAAGTCAATAAAGGATCTACTTTTACTGTATTCATTCCAGAAGTCGGCTTTCCTACCCATATAAATAAACCAACAGAAGATTACGATCCCCGACCACAGCCCAAACTTCCATCAAAATCTATAGCAGATGATCGTTATGGAATTAAAGATGAAGATCACGTTCTCCTTGTGATTGAGGATGACGTGCAATTTGCCCAAGCTCTCTTTAAATTTTGTCATCAAAAGAAGTTTAAGATGCTGCATGCAGCCGATGGAATAGAGGGATTAGAGCTCGCTCAAGAATTCTTACCTGATGCTATTTTCTTAGATATTAATTTACCTCTTGCCAATGGAGAAGAGGTTCTAAAGGAATTAAAAACGAATCTTAAAACCAAAAGAATTCCTGTTCAATTGATGAGTGTAGATGAAACAAACATCAAACTCTTAAAACATGGGGCCTTAGGATTTTTATCTAAACCAGTAAATAAGTCTGAACTCTTAGATGCTTTAGATCGAATAGCCGGACTATTAGATAATCAACTAAAAGAAATTCTGCTAGTAGAAATGGATCAGAACTTAATCACCCCGATGAATGAATGGCTATCCCAAAGAAACATCCAGCTAAAATGCGTCAATCAGGGAGAGGAAGCCCTCCAAGAATTTAAAAAGAACAAGTATAAATGTATCGTTTTAGATATCAACCTTCCGGATAGGGCAGGCTTTGAACTTTTAAAAAAATTGAGAAGCATAGAGGGTCATCAAACCCATATAATAGTCTACATAGATGAAGACACACCAAGAGAAGACCTGACCATGGTAGAAGAGCAAACCGATACCATTATCATTAAGGGAAAAAGGTCAATTGAAAGACTCTATGAAGAGCTCACCCTATTCCTCTATAATACCTCTAAGTTGGGATCTGCTTCCATCAACCCTCTTCCTATTGAAAATGAAAAAAGATCTAATAAGGAGAAAATTTTAAAAGACAAAAAAATCCTCGTAGTAGATGATGATATGAGAAATGTCTTCGCCCTCACCAAGATTTTAAGTGGAGGAGGAGCACAAATTTATAAGGCCAGTGATGGGAAAATGGCTTTGGAAGTTTTAAATAAGAATACAGATATTGATTTAGTCCTATTAGATATCATGATGCCTATCATGGGAGGATATGAAACCCTAGAACATATTCGTAAACAGGAACGATTTGCTCACTTACCAATCATTGCACTCACGGCAAAAGCTATGCCTGAAGATCGAGACAAGTGCATTAAAGCTGGAGCCAATGATTACCATGCAAAACCTATTGTGGTTGAAGAACTGTTATCTCTTATTCAATTGTGGTTAAAAAAGGAATAGAAATGGAAAAACCTAAAATTCTAATTGTTGATGACAAAGAATCCAATTTGTTTGTCCTAAAAAGGCTCCTCAAAGACTTTGATGTGGACCTTGTTTTTGCTCAATCAGGAAATGAGGCTCTCAAAGAGACAATCACACAGCGATTTGCCCTCGCTTTAATTGATGTACAGATGCCCGAGATGGATGGTTATGAAACAGCCCAACTTATTATGGAAGATGAAGAAACCCGATTTTTACCAATTATTTTTGTCTCGGCAGTGTATCGAGATGATTACCACCAGATAAAAGGCTTTGAAACGGGAGCCATTGACTTTTTAATAAAACCCATCGTTCCCACGATCTTAAAAAGTAAGGTCCGTATTTTTATTGAACTCTTTAAACAAAAGCAGGCCTTAGAGCAGGAAAATAAAAAAAGGACAGAAGCAGAAAACAAAGCCAATCAAGCTAATTTGGCAAAAAGTTTATTTCTAGCCAAAATGAGTCATGAAATTAGGACTCCCATCAACTCTATCTCTGGCCTGACTAATATTTTATTAGATGGGAATCTCAACCATGAGGAACGTCAATCACTTGAAATTATAAAAAAGAGCAGTGAAAACCTCTTAGGCATTGTAAATAATATCTTAGACTTATCTAAAATCGAAGCCAATAAACTGGAATTAGAGAAAATAGATTTCAATATACGAGATCTCATTTATGAGGTGGCTCATTTAATACAGCCCAGTATCTCCTTTGATCAAATTGAGTTTGTAATTGAAGAAGACCCCCTTTTAGGAACTTACTACCAAGGGGACGCCTTAAGAGTGAAACAAATCCTGATCAATCTCCTCGGCAATAGTGTTAAGTTTACTAAGAATGGATCCATTGAACTGAAGGTCTCAGTGAAATCCTCAAAAGAGAATTTAAGCATCATTCAATTTGTCATTAAAGATTCCGGCAAGGGTATCAGTGAAGAATACATGAAAGATCTTTATAGTATTTTTAGTCAGGAAGACAACACCATCACCAGAACTCATGGAGGAACAGGTTTAGGTTTAGCCATCACTTATAATTTGGTTCAAATGATGGGTGGCGACATGGAAGTTCAAACCCAAGTCGAAGAGGGAAGTGAATTTATTGTAAGAATACCCTTTGAACACGCATCCGAAAAGGGGGCGCAGTGTCTAGAGAGTTACAAAAGCAAACTCTCTTCTAAAAAGTTAGTGGCTATTCATAAAAGTAAAAAGTTACTAACTTCTCTCCAAAATATTTGTGACGCGGTAGATATTGAATTAGTACCTTTAGATTCCTTTATGGCATTGATGGATTATTGGCCTGATTCAGACAAAAAAGCCGACCTATTTCTTTTAGATGTTACAGATCTGGAACATAAAGGAATAGAAATTCTTGAAAACTATAGAAAAGAAAACATAATTAAAGATGCCCCTATTTTAACCACCTCTCAAAACGTACCAAACAAAGTAACGAGTCAAAAGAACAGCACTCACCCAATTATTTTAAAACCCATTTGCAGCCAACCAATTTTCCAAGAGCTATTTGAGTTATTGGCTGAAGACTCAGTCAATGCAGATATTTCCTGTGAAAAAAACAAAAAGCCCACTATTAAAGAATTCAAAAAGACTCTCTCCTTTCAGGAAATGCATATTTTAATTGCCGAAGATAATGAAGACAATCGGTTCCTCTTGGATAAAATTTTAGGTGTATTAGGTTGCCAATACAAATTTGCCTTTAACGGACAAGAGGCTTGCGAACTCTCAGCAGAGCAAGACTTTGATCTTATTTTAATGGATATTGAAATGCCTGATATGGATGGATATGAAGCAACAAGAATAATACGAAAGAGAGGATCTAAGATTCCCATTTTGGGTTTAAGTGCCCATGCCATGAAAGAGTATCAAGAAAAGGCTTTGTCATCCGGTATGGATGATTTTATTTCTAAACCCTTCCAAATGGAAGAGCTCAAAAGAAAACTAGAACGATACTGGGCTCAAGATTCTGAAAATCCAACTCTAAGCTAGTGGTGTCCATGGCTAGGTACTTTGGAAGAGTTTGATAGCTGCTTTGTTCCCGGTTTATTATAAACAGGCATTAACCCCATATAGTCCCGAAGGCTGTTGAAATTTATATCATCTGCATAAACCAATTCTTTACAGTTTGGATTGATAAAATTAAGAGCCTCTTTGCCATCAATATCATCATGAGCATTAATTAAAATAGTTTTTAACTTTTTAGTTAATTTAGCATCTAATAAAGAACTGGCAGTAAAAACATGAGCTGCAATAGGGGCACTTCGAATCAATTCACGGATACTCTGAGAACGAAAGTTTTTAAAAACGGCCTCTTTAACTGCTCCTGCATCGTAGGCTCCATTTGTAACAGCCGCTACTATATCCTCATGATTCTTAAGGTGATGATAGTTTTTTAGATCAGCTAAGGTGACATAATTCCTTTCTAGAATATTCTTAGGGATAATATATCCCATGGTAGATAAAGGCTTTGCAAAAGCAAAAGACTTTCCAACCAGATCTTTAACGGAACTTATGGGACTATCCTTTTTTACGATAATAAAGCCATGAAAATAGGGAATTCCGTTAATGGCCATAGAAGCTAAGAGAGGTTTAATACCATAGTCCTGTACCATTTTTACGTAATTGGATGGTCCCATATAGGCCATGTCTAATTTATTTTCCCCCATTAACCTCACCTGGTCTTCATAAGATGAAGTTATTTTCAACTTGACTGGTGTATTCAGCTTTCTCGATAAATACTCCGTCAGAGGGGTAAATTTTTTCTTAAGAGATTTATGGCTAAGATAAGGGTGAACTCCCAAAGTCAGATGAGTTTTTTGAGGGAGAGCTTGGACATTATGAAGCAACTCATTTTTTGCAGATTCTCTTTTGAACCAAACTAAAATCAGTAAAAGACTAATAATGAGAGTTGTAAAAACATATTTATACACAACATTAATTTAACCATACCCCACTTGATTTGTATATGGAGAATAGCCTAGATCAGGGGAGAGCCACACAACTCATCTGTGCATGAGACCCGCCACTGGCTCCTTGATCCAAATAATGTGCTGAAAACTGGTTCAATGAAAAAGTCTTTTTAGGAAGTAAAATAGAAACCATATAATGATCACCAGCTGTTACACGCTGAGCAGATCCAAGGCTAAACCGTTTAAAATCTTTATATTTTCTAGGAGAATAATCGTTGTCATAGGAAAGAGATCGACCGGTGATATAATCAGCCTCATCATCATTGTAGCGATCGCCTTTGAAATACCAAAAGTAGTTGGAAAGTTTTGTATTGCCCTCATTGATTGAGGCAATAAGTTCCATTTGCACCTTTTCCCCTCTTAAATGAGAAGCTTTACATACAAAACGTTTGGTCAATGAGCTTTCAGCAAAGGAAACCCGAACCCCATTTTGCCACACTTGAATCATGTCCACTCGATCCATAAAGTATTTACCTCGATACTCTCGCAATGAATCAGAGGTCACACAAAGAAAATAGCTATTATCATCCTCACCCTTGGACCAATTATAATCATCCATGTCGCCTTCATGGACATAGTTAGAATTATTGGAGACCAGTCGAATCATTTTAATAATGGTGTTTTCATCTTTCACGGTCATGTACTTTGGTGAACTTTCACCATTGTAGATTCCCATTCGAATCACTTGGTAGATATCTGTTTGAAAGGTAAGACTTGTCAGTTTACCGCAAAATTTGGTCTGGCCATAAATCGACAAACCCATGAAAATAGGCATTAAATAAACTAATAATTTCATAACCATCTCCAGCAATTTTATATTTTAATAATTTTTAGAAATTTACCACAGGTATTCAGACGGTTATAAATACACTAACCCCCTTTTTTTGTCAAGATGCCCTGAGGGGATTCACATCACCCGATACAACACTAAAATCATGAATTTATTGAATATTTAAATAGATAGAGGACCTATCCTTTTTTGGCAAAGGAATCATCAATGGTATTAACCCAAATACTTTGTCCCTCTTTAATAAAAAGTGGAACCTGAACCTCTATCCCATTAGTCATTCGGGCTAACTTAGTTACCGTAGAAGAAGCTGTATTACCTTTCTCCCCTGGCTCTGAAAACTCTACTTCAAGCTTTACCTGCGCTGGTAACTCTAAGTTAACAATACTTCCATTATAATAGAGAGCTCTCAGATCTAGATCTTCATGAAGATACTTTACTCTAGAGCCGATATTTTCTGAAGGCAGAGAGAACTGCTCATAATTCTCTTTATCCATCACGACTATATCAGAGCCTTCCGTATACAGATACTGGACAGTGGCAAAATGAACCTCCGGCTCTTCAAACTTAGTTCCCGCTTTAAAAGTCTCATTAAGAAGTTTACCTGTAAGTAAACTACGAGCCTTTACCTTTACTAAAGTAGCAGATCCTCTAGCCGAAGGTGATTGGGAGGTTGTTTCAATTATTTCACAAGGATCATTGCCAATAAGGATCCTGACCCCTTTAGCAAAATCAGCGGTTGTTAGCATTTGTTATGTCCTATGATGTAAAAATATGAAGTTTATCCGCAGCATTTTTTGTACTTTTTACCCGAACCACAAGAGCAGGGATCGTTTCTACCTGGCTTTTTTACTTCTTTGGCAGACACCACCGAGCAGCCTCCCTTAAAATGATCAAATTCATGAAGGAAGACACGAGCTTCAAAGCCGGTTAAGGTTCTCTCTCCTTTGAGCTCATCTTTAATTTTAACCCATTCGGGACGCATAATAAGAGTTTCAGGATACTCAGGAAAGGATAGACAGGTTTCATTCTGACCAATCCGAGTGGTTGATTCATCTATAATTTCCGGATTTACGTAAGCTTCCTTGATCTCTTTCTTGTCAAAGTCGGTAAATTTAATACAAATAACCTGCTCTAGGATTCCAATTTGGTTTGCTGAAAGACCAATACAGTCTGGCGTTGTTTCTAAAGCCTTCCACAAAAGATCCATAGTTTTTTCAGGATCTTTAGAAGGTTGACTGGGCTTCATTAATAATTCTCTGTCAGTGATAATTTGGATCGTATCAGATTTAGTTGCCATAATAAATCGTTCCCTATGCGAGGTGTCTAATCATTTTATCCATTATGATTAATATCATCCCATATGGAGAATCATCTTTCAATATAAATTCCCATTGTTGAACGATTGTCTTTATGCTATAATAGATAGTTATAGTGTCTCTTGTGCGTAAAGAGCACGGGAGATTGACCCTAATTTTTGCTAGGACCCACGTTGGACGATTATCATAGTGGTCGCTTAATCTCGCCATATCAGTTTACCCGTATTTTCTTTTTCTCCTTTATAATCAATAGCTTCATCAACCAGTGATGAACAAGGGGATTCGTACGAGTTAAGCTATGGTGACCAGTAATTACAAGTTTTTTTCTTTTAAGCGCTTTCATATCGAGCAAAAAATATTGAAAATTCTCGATATTTTAGACAAAAGGGACCACTCCATTTCAGTTTTATTTACCACTGACCATCATATTAAAGAACTCAACCACCAATATCGCAACATAAATAAAGCCACTGACGTGCTCTCATTTAGCCAATTAGAAGGTGAACACATGGGAGATCAGAAACTTCTTGGAGATGTAGTCATTTCAGTAGATACAGCTCGCAGAAATGCCAAAACCCATAAAGCCTCCTTAGAGTCAGAGCTTAATCTTCTGATAACCCATGGAATCTTACATTTATTGGGTTACGATCATGAAGGGGCGCAACAAGAAAACAACACTATGCGTAAACTAGAAAGCCAGATTCTTAAGCTGATTAGTCAGCAAAAACAATCGGAAGGGCTAGTGGAACGCGCAACAGGAGGACAAATTGGATATTGACCTATCCACTTTTTCGCAGACCGAAACTATTTATTTCTTTCTCTTAGCCATCTCATTCACTGCTTCAGCCTTTTTTTCAGCCATTGAAACAGCGCTCACTTCTTTACCTGAGCATAAAGTCAAACACCTCATTGAATCCAATGAAAAATATCGCCCTCTGAAACTTTGGGAAGGGAATGAAAGAAGAGTACTCACCACCATTCTCATTGGAAATAACTTTGTAAATATTTTGGCTGCTGGTATCGTAACCATGCTATCTGAAAAATACTTTCATGATTTTGCACTCGGTCTGGCAACTGGTATCACCACCCTTATCATTCTTATTGTTGGGGAAATCATCCCTAAAACCTATGCCAAAACACATTCTTTGGGCTATGCACTTTTGGGTATTAGGATACTCTCTGTTTTTTATTACCTCCTCTACCCTCTTTCAGGCATATTTGCCTCTATCGCAAACCTAGCCATTAAACATCTTGGAACCCCTAAGGACGACGAAAGTAAGATTACAGAGGATGAGTTAGAATTCTTAATAAATGTCAGTGAAGAAGAGGGAGGAATCAGAGAAGATCAATCAAAAATGCTTTCCAGCATCTTTGACTTTGACGATACCGTCGCCAAAGAGGTAATGATCCCTAGAACCTCCATGTCGGCAATAAGCTCCGACGCTTCTTTAGAAGAGATTCTTGATACACTACAAGAGACAGGACATTCTCGTATCCCTGTTTATGAAGAACAGATGGATAACATAATCGGAATCCTCTACGCCAAAGATCTGTTACCCATTTTAAAGGCTGGAAGCCAAAAGACCTTTGACCTCCTTAAAATGTTGAGAAAACCCTTCTTCATCCCTGACAGTAAAAAAATTGGTGATCTATTTAAAGAAATGAAACGACAAAAGCTACATATAGCCATCGTTCTAGACGAATATGGCGGAACCGCCGGTCTCCTCACCATGGAAGATCTTATTGAAGAAATTGTAGGAGAGATCAGAGATGAGTATGACCACGAGGAAGACTCGATCAAAGAGGTTTCACCTAATAATTACATAATCCAAGCATCGTGGAATATTGATGATTTTAAAGAGCACTTTGACATTGATAAAAACCTCCCCATGCCCAGCAAACTAGACAAGGACGAAGAGGAGGACGAGGAAGATGAAGAAGAATTTACCTCAGTGGGAGGCTACTTTCTCTCTCTTTTTGGTGCCATGCCCAAACTTGGCGATGAAGTGAAAACAGATTACTTCCTACTTAAGATTGAAGAGATGGATGGAAATAGAATTGAAAAAATCTCTATGCAGCTTTTGATTCCCTTCACGAAAGAAGGTGATGCGGAGCAAAATAAAGAAAATAAAAAAGTCACCCCACTGTCCACTGACAAACAAAAACACAGTGAAATGACTAGCGAAAGTACTTCCCCCGCCCGACGCTTAATGTTATAATTGTTGGGATCAAACTAAACACAATTAAAATTTTATTGAGGTGAACAGTGAGACTATTCCTGCTTCTTACACCCTTTTTTATATCTTTTCCCCTTTTGGGTGCGTTCCTCCAAAGTTTTCACTATAAATCAACCTTGGTGGGTGACCGTAGCGCTGGAATGGGAGGAGCCTACACTGCAGTATCAGACGATCCCGCTGGATGCTATTACAATCCAGCCGGTCTCGTATTCGCCCAAGGAAACGATATTTCAGCCTCTGTCAATGCTTATACTTCAACCAACATTGTCTATAAAGACATTCTCGGAACCGTTAGAAAACAAAACCCCGACAGCCTCACCGCCAACTACAGAAATAAAGCAGTGAATTTTACCGAAAGCACCTCTGATTATTTCCCCCCCTTTGTGGGAGGGATTCAGACTCTTGGCAATATGAAACTGGGATTTTCAGTTGTAACAGAAACCAATATTACCATGGACCAAAATGACAATTTCAGTAAGGTTTCTGATATAGAACAAAACATAAATACTCTCTATAGAACTTTTCAACTGAAAGAGAACTATACTCTGGCAGGTCCATCCATCGCCTTTCAACCCAAGAGCTGGTACTCTCTTGGATTTACACTATACGGCTACAATCGAAAGATGATTTTTAGTGACTTTCAACTGATCGTTTTTAACGCAGATAAAGAATTTAAACAACCAGGAGCCAAATCTCAAAACCTCTACCTGAACATCAATAACATGGGAGTGATGCCCGTATTTGGCTTTCAGATGATGTGGAAAAAGCTATCTTTTGGAATTGCTGTTCGAAAAGGGATAAATATTTCAGATGAGAATAAGAGTGTACAAAGTACCCACCTCACACTCAATGGAACCGAGTATAACACCCATAAAACTGACAGTGAAAAAGCCGGAGCAGATTATTCCTATGTTTATTCTTTGAACAATGATAAACCCCTTCAAAATATTGAAGAGGACAACCCTATCCAAATAAACACTGGAATTGCTTACTATGCTACCAGTCGGTTCCTTTTCACTATGGATCATTATTACTATGGAGGTAGTAAAGCCCAGGGAGATCCTCAAAAAACCCATGACAACACCCGTGAAATGGTCAATAACTGGGCTGTAGGTACCGAATACTATCTAACCCCCAACCTGCCTTTAAGACTGGGAGCGTTCTCAAATTACTCTTTTGCTCCAGCAATAAGTAAGAAAAAAGAGGGGCAAGTAGACCATCTCGATTTCATAGGAGGGAGTTTTTCCGCTTCTTGGAGCACTAAGGAGTCAACTATTAGCTTGGGCGGAATTATGCAAATGGGAAGCGGAGAATCTCAGAAAGTAGGAGACTCCTCTATTCAAGAAATTGAAGCTCTCTCTTACACTATTTTCTTTGCTGGTTCTTACTCAATTTAAGGTGTGTATCTAGGATTCTATTTCTGCCAAAATCTCAGCAACATCCTTCCCCATGAAAGGTTTAGCCAAAAAAGACACAGCTGCATCTGCGGGCAATTCATCTTTTATGCGTTCTTCAATCTCATCATCGCCTGATATGAAAACAAAATGAGGTGGGTTTGATTTTTCTTTTTGAGCAAAATGGAACACATCAAAGCCATCCATCTGAGGGCTGATGTTGAAATCACAGAACACCACGTGATAATCTTGCTGTTTTAAGGTCTCTTGAACGAGGCTGAAGTCTTCAACAAAATCAGCCTCATGCCCCTGTTTAGTAAGACGTCGTTGCAAAAGAGTCGCAATGGACATCTCATCTTCAATAATTAGAATTTTCACCTAAAACCCGTCAATCGCTAGACCATTTCAGCGCCAGCTTCCTTTTGCTTAGCAATAAAGCCAACTATTCTCTCACGAATATCGGAAGGTAAGTCGATAAACTGGACACCCATACCAGGGACCACCTTTTCATTCTTGGGATCCGCCTCTTGAACCCACATAACCTTACCTTTTACCTTTAAAGACTTTCTGCTTCCAGGCATGGTAAACTTTAATGTTAGAACTTTATCAACACCTTGAGGCTTTTTAGTACGGATAAAAACGCCTCCAGATCCTAAGTTTGCTGCAAAATCAAAAAAGTAGTCCCCAGGAAGTTTATCTTCCTTCTTGGCTTTGGACTTAGCTTTTGATTTCGCTCCTTCGACCATATAATCTACTACAAACTGGATGGATAGTCTTTCATTTAGTCGTTTAGAAGACTTTGCCCCCTTCTTAGTGGTTGTTTTTTGTGGCATATACACTCCCTGGCCGCCTTAAGGCTGAAGAATTCTATTGCAATTCTGTGATTTAGATTATATTCTAAGGCATTTTAGTCCCAAGGTCAAATGTCTTTAGGGAATTCAGCAAGGTAAGTCACTGCATTAATTGAAATAAAGTAATAAGGAAATATTTAATGAAACGATTCTGGGGTGGACGTTTACCTGAAGAAATCAAAATACGCAATTTATATAATCAGCAATCGGGGACTTTACCTAAAGCAATACATCAGCTAGCCTATCATCCTAAGGCCGTGGAAATGGTTCCTCATGTGCCAGGTCCCTTTATCTATCAAACTATCATGGAAATAGGAAAGCAAGACAGCCTGGAACTCATCTCCTTTCTATCACCAGAACAACGTCAAGACATTACAGATCTAGACTGCTGGAACAAAGATGAATTTTTACCTGAGCAATACCATAATTGGCTCAAACTCTATTTAGAAATTGGTCCTGCGAAATTTATGGAAGAGATAAAGAGCACGGATCATCAGCAAGTTCTATTGCACTTCCATAAGATCCTGAAAATTTATGTAGAGCAAGACTTTGATGGAGCTCCTAGCTCTTTCCAACCAAACGAAGATCGCTGTTTCATGACTCCTGATAACCGATATCAGATTGAAGTGATGACCCCTGATCAAGAAGAGTTTCATATTATCAATAATATGATTCTCACCATGTACCGAGAAGACACTAATTATACCATCAGATTACTAGATGAAGTTCGCTATCTGGTTCAGTCTACCACGGAAGAAAAAAGTTACCATTTCAGATCTATTCGACTTTCAGAAAAGGGTTTTTTGTCCACCTATGAAGCGCTCTATATCTTTAAGTATCAGTCCTCCCGTCGTCTGATTACAGAAATTATGACCTCCCTTAAAGGGATCAACTCCATCTCAGAGAAAAATACAGATCTACTGCTCAGTGAAGATGAAACTCAAAAACTCCAAGAAGCCAAGGCTGCTCCTTCTGACCTTTTTAGCGAAACCTTGGAAAATGAACATTTTTCCGAAGAACTGGTCACTCAAATTCAAGAAAGCTTTACCGTTCTAATTAATAAAGCCTTTTCTGCCAGTGGGTTTCATTATTCTGATCGAAATAACTTTCACACCATGACCCTCTTCACTAAAGGGATTATTAATATCGCCCTTCTGACTCTCACTAAAGAGGAAGAATCACCTTATCGACGATACGATCTCTTGCCGCATATTATTGAAACAATACCTTTACAACGGCTGTTCCAGTTAGGTTATTCACTTCTCACAGAGCAAAGAAGAAAACTAAATAAACTGCTTAAAGAAGAGTTTTTTCAAGGAACGGCCACCAACTTACTATTCAGCCCCATGGAATATAG
>CAYFLR010000011.1:37903-57758 GCA_964343805.1 uncultured bacterium | reverse complement strand
TTTTTATCAAACTCTAGATCAAAGAATACCCTTACTTTTTAATCCGCAGCATCCAGATCAAAAGCATCCCATCAACGACCTTAATGATCTTCAATCCCTTTTTAACCAGATGGGTATGTTCTTCTTTTACCAAATATGGTTTACCAAAGTCTTAGGGATCCATAAACTTGAGTCATTATCAAAAGTCCAAAATGCCCTATTACATCGCATCAGCACAACCAGTATGATGCACTTTATTTCCCATAACTCCTTGGAGGCAACTCCTCTTTCAACTTCCAACTTGGCAAAAGTGATCGACGAGTTAGATCCCAACCATGCGCCCGTGGAAGAGGGGCAACAGAATCTCCCTAGGTGCTGGTCATTGCAATTTAAAAAACAATGGGTCGATCAGATGATAACTGAAAATCAATCCCACTTTGTACAGCACCCATTTTTTTCTCAGCATCCCCAGGTTTTAAGATACTGCTTCGTATCTAAAATCAATGATCTGGAAGCAGAGCTAGCTTACTACCCTGAAGATTTAAAAAGTCTCTCACCTCGTTTTGTAACTCACTTCCTATTGGAATTTAAAAAAGTACAAACCACGACCTAATTCGAGACTCATCGTCTATCTTTGAGGCAACAGTGGACAGTCAAGCAAACTAGTTTCACCCGCTAATCACCATCCCTTGACGGAAATCATTCATTGGCATTAAAAATGCAAATAGTTTTTTCCATGAAAGAATTATTGTTCCTCTTTCTCAATTTCCAATTTATGTTCTTACCCGCCGACCAATTAATTTTGCAGAGCAGGCAGATGATACTTGCGCTGCCAACTTTTAAATCGATTCAACTTCAATTAAATCAAGGCCAGACAGACCCACAACTGATTCGTATTAAAATAGATTTGTTACACAAGATACTTAAACAGGATCAACATCTGCAATTTCTCACTCATCGTCTCCCGCGTTTCCACTTTTCAAATCAATTTAAACGGATTCTTTTTTTTGAAACTTGTGAAAGAATGACGACTCTGTGCCTACAAGGAATCTACCGAAAAGTGCCTAGCAAACAAGAGAGGTTGAAATTTAGCTGGTATTATCAAATAATCAGGCCTCTTCCTGGAGTTAAAGAGAATAAATTCAAAACCAACAAAAGCCTTCTCATCACCTTCCCTTTCTCTTTGACTGCCCTCTCTCTTCTTTTTTTCTTTTCTCAGATTATAAGCCATCTGACAAATTGGGAGAGCACTTTAAACTCTTATAAAATGCTAGAGCAAGCAAGTCTCAAAGCTCATCAAAAACCGAAATCCTTTTTCAAAAATAGCACTGATCATTTTACTCTAAGTGCACTCTATCAATTTAAAAATGGCACCTTGTATAAAGTCTGTCAACCAACCACAAATCATTGCTTTCCTTGGTTGAAAGGAGAATCAAATTAAAAGCTTGTTTAATAAAAAGATACTATATATTTTCTGCGGGCTTTCTTTAGGTTATTTAAGTGGCCGAGTTCAAAAGACTCCACCAATGAAAACATTAATGCCCCTCACTTTTAAGTGCCCCGCTCAAAGTATCATTCTTACATTCTCTAAAAAGAAACTATCTCCCCTAGGAAGCATTCCACCAAAAGGTCAGATTATCAATGTAGATTTATTCATACTAATACCCGAAGGAACAACACCTTCAGTTTATCAGTTAGCTTCTCATGTTCCCTTAAAAACAAATAGCTCACAGAACTTTCAATCCTGCATCTCATCCAAACTCATTCCTCCCTTATTGAAAGTATTACCGCTATCAAAAATTTATTATACCGATCCAATAAAAGAGACGTTACCCACTCATCTTCAATTCAGCCACTATACCCAATCAAATACTGAAAGATCTTCACCCTTATCATTTCCCATTTACCAAAATCATATGCCATGAAGAGAATCAGTCACTGTTTGCTCATAATAATTATGTGTTCCCCACTGCTTGGCAAAAATCAGTCTCCAAAAGTTCTCAAATTGATGGTTGGGCAACATCAAGAGCTCTATTTTAAAGATATTAAGTCCATTTCTGTTGGGAATAGTCGAGTGGTAGAAGTAAAAAAGTACCCCATTGAAAATCAGGTTCTAGTGTACGGTATACAGGTTGGACAAACCAACTTGATTGTTAAATTTAAAAGCCGGAAAGCCCCCCTATTGATCAATGTTTGGGTGCAAAGCCCTCTCTATCAAAAACGTTATAAAAACCTTAGGAAGTTGTTCAAAACCTCCCCCGAACTTCAATTCACTGAATACCAAGAGCAAGTAATAGTGAGCGGAACTCTAGCAGAGATAGATCATCATAACTTATTAAAAAAGCTTTCCCTTCAGCAACCTCTCATCCTGAATTACCAATTTTCACCAAAACTTTGTGAGAACTTATTTGAAAAAACCAGAAACCTTCTAAAAGCTCAAAACCATGGAAACTACAGGCTCATCCAAATTACCGAGTGCAAGCTAATCATCAAGGGCTTTACTTGGAATAATGAGCAATTCAAAATTTTTTTTAAAACCATTCAAGAGAAACTTCAACCAGGTATATCACTCACAGAGAAGGTGGAGCTCTTCGCCAAGCAACCTCTACTTATTCAAACAGAAATAGTAATGATTCAACATGTTGAAAATAATGGAGAGAAAAAGGGAATAAAGTATGAGGCTCAAATCCCTCTTCCACCACTTACATCCTCGCAATCTCCAAAGAAAATTTGGAACGCTTTAAATCCCACCCTTCAATTGTTACTGACCAAAGGCAGAGGAAAAGTGATTAGCAAGCCCCTGCTTATTGGACAAAATGGACATAAGTCCTCTTACTCTTCAGTCATCGTGAGTAGTGAACCAAAGAGATTTTCTAATGGAACCCATGAACCTCATTTTCATTTGGAGGTTCATATTCAAATCCTTCCCAAGTTGGTAGATAAAGATCTTATTTCTTCTGAAGTGGATATAAAAATAGTGAGCCCCTCAGCTGCAGCCCAGAAGCATAATAACCATTTTAAAGGTCGATTGCTGATCTACCAAGGAAAAGGCTTGATGATTCAAGGGTTTAAATATCAGCAACAATTTGAAAATGATAAGGGCTTACCGATTTTATCCTACCTGCCACTAATAGGTATTTTTTTCAAATCTAATGAAAAAGCGAAATACAATACAGAGTTAAGTTTGGCAATTTACCAAAAAGTATTCGAACCCAAACCATAAACTAAGATCCCTAATCCTCAGTTGACTAAAACCCATATTTTCGGTACATTCAGAGGGTTACGTACCTA
Source organism: uncultured bacterium (assembly GCA_964343805.1). Classification (GTDB taxonomy): domain Bacteria; phylum Bdellovibrionota_B; class Oligoflexia; order CAYFLR01; family CAYFLR01; genus CAYFLR01. The sequence continues at coordinate 54,488 of CAYFLR010000011.1, read as the reverse complement.
TAGGTTAAACGAATCCAGATAAATACAACGAAGAAAAAAATGGACTTAAATAGAATCCGCAATTTTGCAATTATCGCCCATATTGATCATGGTAAATCTACCCTTGCTGATCGCATGCTGGAAACAACTCGCACCGTCCAATCCAGAGAAATGAAAGATCAACTACTGGATAACATGGCTCTTGAAAGGGAGAGAGGCATCACCATCAAAGCCCAAACGGTTTGTATGAAATACAAAGCCAAAGATGGCGAAGAATACACTCTCAACCTCATTGATACTCCCGGACATGTTGACTTCGCCTATGAAGTATCTAGGAGCTTAGCAGCCTGCGAAGGAGCTCTTTTAGTGGTGGACTCCACCCAAGGAGTGGAAGCTCAAACATTAGCTAATGTGTTTTTAGCCACTTCTAATGATGTTGAGATCCTCCCTGTGCTGAACAAAATAGATTTAGCCAGCTCACGACCCGATGAGATCAAAGAAGAAATTGAAAACGAGCTAGCTATTGAAGCTGAGGATGCCCTCACCTGTTCAGCAAAAACAGGTCAAGGGGTGGATGAAATCATGGAAGCCATTGTTACCAAACTGCCTCCACCCAATGGAAATCCTGAAGCCCCTTTAAAAGCGCTTATTTTTGATAGCTGGTATGATTCTTATTTAGGAATTGTTACCTTGGTTAAAGTGATCGATGGATGTATCACTAAGAACCAAAAGGTCAAAATGCTAGCCACTGGCCTGCAATGTGAAATTCTCAATACTGGAATCTTCAATCCTAGCATGACTAATTTACCTGAATTATCTACCGGTCAAGTGGGCTTCATTATCACTGGAGTTAAAAAAATCAGTGACCTTAAAATTGGTGACACGGTGACTGATCTCAAGCATGGGACAGAAATCCCCTTTCCCGGTTTCACTGAAGTCAAACCCATGGTTTTCTGTGGGATTTTTCCTACCGAAACTGTGCAATATACCGTCTTAAAGGATGCCCTGGAAAAGCTCACCCTGAATGACTCTTCCATCCGATATGAACCGGAAACCTCCAGTGCATTAGGATTTGGTTTTCGCTGTGGATTCCTTGGTCTTCTGCATATGGACATTATCCAAGAGCGGCTCGAACGAGAGTATAATCTCGATCTCATTATCACAGCTCCTACGGTAGTTTATAAATGCACAACCACCAAAGGGGAAGTGATGGAAATTGAAAACCCCAATGATCTTCCAGAACCCCAATACATTGAAAAAATGGAAGAGCCCTTAGTGAGATTAACCCTTTTTACCCCATCGGAATTTGTGGGTAACATTCTCAAGCTCTGTAATGAACGAAGGGGAGTTCAAGAGAAGATGGACTTCTTGGGCCAGAATCGTGTTCACTTAGAGTTTTCCATCCCTCTCTCTGAAGTGGTAATGGACTTTCATGATAAAATAAAATCTATCACCCGTGGTTATGCTTCCATGGATTATGAATTAACCGAGTACCAGCAAAGTCAAATGGTCAAAGTAGATTTTATGCTTAATGGAGAGAGAATAGATGCCTTATCGGCTGTACTACATAAAGATCAATCCACCTTCAAAGGCCGAGAGCTTTGTAAAAAGATCAAAGCCAATATGAACCGACATCAGTTTGTCATCGCCATTCAGGCGGCTATTGGCGGAAAGATTATCGCTCGTGAGACTCTAGGAGCCCTGAGGAAAGATGTAACAGCCAAATGTTACGGTGGAGATATTACCCGAAAAAGAAAACTTTTAGAGAAGCAGAAAGCAGGTAAAAAACGGATGAAAATGATTGGGAAAGTGGAGCTTCCCCAAGATGCGTTTTTAGCTATTTTAAAATCAGACGGAAAAGATAAGAAAAAGTAAATTATTAATAAAGGATCAGCCTCATATGACAGATACTCCAGACAGCTTCCAATACTATTGGGATCGACTTTTAGATCATATGACTCGCGAGGAGTTTTATCCAGAAATCACCAAAGCCCGAAAGGAATATATGTTTAAAACGGGTGAGATTTTTGAAGATAATCCCACTTATGAAACAAAGATGCGCTCCTTTATGGATTATTATCTGTTTGACCGCGTGTTTACTCCCCAGCCCAATGTAAAGAAAGAAAGCCCGGTGGAGCACTTTTTAAATTCAATAAAATATGACACTCCCAAAGTTGAAAAGGATGTCTACGCCACATTTAATCAGTTTATTCACAGTATTTTTCAAGTCAAAAAGTATTCCAATGAATCTCTTGCCCTGAAAGACCTCTATGAAGAAAAAACCTACCACTGCACCAATGTGAAAGAGACTTTTTCCAAAGGGCAAATCATTGAAGCCAGAATTATCCCCTTCCTTAATGGCTATTCCACTACAGGAGCCTATTTGTTCCATCCCGAAGGTGCACTCAAACTAATTAAAAAAGCTTTTGTTTTAGTGAGAAAAAGGAAAGGTTGGGATCAGCTCTCATTGATTCATAAACTGGCTTATTGTCATGCTCGATCTGAGCAGTATCAGCATATTGATTCCATTACAATCTATTCCAAAGAACTATTCGGCTAGCTTTGGCTTTAGTGAACCCCCATTCGCTGTGTTGTTTTCGCAAAGGGAAGTAATTGGGTTTGTAACCCATCAAGTTGAAGGACAATCATGAGAACCATAGCAGCAACCCAAGGCAGCCCCCCCACAAAACTCATGTAGGAAAAATGGATTGTTAGCTGATAGATTAAATAGGCCATAAAACAAAGACCAAGGGATGCTATGATCCAAAGAGGATAGGAAGTGCCCTTCCGGATATCTGATACCAAATTTTTACTGCTAAGTTCAAAAACAAACAATCCTTTGGAGGTTTGATCCATTGCTCCGGGTAAATAAAACCAATAACCGATAGTGAGGAGATTTAAAGAGAAAGTAAACAAAATAGTTTGTATCAAGTTTTCTTGGAGAACAGGGGAGCTCATAGGAATAAGGAATAGTGTCAAAAATATAAACATTTGCTGAGAGCCTAAGGAATAGAGGATCTTCTCCCAAAGGTATCTGGCATACAAAGTTTTCAAACATCCCATAAATAAGGCCGCCAACCCCCAATAGAAAAAGAGGGTAAAGAGAAAGCTCTTTTCATAAGAGTAAATCCAATGAACCAGCTGACTCACTCCAGTTATTCCTATCATCAAAGGCAAGAGATAAAGGTAGGTGAGAAAAGTCCATCCATTTCTTAGATTATTCCACCTTTTGAAAAGCCATTGAGTATAAGGATACTGCCCTGCTCCAGCAAAGAAAAAGATAAGCCAGCAGAATATGGAGGAGTATACTAGAGAATCAGAAAAAGGCATCTGAGGAAAAAAAAGAGGGTCCACCTTGGCAAAATAGAGCAACCCATAAAAAAGTATTAAAAAAAGAGTAGAACCAACAAACCAAAGCGGTCCTCGGATTCTCTTTTTTGAGTTATTTGGATCAGTTTGCAGATCATGGATAAAGGCCACAATCCAAAAGGGATATAAAATAAGTTTGGTTAAATTGATTAAGCGGTTCATATTCAAGCAAGTCTACTTTAATCTCTCATCTTTTTCATCCATGAATTGACAATGGAATAATAAAACAGGTATTAAGATCTAAATGAAGGCGTTAATTTGTATTCCCACCTATAATGAATCTGAACATATTGTCCACATAATCAATGCGATTAGAAGAACGGAAGCCCCCTTTCACATTCTGATCATCGATGACAACAGCCCCGATGGGACGGGTGATTTAGTTCAAGATCAAATGAGATATCATGAGAATCTACATCTCATTCGTAGAACAAAGAAGAAGGGGATTGGCTCAGCCTATCGAGAAGGTTTCGCCTACGGGCTGGCTCATAAATTTGATTTCATCGGCCAGATGGATGCAGATTTCTCTCATCCCCCACGTTCGTTGATCGAGGTTTACCGCCTGCTCACAGGGGAACAGCGCGATTATTTAATAGGATCCCGTTTCATTCAGGGAGGGAAAATTCTCAATTGGAGTCCATGGCAAGCGTGGGCCAGCAACTTTGTAAACAAGATTATTCGAAGCCTGCTTCAGCTTCCCATTCAGGATATGACCAGTGGTTTTAATTTCTGGCGAAGAGATGTGTTAATGGCAAGCCAAGTTGAAAGTCTAAATTCAGAAGGGTACGCTTTTCAAATTGAGCTAAAAAACAATTGCCACAATCAAAGCCAGAATTTTGCGGAATTTCCGATATTGTTTGAGGAGAGACGAATTGGTCATACCAAGTTAAATAAGTGGTCTGTTTTGATGGCCCTCTTTAAAGTGATCCATCTTCTCTGGAAAGGCCGTAGCCGCTCCTAAACTCACTCTTTTAAATCTTCACTCACCGCTTCAACTGCGGGCACCACTTTTTTAACAGGTTTCTTTTTAAGACCCTTTATAGAGGCAACCCTCTTCTCACCTATGTTTTGCCATTTCCCGCCTTTTGCTATCATCAATGCCTGCTGAATAACCTGCTTTCTGGAAGGTTCAAAAGCAATAAGCGCCATTAGAAGGAAGTAGGCAAACACCAGACCATGAAAAATAATTAAAAAAAGAATAATCGGTTTATCATAGATGTTGTAGATATAGGTGTTCAAAAGGAGCAGGAGAAAGTTAATAAGTTTGAAAATCAAATTTAACTTCCTCCTGTTTATTTAATGATAGTTTATCTATTGCGTCGGTCTAGCTCATATTTTTCAACTTTCATTATGAGACCAGCACGACTAATACCAAGCTCTTTGGCCAGCTTTGACTTATTGTAATTGGTGCGTTCCAAACCCTCTCGAATAAGCTCTCGCTCCACCTCTTCCAAAGAGTCTTTTAGTTTCCTAGCAACGCCATTGGCATTCTTAGTTTTAATCGAGGTGCTTGGTTTGGCACCCAGAATTTTGGGAGACAGAATATCTGAAGTGATAATATCACCACTGGCCAACACACACAGTCGCTCCACTTCATTCTGCAACTCTCTTACATTGCCAGGCCAATCGTAGTTTACCAAATAATCAAGCACCTCACTATCAAGTTTTTTAGGATGGTCGAACTTGGCTTTAGTGGCATAGGTCCCCAAGAAATGATCAACCAAAAGAACAATATCCTCTTTACGGTCCCGTAGAGAAGGAACCACCATATTGATCACATTGAGTCGATAGTAAAGATCCTCTCTAAACTCTCCAGTCTGAATCATCTTTTGTAGGTCTTTGTTGGTCGCCGCAAGGACTCTCACATCCACCTGCTTTTCTTCAACTCCTCCCACAGGAATGAAAGTTCCTTCCTGTAAAACACGAAGTAACTTAACCTGCATAGTAGGTGACATATCGCCGACCTCATCCAAGAAAAGTGTTCCATCATGTGCCAGTTCAAAAAGACCTTTTTTATCACGGGTGGCTCCGGTAAAAGAACCCTTTACATGTCCAAAAAGCTCAGAATCTAAGAGGTTATCATTAAAAGCTGAACAGTTTTGAATCACAAAAGCTGCATCTTTCCTTAAGCTATTATAATGGAGTGCTCTGGCTATGAGCTCTTTTCCTGTTCCATTTTCACCATTTATAAGCACGGTGGCATCAGATGTACAAACTTTTTCCAGTAAACTATAAATATCCTGCATCGCCTGAGATTTTCCAATCATCTGATCAAAGCTATAGCGATCTACAAGCTCACGACTGAGTTGAGTTACTTTTTCATCTTTTTCAGCTAAGGTCTTAGTCACATTGACCATTTCATCCACAACCACCCCAATCAATTCGATGAGGTAATCTAAATCTGACTGTTTTAAAACTGGACAACTTTTGAGGTAGTCTTCAACCCAATCGGGATCGATGTCAGGGTAATCATGTGAAATATTTGAACGAATCACACTGATGCTTTTGGCAGCATCCTTATCCAAAAGAAAACCGTCTGCATACACGCAGCCCAAGAAGCCATCAGGAGAACGAACGGGAACCGAAACGGCCCAAAAACCCACATGATCTTGGAAAATCTTTGGTGATTCTCTATGCATAGCGTCGATAGTCGCCTCACGAGCCGTTTGACGGCACCGCTTGAATCCATCTTCTCTTTCTACGATCTTTTCCATGAGTTTATTGATGGGATTAAAAAATCGACCTTCGGGAACACCTCGAATATAACCCTTGGGATCGGTAAAATTTAACTGGATATTCCACCACTTACCGATCACAGACTTCATTCTGGTGACCACATGTAACTTATCGAATGATTCCCAATTAATCATGTGTTACTCCTTGATCTAGAACAAACTTATCTCAAGGAAACATATCGACCTTATGTAAAAAAACTTGACACTTTTTTTGGTGAATTACTAATTTTCCTTTTATATCTATTAGTTAATCGGATAAAATAAAATTAATCCCAAATGAAAAAAAATAGGACAGTCCGATAAAAGGATGTACAAATAAGTTAATTTTTATACAATTGTCTAAACATGAAAATGAATATTCAGAAAATTTGGTTCCCCACAATCATGGTGGCACTCTTTTATGTGTTTATCCTACAGACATCCCTGCATGCAATTTTTAGAGCAAAATCACCCCAGAGAATTACTAGAGAATTCACTATTTCAAACCAAGGGGTCCTTCATTTTCACTCTCCTCATATACTTAGCAAGATGAAGCTTTCTCATGATCGCTATAGAATAAAGACAATTGATGGGTATGAGATTGTATTAACCTTGGACCCAGAGGTTCAGAGAAAACTCGAAAGAAAACTCAATGGTTTTAAAGTAGATTACGGAACTTATGTCTCCATCCACCCTCAAACCGGTAAAATCCTTACCCTTTTAGGATATAGAAACCGATCAACCATGAAGACAGATGGGTATCCTAGCTATTTAAAAGCTTCCTATCCCGCAGCTAGTTTATTTAAAATAGTCACTGCCACAGCAGCCGTTGAGAAAGCGAATTTTGAGCCACAAGATAAAATTAAAATTCCGGGTCGGTGTCAACATATTAGACGAAAAAACTGGATCAGAAATGTAAGGAAAGATAAGAGAGCTATTTCCTTAGCAAATGCCTTTGGTAAATCCTGCAATATTGCTTTTGGCCGCATTGCTCTATACGAAACAGGCTACAAACAACTTCAGCACTATGCCAATCTCTTTTATTTTAATCGCCCCATACCTTTTGAACTTCCGCTAAAAGTTAGTACAGCTATATTCCCACCGCAAGAAGAAGTATCAGCTAAACGCCTTGCGGAGATTGGAGCAGGATTTGGAGATATAGAGATCAGCCCTGTGCATGCAGCTCTTTTGAGTGCCACCATCGCCAATAAAGGTGTGATGATGACTCCTTATATAGTCGATTGGATAGAAGATAAAGATGGACTAGTTATTTATCAAGGTAATAGTAAAATTCTCAATGTTCCTATATCTGCCCAGACTGCTGAAAAGCTTTCGGCTATGATGGAAAAAACTGTCACCAACGGCACATCTTGGATTGCTTTTAAAAAACGTGGTTTTCCACGAGTTAAAACCAAAGTAGGTGGTAAAACAGGAACTCTTACAGGCTACTCCCCCTTAGGTAAATACACTTGGTTCTCAGGTTTTGCCCCCATAGCCAATCCAGAGATCGCAATTTCTGCTCTTGTGGTAATGCGTAAAAGGTTTATAATAAAGGGGAGTCATTTAGCCAGAATTGGAATTGCTTCCCATATGAAATATGGCCAGATCCTGGAAAACCAGAATCATATCTTGATGGCGGCACGTAATGAATAAAAAGTTAACAATCCTCATTGTCTTTGCTATTCTAAGCGCCTTTAACGGCCAACAGCTGCACGCAAATGCATCAGCAAAAAAGAACCTAAAGCTCATTTTTGTTGCCCCCGCCATTGAAAACACTCTCAACATTATTCTTCTTGGCACCATTTATGATGGAAACCCATATAAAGGGGTCGCCCTTATCAAAAATTTAGACACCCGTCAGATTAAAGCATTTCGCGTGGGTGACGAGATCTTCTTCGGTGGAAAACTAGTTGAAGTGCACCGCCATAAAATGATCTTCGACCTGAAGAACTATGCTATGGTGGGAAATAAAACAGAAGCACGAGCTGTAGCTAAATCCAAAGCGGCTACTAAAAGTATGATTGCTGAGGATGGATTTGAACGGAAGGGTACAGACATCGGAATGACATCTGAATACCGAGACAATCTAATTAATAAAAAGCTCAAAGACATACTCTTTCAAGCCGAGGCCGCCCCAGTTATTCAAAATGGTCAGATCGCCGGCTTTAAATTACTTCAAATCGATGAGGGTTCCATTTTTGATAAATTTGGTCTTATTGATGAAGATGTTGTCACTCATATCAATGGTAAAGAACTTAACAATGTAGCTCAAACCATTAACTTCCTGCACAGCTTGAAATCCAGTGATGATCTGGAAATCACCGTAGTTCGTAATGGTGCTCCTATCTCAGTTAATGTACGAGTGCGCTGATTAAAGGCTCCTATGTCCGACCAACTTAAATCCCTTCACTCAAATACTTGGATAGAGCTATCTAAAACCGCTCTCAAAAATAACATTGACCTTTTTAATAACCTCAATGAAAACCCCATCTGCCCGGTGGTAAAATCAAATGCTTATGGTCATGGGTTTCTGGAGGTAAGTCAGTTCTGCTTGAAGCAAGGGATAAAAATATTAGCAGTGAACTCTTTAGCTGAGTTTCTTATTTTAAAAAAGAGGATCTCATCACTGTCCGCTGAAGTGCTCATTATGGGGCGAACAGCACCACTGCCCGAAGAGCAAGACTATAACAAGGCTCTGCTGGTAGTGGGATCCCTAGATTATCTTGAAGAAATCATCTCTCTAAAAATGCCGATCAAAATCCATCTCAAAGTGGACACGGGCCTGGCTCGATTGGGATTTAAAACGGAGGAACTGGAAGGGGCACTAAAGCTGTTAAAAGAAAACCCCCAAATCACACTCTCCGGCCTCATGAGCCATTTTGCCAATGTGGAAGATGTGACCGAATCAGACTACATGCATGCCCAGATTAAAGAATTTAACACCGCCAAAGATTATCTTAAAAACCAAAAAGTACTCCCATTAGAAACTCCCCTGCTCCATCACATAAGCGCCAGTGCTGCGGGCTTGCTTTTTCCGGTGACTCACTTTGATTTGATTCGCGTGGGAATTTCTCTTTATGGTCTATGGGCTTCCAAAATAACCAAACTCTCAGCCCACTCAATCCATAAACAGCTTCCCCAACTAAAGCCAGTCCTCACCTGGAAGGCTCGAATTGCCCAAGTGAAAGATATTACTCCAGGGGATTGTGTTGGATATGGCTGTACTTTTAAATCTAACCAAAATATGCGCGTGGCCACTATTCCCGTTGGATACTACGAAGGATATGATCGCTCATTAGGTGGGAAAAGTTATGTACTTATAAACGGAGAAAGGGCTCCTCTCCTCGGTCGAGTCTGCATGAATATGATGATTGTAGATGTCTCGCACATCCCAAAGGCTGAGGCCGGTTCCATTGCCACCCTCATTGGCTCGGATGGAAATAATCGCATCACGGCAGATGATCTGGCTGTTTTTGCCGACACCATTAATTATGAAATTGTTACGAGAATCAATGCAGAAATTCCACGAGTATTAGTGGACTAGTTGGAATTACTTTCCGGTACTCCCAAAACCACCCTCACCTCGATCAGTTGAGGACAGTTCAGCCACCACCTGTAGGTTCGCTTGAACCACTGGACATATCACGGCTTGAGCAATGCGCATTTTGGGAGTCACAGTAAAGTCCTCACCAAAGTTACCAAGAATCACTCTGAGCTCTCCCCGATAATCAGAGTCGATGGTGCCGGGAGAATTAAGTACGGTAAGCTGGTGTTTGAGCACCAGGCCACTCCGAGGTCTAATTTGCATTTCATATCCCAAGGGAATAGCAAAATGCAAACCGGTAGGAATGGCCACCACCTGATTTTGCTTGATCACAATATCATTGCGGTTGGCACTATAAATATCCATCCCCGCTGCTCCATCGGTCATGTAAGCAGGGGTCTGGATATCATCAATTGTTTCGCTGTTCGGTTTAACCTGAACGGGAAGTTCAATCATCATAAAACTTAAGCGTTGGTAGGTTTTTGACCAAGAGCATCTTTACGGCTGAGCTTGATACGACCTTGTTGATCAATATCAGTGATTTTTACGAGGACTTCATCGCCTTCACGAACAATATCGGTCACACGATTCACACGCTCTTCCGCCAGATTAGAGATATGAACTAAACCGGATACTCCAGGTTTAATATCCACAAAGCAACCATAGTCTGCGAGGCGAACCACTTTACCTAAGTAAACTTCGCCGATTTGAGGATCAACTGTAATATCTCTCACCATTTTCTTTCCTTTTTCGAGTGACTCGAGATTAGGAGAAGAAACGTGAACAATACCTTCGTCTTCAATATCAATACGAACGCCGGCTTCTTCACAGATGCGTTTAATATTTTTTCCACCAGGTCCAATGAGATCACGAACTTTGTCAGGATTGATTTTCAACATCTCAATTCGTGGTGCGTATTCTGAAAGATCTCCTGGCTTGGTGATGGTTTCATCAATCTTATCTAAGATATGAACACGACCCTCTTTAGCTTGCTCTAAAGCGGTACGCATCAGCTCTACAGAAATACCATCAATTTTAATATCCATTTGTAGGGCGGTAATACCATCACGAGAACCGGTAACTTTGAAATCCATATCTCCGAGATGGTCTTCATCGCCTAGAATGTCAGTCAGGATCACTTGCTCATCACCTTCTTTGACCATTCCCATTGCAATACCAGCAATCGGTGCTTCAATTGGAACACCTGCATTGAGCAGAGATAAAGTTCCACCACAAACAGAAGCCATGGAAGAAGATCCATTGGATTCAGTGATTTCAGAAACAATACGAATGGTATAAGGAAAGTGGTTATTATCAGGTAATGTAGGAGCTAAAGCTCTTTCAGCTAAAGCACCATGTCCGATTTCACGACGTCCAGGAGCTCCCATTCTTTTACATTCTCCCACTGAGTAGCCAGGAAAATTGTAGTGAAGGTAGAATTTCTTAGAACCTTCATCCATCATATTGTTGACACGTTGTTCATCATCACCTGTTCCCAAGGTAGTAGTTACGATAGCTTGGGTTTCACCACGTGTAAAAAGGGAACTTCCGTGAACTCTAGGAAGAAGATCCACTTCACAAGCAATGTCACGAACTTCATTGTATTTACGATCGCCAATACGGCTTCCTTTTAAAATGTACTCACGAGTGACTTTGTATTCCATTTCATGAAAAAGTCGCCCAATCTCGTTACCAAGATCATCATCTCCATCGGGGTTAAGATCGCTGTTGATCTCTTCTGCAAAAAGAGACTTCTCTGCATATCTTTTCTTCTTATCAGCAATAGATAAAACACGGCTCACAAAGCTAGCTTCAAAGCGTTTGGCCACTTCGCCTTCTAACTCTTGGTTAGTTTCGATTTCAGGTGGTGTAAACTTCTCTTTACCAGCAGCTTCTTGCAGCTCTTTTTGTAATTGGCAAATGGGTTTAATGGTCTCATGAGCAAATTGAAGAGCTTCTAGCATTTTTTCTTCTGATAAAAACTTAGCTCCTGCTTCAACCATCAGAATCGCTTTTTCACTGGCTGCGACTGCAAGGTCAAGCTCACTGTCTTCCAATTGTTCTTTGTTGGGATTGACGATGAATTCACCATCTTTCATACCTAAGCGAACCGCTCCGATAGGTCCCAAAAAGGGAATATCGGAAATTGTCAAGGCAGCAGATGCTCCCACCATGGATAGAATGTCTGGGGAAACTTCTGGATCTGCAGATAATACCTGGCTAACAACATCAATTGGGCATTTCAAGCCTTCAGGAAACAGAGGTCTGATCGGACGATCTGTCAATCGAGCCATCAAAGTTTCCGCATCAGAAAGCTTTCCTTCACGCTTTAAAAAACCACCGGGAACCTTTCCCGCTGCGTAGAATTTTTCTATATAGTTGACCGTTAAAGGCAAAAAATCACCTTTAGGATCATTGGCTTTAAAATTAGCCACTGCGTTGACCAGTACGACTGTATCTCCGCACTTTACCAAAACAGAACCATTGGACTGCTTGGCAATTTTTCCAGTTTCGATTGTCAACTCTCTTCCACCGACTTGTACTGATTTAGATGCAATCATTTGAATCCTTTCTTTTTTTTCAAGAAAAAGCTCCCATCAGAGGTCATTAAAAACCCTGACAGGAGCTTACCTTTTCAATTACTTACGTAGACCAAGTTCTTTAATGATAGTTTTATAACGATCTTCACTTTTTCCACGAACGTACTTAAGTAGATTTCTACGTTTACCAATAAGCTTTAATAAGCCGCGACGAGAATGATGATCTTTTTTGTGGGTTTTAAAATGATCGGTAAGATACTCAATTCGCTTGGATAACAAGGCAATCTGAACTTCAGGTGAGCCTGTGTCATTGTCATGCTTCTTAAACTTGTCAATGGTACTTGTAATCAATTCACTTGTGTAAGCCATACTAATTTACTCCATAACTCCATAGTTGTTAAAAATGTCTCTCGGTGAATTTATCCCCAAAGTTTGATTGTTTGGGATGTTAGGTGGATTCGCTATCAAAACGTTAGTACAACGCCCTAAAGTTCCGTTACTATCGGACTTTAAGGCCCTAACCTTTTAATAACGAATCCCTGTTTTGCCCATTGTGAGAGACTCCAAGTGCAAAAATAGGCTACGACTATATACAATGTCCAAGTAAAAGTAAATACCTTTTCCCTGATTAAAGCGTTGTCAAAGCATATATTTGTATGTAGAATGGCCGCGTTTAAATGCTAAAAGGAGCTGGGATAGCAGGGGACATTATGAATGATAGACCTAACACACCGATAACTTATGAAAATTCAGGGGTTAACATCACCGCAGGTAATGATTTCTCAAAGCATATAGCTGCTTCCAGTAAGAAGCTGCTAAACAGAAATGTCCTGCAAGGAATTGGAGGGTTTGCCTCACTCTATAAACTGGATTTAAAGAAAACCCCTAATCCTGTCCTGGTTTCTGCTACCGATGGAGTTGGGACCAAACTACAAGTAGCTCACCTGATGCAGAAACATGATACCATTGGCATCGATCTGGTAGCCATGTGTGTTAATGACCTCATTGTTTGTGGAGCCGACCCGCTCTACTTCCTCGATTACTTTGCCACCGGCCATCTTTCTCCAGAAATATCCAAGGAAATTATCAAAGGCATTTTAACTGGCTGCGAACAAAGCGATATACCCCTCATTGGTGGAGAAACCGCCGAGATGCCCTCTATGTATGCGGGTGATGATTACGATCTGGCTGGTTTTTCAGTGGGAGTAGTTGACGAACAACGAATCATTGATGGCAGCAAAGCAGAAGCCGGAGACCTTTTAATCGGAATTCCATCTTCTGGAGTGCACAGCAATGGCTTTTCACTGGTCAGAAAAGTCTTCTTCGACAAGGAGAAGATGACAGTGGAGACCCAATTAGACTCGCTCGGTGGGAAAACCCTGGGAGAGGAAATTCTCACCCCAACTACTATTTATGTTCGACTAATCAAACAGATTAAAGAAATTCTTCTACCTAAAGCCCTTTCTCATATTACCGGCGGAGGTTTGTTAGAGAATTTACCCCGAGTTTTACCCGATCATTTAAGTTGTCACATCTCTCGATCCTCCTGGGAAATTCCTGCTATTTTCCAAGAGATTAAAGAGCGAGCCCATATTGATGATAATGAACTCCTCAGAGTTTTTAACTGCGGAGTAGGGATGGTTATTGTTATTAACCCCGACGAACTCACCTCTTTGAAAGATCTTTTTAACAAGTTAAACCAGCCCTTTTATCAACTCGGAGAGTTATCCTCCAAACAGGAAAATGATAAAGAGGGAGTGATCTTCCATGATTAAAATTGCCGTTCTTTTTTCAGGTACCGGAAGTAACTTTAGAACCATCGCTCAAAATATAAATAAAGACCAACTCACCGGATGTGAGATCACCGTAGGTCTTACGGATAAACCAGAATGCCCCGGAAGACAACTAGCAGATGATTTAGGCATTCCTTCCTTGGTGGTAGGAAATAGAAATCATCCCCTAGTCCTAGATGGTCATGAAGAGTGGACCAAAGAGTTAGATCTACCTCGTCGAGACTACGATATTCTTTCTGCGCTCGAGCATTATGAAATCGATTTAGTAATCCTGGCTGGCTATATGCGCATACTCCATTCTGAGATAGTCAAACAATACAAAGGACGAATCATTAATATACACCCCTCATTACTTCCCTCTTTTCCCGGTCTCCATGCTGTAGAGCAAGCCCTTGCAAAAGGGGTGAAAGTCACCGGCTGTACGGTTCATTTTGTAGATGAGGGTGTGGATACCGGCCCTATCATTTTACAAAAAACAGTCTCCTTAAATGGATTTGAAACACCAGCAGAAGCCCATGCAAAAATCCAGGTCCAAGAGCTTATAAATCGGTTTCCTGTCCCGCCTGGCCCGCCGCCTTAGAAAGAGGTCTTGATAGTATAGAGTTGAGTCGGTTATTGACCAAAGCTCGAATCATCCCAGGAATCGATCGTTTATTTTCCGAGCGAATAAGAAGAGTCTCCAGTAAATGGCTCACCTCTCCCATTTCTTCCATACCCTTAGCTGCTGCCCGGATGATTTCTTCATCCATATTATCTCCAACTCTTACAAAGAAATTGGGAATCTCTTCTGCTTTAATGGTGAATTCTTTGAGGTACTCCGCTTCCTTTGAATAATCGGGGTTATAGGCTTTTAGATAGGTGGTATTTGCTAGGCGTTCCAGCTTTCCTTGATCCTTTAATATCCCATTTTCTAGTATACCACTCAAATCTTCGGGTAACTTACCCGCTTTACTGAGCTGCTTAATATGTCGCAAAATAGCCTGCATATTATAGGCCATTATATCGCCCCGATCGAGCATGATATACTCACCCGTTTCCGTCATTCCAACGGTGAATCTTACCTCCCGATATTTGTCCACATTAAAACCCTTCTTAAATAGAATAGTTTCTCGGGTTTTAGTAACGGCGGTATTCACTAAACGGCTACTTAATGCCCCCATTAAAGTTCCAACACTGGCACCAAATATCTGTATGGCAATTTTCTTCCTCATATCAGCTTGCTTCTCTACCATCTTCTCCAACTCGTAATTCTCACCTACAAAAGCTCCAGACCATATTTTAACCTGCTCCAGTTCATCAAAATAGTTCTTAATAAAGAGAGCATCAATGGCTAAAGAAACCAGGAGGGAGCCAAAGCCAGGAAGAAGAATTCCCGAACCAAAAGTAACGGCAAACACACCTAGAGTGTACATACCTGTTTGCCAAGCTTGGGAGGATTTATAGTCTCTCCAAGCAGTATGAGCAGCAAAACATTGATCTACATTTTTTCTAATATAAGCATGAACAAAAGAACTATTGGCAACCAATGGTTCACTATCATAACCATCGTTTTTCATGTCTTTTATTATCTGATCTGCATTTTGATAGACCCTCAATAAAGCTCCCAATACTTCCCCATGGGAAAACTCTTCTTTATTTATATAAAGTATTACAGGTGTCTCGGAAAGAATACTTAGAACCCCCTTTGAAAGGGATTCAATTTTTAGCAAATCCAATTGAACTTCAAATTCATCCTTATGGGCATTTCGAAGATCTTCAGCCACAATTTGATCCGGGGAAAAGTTGTTTTGACTCAGATATTCTTCACGAGCAACGGAAAACGAGGTTTGATAAATAGACTCTATGGTCCAAAGAATATCATTCAATTCATCCTCATTTACATCATGGAACCTGTATTCTGGAAGGAGGGGTAATTTGATATCCTTACCTCTGATGACCTTCTTAAAATCAACCTTGGTTCCCCACTCAGAGGTTGGGGCTTCTCCATCAAAAACCTTCTCAATGTTCTCAATTTGCTCATCAAGATCTGCTTGGGGAGCCCGATAAAGAGCCAACTCATGATCATATATTTCATCGTTAAAAGCTTCCAGCACAATGGACTTCTCATCTTGTACAAGCATTAACACAAAATCACGCAAGGAACTCACACCGATCTGAGCATCAGAGTAAAGAGTATCATAGGCAATCATCTGATCATCATCACATTTGGAGATTTCCACATGGGATATCATTTGAATTTGATATCTGTAATCCTTTATTTCCTGTTCAGTCAGCTGCTCTAATTCGATAGCTTCTTTAAGGGCACAGGCAATCATCAAACCTGTCTCAGCGAAACTATTTTCAAGTTCCGCTAAGGAATGAGTTTTTAACCCATCCAGAAAGGCCTTTTTTTCATGGTCATTGGCCACCATAAACTTCACCAAAGGTCCCATATTTTCAGTTGAAGAATCTGGTTTAGGGTTAATGAGCTTTTCTAACTTAGCTTGATCCACCGCAACATGTGGATCTTCCTGACAGAATAGGGGCATAGTTAGGCTATCGTGGGTATCGAAGTAACGTCCAGCCGGAGCAACACTGGCAGATTTTGCTTCACTGTCCTCTTCTGCGGGTTTGCACGCGATTATAAGAAAAAAGATAAATAACAAA
>CAYFLR010000011.1:24656-37806 GCA_964343805.1 uncultured bacterium | reverse complement strand
CATAGATGCGTGGGATTCTTCTACAGTAAGGAAGTATTAATTTTTAAAGATTTGCTAACTCCGCCCTGAACGGCGGAGATTACGCAAATCGCCTGTTCACACTTCAACATGAAGCAATACAAGAACGAACCTACGGGATCATCGTACATGCAGGATAGCAAAGATTCGCCCTAGAGGTTATGGTAAGTGACCGTATTGAGAGTAAAGTGGACAGAAGTAAGGTTCTGAAAATGAGAACCCAAGTTTTGTCCGCTTTTTCCGCCAAAAAACGGACAGAAGCCTAGTTCTAACAGTGAGACCTTAAGTTCTGTCCGCATTTGAGGGCTTTTAGCGGACAGAAGTGAGGTTCTGAAAATGAGAGACTGAGAATTGTCCGCCATAAATTCTAACAATAAATAATTGTATTTAATGTATAATGAATTCATGAACAAATTCAGAAGATACAGTATCTACGGAGCGTTTTTGGTGCTCACCTTCCTCCCTATATCTGCAACCTATGGAATTAATTGGTGTAAAGCATTAGAGACAGTTCGTACTAGAATCTTCCCTAAACCCCTAGAAATGAGTGAGGTCATCTGGCCCGCAGAAACTCTCTCCCAAGTCCAATTTAAGAATCTGATTAAATTTTGTAAAAAGATGGATCGTCCCCTTCAAAAGAACAGTATTATTAATCTGTTAAAATATGAAGAGTTACCGCCAGTGGTGGAATCAGATGTGGGTTTTCAACGAGTCGTAAGAAATACAGCTTTTGAAAACCAACTTATAAAAGAGTCCAATATCAATGAAAAGCCGCGAGAAGTTCTCACTTTCCGGCTGCATTTAGAAAATGGGCAAATCATTGAAACTCCTATAAAAAAAACCGGTAATGTGAACGATGTGGATTTTAGTTCAGCTCGGTATGAGCTGTTCGAGCTCTTAAGAGGGAGTGCCACGGGAATTGCCGCCATTGAGGTGGCTCATACCCATCCGACTTATGTCACCCGTGTTGTTGATCCGGTGACAGGAAAAGGAAATATCCGTACCAATGTAGTAAGTGTGGGCGATGTGCAAACCATTGGAAGCGAATTAGCCATGACCTTACCCCGTGGAAAAAGGGTCATTATCAAGGCGATCGTTCCCAATGGTTTTTATTACCAATTGGAGCTAGCCACCGGAAGATAAAAACCTAAATCAATTACATTATTTTCAGGAAGCTCGTTGAAAAAGCAGGTTAAATATGTTAGCGTTATATTGCTATTAAGTAAATTTTTTTTATAAAAAAACAAAAACCCTCGGAGCTAGCTATGTTGTACTCTGTCATCAAAAGGAAGTACAATTATCTCAACCAGCAGATCAGTTTGGCTAAATTGAGACATTTGATTCATGAACTCACCCTCAAAGCGAGAAAACACTTGGAGAAAGACACCACTCTCTCTCCCATTGTTTTGGAAAACCTCAACCTGGATCTGATTTACTATGGGCATAAGAATCAACAATGGCTGTCTAACTCGGTGTTTTACAGTTTTTTCAAAGAGTATTTAGAAGAGTTTTACTGCTTCAATTCGAATCCCTTGGATTCCTATTTAAGGGATGCCATAGTGATACTCCAGCACAATTTCGATATGGATCTTTTCGAAGATAATTCCTCTGAGAAGGCTTTTATCAAACATGTCTGCCATAAAGGTTACAACAGTCAGTCCCACTTCGAACTGCTTCACGAAATCTGTATTTCGGAAGCGCTATTCCATCGTCTGCATCAGAATATTAATGTAGTGATTCAAACTATGAATAAGATCAAAAGTGATCCCGCCACCAAAAGCAAAGAGAAGACTTTTGTGGGAGGTCTTGATCGCATTATGATTGAAGCCATTTTAGAGTTTTTTAGCGAACAGCAGCAGTTCAAATATCAACCTATTCAGGAGAAACTGCTCAATCTCAATCAATCTTGTGGGAATCTTATTTCAGATCAAGACTTAGAAAGCCTGCTTATTCAAATTGAAACTCTTGGCAACAAACTGGATCAAAAACAATTGCTGAGTTTATTACAACAGGGAAAAATTCCTTCAAAATTAAAGACTAAACTTGTCAAAAAAGAGGATCTAAAGAATTCTGCCGAACTTTTTGCTCACATTCCAATGGATAAACTGAGGGCAGTGATACGCAAATTGAAAGCCAATAATATCCTCTTTATTTTAAAAGCTAAAGGCCAGTTTCTCCAACTTAAGAAGGAGGGTACCGACCTGGTTAAATCTCAAATAGTTGATCACCAAGTTCAGCTCATAAAGGAAAACTACAAAGCCAAACCGAAAACCATCGAAGGCTTACTCAAATATGGGGCCAGCCTTCAATCAGAGATTATTCAAGACATTGCAGACATTGACCAGAAAGAGTTTCTCTCTTTTGTCACCAAGAAAAAGAAACACCTGGCTTTTGAAGCTTTAGGACAGGCCATCATTGAAATGGGTAATTATGCAGACAAAAAAGTTATGGATTTTTATCAAGACAACTTAGATCCCAAAGGTCTCTCTTACATTAGAAAGTGTGTCTGCAAAGGGCTAGCTCGTAAAAAAACAGCTGAAAGAGTTAAAATACTTGGAACCTTGGCACAGTTTGAAAAAAGTATGCCAGTGAAATTATCTGCCATTGAAGCCTTGGGTGAAATTGGCAACAAAAGCTGTCTTCCCACTTTGCACAATCTTATGCAAGCTCACGAAGACAACATTCCAGTACAAAATACAATTCAACGGGCAACCGATCAGATTAAACAACATTTAGGCGAGGACTTATGAAAACACAAACACCCATCAAGATAAAATGTTTCATTTTACTCTCACTCTTGTTGCTACTCCTTAGCTGTAAAACCACCACTTCTAGTGTACAGCAAGCCAGCATCGGGACACCACCGCCACCCACCACCCCCAATTATTATCAAGACATATTTTCTGCAGATACCTTTGGTAAGCAGATTCGATATGAAGTTAAAACCGATTTTTGGACCAGCACCGATGAAGAGTATGTGGTTAAAACAGCTCGAATTGCTCTCCATCATGCTTTTTTAAAAACCTTTGAAGGGCTTTCTGCTCCTGCTGCCCATGGAGAAGAAGGTGGACCATCTTTAACAGACACTTTAAAAACTAATGTGACTGAAAGTATGTTGACTCATTTTGTTAAGACACTCAACGTCTTTAAGATTGCCAACGGAACATTTCAATACGACATCTATTTCACCCCGGTAAAAGATTCTCCTCACAGCCTGAATCATCAATTCTCTACCAATCAATTGATTCAACTTAAAGAGAATGAAACTCTTTCTCAAAGCCTAGCAAATGAGAGTGACTTTTCTCCTACACAGAGTATTGTTGATGCCCCTAAGCATTTTCCAGCAGAGGCTCTTAATAATCAAGATTACACTTATGTTGGTGGATCTATCAGCTTATGGTTCAAATTACTCGACCTGAGATGGAATCCATTAAGACCGATTCCTCGTACCAAGAAAAATGCCATTAAAGGTTTTGCTCGTTACCGACGCTACTTTGTGATGAATCATCAAGGAGCCCCAGTAAAAGTGGGAGACCTTGCTTATAATAGTAAGTTAGATCTCAAACAGGGTGCAAAACATGCCTTTGTAACAGTGGATGTTTATAAAAGCTTTAATCTATCCAATCTTAAGCCTCAGTTAGATAAACTGGTAATCAACTTTGGTAAGGTAGGGCATCCTTTGGATCACCGAGGAGGCGTTATACCCCGATTCTTAAGATTGGGTGCCCCCAAGGATAAAAGTACTGCGACTATGGAGATTACCGGGACATTTAAAGATGGGACAGAGACCTACAATTTCTCAGGGGATCTTGGCAAAATTGAATGGGACCTGGTTAAGAAAGAGTTTAACGGCAATGCCTCCTTGCTTAACTTAGATGTAAAAAGAGCGGGTAGCACCTCTTTCAGCTCAGTGGATGAAGAACTTACATCAGCAGCATCCACCATACGTCAAAGTATTATTGAGAAGCACAGCAAGCTGCTCATCAGCCAATTCAAACTCGATAGATTTCACAAAGACTTAAACCTTGATCAATAAAATAGGTGAATATATGAAAAAATTTCTAACAACCATTCTATATTTTACGATCTTCACTTTAATGCAAAATGTCTGGGCCGCCCCAACTTACAACATTAAGGATCGCATTGACACTCAACACTACTATTTAAAAGTTTATCCCCTCCTCTTTGGTCAGGCTGATTTTGCTTTAATGAAAGATTTTAAGAAAGCACTGGGAAAACTTCGCCGATCGAAACGAAACACAGCAAATAAGTTCATCACAGAGGTAGAGTCCTTTATCCCAAAGAGAGTTCTTATGCCCCTCGTCTATTGGAAATACATAAAACCCTCTCAAGCTAATGTGGCTGAGGTGATTAATTTCCATATGCTATACCGACTTCTCATCTTAAGGGATGCACTCGATAATCCTATCCAATTATCGGTAGATCAGAAGTACCAAGTCCTTTCTTATTTAAAAGATCTTACTGGAATGAGCCACATTTCATCAGCCAATCTTTTTAATGTAATGCAACCTAAGCTGCAGCAGATGAGCCAAAGTATCGCCAAGTCTAATAACCTTACCAGCTATGTTGCGGCTCTCAAAGGGAATCGACTGGTAGCAGAAGATATGCAGGCAAAGCACTCCTTCATTCCCAATTATGCGCTTAGTTATCTAGGTATTGTTCCTGGAAACCAAGTAGAAGTTGTAAGTAAGAATGATCCCAGTAAAGAACGTATCGACTGGTTTAACCAGAGAGTGGTATTTAACGGCGGGAAATTAGATTGGTCTCAGCCCTTTATGAAAATGCCTTTGAAGCCAGGAGATGAAGGACATATTGCCTTTCAAGAGGATCCTATCTTTCAGCGTATTAGAGATATGATCACCCGAGCCAAGGACTCCATCTTCATCGATATCTTTCTTTTTGGTGGAACCATGGGAGCCACTTTAACTAAGTATCTCATTGATCAGACTCTTATAAAAAGAGCAGAAAATCCTCGTTTCAAAACCCTGCTTCTTCATGACTACGCCACCAACTACAATATGTGGCCAGAGATGAAACCGGTCTTTGTCTACATTAGAGATCGAATCGCCAATGAACCAGAAGTCAAAGCCTGCGTATCACTACTCCAGGCCAATATCCAAAGACATCCTCCCGGCATCCCTTTTGGAATCTCCAATTTGATCCCTAAAACGGAAGAGGTTTTTAAAGAGATTGAAAAACGAAACACCTACTATGAATCCAAAATTGACCATAGTAAAGTGATCGTAATCGATGCCAATACCGATCACCCTGAAGCCTACTTTGGTTCTAAAAACTGGACGGATCATAGTGGCGGATATTATTACGATAATGCCATTTGGGTCAAAGGTCCAGTGGCGGCATTGGTTCAAGACTCTTACTATGATGATGTGGAAGCCGCACTCACCGAAGATCCCAAAGAGCGGAAATGGTTCTTCTACAAAGAAGAAGGTTTTGGCAATGATCATTACCTCCCTCGCAAAACTGAAATTCTACAGTGGGTAAAAGTGAAAAAGACCACCTATCCAATGGTTGGAAACCAGTCTGTTCGTCTCGCGGAAGCCAATGTGGATGGCAAAATCAAGAATGTACGTAATATATTAATAGATATGATCCAGGGAGCCCAAAAGAATATCTATATGGAGCAACTCTTCCTCTATGACTCTTATGTGGCTGATGCTCTTATTAAAAGAAAGATTCAAGTTCCTAGCCTAGATATTAAGATTTCTATGGATCCCAATGGTAATTTTGGCTTCAATGGTTTACCTAATACTATTTATATAAAAGAGTTAGTAGAAGCTGGAATTGAGATTAAAACCCGGACTATTTTAGGAACCACCGCCCATTTCCCAAATGGTAAAACCCAAACCTATCATCAAGAAAACCATCGTAAAATTACTTCAGTAGATGGCAAAGTGTTGCTAGGTGGATCCTCTAATATTAACCCCGATACACTACAGGGGAGTTTCAGAGAGTTTGGGGCTCAGATTTTTGATCCATCTGTTATTTCCAAGTTTGAAGTAGACTTTTTAACTGACTGGAATGACACTAGCAAAAGTGAGTTGATGGATATCTATAACCTTCAGTTAAAGCTTGGAAAGAAGGTCCTTTCTAAAGAAACTTCCGCTCTTATCAATAACTTAGCTGGTCAGATTCTGAGGGTTAAAGACGATCTCGAGCGTCGATACTAATTTAAAAAGGTTTTTGCCCCATCTTGATTGGGGCAAAGGCTTTAGCAAATAACAAAACACCCCATTCAGGTTTTCTCAATGTAACTCTTCCTCCCTACGGCGGCCGCCATAATACCCAACCAATTGACAAAATATGTGCATGATAGGATAATATTCACAAAAAACTAAGAAATTGTGTGCATAATATTGCAATGCGCATAAATAAATGCCAAAATATGTGCATAACAATAAAATTGGAAGAAAAATGAAAACAAATCAGTTCAAACCACTTGAACAGCTTGGTGATATTGAAACTGCAGCAGTTTTAAAAGCATCAGCACAGGCACATAGAGCATTGGGAGAATTGAAAGGTACTGTTCTAACAATACCTAATCAAAAAATCCTGTTATCTACATTGCCACTCCAGGAAGCAAAGGAAAGTTCTGAAATTGAGAATATAATCACCACTAATGATGACTTATATCGAAGTAATTATCGAGCACAAATATTCAAATCTGCTGCGGCAAAAGAAGTTCATAATTATGCCAAAGCTCTTGAGATTGGATATGAGGAGCTAATAAAAAGTGGCCTTATTACCAACAACCTTATAGTCAGCATTCAACAGAAAGTTGTCGGAAACAATGCAGGTTTTCGAACCCAGATGGGTACTGCCTTAAAAAATGATAGGACCCAAGAAATCATCTACACTCCTCCACAAAGTATCGAAGAAATTCAACTCCTGATGAAAGAAATGGAAGATTTTATTAATAATAACGAACTGTCAAATTATGATGATCTGGTGAAAATGGCACTTATTCACCATAGATTTGAAAGTATCCATCCGTTCTATGATGGCAACGGAAGGACGGGGAGGATCCTGAACATTCTATTCTTATGCAAACAGGATATTCTGGACACCCCAATCTTGTATCTTTCACGGTTTATCAATCAGAATAAGAGTGAGTATTATCGTTTACTGCAAGTAGTGAGAAATGAGAATAGTTGGGAACCATGGCTTTTGTATATGCTAAAAGCACTAGAAACTATAGCCATGGATACTGTTGCCCTTATTAAAAGCCTTGTATACTTGATGAAAGATGTAAAAATACAACTAAAGTCACGACTTCCAAAAATCTATAGTCATGAACTGATAAACAACTTATTCAGTCATCCCTATACGAAGATTGACTATGTTGTTGAAGAGCTTGAAGTTCATCGAAATACAGCAGCTAAATATCTTGAACTACTTACTAAAATCGGACTTTTAGAAAAAATGAAACTCGGTAAAGATAATTATTATTTAAATAAAAAGCTCTTCGACTTATTGTCACGTTGATACAGCAAAACATGAATACAGGATCACCTGCATAATTTCCATCAGCAGCGCTGCTTAATTTAAATAATTTCACCTTTAAAATCATTATTTTTTATAGTCATTATAATAATTTTTTATATTTTTCACAAAAATCCATTGACAAATCCAGTCAGATCTATTAGATACATTCGAACACGGTCACGGACCCGACAGAAAAAAAGGGTTGACATTTATTAAATTAGAATATATTAATATTCTCATCTTTCGAGGCATTGCCCTCAGATTTTATTATAAACATTAAGGAGATTACTCATGAAAACATTTATTATACTATCTATTCTTTTCGCTAGCTCTTTTGGAATGATTCAAGCCAACGAATACAGCTGTGGAAACGGCTATGGAACTAACTATTACAACTACCGTGATGGTGAATTACAGCAAGGTTGGAGCGTTGGATACGGAATTGGTTGTGGTTATGGATATACAAAGCACGATAACTCTAAAAGTGCAGACAGTGCTCCTAATTACGGCGTTGTAGGAAAAGGAACTTTTCTCATTCCTGAGTCTGTAGAAATGAAAAGCAAAGACATTCAACTTTGGGCTGGAACTACCGTTTCTTGTGGTGACGTTCAAGTAGCTAACGAAGAAGATATTCCACTTTTTGAGTCTACTGAAAAGTATGAGCAAATCGAACTGAAATTAGGCGAGATTGTTGAAATCGATAGCACTTACCTCGTAATCGTTGCTTGTGATACTAAAATCCAACCTAATCCTTGGACAATTAAAAAGACTCCTTGGACAGTAAAAAAGTAATTCCTAGTCTGATTACAGATTAAATCTTTTGAATCCTCTTTCCATTTGCTTTAGAATGGTTAGAGGATTTTTTTTATCCTCATTCCAGACTCCGAACCTTGCACGACAGGATAAATACTCAAGCTATGAATACGGCCCCCTCCTCCCCCTCAGTCTTCCATCGCAGTTTTAACTTTCTATTAGTAGCCCACTTTCTCCAAGCTCTCGGCTATTCTTCCATGCTTCTGCTGCCCGTTTTTTTAGCAAGCCTCAAAGCTTCCCGAGCAGAAATCGGCATGATCATGGCCACCACTTCCATTACCGGCATACTGGTTAGACCTTTTGTAGGTTGGGCTTTAGATACCATCGGTCGCAAACCCACTCTTGCTGCCGGAACTGTTATTCTCACCCTGGGGATGTTTCCCATCATGTGGATAGAAAATATCAACTGGATGATCTATGCTATCCGCCTCCTCATCGGTGTTGGGACAGGAGTTTTATTTGCCGGTTACTTCACTTTTGCTTCGGATATTATTCCATCAGCAAGGCGCACAGAGGGAGTGGCCATATTTGGAATTTCAGGTCTCATTCCTCTTTTAGTGAACCCCTTTGTGGGTTCTCTCAACGTAGCCCCCAATGACCTTAAATACATTTTTCCCTGTATTGCTTTATTGATCTTGTTTTCATTAGTTCCCTTATTTCAAGTCCAAGGTCCCACCAAATCTAAAGATGAGACTCCCATTACTCTGCGTGATGTGCTAAAAGAACTCACCAGTATACCCCTTTGGTCCATATGGCTCGCTACCATTTGCTTTGCCACTGTGATTTCTATTATTATGTCTTTTTCTACTATCACCGCCGATGCCCGCGGGATCTCATCCCCTCAATACTTTTGGCTTTACTATACTTTAGGAGCTGCCTTGATTCGCCTGTTTGGAGGAAAACTACCCGATCGAGTGGGACCTCACCGACTGGTGATTCCCTCCTTTATAGTATTTATTATTTCGGCTTTTTTAATTGGCAGTATGCAAACCACCTGGCACTGCTATCTATCTGGTTTTTTTGCTGGAATTGGTCATGGCA
Organism: uncultured bacterium; assembly: GCA_964343805.1. Classification (GTDB taxonomy): domain Bacteria; phylum Bdellovibrionota_B; class Oligoflexia; order CAYFLR01; family CAYFLR01; genus CAYFLR01. The sequence continues at coordinate 28,410 of CAYFLR010000011.1, read as the reverse complement.
TCTGTTTTCCTATTATCATCAGCCAACTGATTACTAAGGTAAAATCCACTATGCGCGGATCTTCTATGGCGATGATGACAGGCATTTGGGAAGTGACCTCGCTTTGTCTCACTCCCCTTTTTGGTTATATTGCTGATCTTTATAGCGACCAAACCATGTTCTTAGTATTGGCCGCATTTGCTGGGGTGGGTGGTATGGCTTGGATCCTGCTTGAAAAGGCTTTGCCAAAAGAAATCAGTTAAAATGGTTTAAATTATAATACATTTTAAGAATCATAGGGGCTTATTTACACCTTGATTTAAACCTCTTCAAAGTTTAAAATATAGATTATATTAAGAACCATAGGTACTATTTAAGATGTCTAAAATAAACCAAATATTAACAGAATGGAAAGAAGGTGACTTACACTCTTTAAAATGGCTTAGAAGTAGAGGAATAAGTCAAAGGCTTGCCTATAAATATGCCGATAAACTAAAGGCATTAGAGAGAGTAGGACCTGGCATATATAAAAGAGTTGGTGAACCCATTAACTGGATGGGGGTTATTCGCCTCTTTCAAGAAGAAATAGACTTAAAAATCCATGTTTCATCAAAAACAGCATTGGAATTACATGGTCATTCGCATTACCTGCCAATGGGAGAGAAGAAAATATATATAAGGTCTTATAGCTGTACTCTTTTGCCCAAGTGGACCAAGCTTTTACCATCCAAATGGGAACTTATCTATAAAAGGTCAAAGATGTTTCCTCCAAATGTGGGGCTACTAGCAAAAAATTTTAATAAATTTCCGCTAATAATTGCTTCTCGTGAATTGGCTATCCTTGAGCTAATAGATAGCTTAAACCTTGAAAATACCCTCGAAACAATAGAAAACAATATGAGCGGCTTAGTAACTTTAAGAGGTGATGTGGTACAGAATCTTTTAGAAGAGTGCTCTTCTATCAAGGTAAAGAGAGTTTTTTTGGCCTTAGCTGAAAAATTAAATTTACCCTTTTTTAAGGATCTAGATTTATCGAAGATTAATTTAGGAAAAGGAAAAAGGGTCATTGTTAAAGGTGGTGAATTGAATAAAAAATATAATATTACAGTAGATAGAAAAGAAAAGGATAATCCATTTTAATGATAGAAATCTATAAATCACAAGTTTCCACCCTTTTAGATATACTCCCATTTGCCTTGAAAGATACAAGGCTGGCTCTCAAAGGAGGAACAGCTATTAACTTGTTCCATCAAGATATGCCAAGATTATCAGTGGATATTGATTTATGTTATCTTGATATAGAAAATAGACAAACTACTTTTAAAAACCTTCATAGCATTCTGAGTCGAATAAAAATTGACTTAGAAAGCCATTTAAACGCAAAAGTAATCGCTACACATGCTTTAGATGGCAAAAAGGAATCAAAATTAATCGTAAAAATTAATGGAATTGACATCAAAATTGAACCTAACTATACCCTTCGTGGATCCTTATTTGATCCCCGTTATTTAGAAATATCTGAAGCAACTAAAAAGGAATTTAATAAAAGCGCAAAGGTAAAATGTTTGAGTGTTGCTGACGCCTATGGAGGAAAACTTTGCGCAGCTCTCGACAGACAGCACCCCAGAGACTTATTTGATGTAAAACTACTGATAGAAAAAATAGGGATAACTCAAGATATAAAAAACTCATTTTTATTTTATCTAATATCCCACAATAGACCCCTCAATGAGCTGCTTAATCCAAATAAAAAAGATATTACCAATGAATATGAAAATGAGTTTACAGATATGACTTTGAAAAACATAGACCTTGAAGACCTATTAATTATTAGAGAAAGTCTCCCTGAAAAAATTATCAATTGCTTTTCTGAAGAAGACCGAAATTTTTTACTTAGTTTCGTACAAAATCAGCCTGAATGGAATTTTTTCAAATTTTCCAAAGTTAAAGATTACCCATCTGTACTTTGGAAGCTTCATAACCAAAGACTGCTTGAAAAAAATAATTCAAAAAAATTTAAGCAGTATACTTCTCTGGTATCAGAAATCATAATGAAATAAATTTGGGGCCATGCCATTACCTTAGGCTTTTACAAACAAACCAGTTTACTTTGAAACAACGAGAAATATTGGCTAACTGAAATGTGGGTCCACAAGGCGGCGAAAAAAGCCATGAGGAGACAGTACATAGCAAGTACGGATCCGAAATGGCTTTTACAGACAACGCAGTGGACGTGCATTTAAGTTAGTCAATTAATTAATTAGCGTTCCAGGCAATCCCAAACCAACTCCAAGCCTTATTGGAAGCGGCGGACCATCTATGAACTTTGATGGTGTATGTTTGCCCTGGTGTTCCCCAGAATTCAGCAATCTCATAGCTATTGTCCCAAGATACGGAACGGGATACTTCGGCGCCATTTTTATCATAGATTCGGATATCTAAATCCATGGTCAAGCCAGAAGCATAAAACTGCCAAAAGAGAATATCCAGTCGAATGGCTTCCGCATTCCAAGCCAGAGCCACTTTCACTTTTTTCTTTTTTATAGGAAAAGGGTAAGGGCGAGCGATAGAGTTACCGGGGACTTTAACTTTATAACTTTTGCTAAAAAAGTTTTGATCTTTAAAACTGGAAGGTGTCATTTTTCCAATGTCCCATCCTCTTGATTTGGCAGCACCTTGATATCGATTGCCCGCAATTTTTACTGATTCATTGATATTCATAGACCCTGCTCCATCAAAAGCATCATTTCCTTGCTTCACATCTTCCCACCAGGTATTGGGAGCATTAGCCGCTGGATTACCATTTGTCAGATTACCTGAATGATTGGGAACGTTCTTTTTAACTCCAGCAAATAGCAGAGCTCTCACACCTTCTGGCCATATTTTTAAAATGGGTATTTTGCTTTGCAAAAGAGCAACCGATCCAACTACCGCAGGAGAGGACATACTGGTTCCAGACATCTGAATTCCATCGGCAGTCACTTCCACACCATTGGCAGCTATCTCTGGCAACTCTCTATCTCCATGAGTGGAAGAAGGATTGATAAAACAGCTAGAAGCTCGCATAGTGGTGGCGGTGTCATTATGATTTCCGACGCTGATGGAATTATATCCCTTATGATTGACCCATTCGTCAGTGACATCATTTCCCATTTCGTAACAGGGTGTTCCGACACCACACCAGTTTCCTGCCGCTTGCACAATCATAGGCCAAGGGTATTGAAGGACTTTATAATCTTTATAGTAATCCTCTGCCTGGAGACCATCAAAGATCTCTTCTGGACGGTGGAAGCTTTGATTGAGGGTGGATACATTAATGGTATCAATGGCCCAGTTTAAAGCCCCTAAAGTTTTTTGATCAGCAGAGTAAGTGGAAGCATCGGGTGAAAAGCCATCCACATTGGTGGTATTTTTAATAATAGCTGTTACGTTTTGAGCGTGATTAGAGAGGGTGCATGCTGTCCCGGTAACGGCTGAATAACTACTTGTTACCGCCAAGTTGGCTGTGTTAGCAGGGCAGTTTTCAAATACTGCTACTTTCACTTTATCGCCGGTGATTCCTTGATTGTGAACCAGATCAGCTTTATGAATGGCAATAGAATTGGCTAAATCATCAACACCTTTTCTATTGTAAAGCATGATGCCATAGACATTTTGCATTCTGGCTAAACGACTGACTCGTGATCCTTTCAATTTTGCCAGTACATAAGGAGTTCCTTTTAAATTCTCCATAATCTCAGATCCTGCCAATTTAATGGAAGATAGAACTTCTAAC
>CAYFLR010000011.1:24158-24629 GCA_964343805.1 uncultured bacterium | reverse complement strand
TAGTCATGTGCTGGGTTTTTAATTTTTTCAGCACACTGTCCATGGAGTATATTAATCTCTGGGGCTTGTTGGGAGAAGAAAGGGCTGGAAGCTTTAGCCAGATCATCACCTGATGTGTCCCTTGAGGATTGGCCATCAGATTTTTCCACAAAGCAGGATGGATCTTACCGTAGTTTTTAAACTGAGCTTCATAGAGTTTTCGAACTCGTGAGCTAGGCAGAACTCTTCCCTGCTTATCGATAGCAATCTCTTTAAAGCGGCCATCTTGTTTCACTTTTAAAAGAGTGTAAGGGTTTTTACCAATTTTAATAATGCTCTTATGATCAGTTTGCTTGGCATAACGTTTAACCGTTGCTGCCATATTACCTGCAACTGGTTGAACTGGCCTTGTCACGATGGGTCTATCAGGTCTAATTGGACGAAAATTTTGAGCACAGAGACTCGCTCCCCAAGATAAGATGAGTAGCTGAC
>CAYFLR010000011.1:0-24148 GCA_964343805.1 uncultured bacterium | reverse complement strand
ATGAATAAAATAAATAGTATATGTTTCATAACGAACTCCTCAATTCGAATGTTTTTATCAACATTTGATATTAAAGCAAATGCTATGCCATCTTTATAAGCGCCTTTAATTACATTGATTATTGATTATCCAGTATCTTTTTTGGTAACAAAAATGTACTTTTTAGTTATAATGAAGACACCAATCATTAAGGAGTGCAATGTGAAAAAATATCTTCCTCTTCTATCTTTTCTCATTTTCTTTTCTTGCGATGATGAGGCGACTGTTGATGGGAAGAAAATTCAAGGATCTTGTACTGAAACCCCAATCGGTGCTGATAGTACATTTACTTCCTGTGTTGAATATGCCGCCCTCACATCGTCAAATCAATCAAAAGCTAAGAATGAATGTGAAGCTGCGAAATCAGAAGTTTTAGATACAAGTTGGGCTTTAGCTCCCTGCTCCAGCGAGTTTAAAAAATTACCTGCCTGTAAATTTAATAAAGAAGGAGTTGGATCTGCTATTGTCTACTCCAAAATGTGGGAGAATGGCTGTGCCTCAGGAGGAACTAAAATCTAAAGAAGTTCAACTTTCTCGGTGGAAGTCTTCTCAAAGTTTTTTTTCACAAACCCCTCCCCCATTAACCTCCTTGCTTCATATAAATTATGCTGCTGACAGAGCACCCTCAAATTATAACTCTCATCTGTTCCTCCCAAAGCGAGTGGTAAAACATGATCTATATGGAGGTTATGAGTCGAATCACACTTTTCACCCCCTTCACCCACATAAGAACACTGATAGTTAGACCTCGCCATCACCTCTCTTTTTATTTTGACTGGAATAGCTTTTCTTGAGGGAGCATGTGACTTTTGTGCCTTTGCTTCTTTTCGTTTAGCATTACACTTCTTACCGGCTCGTTTTTTTACTCTTAATTGCTTTCGTTTTGGGCACTTTTTTTCCAGCAGCAGTTCAAGAGCTTCCTCAAAAATCTCACTGGTAAGTGCACCTTTTGGATACTTACCTGATAAAATCTCTTTGGCTCGTTCTAACTTTTGATAGGTAGATTCTTTCACGGAGAAGGTAAGGGTTTTTAAATAGACCTTAGTAGTCTTGGTTATTTTCTTCTTTTTTGATGATGTTTTAGGCTCTCCCTGTTCTTCAAAAACAAGAGTCTGTACTCTTTCTTTAGGTAAGGATTTTACCTTTGGAGCAATAACTTTCTCAACCTCTTTGCTACTCAATCCTTTTATACCCTCTAGGAGTTTAACTTTCTCGGTGGAAGTCATCTCTTTTGAAAGTATTTGCTTAGCTGTTTTTGCAAGATGAGTTAAAGAGAGACGTCCCTCCTTTAGATCATCAAGGACCACCGGAAATTGCCTAGCTACTTTCAACGCTTGTGTGTATCGCCAGGCAGAACCTTCAGAGAATTTGTATTTCTTAACCAGATAGGAAAAAGTCCCTGAGTAGCCTAGAGATAAATGTAGTTTTCTTTGATCAAACTCCACCAGATGACGTATTAAGAGGCTTCTGCTCTCTCTCTGTTTCCCAATCAGACCATTAACTTTACTTATTATTTCTTGATTTTTTAAATGAGATAGTGAGTTCATATGATTCCTCCTGTTAACTCTGCCCTATATATAACATAGGTTTTTTGCCCCTCTCAGATGGGCGCAGAATCAACTACAAGGGGTGTCAAAAATAAGGGGAGGAATCAGGAGGTATTTATAGAAAAAACACCTCCCTAATAAGTCTCACAGGATCTCTAATAAACTCAATCGACTGATGGAAGAGGCTTACAGGAATTTAGCCCTAAAAGTTGTCAAGGGAAAAATACTGAGCTAAGAGATTATAAGGAACTTCCACGGGGAAAGCCCCCTAATTAGCGTCCTTCCGGATACGACAATATTTTGTGGCTAACATTTGTATAACGGGCGGCTGGCCCGCTTAACCCGCGGGCTCTTTCTGAGCCTCGCTCAACGTTCATCCGTTTCCGGATGAACTCTAATTAACAACCATCTTGATCTATCAGCAGGTTCGCCATATCAATCGCCTTGTCCATATCGGGTAATTGAGTGATCTCATCATTAATCTGCATATATTGAACTACACCGTTTTGGTCCAAGACAATAACACCTCTGGTTAATAATTCAGGCCCTTTCATTAACAAACCTGTTTTTCTTCCAAATGAGCCATCTTTATAATCTGAGTAATAGGATAAATTGGTAAGACCTGTGTCCTTCGAAAACCGTTTTTGCGCCATGGGAGTGTCTCTACTTATGAGAACTCTAGCCACTCTTGGGTTAATTTTTTTACTTTCACCTAAGATATGAGTTTGTTGCTCACAGACCGGTGTATCAATGGAAGGAACCAAATTTACAATAGTCACCTCCTTTGATGGGTGAAAACCAACTCGATGACTAAACTTAGAAAAATGATCACCGACTTTAATACTTCCTTTGTGTAATTGAATGGGCTGTCCCATTTTGGTGACTTTGGTTCCGGGTTCAACACTCTCTACAGTCATAGCAGTCTGGGTGGTTGTGCAATTTGTTAAAATGAAAAGCAGAAAGGTTGATAGAAAAGTAATTCGTAAATATTGAATGCTCATATTTGTTCTCCAGTTTAAATACGTTATTTTTTAACTTATTTAACTCTAAGCTATTTTTTATGGAGAAACAAGTAATTATTCTTTGAAGAGGAGTTGTTATAAAGCGGAGGTAAAATAAATCGTTCCCACCGCATTGTATTGATAACCAGAGCTTCCCCCCACCTCTTTGATATCTTCGCAGGTGGCATATAAAATATCATCATCATACATCATGGAAACTTCTTGTTTGAATTCTCTACAGGCTTTCTTAATATTTTGATAGGCGGTCTTTTTGGACTCACTGCTTGTTCCCGTTATATACTCACCAATAATTTCTTTGGTTTCAGTATCACTCACAGCTGCAGACAAACTGACTGTTCCAGTTGATTTATATTGATAGCCACTGCTACCACCAATTTCTTCGGTTTCACCACAGTTGGCAAAAATCAAAAAGCCTCCCGCCATTTCTTGAGCTAGCCTCTTCCACTTATTGCATGCTTGTTGATACTTAGCAAAAGCGGCAGATTTGGAATCGGTAGAAGTTCCATCAACATACTCTCCCATAATTGTCTCTTGAATTTCTCCTTGGCTTTCAACAACTGGAGTCAGAAGATATATGATTCCTTCAGACTGATATTGATAACCACTGCTCCCCCCCACTTCTTTCAACTCTCCACAGGAAGCAAATAAAACATTCGGGCCAATGAGATTGCGTTTCCACCTCATGCATTTCTTACGATAATCAGTAATAGCTTGGGTTTTGGACTCTGATGAAGTACCTGCAATATACCCACCATGAATCATTTCATTCTGAGTGTTATCACCAGTGTGAAACTTGATAAAAACTTTCCCTTTAGATTGATACTGATAGCCGCTACTTCCACCGGTTTCTTTTACATCACCGCATGAGGCAAAAACTAAATTATTACCAGCCAATCGAAAGGATAGGCGCTTCCATCTTCGGCAGGCTTTATAATAGAATTCATTAGCCTGTGCTTTGCTTTCAGAAGAGGTTCCAGCAACATAAGTTCCTACAATATTTTCTTCGATTTCGAGAGTAATGGTCACGTCTTCTAATTCGATCGTTCCAGTGGATTGATACCGGTAACCATTGCTACCACCGGTTTCCCTTACTGACCCACAGTCAATACTCTCAAGAGAAGAGCCCGCCATTTTACGAGAGGACATTTTCCAATTAAAGCATTTATCTTCATAGGCTTGTCGCGCTTGGTTTTTACTTTCTGATGAAGTCCCATCCACAAAGGGACCTAGAATTTCCTCTTGAAAGCTCAAGCCATAGACCGCGGTGGTCATAAAAAATGAAACGAAAACAGTTAAAAACAATTTAGACATAAAACTCCCCCTTCTTTAATTTTCCATTCTTGGCATTCGCTGCAAAAAATAAGCCAAAGGGGTGAAAATAGAATCCTCAATGATATTAAATAGATATTAAGATGCTTAATGGTGTGACTGGTGAAATGTTATAAAAGTATACCGGTTTTGATGTTTACTTTTGAAACCTCAAGTTAATTCACTTATTGCCGATATAACCAAGGTATATTAAGCCGTTAATCAATGAAAGGATAAGGTAATGAATTGGAAAGCCTTCTGGGGCTTTATTGCCCTCTTTTTATCCGTGTCTCTCATGATATTCTATCAAAACTGTGGATCTGGGTTAACCCAACTCGAAAAGAGAACAACTAAAAAAGTTAAACTCAATGGAAAGCTCAATGCAAAACAGGATTCTCCTCAAAATGGGGAAACTAATATTGATTATGATGAGCAATTGTCTATAAGTAAAAGCGAAAGTACAAGTGTAAGTGAAAGTAAAAGTGAAGACACACCTTCCATCCAAGTCAAACAAAATTCCCCCAGTGCTAATGGCAAAGTCCTTATCGATTTTGTAGATAGCTATCAAAATGGTCTTTTAAGTCAGGTTGGAGATTGCGATGATAAAAATAACTGCAGAGGTTCTATGAATCCCATGGCAATGTCAGTGGGAGTCACTCAAGCGAGTTTGGTAAAGTGTTTAGATGCAAATTCCCAAATTAACCCTTGTCATAATAGCAAGACAGAAAAAGTAGCTCATGTCACCAATATTTACCTACATTCAAGTCAAGACAAGCCGTGGAAAGAAATCGCCTTTGGATCCGTCTATGTAACAAAAGGGCACCCCGACGAAAACTCAAGTCATAGAAATATTAAGCTTCTAAGTAACATAGATACCCCAATAGAAGTGAGTGGTGTTCGGTTTCATACATCATTTATCTATATCCAAACATCTAACTCAGGAATATTTGATAAGCAATGTTTCAAAAATGCTTTATTAAAAATATGTACAGCTCTACCTAATGAAGCAGAGAGACTTTGTAGCCTGAATGGAGTGAGACAAGGAGATGTTCTAATCAAAACCGAAGGTTCTAGCACCTTCGGTTATATCAAGATAATAGATGGAGAGTTAACATCTAGTACAACCAGACCAGTTAATTATGTGTACCGAGTTGAGTCCATTTTGAATAGAAAATTATCTAATACTCAAAGTAACTCTAGTAATAATATTGATTGGTTGGGGGAAAGTTTTTTACCAATTCACCCTTTCGAACCAATTTCAATTGCTGATAGAGAAAGTCTAAATATTTATCTAGGATTAAAGCAAAACGGTCTTCTTGCATGGCAACATCATGAATCAAATCGACTAGATAATAAGGAGACATACTGTCCCATCACTGACGGCATGTTTGATCTCGTCACCTGGCCCAGTGCGGAAGGAAAAGCCCGAATTATAAAGGGTGCCCATCTGGAAGAAAAAGTAGATACAGAATCAGACATTCCTTCTATAACTGAGACTCCTACCAAGAACCAAAATTCTTCTATAATTCACTCATTCAATCTTTTATTCAAGTCAACATCATGGGAAAAAGTAAAGTGCCAAGAGTTTTATAACACCACAAATGACTCTCTAAAAACGTTAAAAGACCACTTAAAACAACTTGCAGATGCTAATGACTCATATAAAATAGATTGGATTGAGAAGCCATGTAACCTAGAACCAAAGCCTTTAGGTAATTGTCTGGTCACAGCTGATTACGCTCCTTTTAAATCTCGCACTTATTATTTCGATTACTCAAAGAGATCACAAGATCAACTCATAGAGGCTAAGGAAGATTGCCAAAAAGAACATGGTGATTGGACAGAGTAACTATACGGTTATTAGGAATTAAAATATTTGATTTCCTATATAAGGATTTTAAGATGAAAACTTTTCATACTCTTTATAAAGAATGTTTTCTTCTCGAGAAATCCTTAATTGTAACAATGCCACTAAGGTACCAAAGTCTTCAGCAAAGTTGACACCATCCATCTGATTTTCATACTTATTAAAAAAATCTAAAACAAACTTACTGATATCATCCATTTCTTGAGCAAAAGTAGACAGTATATCTTGTAAACGACCATCTTCATTGGCAAACCTTTTTAATTCAGGATAAAGTTGCTCATCCTCTTTTTGCAGATGTTGGAGTAAGGCATTTTTAGCTAAAATAAGTTTACTTTTTCCCTCTTCAGTAAATGCGCCTAGGTTTTTAATATCCGCTAAAGTATCTGTCAGCAGCATATACTCCTTTTTTAGTTCTACTATAAGTGACATCCCCCCCCTTTGTATAGCTTGAAATCGACTTCGTTTTTAGTTGGATAAGATGTTCTAACATAGTACCATTTCAGCCAAGGGAGAACCAACCGATGTCTGATTTCATAATTCAAAATCAAACTGTTATTCGACTGACTTTTTTCTTGAGCATTCTGTTAATAGTTGGCGTTTGGGAATTACAAAAACCAAGACTCATTCTAAAAAACAGTAAATTGATAAGATGGGTCTCCAATTTAGGAATTGTCTTTTTAAATAGTGTTCTTCTTAAGATAATCTTTCCTCTCACCGCTACAGGTCTAGCAATTTATGCGGAGACCAAAGGCTGGGGAGTTTTTAATATTGTCTCCATAGATCCAACACTTAAAGTGATACTTTCCATATTAATGCTAGATATGGTTATCTATTTTCAGCATGTAATGTTCCATGCGGTGCCTCTCTTTTGGCAGCTTCATCAAATGCACCATGTGGATCTGGATTACGATGTAACCACCGGATCGCGTTTTCATCCCATTGAGATTATTCTTTCAATGGGAGTTAAATTTACCTTTATCGTTTTACTGGGAGTCCCTGCTCTCGCTGTCATATTATTTGAGATCATTTTAAATGGGGCAGCTATGTTCAACCATGGAAACATCTATATCCCACCTCAAATCGATAAATACCTAAGACTTTTTATTGTCACTCCCGATATGCATCGAATACATCATTCTGTTGTTGTCAAGGAGACTCATAGCAATTTTGGATTTAATGTCCCCTGGTGGGATCGACTGTTTGGAACCTACATTGCAGAACCCGAAGCTGGAAGAACCCAAATCGAGATTGGAACCCCCAAGTTTAGAGATGCAAAATATTTAGGATTGCATTGGATGCTGATACTGCCATTTATTAGAGATAAAGATATTAAATAATATCTCTTAGAACATCCTCGGGAATCGATTTAATATCCCCCTTGGTGGAGCCTTTGTTTAAATTAACAATGGCACCGGTAGGGCACTGTTTTATACAAGCCAAACATTCATTACACTCTCTTGCATAATTAATGGTCATGGTTTGATTGTTTAACTCAAAAAGGCCTTTAGGGCAAACTTCCAGACAACGGCGACACTTAGAGCAATTACTTTGGAGTGAAGGCTGGAATAAACTCCGGTTCGTCCAGGTTTGCAGCCAGTAGATAATGGAGGTTTTATATTTTACACTAGAGCCGATCATATCCATGCAGAGCAGGAAGACGATCAAAGAATTGGCAAACAGATAAAAGATGAATACTCCGATCGGAGTATCGCTCCCCCAAAAGGAATACCAGATAATCAGCCCATAAGAGACCGAGCTGGCTAATATTACATTGGAAGTACTCCATTTAAGAGGCATGCTGTCGTTAAAAATCGTTAGAGTAATATTGATGGTCATTAAAATAGCAGTGGCTAAGGCATAAGGGTGAAAGCTGGTTCCAAATAAAAGACTCCAAACCAGATAAGCTAACCCATAGAAAAAGAGGTAAGCAAAAAGCATCCCAATGGCCATATGAATTCGATCTTCCCAAGAATTCCTGGCTTGCCGCATTTTAGTGGTACACCGCATTTCATTTGCAATATAGGCAGGTATATCATCTAGATGGGCCGGTCCCCACACGACTTTGAAACCACATTCATTAAATAATTTCTTCCGATCCACTCCCACCGCAGCTAATTGGGGAAGGATGAGTTTATTATGATTGAGCTTTTGTTTTAAATCGTAGGTATTCACTGCATCAGCAATTTTATGTTCATTAAAATCTCCCACTCCTGCAGCACACCAAACATTGATTCCGGCTGAATCTACGATTAAGAGGTAGCAATCTTGCCCTGAGAGTTTCTTAAAAACTCGACGAGCCGTATGAAAGTAGTCACTGGCTACAAAAACAGGGGAGTCTTTTCCGGGTTTACCAATAGAATAGAGCCCTGCTTTGTGTCTTACAGGCAGATACCTGGATGTGACACAGACAATATTTATTATAAAATGCCAAAGTTTTATCCAGAAGGTGTCACGCACAATGAGGCCTATCTTTTTGTTAAGGTGCAGACTCTCATCACTCCCCCCATCAAGACCTCTTTCTCTGAGACACTCAAATCAGTTTGTGCTAGATCATGGCTAAAGTGTTTTAACGGCCTGATTAAAGTACGAGTAAAGAGAAAATTGGGAATGAAGAAGAGTAAAAACAGTAAAGTATAGATGGCATTGCCCCAAAAACTCTCAGGCCAAAACTCATCACAAATTAAAAACTTTCCTCCGGGCTTCAGTCGAGCGGAAGCCACCTGAAGGGTTTTTATCCGCATATCACGAGGGAGTTCACCTAACATTAATGAAGCAATAATTACATCAAATTTTTGATCGCCAAGAACAGAATCCATTGAAGCCGCGCCACATTCATGGAGAGTCACTTGAGAATCAAGAGAAGATGCTTTTAACTTATCTCTGCAAAGAGAGAGCATCTGAACCGAGGCATCCACCCCTACCACCTGAGCTCCCTTTTCGGCAGCCAAAAGAGATAAGGTTCCAGTACCACAACCTATATCAAGGACATCCATATTGGGTTTAATTTCGGACAATATGAGCTCTCGGCTGCGGACATGAGTCCCCAAGGTAAGGAGATTCATCAATTTATCATAGCGAAGTGGCACATACTCCACATATTTCATAAGACCATAGATCAGCATAAGGAGCTTACTTTCCCCAGAGAGTTTGAGTCAGATGTTTGCGTTTAATCAACTTTTCTAGCTTGTTATAACGTTGGTCCATCACTTCAGGTGAAATCTTTCCTTCCAATTCAGAAGCCTTGGTTCCGGGGCGGTCTTCATATTTAAAAGCCATAAACATGCCAAAAGGCACCTCTTCCACTAGCCTCATGGACTGTTCAAAATCCTCTTCTGTCTCGGTGGGAAAGCCAACTATAATGTTGGTACTGATCATACCCACATTCCCGGTGGCCATAACTTCGCTCACCGTCTCCTTGATTTGATCATAAGTATAAAGCCGATTCATGAGTTTTAGTATACGATCGGAACCCGATTGAACGGGAGAGCAGAAAGCTTTTATACGACCCGTCTCAAAAACCGGCAAAAGCTTATCTTTGAGCCGGTGAAGCCAATAGGGGTCGATATAGCGGAGATTGATAACAAAATCTCCTGGCAGCCTTAAAAGCTCAGTAAGCAGAACTGAAAGATCAATACCTATATCAACTCCATATCCCCCTTGATCTTCACCAGTAAGAGCTATCTCTTGAAAGCCCTGGGTTATTCCTTTACTTGCTTGAGCTAATATGGACTCCATGGGTTCACTTTGAATGGCTCCATGAGCATGTTTAATACCGCAATAGGAACAATTCCCCGTGCAGCCCATGGCACAACGGATGAGAAACCACTTTTCTGAAGGCACGGTATAGAGAACTTTGGGCACCTTTACCAAAGGTAAAAAAGAGTATTTTTCAAAGTTTTTACGCATTTTAAAATAATGGTGAATGGTTGGATCAGTATTGTATTCATCCTCTGAAACATAGTGATTATCATACTGTTCGATTTTATCACCAAAGTTCATAATCTGATTAAAGGCTTTCATGTCCACTGTTTTAACACAAGGCCCTTGAAATATTTCTTTGACACGACTTTTGTTAATTTGCGGTAAACAGCCGGTCACTATCACTTCACAATCTTCTTTTTTGGTGGCCATTAGGTTTTTAAGGGCAGCAATCTCATGATCTTCTTCACTCTGGGAAAATCCACAGGTGGCAACGATAATAAAATCTGCTTTTTGAGGATCTTGGGTCACAGCCCAGCTATTTCCACGGTACCATCTTTTTAACATATTGAGATTCATTGCATTTTCAGTGCAAGGATGATTAGTGGAATGAAAATAAACTTCCTTTGCCATATCTAAGGACCTTTCTTAAAAAAGTACGCATTATTGTTAGCAATTTTAAGTAACATATTTTTTGTGATTTCAATACAGAATATTACAATTAAGAAGAAACTGCGGGACTACTTTTTCCGATCTATCAAGACAAAGGTGATATCATCCTCTAGGCCACGCTTGCCTCTCCACTCGGCCAACTGATTCACCATATGATCACAAGCCTCTTGCACTGGCATTTTTTGAGTTTCAGTAAGTAGACGTTTTACTTTGCGAATTCCTAACTGCTGTTCATTTGGCAAAACCATTTCAAACAGACCATCAGAGCAAAGTAAAATTCGATCCCCTTCTAATACATTATACTTAGAAAGACCGATGAGAGCAGGTCCACTTCCAATCGAACGACTTGGTTGTTGAAAAATGGGTTTAAACTTGGAATCACGTTCCCTCAGAATATATCCTCTGGGTGCGGCAGCGTTGCAGTAATGAATCTCGCCACTGTGATGGAGAAATAGAGCACATGCAGAAAAGTAATAATTCTTCTGACATAAATCCAAGAGACTGCTGTTCATCTTTTCAAATAATAGTTTAATATCAGCTACCACCTTTTCAATGCTATCCTCATGATTAAATGAAAAGGTTTTAAAGCAACCTGCAATAATAGCTGTTACCATAGCAGAGGCAATTCCATGACCAGTCACATCACCCACTAAAGCAAGGACAGAACCATCAGGGAATGCTTCATACCAGATCCAATCTCCCCCCGCTTCGTCAGCAGACTGATAATAAGAAGAGAGCTCATAATAATCCGTGCTTAGATTACGATCCGCAGGAATTAGTAAGTTCTGCACCGCACCAACTAAATCCTTTTCCTTTTTCTCGGCATTAATTTCCATGGTTCGATCATGGATTTGCACCATGTACCAAGGATTTTGCTCCTCTTTAATATGCATAACCTGGATGGTAAGAATCTTGGTAATACCTCTATTAAACACCACTTCTTCGTCAGTTAGATGGGTGGATCCATTTCTTTTGGCTTGTCTCAAAGCTTTTTTAAGAAGAGTGTGCAATCCTGAGGGAAAGACCTCGATAAAATGAGCATCGATAATTTGATAAAGAGTTTTCTGCAGCAGTAACTCAGTGGTTATAGAAGCCTGAGTGATCAGTAAACTATCCCCATCCACTGCAAAGGTAGGATGGATATTTCGATCAACGATGCTCTCTTTAATATTAGTTAAAACGGCTTGGTTCATACATTTATTTTAGTAGTTATAGGGTTTTACTTCAATTACTAATAACCTTAGATGCTACGATCCCCATATTGCCAGGGGGAAGAGAGAGTTTCACTCTTTCTGAAATGTTTGGGCTAATTAAACTTTGCAACTGACTCCAAGGCAGTAAAGAAAGCCAATAACGCAAAGTATAGGTATTCCAAACCGTAAATTGATTATTTATTTGAAACCCTGTGCCCTCAATCAATCGCCCGATGGTCTTTTTATTAAATAGGTAGATATGCTGAATATCTATGATGGGAGATTGATCCTTTAATAAGCTGGCCGAAAGAGCCTTTTCATTATGTGAGATAATGAAAATCATCCCCCCGGGATTTAAAAGATCATAAATTTTATTGATCGTTTCCTGTGGATTGATCACATGCTCAATGGTTTGAAACAAGCACACCAGGTCAAATTTTCCTAACTCCTCTTTTGAGAGAGAATGAAAATCGGCACACTTTAAATGAGGTTGAAGCTCTTTTGGGGCATTATCAATCGCACTTTTACTGGGTTCTACCCCCACCACATTCTGAAATCCCCACTGTTTTAGATAGGCTAGAAAAAACCCACTCCCACAGCCAATCTCTAGAGCTCGACTTTTGGCCTTTAGTAAATGAGCATAACTATTAAAGTACTTCGAATAGGTGGCTAATATGTTTTGCTCCTCATTGCCATAGATCATTTCACTATCAGTATAGAGCTTTGCAATTTCCTCTTGTGGTAATATCTTCTTAGCAAAAAGCAGTTCACATTCTGAACAACGAACAAAGCCATTGTGTATCTGCTTATTTTTTTTTTTGGCTTGAAAAGCCTCTTGGAGATTGGCAGAAGAATCCCAGTTGGATTCATAAACGGTACGAAATGGATGTTTTCCCTGACAGAAGAGACATTTTATTTCTGACATAAATTATAGGCCGTGATTGAGCTTTTTCCTCACCTCATCAATGGTACTTTCATCATAAACATTAACATACCGAGGATAATAACCCCAGCGAGGTTTAATAAAATCGGTAAGATCCTCACCTAACACATGATAGATTACATCTTCAAAAAAGTCATACTCCTCATTCCAACCCACTTCGATCAACCGGGCCATAATCCTTTGAAAATTTCCATGACCATACTTTTCTTCGATCCACTTCCAAAAGCATCCCCCCCAGTAATAAAAGTAAATTCCTGGAACATCAATGTAGGCTATATCATAAGGATCCTTGGTAAGATCGTACCCTTCAATAATGACCCTGGTGGGATAAGCTTCATAGTTAGTTACATTCATGCGAGTATCAAGACAGAGAACGTTACTATCAAAATCTATAAAAGTACCCGTTCTTTCATCATCCTCCAAATAGGTAGCTAATCCTTCGTTGAGCCAGGCTGGAACATTCATTCCAAATTGCATCGCATGAGTCATTTCATGAACATTACCAGCGACCCCGTGAGTAGTTGAAAGAGGGGCTAACTTAAAATGATCGTTAAAACCATCTAGCATCTCCTCTGGACCTTGAGTCACAATTTGGAGAGCAGTGGGTGTATCATTAAAGGACCCTTTATAAAACCCACCAAAATAAGCCACTCTCTTTTCATCAAACTTGGTTGTATGAACCACACAGTCTGTGTAGAGTTCCGTCCCCATATAGCGACGTAACCTTTTAAAAGATAGATCATCTGAAGCCACGTAATTTTTGGCAGTGGCTTGATACTTGCTCGGTAAAATGGCAACTGCCCGCCCATTGACCACTTTTATTTCACCCGCTCCTGGTTCCAAAGTGGCATCATTCTGACAGGTTTTTTCTTTTTCTGTGTCATCCCAACCATCTTCTTTAATGGAAATTGGATCGTAATTCTTAGCTCGATAGAGCTCAGGAGCTATGCCAATTCCCCAAACCGAGAGAATGATATCCGAGATATCGTCCGGTAAGACAGGGGTTAAAACCCCCTCTATCATATTTACAGGAAGTCCACTTCTTTTCACCACCCGCTTCATAATGTCTTGAAAAATCCCATGACCATATCGTTTTTCTATCCAATACCAAAAGCAAGCTCCGGCAAAACCTCGGTTTAATCCATACTCCATCGTGTATTTTATGCTGGTGAGCTTATCACCTTGAGAAGTCCACAGAGCAACATTTTCCCCCTGACACATGCGATCAAATTGCCAAAAACTTTTAACCCGAGCTCTCGAAGGATCATCTAAATAAAGAGATAAACCAGATTGCAAAGTAGTCGGTAAAGCAAGAACTCTCACTACAGCAGCAGCTACCTTACTAAAGTACTGACTCTTTCCCTCTTGATGATATTTTTTTAAACTATCTATTTCTGTATAAACAGTGGCACCACCTCCTATATCACCCGGCTCAGACAATCCCACTGAAGTGACACTCGCATAAGGAGGTTCTCCAACCATTTTCAAGTAGCGGGTTACCTTCTCTCCTCCCATTATGGTGAGCCTCAAAATAAAACAGGGAATAGGGATTTCAATACCAAGATATTTTCCAATATCATTTAGAGCCAAAGCTATATCTTCTGCCACTAGTTCCGCTAACTCAGCTCCTCCTTCAATAGGGGTAAGCGCAACAGCCCTCCCCTTCACATGCTTCAGATGATATTTATCAGGAACCATGAGCGATTCATCTTTGCATAATTCTTCAGTCCAAGATCGAGATGTTTCATTATTAAATAAGTTGGTATAGTTGTTATTATTGGAAGCAATTGCGGTTAAAGGAGATTGGTAAGAATTGTAAACGGCTCCCCCATTCCGATTGCTATTGTCAAATGAATCCACTTTCTCGTAGGTGATCAGCGGGGCTTGAGAATAACTTGGCAGGGGTAAATGTTCATAATAAGTTTTACGAGTCGTACCAGATGAAGATTCTTCTGTTGCTTCTTCACTGTCTTCACCATCGTCTAAATCATCTTTAAGAGTGCAAGACAAAATGAAGACAAGACTAAAAAGAAAGAGAATCCCAAGCTTTAAATAAGACATGAAAGACCTCTTTGTTAGATTTTGGTCTAAATTATAACGTCATTGGCTTTAGACAGGATTGATTCGATACAGTCTTCCACCCGAGAAAGCTCCACTTGTCCCAGGTTATTCATATCTTCTTTGATTTTATTCACAGCTTGTTCGGTAATATTTTCAAAAAGCCGATCAGTAGCTTCCGGACTACACCCTTTGAGCGCGACAACCAGTTCTTCACGTTCAATAGTTTTTAATAACTCTCGGATCTGTTGATCACTCAAATCAACAATATCGTCAATTTCTTTAATGGCATCCATTAAAAAACCTCCCTAAAATTTACTGAATAAATAGATTATAGCATTTTAGAAAATTCTTTTATAGAAGCCAATTTCCTGATTAATTTGGAAACTTCTTAGGCGGCCTTTTCAAATCTGCTGATTCCGTTTTCTTCCTTAGGATGATGAGAGGTATGTTTTCGGACGCCAAATGATTAGTTATCAAATACAATAGAACAGGTTTTAGCTACACACTTAATGCTATGTGGAGGCATTTGAGCACAACTTGGAATGGGACAAGTGGACTCACGGCTTAACTCATAATAGGATTGAGATTTATAATAGAGGTCCCATTTCATTGCTGTCACTTTACTGACCGCTCTGTATCCACACATTTGAAGACCAGCAGTAGTGGAACACTGGTCATCTGTTTCACAAGAATTATCTTCTAAGCCAACATAAGCTTTAGCTAAATTGTGCATAACCGCAGAAACCGCCTTACACTTTTCATAGCTGGCAAACTCTAATGCATGGATTTCAGCTGAGGGGCTTGCAAATAGATTGAAAGAATAAAAAAACACCACTAAAAATAAAGACTTTTTCATAACCATCTCCTGAATTGTATCGCCTGGATCCTCAGAACTTTTTGAAAGGCAGGCGTCAATCATTGTACTCCAAAGTTCACACAAAAATCCTCGAATTACCCCGGTAAAGGCTACGCGCCCCGCTGCGGTTTTTGTGTAAACTTTGAAGCACAAGCATCACCACCTGCCAGATCCAAAAGTTCTGAGGATCCAGGGTATAGATTTTAAAGAAACGACTATCAGCACCCTAGGGCATTGATAATTTGGATGTATAATAACTTTTTATTATTCTGTCAATTTATTTTATAAATTTTAATAATACCCCAATTTATAAATCAAATTTGTTTTTATAATTTAATACAAACCTGCTAAGCTTTTTGCACATTCTAACTTACTGGTGAAAATCAATATGAATATTTTATCCTTATCAAGCACTACTCGAACAACCATTTTACTCTCTTTCCTGTTGAGTTGTTTTTTCACCTATCAGTCATGTGAATCAAATGACAATGAAGAGACGAATGACAATACTAATGAGGCTATTGATGAGGTACTTCTCTCCCCCAAAGAAGTGAGAGCCCAAACCATGAGCCTGATCTTAGAATCTCTTAACAAAGATGAAAGAGTGCTAAGTGCAGCACAGGACTCCAAGAATGGTGATAAGATTAAAATTCGCATTGATCGGATTGAGCAAGCATTTAAATTATTGGATGTCCTTCAGACTATTCCCCTCATTGAGTCTGTCTTGCAAAATAAGGAGATAACCTCAGATACCATACTTACCCAGATCGAAGGCTTATCTGATCTCTTTGAGCTTTTGACCCTACAGGAAAACAACTATGCAGAACAGATATACTCAGACAGCTCAAATGAAATGCAAATCGCTGAGATACTGAATAGATACAAAACCAATCGATCTCGTGAAGGAATCAACCAAATTCTGGGAGATCTATGGACCTCCAGTAAATCAATAAATGCATCATTAAAGGAAAGCCACCTTTTGTCCTACACTCTCTCCTACTTAGGCGGTCAGGATGCGAACAAGGGGGAGATGAGTATTGGCAAAATGAACCAGCTACTTACAGACCAAGAAGATGTAATAGAAGACAGCGAACTAGACAATGAAGAGGGGCAGCTCGACTTATTGAGTCGCTACCTGACATCATATATAGAGATTAAAAGGTTATCTAAAAGTAAGGCTAAATCCAAAGACTTCTATGGAGCATTTGTAGAAAAACTGGGAGAGGCCATTATTCAGTCAGGTGATGGAAGCGCCCAACTTGCCATAGTGATGCTGACACGTCTTTCTATCAATCTTATTAGCAACGAGGTGGCCGAGACTGAGCTTTTTGAGCAACTGAATCAACTGATGGTTTTGCTTTCACAAAAACAAAAGGTTATCACTCAAGACACCCCCTCTCTGAAGAAGGAATTAGCCAAACTACAACAAACTATCAGCCGGATAGACCAGGGTAATGAAGTAAATACCGCTATTCACATCATGCAAAACTTAGATCTGAATGCCGACAATGCCATTGAAATTCTTAAGGAGGCAAATAAGCAGTTAAACCTAGTCGTTGATGACAGCTTCACGGATCCAGGAAGTGCACCTATAAAAAGTAGTGTCAAAGATATATCATTAGCTGATACCACAAGTCCTTCGGTGGTTATTACCTCAGCTGAATCTCTTCTCACAGCCTCCAATCCCTTTAATATCACCATTACCTTTTCTGAAGCGGTCACGGGATTTGCCCTTGAGGATCTAACTCTAGGTGGAGCCACAGCAACAAACTTAACAGAAACCATCGCTGGTCAAACATACACGGTGGCCATATCTCCTACCAGCGATCCAGTGAGTGTCACTATTAATATTGCCGCTAATAAGGTTTTAGATGCAGCAGGAAATGGGAACACCTCCTCTAACAATTTCACTATTCAATATGACTCCAGCCTATTGACGGTTGCAATAACCACCACAGAATCTTCCCCCACTAATACCAACTCTATTCCAATCGTTTTAACATTTAGCGAGCCCGTTGCAGGATTTGAAAATAGTGACCTTTCATTAACGGGAGCCACCGCTTCTACTTTAGCTACTGCCGATGATAAAATCTTCACCACCAACCTGACCCCCACAGCAGATGGAACCATCACCTTGGGCTTACCGAGTGCGATGGTCACTGACAAATCACTCGAATCAAAACAAAATCAGGCATCAGCCACCTTTACTATTATCTACGATTCTACTCCACCCACCATTGCCAGTGTAACACCTGAAGATTCAGCCATCTCTGTCATCGCTGACTCCACCATTGAAATTGTATTCAGTGAGGCAATGAATACCAGTACTATTACAGCAAATTACTCTGACACATCTTGCTCTGGGACAATACAACTCTCGAAAGATGAATTTACCTCATGTATCCAAATGTCCACCGCTCCTGTAATTAGTAATGGAGATCGAACTTTTACCCTCACCCCAGCTTCGAGTCTAGAAAGTAATGTAACCTATAAAGTAAAAGTGACAACGGTTGCTCAGGATAAGGCCGGAAACAATATGGCCGAAGAGAGTATCATGTCTAATGGATTTACCACTGAAGAATTTACTCCAGCCGCCATTTCGGATGCCATATGGTTCGCCGGCGATTCTGGTATTACCCTTTCAAATGGTATAGCTAGCTGGGCATCCATGGACGGAAATAAAACGCTATCTCAAAACGATGATGCTAAAAAACCTTCCAGTATTCAAGTAAGTGGTGAAGACACCGTGGACTGTGCTGCCAGTGGAGGTGACTATTTAGAAAATACCACCGAATCCTTTACCTCAACCAGTTATACCATCCTCATTACCGCTAGAATTAGAGAAAATGATACCACCCCCTTGATGCTAGGAACTACCACTGATGGAATAAAAATCGCTCCCACCGCTGGTGGAAATAGATCAGTTAACAACTACTCTGGGGGAGGGTCGAACCTAGTGGAGTTTGGATCCCATGATCCTAATGCACCTCACAGCTGGCTCATTATTTATAATGGGACCACTCTCTCGGCCTATGAAGATGATTTTAGCACGGATCTCATCGGTTCGGCAGAGACAGCTCCGGGGGTTCCCTTTACTGGTTTTTCCATGGGATCTCAAAGGCCAGCTCCCGCCAATGTTTTTAACGGCTATATAAAAGACCTAATCATTATAAAGAGAGCCATCACCGCCCAAGAGAAGACCGATCTTGAAACCTGGGCCACCGCTAGAAGAAATGCGTTGACAGATTAAGGATTGACATTTTGCCTCGATTTTAGAAATAAAATAAGCTCTGAATTTTCAATATCAGCTATACATTTGAGTTGGCTTTTGATGGTATAGGAGTTTGTTTTAAAGCTCCCTTCCTCATTAGTCGTTATTTTGAACGTATCTGCTTCCATAACAACAAAATACTCTTCATTTGGGTTAATATAAAAATAGGTATGACCCTCAATAATATATGTATACTCACTAAACCCACTAGAGACAGTCCTTTTAGCAGAAATTGAACCCTTAGGTATGTTGCTGTTAGGTTTAATCCTAATTACTCCATTCCATTCATTCATTTTATTGGAATGAAATGTAAATATTTCCACTGACAACTCTATAAGATCTTCGGGCTTGGTACCAGAATGGTCATTTAAACCCTTAGATTTAATGGACATGGTTAAGAATTCATCTATAATTTTAACACCATTTGTATCTTGATTTTTATACCAAAGGCTACTAACTCCCTGTGAACAAGAAAGACTGGAGGCAAAACATAGCCCTTCAATAAAAAATGATAGGGTAAACAGAATGATTACTTTTTGGTGACCGCTCATAATAAGACCAAAGATAAGTTGATTGGATTATTTATTACTAACATAGATTTGTTTAGTAAACAAACGGGGGAACCTTTTTAACCCTATAGAAAAAACACATCCCGTGGCCTCATCCAGCACCTCATCCCAATGCTCAAAACCAAAAGATTCATCAATTGAAAATAAGGGGACTTCCTCTCCAGGATAGGGATCATTATCAATAAAAAGCCCAACACTTGCAGATTCTTGGCTGATACCTGATCGAATAAGATTCAAATGGGTAACATAATTGGAAGCAACAGACTCCACCATAAGTTCGGTATCTAAGATAGATAATTTCGTTTCATAATAGGTAAAGTTTTGTCCATTTATTAATTCATGGTGTTTCAATAAATGGACAAAATAAAAATAATTTTTATATTTATAGTAACAACTCAGGTAGTTCTCCTCTAATTGGTTTATAATCTCTTGATTGAGAATGAGAGATCCAACCGGTTTATGATTTACCTCATAGCCACCCTCATAGGTATCAACTTTCGCGGCGAGCATAACAAAGTTAAGATCACCTTCTGCAAATAGAGGAAAAGCTAAAAATGATGTTAGAGCAAAAATGATTGGAAGAATTTTTAACATTGGTAGTCCTTTGCAAAAAATTAAAGTTTTTCCCCTTCAATTCGAAAAGCTAACAATAAGTCTGACTTTATGATTTTTTACCAAGGATAAGTTTATGAGTCTATATTTTTTAAGAAGTGTAACCCTCATCGTGAGTCTGCTCATTATTACCGGATGTAATTCTGACGAGGAAGACTCAGCCACAGTAAAAAGTTCAGAATCTGGGGCCATAGGATCCACTTTCTTAGAGTGCAGTGCCGACTTTAAAGCAATGCCCAATGGAGGAAATAGGCTGGTTAAACTGGTCCAGAACACGGCAACCACCTATGAAGCCTACATCAATGATTTGAAAATCAACGATCAAGTGGCTGTGAGAGAATATCCCATTAACCGCAATCTTGACTATAACCAAGATCCTTATGATGCCAATGCCCCCACTCTTAATGAAGGAGAAACCGCCCTTATCCACGCTCATGGGCTGAGAGCTGCACTTGGTAATGATAAAGTGAATATTCCTTTTGATCTCTCTCAAGTAAATACCGCTAAAATTTTTGATTTAGCCGGGAACAGCAACACGAATAAATTTGGTGGCACGGTACTTATTGGAGCCTATGATGCCGATGGGAATTTATTAGGCTATTTACTCCGATCTCTCTTTGTCAACGCCTGCATTGAAGGAGCCACCAATGATGAAACTGAAGAGAATGTTCTACTAAAATGCACTGCAGAATTTAAATACTCCCAAGGTTCTCCTGATATGCAAATTAAGCTGATTCAAAATGAAGACAGCACCATTGCTGCTTTTATCAATGGTATGAAATATAGTGATGCAGTAAAAGTGAGTGATTATACCATTAGAGATAATTTAGATTTTGGTCGAGACCCGGATGAGGATATTTCACCCGAGATTAATTTCGGCGAAATGTCCCTGACCTATATTTATGGTTTCAACAAAATACTGAATGAAGACCCTGACTATAAAAAGAGTGAATTTAAGATCAAAATCCCTTTTGAGTTAAAAGAGGCGAAAACAGTAAAAGTCTATGATTTAGATGGAAACAGCGACACTAATAAATTTGGTGGAACGGTTTTAACTGAAGCCTTTGATAGCGATGGAACATTGTTAGGCCGGATTTTCCGTTCTATATTAGTGAACGGATGTAACTAACTCTTACTTAAATCCTCACTTTACGAAGAGATCCAGGGAGATAGTTTCTTTAGTGGAATCTATTGCCTCCAAGTCCGTGCGAGCGGAATTTAGCCAATAAGCGGCAACCATTTTACTATTATCAGATGTGACACCAGCCATATGGATATCTCCATCTCTCACACCAATGGCAGAGGCAACTCCAACTTGGCTGACTTCGATTTCAGAGTGAGTTTCTAACGCTCCATTGGTTATTAATATTGGGTTTAAACTCCCAGAAGTATTAACCAACCCAGAAATATAGATATCGCTGCCATTCACCGCCATGTCATAGAAGGTTACATCTGGATAAGCGGAAATATCTGTTCTGGTGCCGTTCACCCAATAGGTAGCGAACTGTTGCAAAGAACTATTATTAACGTTCCCACCAACATAAATATCAGTCCCTACAGAGAAGACAACTTGTGCATTTCCATCATAAGAGGAGTCAAGGACACTGAGATCAAATCGGGTGCCATTTTTCCAGTACTGGGGAACTAAAACGTCTGAACTGTTTTTACATGATCCTGCCAAATATATATCTGACCCAACCACCAAGATATCTTTGGCTTCACAATGCTTGTTTGATTCAAGTAAGGGGAGATCAGTACGAGTTCCGTTTTTCCAATAGCAGACCTGATCCACATCAGAACCATTTCTAGTATACCCTGCCACATAGATATCACTTCCCACAACCTTTATGGCTTTCGCATATCCCGCATTACCACTTTGAGAAACTGAAAGCACATTATCAGTGGCATCATTCCAATAGACGGGCATCTCCACATCACTCCCGTCTTTACAATAACCCGCAGAATAAACATCCGAATCGGTTACAAAAATAGATACCGATTCACAGTCTTTATCCAATTCAAAGGCATCAAGCCGCACTAGGCTACCATCTCTCCAATACACCGCCTCCCTCACAGAAGCTGAATTGGTAGCAGCTCCAGCGATATATACCATAGGCTTGGTTTTAAATCCGGTGGTAGTTATAAAGTCCGCAGCCAGAGCATTTCCAGCTACATCTGTAACATCCTGAGTCACTTTAATCTGGTAAATGGTGGAGTTGCTCAAAATATGTAGAGGGCTAAAAGTAAAGGTCACATTGTCTTGAGTGCTAGGCTGATCAGCCATATTAATACAGGTAGCAAAGGAGTCAGCAGATAATTGAATAGATCCTGAACAGGCCGTACCCGTCGTATTTACAGTCACCGTTGTGGCACTCATTTGCTCACTAAAGGTGACACTCAAAGTAGGCAGCAATTCAACCTTAAGTGCATTATCAGATGGGCTGACACTCACCACGGTCGGTGGAGTGGTTTCAGATTCTTCCTCCGGTTCTTCTTCAATGACTTGTTCTTCGGGGACCTCCATATTTTCAAAGGGATCATATTCATCGTCTGAATAAGATTCTTGATTTTTAGAAGCATCTTCAACTGAACTCTCTGCCATAGTTGAAAGATCCTTTTCTAACGATTCCGTATCGTAAGATGAATCTAATTCATCAACCTCGGAAGCCCCCTCAATCGTTCCTTCAATCATACTCTTAGCGTGAGCATCAAAGGTCTCCGAATCAATCTTTGTATAGGCAAGACCCTGTATGGCTCCATCTGTCAGGCTGGTGGATATTTTTTCAAAACTCTCTTCCGAGCTGGTCAAACCATTTAACCCCCTGGTTGCTCCCTTGGTGATTGATTTGAAAATAATGGAGTAATCATCATTTTCAATGCCTTCCACATCTTTCAAACCAGCGACTGTTCCAGAGGTGATAGAATGGGCCAATTCATCATAAAAAGACTCCTCCACATCAGCCAGTTCAGCAATAGCATGAACGGCACCCTCAGAAATAGAGGCAGCCAAATCTGGGTAATCTTTAGTTTCTACTCCCTTAAGCTCTCCAATTCCAGCCACACTGCCAGTGGAAACCGCCCGGGCTAATTTAACTAACTCAAGGTCCTTTTTTCCAGCCAATTCATCAATAACCGCAACCGCACTGCCAGTCACTTTTTGAGCATAACTTGCAATTTGAGTTGCATCAGAAGTTGAATGGTGGGAGCATATTTTTCAGCTGCAAATCCAGCCTGATCAATTTCACCCACACCCGCACTAACTATAGATTCTAAGCCTAGTTCTGCATCAGCTCCTTCAAATCCCCCCTCTTTCAGATGGACGATCGAAGAGGAAACAATAGTAGTGACAACCGCCCCACGAAGACCATCCACTACTTTTAGATGCCTATCATCCTTACTAAAAGATTTATAAAGGCTGCTTACGATCGTTTTGGTAACCGGGACCCTAGATGCAGCCCCCTCCAGCTGTGCTTTTTTCTCATCCAAGGAGGCTATAGCTCCTGCTGCTGCCAAAGGTAAAATTTCAGCAATGGTTTTGTCTGATGCCGAGGTCTGCTTTATCAATTCCGCAGGAGAAGGAATATTAAGGATGGCAGATGAAATATTTTCGGCAGCTCCATCGCTAATAGCAATAGCCTGAACCTCTTCTAAACCTGAATCAATTAACTCCTCTTTCAATTCTTTCACAACACTTTTGCCGAGTGGATTTAACTGAAGTGTGTTTGCTCCACTCTCTTCAATTACTTCTGTTTCTTCTTCATCAGAATCGTCCTCCTCTTTTTTTGAGCAGTGTATGGTTAATGAGAATCCTAGGATGAAAATAAAAAAGAGCGAGTATTTAATCATAATGCAATTCCTTCATATGAGTGATGAATAGAATTTTATCACGGATGAGGGATATTTATACTGTATAATAAAGGGATTCATTTAATATTAAGAGAAAGACTTAATCATGAGAATCCTAAAAGCTTGTCTACTATTAATTTATTCGTTTCTTATAACAGCCAATTTCCAAGCTGCCACCTGCCCAGAACTGTCACAGACTCGATATTTTAAACAAGAGAAATTAAATACCCCCCAGACTCCTATCCTCTTCATTATGGGCATCAATATTATCTTTGGCAAAATTAATTCAGCCATTAAAGAGTCTAACCCGCAGCAGCAAATCTCTCTTTTAAAAGACCTGGCTCAATATCTCAATGAGGCCCATGCCCATCAATCTCACCCCTTTGATGCGCCAACAAAAGAGTCTTTAAAACAATTTAGGTTGTCGGTGGAAAGTGTTCAAACACTCATCAAAATAGGATCCATAGATGTTCAAACCCTCTCCTCCAAATGGCAGAATCTACTTAAAGCGAAAGAAGTTCTTTTTAAAAAGCTGCATGAGTGGGATAGCAAAGGAAGTAAAGAAAGGTTTGGAATTCGAGCGGCAACTCGAACTTCCTGAGAAGTATCAAGAACACCAAACACGCAAGCGGTACGAGTATGA
>CAYFLR010000010.1:139338-149349 GCA_964343805.1 uncultured bacterium | reverse complement strand
GCAATCTGGTTTAACGAATGGGTTTGAAAAAAACTTTGGAGGATTCGGAATAAAAAGGAAGGGTTGAAGGAGGATAATCTATAATTAACAAATAAAAGGCGCACCTGTGCCTTCTTGCAAACAAGCATTTTGCCTAAAAATTAAGCAATCTGGTTTAACGAATGGGTTTGAAAAAAACTTTGGAGGATTCGGAATGGGTTTGAAAAAAACTTTGGAGGATTCGGATTTGCAAAAAAAAAGCACCCCCGAAGGGTGCTGATTTTTTCTGCAAAGTGCCGCCTCCCAGAATTGAACTGGGGACACGGGGATTTTCAGTCCCCTGCTCTACCGACTGAGCTAAAGCGGCATCGCAATTTGAGGTTTGATTTTTAACCTTAATTAGAAATAAAGTCAATAATATTATATGAATTTTTAATATATATGTTATTTAGCTAGAATTACTGAGAGTTTTTAATAATTTGATAGGCTTAAATTGAAATCACCCTTTAATAAAAACCCTAAATATATAAAATCATTTGCTCCTGTTTTTGATGATCAATCTAAAGTCTTGATTCTAGGTTCTATGCCTGGAGAAGAGTCTCTAAAACAAAACCAATACTATGCCCATAAAAGAAACAAATTTTGGTCTTATTTAGGAGAAATACTCAAAATCGAAATGAATATTTCCTACAGAAGCAAAATCAAACTTCTATTGGAAAATAGGATTGCTCTTTGGGATATTATTAGTCATTGCAAAAGGGAAGGAAGCCTTGATCAGAATATAAAGTCAAAAACAGTGGTGGCGAACGAGATAGATAAATTGATTGCAGAATGCCCCAAGATAAAAGCCATCTTCTTTAACGGAAAAGCCGCTCAGAAATATTTCAATTCATTGCAAAAGAAGAGAGTATTTGCCATCAGAGAAGTAGAACTTGTTACCCTTCCCTCCACCAGCCCAGCAAATGCCAGAACATCCAAAGAAGAACAACTCAAATTATGGAAGAGTATTTTAGATTATCTATAAAGACAAAAAGCCCCAAACCCCGAAGGGCTTGAGGCTTTTTAGTGCCAATAGGATGCGTTTTTTATTTTGTAAGAGTGTGTACTTCAAACTGTCCAGGCTTGAAAAATACTCTGGAAGAGTGAGTAATTTCTATTTCTTGTACATATCGGTTACCAGGAATATTAATTTCTTTAACTTCTGAATAATTGATGCTTCCTTCTAAGCCCGTCATTCTTTGCATGGAGCCATTTCCAAAACGGATCTTAACGTTTGAGATCTTAGATTTTCCGTAATTAGACATCAATTTAATCTTTTTTGTCTGACCATTCACAGGAATAGTTGTTGTTGTATAGAAACCAAAAGGAGGGTTGATGGTTGATTGAAAAACCCAGCTAAATTGTGGCATAGGTTGTGGCTGTGGATTCCATCCTCTTTCAACTACGACGACAACTCTTTTGATTTTAAAATTTCCACGAAGGTGAATCTGCCATTTACCCATACTGTCCCAAGATGGGTTGTCGATGAAAACACGGTCATAAGTATATCTTTGGTTTCTATGAAAATCTTGGGGAATTCCATCAACCATGATTGCATTTGATTGTTGTTGCCCTACTACGAGAGTGGCTGTTCCTCGTCCATGTTTGGTTTTAGCGACGAGTTTAACTCGAATAAGATCAGCATTTCGTAGACGAAAATTGGGGAAATCCTGCCTAATTTTCTGCTTGAGCTTAAGCACATTCTGCCCTCTTAGATGTTGATCATAATATTCTAACCTCAACCGTTTAGTTGCTGCCTGAGCATTACTCAAAAATCCCAAAACCATGAATGTTGCTACTAATGTCATTAATTTTTTCATTTTTAACTCCTTAATATTGATAAAATTAGTTTCCAATTTCATTTCCAATTCCTCTTGGCTTATTCGTATTGCATTTCCTGTGCCAACTTTTTAATTCAATATTATCAATATATTAATGAATTTAATCACCCCCAACCAAGGTATCAAAAATATACTTTTTCTCTTTGGTGAAAATAAAACTTACCATTTAGGTTCACATAATTTACCAATCCGCATATAAATTTGTTTACGATATGTAAGATATTTCTATAAGATGTTTTATTGAGATTATTATAAAGACAGAGTCAATAGGTAAGCTATGAAAGTTTTTATTCCACTCTTCTTAACGGCAATTGCCTCTAGCCTGTTCACGTTACAATGCGATGACATAAAAGTTGCTAAGAAGAGCTCTTCCAATTCCAATAAATATATAACGGGTAATAAAAAAATCGAAATAAACACTATGATGACTGTCGGGATTCTAAAATTATCTGTAGCTAAAATAATGATAAAACCCAAAGAGCAAAAGTCTCAAAGCGAAGAATCAAACTTATCACAAATGAACGGTCCCTTTGTTTTTGATTTTGTTAAGAAGAATGTAAGCCCTATTCCCTCATTAACAGCATTTATGGGAGGCACTTATACCCACTTTAGATTCAATTACATTCCTTCAAATGACGATGAACACTCCTACCTAAAAGATCGCTCTCTATTTATTGGAGGATATTTTCTCAAAGGTAGAACAAAAGTACCCTTCACTTTAAAGGTGGCCAAACTCAATAAAATGCTGGCAATCAAAGAGGAGGGCATTCTCATGACGAGCTCATTCCCTGGAGAACTATTGGACCTGTTTAGTTTTAAATCTTGGCTTTCAGAGCTCAACTTAGAAGAGGGAGAAATAGACAATAATGAGCTAACCATTGATAGCATGACCAATAAGGAAATTTTCAAAAAGTTTATTTCAGCTGCTAAAAGTGATCCGGTTTTTAATCACAAAGAGGAAGGAACTAATAAGAGTAATAATGCCAATTAGGCGTACACACTTCGATTCTCTTCTACCTAAATCTAACGTTATCCCCTACACAACGAAGTTGAGCAGTAGTATTGATTCCTGTAAAAGAAAGCTTACCCGTGTCTCCAACATAAACTCTTCGCCCATGATTCAGACCCACATTGGTGGATGTCCAAAAAAAGTTTCCCTTAATATTGGGTAAAACTTCTCTTATTCCTTGTTTTTCACCTTTCTTAAAATGATCTGCTGTTGGTACGATCATATTTTGATTTTGACAAGTTATATGTAGTCCACTGACAGGCCTTACATTCCTTGCAATCACTCTTCCGAAGGCTTCATTGGTTTCGGTACTTGGAATCAAATCTCCCCAAAGTATTCCATCAGGACCCTTCCATGTTTCTCTATGAGCGTCAGGCTTAGACACCAATTCAAACACATAGCCTTTGGAAGTTTTACAACGATCCCCTACCTCAGTTTTTTCAAAATCCAATTCTTGACAGCTCTTAACATTGATTCCATTAAGAAGCTTTTTCCCATTTTCCACTACTGCTGATTTTGCTCTATCTATCGCCGCTCTCATTAACCGCCCTTTCAAACTATTAGACTCAGAAGGCTTTTGAACCTCTTCCTCCGATACCTCAGATTGAAGCGATGAATCCTCAGAGGGTTTTGTACCACAGCTAAAAACCATGAGACTTAAAAGCATAATTGCACTGAAAAGTTTCATATAAATACTCCATTATAATTCAAGTGATATTTGGGAATTTAATTACAACCCTTTTGCAGATTTAATCGTAATAACTTCTGCCCTGCTATTAACTCAATCTCTCTAATCGATACTCCCGTTCTTAGGGCTATAATTTGATAGACACTCTTTCGTTTTTCATTAACTTGATCCACCAAAGTTTTTATTTCGACAGCTAGATTAAAATGAGCTTTGAGATAGCCAGCTTCACCTTCAAAAACAAGACAAGATCTCTTGGCCCCCTCTAGAATCTCCTTATTCGAAGCACCCAGAAGCGAACCATGATAAGAATTTAATAACACAAGTCTTTTCCCAGCCATCAACTCCACATCTCTGCGCAAAACCCCATTTCTAGTTGCTATATTATTGTAGACTATTTGGCGATCACGATTGATTTGCTTCATCAAAGCAAGCAAATTCTTATCAGCATCTATCCCTTCTACCAGGTAACCATTGAGACTTTCAAAAAGCTTCCCTGTTTTTCTAGCCTGCTCTATGGTTAGCTGAGAGGATTGCTTTTGATTAGAGGCTTCCTCCTGTTCAACACTTCTCAACTTATTATCATCTATGTTTCCACAAGAAAAAAACAGACCAGAAATTATCCCTGCAATTATAATTTTAAAGCAAGCTCGCATTCCAACTCCTTTTATCAAAACAGGAGAATTCTCCCTAAAGGCCACTTATGCAAAGTCCATACCTTTTAAGCTAATTACATTTTCTTATGTCATTTCTTTATATTGCAGAAAAAATTGATAGAAAAGAAGTGTTCATAATTGAAACATTAGACCACAAGCTTGACGCTCCATACTTACAAAAAACCAGTAATTCTAAACAAGCGACACTCTTTATAATCCGGCTACTTTTTCCACCCTTTTCAAAGTAGGGGTCGCTATTTCCAAGGCAGAAGATAGGTTTATTTTACTATTGGCTCGCTTAAGCCATTTAACCAGTTTCTCTTTAGACCCTTTTTGAATGAGTCTTTCTACATAGGAACCATCCATAATTCGACCAAGCATATCAGCACTTTGTACCACTTTCACTTCAATTTCATTCTCTTCTCCAGAGAATCTAGAACGATGTTTTTCAATACATTTTAATATGAGCTGTTTTTGAACTTCTGGTAAAGACCAATTATTTAGGAAACTTTGCATCAATTGACTGGCGACGAGATGATGGTCTTCCCTACCTGCAAACTTACCGGTATCATGCATCAAAGCTGCTAGCTCTACCACCAAGGAATCTGCTCCCTCTCTATCAGCTAATATTAGAGCATATTTTCTCACCAATCTGGTGTGATCAGACCAAAGCAGAGGGTCTTTACGATGGCGTTGACAATATTTTTCCGCTAAAACTTCACAGTCAGAGATTATCTTTTTATACATTTTAATGCCTCTCGATTAAAAAACTTAAGTGATTTAGGGGATTTAAAATAAAAATAAGAGGGAAGGGTTGGTGCGAGCGGAGAGACTTGAACTCTCAAGCCGCGAGGCACTAGGTTCTAAGCCTAGCGTGTTTACCAATTTCACCACGCTCGCACGAAAATGCATTCCAACACGAAACAAATCAAAGTGCAACTAAAAAATGCTTTAAACTTGACAATTATCCTTAAAAGAGTTTATAAAAGACCTCCACCTAAATTATTAGGATTGGTTTGTTGTATCAAATGGTCAATAATTATTGTAAGCTTTAGACTCTGAGGGAGCATTAACATGTACGCAGTGGTAAAAACGGGTGGTCGTCAATTTAAAGTAGCAGAAGGCGATCTCTTTACAGTTGAGAAATTAGAAGGTGAAGTCGGGGCTGAAATTGAGCTTAGCGAAGTGCTTATGGTTGGTGGAGACACCCCAAAGATAGGAGCTCCACGCGTGGCTGATGCCAGCGTTAAAGTTACTATCGAAAAGCAATTCCGTGGCAAGAAGATTTTGGTTCATAAGTTTAAACGACGTAAAAATTACCAAAAATGTAACGGACATCGACAGCCCTATACCCAACTAAAAGTTGTTAAGATTCAACATTAATGCGAGAGGTTTTCCATGGCACATAAAAAAGCAGGTGGTAGTTCTAAGAACGGCAGAGATAGTAACGGTCAACGCCGCGGAATAAAAATATATGGTGGTGGATTTGCATCTGCTGGCAGCGTCATTGTTCGCCAAGTAGGTTCCACATTCCACGCTGGTGAGAACGTAGGTACAGGTAAAGACTATACTTTATTTGCAAAAGCAGATGGCGTTGTTAAATTTGAAAGATTGACCCGTCTTAAGCAAAAAGTTAGCGTCTATCCAGCCTAGTTTCCTCCTTTCTTCTCTAGCTTGCATCTTAAACCTTAACTTCTCTTTAATTACGGTGAAGAAGTGAAATTTGTTGACGAGACAGTAATATATGTTACTGCCGGCAATGGCGGCAGTGGCATAGCCAGTTTTCGGCGTGAAAAACACGTCCCTCGTGGCGGTCCCGATGGTGGGGATGGTGGTCATGGTGGAAACGTAGTTATTAAAGCCAGCCGAAATAAGAATACCCTTTTGGGGTTGCGCCTAAATCAGAAATTTAAAGCTGAAGATGGTCAAAGCGGCATGTCTCAAAAGAAAAATGGTAGAAATGGCAAGCCCTACTTAATTGAAGTCCCTTGCGGAACCATCCTCTACGACGAAGCAACCAACGAACAGATTGGTGAAGTAGTGGACCACAACCAAGAATTAGTTATAGCTCGGGGTGGAAAAAGAGGTCTAGGTAACGCCCGTTTTACCAGCAGTGTCAATCAAGCTCCAAGGCAATTCACTACTGGAACCGAAGGGGAAGAGAAAAAAGTCAGACTCGAGTTAAAGTTACTTGCAGATGTGGGTCTGGTTGGCCTTCCCAACGCGGGTAAATCAACATTTCTCTCATCGGTCTCTAAAGCGAATCCTAAGATTGCAGATTATCCTTTTACCACACTGTCTCCGGTACTCGGAGTCATTCAAACCAGTGATTACGATAGTTTTACCATTGCAGATATTCCAGGGATCATCGAAAATGCGAGCCAAGGCTCTGGCTTAGGAATCGAATTTCTAAAGCACATTGAACGCACGAGCATTTTGCTTCACCTGGTAGATATTAGCCTCTATCCTCATGAAGACCCCTTAAAGAATTTTAATCTCATTCAAAATGAGCTCAGTTCTTATCATCCAGATCTGGTAAAAAAGCCGATATTCATTGTTTTCACTAAGATTGACTCAATAACTCCAGAGATAAAAGAAGAGGTGCTAAAGGAATTTAAAGACATCTCTCTACCCTACTTTTTTATTTCTTCCGTCTCGCGAGAAGGAGTTGACACACTGCAACATGAAATATATGAAGTAATTCAGAAGCAACGCCTAGAACAGGTATTTCAAGATTGAGGAGTTCCCATGTCAGATACCCCACTTGAGGGATTAAACCTAGCCCATGAATGCTGCAGAGCCCTTCATAACAAAAAAGGCTTAAATTTAATGGTCCTTGATTTAAAAGGTACGAGTAGCTTTACTGATTACTTTGTCATTTGTAATGGGAGTTCTGATCGTCATGTGAAAGCTCTTTATCAAGAGGTCAACACTTTCCTTAAAAAAGAGTTTGGAACCCTTCCTCACCATATTGAGGGGCAACAATCCGGACAGTGGATCTTAATGGACTACCATGATGTGATCGTTCATATCTTTTTTGACTATCTGCGTGATTATTATGCATTAGAAAACTTCTGGAAAGATGCAGAAATACTTCCCCTTCCTGACTTTGTAAAAAACACTTCTGAAGCCTAAAACTAAGGTTTGCAAGTGAAACTCTCTTTTATTTCCTATGGAAAGGTTAAAACCTCTTTTATTGGATCCCAGTGTGAAGATTACCGTAAAAGAATTAAACGTTTTACCACTGTGGATACTGTTGTTTTAAAAGAAGCTAAAATAAAAAACTCAAAAGAAATTCCCGCAGCTCTGGCCAAAGAAGCAAAATCATTGCAGCCTTATCTTGAAAATCCAGGAGTTTTTAACATTCTCCTCGATGAAAAAGGAAAGCAACTAACCTCTAAGCAGCTTGCCAAACTTCTTAAAGATAAGCAGATGAATGGTCAAGTTAAGAGAATCAACCTCATTGTGGGATCGGCTCATGGAGTGGACCCCCATCTTAAAAAGAAAATTCCCTATCATCTCGGACTCTCCCTCTTAACTCTTCCCCATGAGTACGCTTATCTCTTACTGCACGAACAAATATATAGAGCTTTTACCATCAATAATGGTATACCCTACCACCATGAATAGACTCAATCACCATCTCCTATTTCTTTCTTTCATCACCCTATTTCTGCTTTCTAGTTTTCGTTTGATTTTTAGCCAAGAACTCCAATGAGAGCGCCTGTCTACCAATGCAGGATTTAGTCTCCAGCCCTCCATCCCCATGGAAACTATTTGGCACTTTTCTCCTAAATTGAACTATACTGCTCACCTTTTTTTACTTCCTAGTCAGAGTCAAACAGAGAAAACCATCTCAGAAATTAAAATCCAGAATTCTTGGTGGGGAGCACTTTGGGGTGGAGGCATTAACTATGCGCCTTTCTATAGTTCGCACTTCTTTTTCAGAACTGGTTTTAGTTTTTATCATTTGTTTTTAGATCTAAATGTAAGCGCAGCTGCGGATGAAGAAATTAATGTGGATAGTTCACTCTCAAACTTTTGCTTAGAAACTGCGCTGGGTAATATTCATTATTTTAATCCTCGCTTTTTCTGGAAATGGCAGCTGGGTAGCTTTTTCCCTCTGCTTACAAGTCCACCTGCGATGACCCATAGTGAAGGCATTTCTAATGAAGTTAAGGAAAAACTAAAGACTGGATTAGATAACATTTCTCACTTTGGTTGGATGCCTTATGGAACCATAAGTTTCGGTTTTTTGTGGAGCACTCCAAAAATAATTAATGGAAGAAAAACCTTTCCCAACCATCACAATCCGTATATAAAAAACTGAGATAGTCCCCATCCTTCTTATCAGATATAATTTACCATATTCTACATCATTAAAATTATCCTGGAGATTGAAGAAATGAAGCATATGAGCAAAGATGAGTTTCGCAACCTTCTTAAAACCAAAGTCGCCCCCTTGGTGGAAGAATTAGAAAGAGTTCGTCGTGAAATACTTTTCTTTGCGGCAATTGCTCTTTTTTTTACCCTGACTCTGAATGCTGGGATTTATGTATTTGATAGCGATTTCTACATGGATCATTTTTATTTTATCATACCTATTTCATTGATATTAATGCTTATATCCATCATCTTTTTTTCTTCAGGTTTTGAACGCCGATTTAAACATGAATTGGTTAAACAAATAATTGAAAAGGCATTTCCCGGTTATGAATACAATCCCGAGGGAGGTCTCTCCTCGACTGAATTTAACAACACCAAAATGTTTTCAACAGAGAGCAATGATTTTATGAGCGAAGATAGAATTTCAGGACAAGTGGGAAAGAATAAATTTTTTATGTGCGAAGTATATGCATTTTATGAAAGCGGGACGGGAAAAAACCGAAGTAGCAGCACAATCTTTGAGGGATTTGTCATTCGTATTGATTTTGATAAGCCGTTTAAACATAGAACTATCATCAAACCTGATTTTGCAGAAAAGTTCTTTGGAAAGTTTTTTGGAGCCGCACTTCAAGACATGTCCGCCCTCATGACAGGAATGAATCTAGTTAAATTTGAGAATACAGCATTTGAAAAGACTTATGTAGTATATAGCGAAAATCAAAAAGAAAGCCGATCCCTTATAACTCCGAAGTTTATGCAAAATGTCATAAAATCCCAATCCCTCTTAAAATCGCCACCTCATATGTCTTTTTATAAAAACAATCTATATATTGCCTTGAAAAAGAAAGAAAACTACTTTGAAGCCAATATTTTTAAGTCTCTCTTTTCTATAGAACAATTCATAAAAATTTATGATGCTATAGATTTCATTGATGACCTAGTGGAAGAATTAGAGCTAAATACCCAGATTTGGACAGAAAAGTGAAACTCATTCCCCTTGAAAGTTCCGAGCCAGAATACTGTTATCCTGCTGCAAATGCACCATGGCGGTGAAGACTATTTTTCTGGGTTCTTTGAACTTAATCTGTTCAATATCCATCACCGAACCAATTAAATTCACAAAGGACCGAGAAGAGTCCTCTGGATTCCATAAATGGACAAAATTCCTCTCTTGCAGTTCAGAGATAAAAGTTTGCACAGAAGGGTCAGTTCTTTCAAAGGCAATAGTTTTAGAAGTCATCTTTTGTTTTAAAGGAGCTTTCTCTTTTTCACTATGGCGAATGGGTTTGCGATTATCTTTAAAATTTTCAAAATCTTGTTCTTCCATCAAACTAGTGCCATTTTTACTCATGAGATCCACAACATAAAGACCCTGTTCATCCACCGTCATCAGACAGTGAACCCGGGATACATGGT
>CAYFLR010000010.1:129087-139328 GCA_964343805.1 uncultured bacterium | reverse complement strand
AGAATCAAGTTCCCCAATATGAACCAGTTTAGGGTGTCTCCCGCAGATTAGCCATTTAGTCCATAGAAACTCAATAACTCGAGAGTTCACATCAACTAAGCTCACCACCCCTAGTAAACCTTGCTCAGGAGCAGAAAGAACCAGATATTTCCCCTCTTTTTTGTCCATATTATAGGTTTTGATGATAAAAGCAGAGTCACAGGTAAAAGTGAGCTGTTCTTCTGCACTGCGAGGCACCTGTAAAATCATGCGATCATAATTCACTCGAACCGGAACATAATTCAATATAGAAGTTTTGTTTATATCTTCCCGTTTTTGCTGAAATTCTTTAATATCTCTAAACTCGCTGCATTTTTTGGTCACCCTCGAAAGAGGCTCTGTTTCTAGGAGGGCCTTCAAGATTTGATCCGAAGAAACCCCTTTATAATGAGATACCCTTGAAAGAACGTGCCGGAGTACATCTTCTTCATCAAAGTAGGCATGAAAATATCCAGGAGGGCTCTTAAAGTAATTCATCACTTGGGCAGGGAATACTTGCCGAAGTACATCTTCTAAGGAATCGCACCCCCCTTCTTGAGGTTGACTGACTGCATGACCACCACCAAAGTTAACCTTTTTTACTTCTCCCATAAAATGCCCTAACTGTTAGATATTTTGTGTACCTCCATATTTTAAATGAACTTGACCTTATAGACAAGTCGAGATAAAAGACTTGGCATGAGTTTGCCATGATCACATAAGTTAGGTGTATTATTTAAATGCAATCAGACACCAAGCCTACTAGCTCCAATAATGTTCTTGAGGTTTCCAACCTCGTAACAACTATTACCCTGGAAGAGGGAACCATAACTCCCGTTAATAATTTAAGTTTCAGCATACCCAAAGGTAAAACCCTGGGTATTGTGGGTGAATCTGGCTGTGGAAAGAGTATAACAGCCTTGTCTATTATGGGTCTTTTGCCTAAGCCTCAAGGAAAAATCGTTGATGGATCTATAAACTTTAATGGAGAGGATCTTTGTGGCTTAAAAGAGAAGTACATGGAGTCTATTAGAGGAAAAGAGATCAGCATGATCTTTCAAGAACCCATGACCGCTCTCAATCCAGTTTTTACCATTGGTAACCAAATTAGTGAAAGTCTGCGTTTGCATCTTCATATGAGCAAGGAAGAGGCCAAAGAGAGATCTATCTCACTGCTAAGAAAGGTAGGCATTCCATCTCCAGAATCTCGCTTTAATGATTACCCCCATAACCTTTCGGGTGGAATGAGACAAAGAGCCATGATTGCCATGGCCCTTTCATGTAACCCTCAGCTACTTATTGCTGATGAACCCACCACCGCTTTGGATGTTACTATCCAAGCTCAAATTCTTGACTTAATGAGAGAGATGCAAAAACAATTGGAAATGGCCATCATGTTTATCACCCATGATTTGGGAGTGGTAGCTGAAACATGCGATGAAGTCCTGGTGATGTATGCCGGTAAAGTGGTAGAACGAGCTTCTGTTTTGGATATATTTAAAAATGCAAAACACCCTTATACCCAAGGTCTACTTACCTCTATCCCCATGCTAAATGAAGAAAGGGAAGTTCTAGATACAATTAAGGGAATGGTTCCAAGCCTCCTTCACTTGCCAAAAGGATGCGCATTTGCCGACCGATGTAAAAATGTACAGAATCGTTGCCAAGAGGAAATACCTGTGTTAGAAAGTGTGACAGCCAACCATTTTGTCGCCTGTTTTAACACTTAGGATGATAATGCCCATTTTAGAAGTCAAAAATCTGAAGATGTTCTTCCCCGTTTATGGAGGAATCCTAAAGAAGCAAGTGGCTGCAGTCCATGCGGTGAATGATGTGTCTTTCTCACTGGAAAAAGGGGGAACCCTTGGCCTAGTTGGTGAATCAGGTTGTGGGAAGTCCACTCTAGGAAGAGCCATCATGAGGCTTTATAAACCCACAGCAGGTTCTATCCATTTTAAAGATCAAGATATTACCCATTACGGAAATAATCAGCTCAAAGAGGTTCGAAAACATATGCAAATGGTCTTTCAAGACCCCTTTGCCTCACTTGACCCTCGTATGACAGTGTATAATATTCTTGAAGAACCCTACCGAATACATAAAATTGGAACACAGGAAGAGAGAGAAACACAAATCCAAGAGTTATTAGAACTGGTAGGATTAAGACCTGATGTGATTCATCGTTACCCCCATGAATTCAGTGGGGGACAGCGGCAACGAATAGGCATTGCTAGAGCCATTGCTCTGAAGCCGAGCCTAATCATTGCTGATGAGCCAGTCTCCGCTTTAGATGTTTCAATTCAATCTCAGATCCTCAATCTATTAAAGGATATTCAAAAAAGAATGGATCTCACCTATATCTTCATTGCTCATAACCTGGCAGTGGTCAAACATATGAGTGATCAGATTGCGGTGATGTACTTAGGTAAAATAATAGAAATGGGTCCAGGAAAGACCATCTATAAGCAGACTTTGCACCCTTACACTCGGGCCCTTATCTCAGCCATCCCGACTCCTGATCCCACTGTAAAACTAGAAAGAGAAATCCTAGAAGGGGATGTTCCAAGCCCTATTTTCCCACCCCCCGGATGTAATTTTCATCCGCGGTGTCCCATTAAAAGAGATATTTGTATGAAAGAAGAGCCACCTTTAGTTGCTGTAAATGATCAGCAAAAGGTAGCTTGTCATTTTGCATTGAATAGTCCCGGAGAAGACCAAACCAATAAGCCATCATGACTATTTAGAAAGGAGTGTCGTTGTTATGCAAAAATTAGTTAAAATTCTATGGGGTCTATTAATCACGTGTATGCTGACTACACCTCTTTGGGCGGTGACACGCACTAAAGGAGGCACCCTCAAAGTCCATTTAGGACAGTATCCAAGATCGCTCAATCCCTATACCGGAGGAGATGCCTATGGTGCTTTAGTGGGAACCTTCACCATGGAATCACTCATCGATACCAAAAATGAAGATAAAACCGAAATTCCTCGTATTGCCAAAAGCTGGAAAGTGGCCAAAGATAAAAAAACCTATACTTTTTATCTCAATAAAAATGCTCGCTTTTTTGATGATAAACCCATTACTGCGGAGGATGTTAAATTCACCTTCGATACGGTTTACGATAAAAAGTGTATTCTATGCCAATCAGTGAGAGACTACCTCGGCCAACTCGAGTATGTAAAAGTCGTGAATCCTCATGAAATAGAGATTCGTATAAAGACGATTCACTTTAATAATCTCCAAAAAATCGGTGGCATGTCCATCCTGCCTAAGCACCTCTATGGAGTTAAAGGCAAAGATTTTAACAAAGATTTCGACAAGGTCATTTATGGTTCTGGTCCTTACGTCTTTCAAGAATCTAAAGATAAGAAAAAGATCATGCTAGTGCGAAATAAAAACTGGTGGGGACATCAAAATAACAATCTTCCCTACTATAAGGATTATTATAACTTCGACCGCATTCAGTTACGGATCATCAAAGAAGAGAGTGTGGCCTTTGAAATGTTCAAAAAGAAGCAGCTGGACATGATCTACATCAATTCCGAACTCTATAACAAATGGGATAATAAAAGAGCTTTTCCTTGGAAAGACAAACGATGTGTTCGTCTAGAAGAGCCCCTCTACTATCCGGGTTCATGGCGTGGAATCTCCTTAAATATGAGAAAAGCCCCCACCAACGAAAAGAACTTTAGACAAGCTCTCCAATACCTTCTCAATCGTAAAATGATTATTAAGAAGGTATTTAAAAACAAAAGACGCCCCCTCGGCGGCCCCTTTCTTAAAGGATCTAGCTATTCAGCCAATTTAAAGCCCGTTCCTTTCAATCCTAAAAAAGCCATGAAACTCTTACAAGAGATTGGTTATAACAAAGTGGATAAAGATGGTGTGCTTTATAAAGAGGTAACGGAAGACGGAAAAAAGAAGAAAATCCGAGCTTCAATCGAAGTAATGCATGCTTGGGAAGGTCATAACAAATGGGCCACTATTTTTAAAGAAGACGCCAAAAAAGCAGGAGTTGAAATCCGTATTAAGCTCGTTGAGTGGACCATGGCTATGAAACTGATGGACGAATTTAAATTTGATGGTTTTGTGATTGGTTGGGTGGGAGATGTAGTTCCAGCACCAGAGCAGACCTTTGCGGGTTCCACTGCCAATCAAAAAGGAACCTCCAACTATCCAGGTCTGAATGTTAAAGAGATCAATCAGCTCATTGCAGATGGTCCTTCTGAGTTTGATGCCGAGAAACGACACAAACTCTATCAAAAGTTGGAAACCCTCATCGTTGATCAGCAACCCTATGTTTTCACCTACACCAATAAATCGCATATGCTCGCTTATTGGTCCCATAGAGTGGATCCCACTGAAAAACCTTATCTGCATTATACAGGTAACGATATCAGGAATCCTCCCTATGCCAGATGGTTTAGTAAAGAGAAGTAAATATGTTCGCATACATTGCCCGCCGACTCATGTTGATGATCCCAACACTGTTCGGCATCTCAGTTTTGATTTTTGGACTTATCCAAGTGGTTCCCGGAGGGCCTGTTGATAACATTATCAGGCAGTTGAAAATGGGATCTGGGGCCTCCGGTGGAAATGCCAGTGTTCAAATCAGTGATGAACTGCGTAAGCAACTGGAAAAACAGTTTGGTTTTGATAAGCCCATCTACATCCGTTATGCCTTGTGGATTAAAGATGTTCTGACCTTAAAGTTTGGCGAATCCTATGAGTATCAAGAGCCCGTCTTAGATGTAATTAAAAGGAGAATCCCCATCAGTCTCTCCTTTGGTATTTGGTCATTGTTTCTCTCTTATATGCTGTGCATTCCGCTCGGGGTATACAAAGCCCTGAAAGATGGCCAGCTCTTTGATGCCGTGACCTCTTTTGCTCTCTTTACCTTCTACTCCATTCCGGTATACGCCTTAGCCATTTTGCTCATTGTATTTCTAGGAGGAGGAACCTTTTGGGATCTCTTTCCCATTCAAGGTCTTCATGCGGATGATGCGGATACTTTCTCCACTATGGAGTACATCCTCGACTACTTGCACCATTTAGCCCTCCCACTTTTTTGTTATGTGGTGGGGCAATTTGCCGCTTTAACTCTGCTCATGAAAAACTCCTTTTTAGAGCAGATCAGTCAAGACTATGTACGAACTGCGAGAGCCAAAGGTCTTCCAGCTCATCTAGTAAATTTTAAACATGTTCTGCGTAATGCTCTTATTCCCATCGCCACAGGCCTCGGGCAATATGTAGGGATTTTCCTTACTGGTTCCATTCTGATTGAAAAAATCTTTGGTTTAGAGGGAATCGGTCTTTTAAATTTTGAATCCATATT
The DNA here is from genome assembly GCA_964343805.1 of uncultured bacterium. Classification (GTDB taxonomy): domain Bacteria; phylum Bdellovibrionota_B; class Oligoflexia; order CAYFLR01; family CAYFLR01; genus CAYFLR01. The sequence goes on along the minus strand of CAYFLR010000010.1, from coordinate 133,974 downwards.
AGCTCGTGATTACCCAGTAGTCCTCACCATCATCATGCTCGCTGCTTTAGCCAGTGTCTGTGGTAACTTTGTTTCAGATATGCTGTATGTAATCATTAACCCCAAAGTTCACTTTGATTGAGAAAGAGAAGAGATGTTTAACCTGTCCCCCATAACCCTTAAGAGGATGGCCAAATTTAAGAAGATAAAACGGGCCTATTACTCTCTTATGGTTTTAATCTTTCTACTGCTCGTGAGTGCCTTTGCTGAATTTATAGCTAATGACAAGCCTTTGCTCCTCATTCATAATAATAAAACATATTTCCCCTTTATGAAGGTATATAAGGGAACTGAGTTTGGAGAGATTCTTCCCTTAGAGCCCGACTACAAAGAGCTGTTAAAAACCCTTGAACCAAAACCTTTTGTAATCAATCCTCTGATTTCCTGGGGAAGTAACGAATCTAACAATGATGTGGAGTATTACCCTTCATCACCGTCCTTCCAAAACCCTTTAGGAACAGATGATCGAGGTCGAGATGTTCTTACTCGACTCATTTATGGCACCAGGGTCTCCATGTTTTTTGCCTTACTCAACTACCTTTTTGCCCTCGTTATAGGCATCTCGGTGGGTTGTAGCCAAGGTTTTTTTGGCGGTTTGGTGGACCTTTTTGGTCAACGTTGCGTAGAAATATGGAGTTCGCTGCCTTACTTTTTTATACTTATCCTTTTGGGAAGTTTATTGCAGCCCGGTTTAATAGTACTTACTCTCATGAGTGCCATTTTCTCCTGGATTTTTCTCTCCTACTACATGCGAGCGGAGACTCTGCGAATTCGCAATGAAGAGTTTGTTCTCGCTTCTACGGCTCTTGGTTCTGGTCAATTTCGTAATTTACTCACTCACATTCTCCCCAATGCTCTAACTCCGGTTCTGACTTTTACCCCCTTTATTATGGCCATCGGTGTTCTTAATTTATCCTTTCTCGATTTCCTAGGTTTCGGCGTGCAGGCTCCCACAGCATCCATCGGGGAACTCATCCATCAAGGACAACAAAATTTTGAAACAGCATGGTGGTTGGCCGTTTTTCCGGTAGGTATTTTAGCCTTAATCATTCTACTTTTAAACTTCATCGGGGAAGGTCTACGGACCGCCTTTGATCCCCGCAAATCATAAATATTGTTTTAAGAGGTGTCTCTTGTCACAATCAAAAGCTCAAATTAAAACCATCTACAGCTCTATTGAAAATAACCATTGCAGTGTTTTTAGAGTAGAATATCTGGAACCTTTTCCCACTCCAATCTGCGAAATACTGCAAGATAATTTTAGGGAAGAGGTTCCCTCTCTCGACGCCAACACTTCGGGTTTCTGGGTGGAGTATGGCTACAAAAGAGCGATCATTGACCCGGAACTCTACTCGATAAAAACTGCCATGAAATACTTTGAATGGGAAAGGCAAGTCTTGTGGGTTAGAAAATACACTCGTATTTTTGTAGAAGACACCAAAGCAAGACCGGTCCCTGATCTCGCCAGCGCAGAAAAAATAATCGCCCTCTCAGATGGGTTTAACACTCAAGTTCATGAGTTTATAAGAAAGCCTGACGAAATAACGACTCTCCTTCCCACCGGAGTTCCTGAGCCTATTGCCACCGTTCCCATCAGAGAATTAAGCGAGAGTGAACTGGAGCAACTTTCTGAAGAGAGACGACTCTTTTTCCCCCTCGATCAACTCTTAGCTATTCAATCTTATTTTGCCAAAGAGGGACGAGATCCTACCGATGGTGAGCTTGAAATGCTGGCTCAATCCTGGTGTGATCACTGCAGTCACACCACATGGAAGTCCTTGGGGCTGATGAAAATGCTGCAAACTTCCACTGCTGAAATTTTAAAAACTCGTAAAGATATTCTCTCCGTCTTTGAAGATAACGCTGGGGTTATGTCCTTTTATGAGGGCACCTCTCTCGCCATTAAAGGAGAAACCCACAATTCCCCCACTATGCTCGCTCCCGCACCGGGGGTAGAAACTATGCTGGGTGGAGTACTGAGAGACATTCTCGGTTGTGGAAAAGGATTTTATCCCATTGGTTCCACTTGGATCTTTGCCAGCCAATCAACTGATATGCCAAATTCTGAAGTTCCTAAAGGCTGCCATCATCCCCATAAAGTGGTGAGCGGAATGATTCAAGGTTTTGAAGCCTACACCAACCCTATGGGAATTCCCAATATCGGTGGTCGGGTTTTTCAACATAATGGCTTTGCTAAGCCCTTTGCCCTGGGTGTAGCCATTGGAATTGGCAAAGAAGATCAATCGGTCATAGGCAAGCCTGAACCCGGAGACTTAATTATTGTATTGGGAGGAGATACTGGCCGAGATGGAATTCATGGAGCCACCACTTCTAGCTCCAACACCAATCAAGACAGTGCCGAAAAAGATGGGGCTCACGTTCAAATTGGAACTCCTGTGATTGAACGCTACTTTATGACAGCGATTATGAAACTCCGCGACCAAGGTCTCATCAGGGCCATAACCGACTTTGGAGCAGGAGGACTTTCTTCTGCTGCGGGTGAAATGGGCAATCCTTCGGGGATAGAAATCGAACTCACCAAAATGCCCTTAAAATATGCCGGGCTTTCTCCTTGGGAAATATTATTATCCGAAAGCCAAGAACGAATGCTGCTTTGTTCTGCTCCCGAAAACCTAACACGAATTCAGGAAATCTGCGAACAAGATCATGTTCCTTGTCATGTGGTAGGACATTTTACCGATTCAAAAATGTGTCAAATCAACTACAACGATGAACCGCTCATTCGGTTACCCTTTAATTTTATCCATGGCGGTTGCCCCATTCCTAAAATTGAACCTAATTTCCGCTCTAAATCAGCAGAAGATTTTTATCTGGAGTGGAGGGACGGTCATCCTAGTAAAGACAATTTATTGGAGATGATTTCCCATCCCGATATTGCAGATCAATCTCCCTTTGGCAAGCGTTTTGATTCCTCAGTGCAAGGCATGGTCTATCGAGAGCCCTATGGGGATAATGATATGCCCTATGACCAAAGTGTACTCATTCCCCTTTACAATAAACCCTATGCCGCAATAACCGGCTTTGCCACCAACCCTGGTTGGAGTTCTCATCCGGCCAATATGACCAGAGCTTCCATTATTGCCAGTATTTCAAAATGTGTGGCCACCGGTACCAAGTTAACTGATATTGTACTCTGTGACAATTTCTATACCCCCCCTCTCTCCAAAGATCAGCATATCTCAGGCGAATTAGTAGAGATGCTTAAAGTGTGTTCAGAAATTTCGAGAGAACTGAAAACTCCTTTTATTTCAGGTAAGGACTCATCTAGTGGGAGTCACGCTTTTAAACGAGAGGATGAATCACAAAAAGTAATTAATGTTCCCCCGACCCTCTGTGTAACAGCCATGGGTAAAATGCCTCACTATGAGGTGATTCCAGAAAAGGTACTCACTCAAAGTAATCAATCCTTATGGTTATTTGCCCCTGGTATCTCTTGTGATGACACCGGGTCAATCAGAGAGAGTCTCTTTTCTAAAGAAAATTCCACATTTCACTATCAACTCGATCTCAAAGCCTATGCCAATGGTTGTGAGTTTCTCTATGAGCTGATTCAGCAAAGAAAAGTCGCAGCTATCTCTACTCTGGAACAAGGAGGAGGCTTTCAAAGAGCGGTTGAAATGTTTATCGGTTCTAATGTAGGAGTTACCCTCAATAAAGACGACATACTCTTTAGATCCTTAGCAGGAGCCTTTTTAATTGCCAGCGATCAAGACTTGAGTAATCATGCCACTCAAATAGGTAGTACAACCAAAGAGCCTCACTTAAAATACGGCTCTACCACTTTAGAAAAAGAGGAAGTTCTTTCACGATGGCGAAAACCCTGGCAGGATTTTCTGACCCATAAGGAGGTGAACTGATGAAGCACCCCATTATCAATGTTCTCTATTCACCTGGAACCAACTGTCACAATGAAACTAGGCAGGCTCTTTTATTAGCTCTTTCCCAGGAAGTAAAAAAAGAAATTAGAGACTTAGAAGATCAAGTTCGCTTGATCCATTTAGCGGATATCACCCAAGATAAGGTAAAGCTAGATGAGTGTGATCTATTGGTATTACCTGGTGGCTTTAGCTTTGGCGATCATTTAAGTGGTGGAAAAATCTTAGCAGTTGAATTGAAAAAACACGCCTCAGCTCAACTAGAAAACCTTATTACCAAGAAGATACCCGTCTTAGGCATCTGTAATGGATTTCAACTCATGACCCGCACCGGACTTCTTCCTGATCATTTTCATCTGGTGCCTAATGATTGTGAAACCTTTCAACATGGAGTGGCCCCTATCACCATCAAGGCCCCAAAAGAAAGCATCTGGTTTGATAAGGTACCCAGCACTCTCAACCTCCATTACGCCCATGCAGAAGGCAAATTGGTTTCCAGTTCCAATAACTATGATCAAGGCTGTATGTATTACGCCGAAGGTTCCAACCCCAATGGCAGTCAGGAAGGCGTCACAGCTATTATTTCAGGTGATGGACTAAGACTGGGTATGATGCCCCATCCAGAACGAAATATATTTCCTTTTCATCAAGGAGGCGATCAGGGATTACTTATTTTTAAGTCAGCGATTCGTCACCTATTAAAACATCAATAATATTATGAGAACGGCTTCCGACTTGGGCCATAGGCTCTCTTTAATTGATAACAAAGGATATAAACGCTACCACGAAATCAAGGGAGTCTATGAATTTGAGGGATTTTCCTTGGTGATCGATTATGTCCAAGGGGATCCCTTTGCCACTCCTTCTAAGGTTTTAATCCGAACAAAAGTGGAGCCATTTCCTTCTCAATTATTTAAAAACAGGGCTCGTCAAATCGCCTTTCAAGATTATC
>CAYFLR010000010.1:116267-129077 GCA_964343805.1 uncultured bacterium | reverse complement strand
TCGCTCGTCAAATCAAACAGGAAATCAAAAAGAGAGTGAAAGGAAGAAGGGGAATCGGTATAAGCGGAGAGGTATTTATTGATGCCGGAGCTCAAACCGTCATAGAGCGAACTGCTGTCCAAATTGATGGTGAATTTATAGAAGCTAGACTGCAGGTGGGGCTGCCCGCTAAAGGTCGCACCATCCTCGGTCAGCAAGCAAAAGAGATGCTTCTGAAGGAGCTGCCTCATCTAGTGACTTACGGTTTAAAACCAGATCATATAGATCTCGATGAACTGCAAAAATTTGTGGAGGTGATAGAGAACCAAGAGTTCATTAGACAAAAACTTACCGAGAAAAATCTAATGGCTTTTGTAGCCAATGGTTCCATCTTACCCCGGCAGAGTGGGGTCAACGATCGACCCTTAATGTCGGGCGATACGGTTGTATTTAAATCTCCCCCCGAATACAAAGTCTCTTTTCAACTACCAAACCCTTCCCACTTGAATGGATTTGATTCTCACGAGATTGAGGGAATGGGTATACCGAAGGGAATCACTCTCATTGTAGGGGGAGGTTTTCATGGCAAATCCACTCTCTTAAAAGCGCTTAGCCATGGGGTTTACCCACACATTCCTGGTGATGGGAGAGAGTATGTGGTATCTGATTCTGCAACCGTAAAAATAAAAGCCGAAGATGGAAGATCCATTCAAAAAGTAAATATCAGCCCTTTTCTAAACAATTTGCCGGGAAACCATAGTACGGAAAATTTCAGTACGCAAAATGCCAGTGGCAGTACCAGTCAAGCCGCCAACATTATAGAGGCACTCGAAGTGGGAGGTCAAACTCTGCTTATCGATGAAGACACCTCGGCCACCAACTTTATGATTAGAGACTTCCGCATGCAGCAGTTGGTGAATAAAAAATCTGAACCCATAACCCCCTTTATTGATCAAATTACTTCCCTATGGAATGACTTAAACGTCTCTACGGTATTGGTGTTAGGTGGTAGTGGAGATTATTTTGACACTGCCCACCATGTGATTATGATGGATCATTACCTCCCTCAAGACAAAACCAGTGAAGCCAAATCTATTGTTAAAATGAACCCTACCAGTCGACGACAAGAGAACAAAATTCCACTTGGTAAACCTTCCTCAAGAAAAATCAAAACATCCTCTCTCAATGCAAAAAAGGGAAAATATAGCTACAAAATAGATGTAGGTAAAAGTCAGGTGATTCGTTACGGAGCAGAAGAGATTGATCTTTCAGGCCTCGAACAAATTGCAGATACTAGCCAACTCCGTGCCATTGGCCATGCTATTTATACCATCTATCATCAGGGTTGGAGTGAGAGCAATTCTTTGAATCAAATTTTAATCAAACTGGAAAATTTTATTAATGAGAAAGGAGTCGATGCTCTTGATCCCCAGTATAGACAGTTTAAACACCCCGGTAACCTCAGCCGACCTCGAACTCTTGACGTGGCAGCAGCTTTGAATCGCTTGCGGAAACTAGAAGTTTTAAAGGAAAACAAATGACAAATCCATTATCGACTCTTTTTAAGTCCCTTCTTTTGATCTCAATTTCAATGGACCAGAAATATAAAGTTTTAATAACCCTCCTTGTTTTTAGTACATTTGCTCTTTTGAAATGTAAAGAAGAGGGACGTTTTAAGAGTCTACCTGCTAAAGAACTGAAAGCTTATCAAGAAGGTTGCACTGAAGATACTGATTGTACATACATTGTTAATGGAGCCTGTGATGTGTGCAATGGAGGTAAACCTGCATCTATCATGAAATCTAAAGAAAAGGAATTTGAAGAATTGTTTGATCGAAGTCTTTCTTGCACTGAGATGGGATGTACACCTAATAAATATAGAGTTTCTTGTATTGCAAAAATATGCACACTAAAGGTCGTTGGAACTCTAAATAGTGGTCTTTATGATTTTTTAAAACCCTGTACAAACAATTCAGACTGTGTCTATGCGGTAAATGGTCATTGTGATGTCTGTAATGGGGGAATAGCTGTAGCCATTACTAAATCCAAAGAAAAGGAGTTTAAATCACTCTTTTCAACAAAAGAATCATGTACTGAAAAAAGCTGCACCGATGGAATGGATAATTACAATATTACTTGTATGGAACAACAATGCACAATTGAAGATATGCGATTAGCCAAACCATTTAATGGCCGAATCGAAAAAACGAGCTATAGCCCAAAAACTGATGAGTTTTTATTCGAGTTAAGTTTTGATGCCTGTAATGAAGATCATGAATTTGAAATGGAAATAGAACTGGTGAATGATAGCAACCCCATACCCTATTATTCTGGTATTCTCATTCATAAAAAAGGATTTAGTCAAAGGTGTAACAATTGGATAAAAAAAGAGGTAAAATTAGCCCTTAAGAATCATCCTGCTGACAAATATGTTGTGACCTTTAAAGATGGGGCTGAGTTAGGGGTTGAACCTCCATCTAAAGAGGATGCAAAACTTGAGTAAACAAATCTTAAAAATTTTTACATAAGAGGAGATTTTTTTGAGAGCACTTATCTTAACCCTACCTCTCATTTGGTTTGCATTGTTCCAGTGTAACTCAGAGTCCCCTTCCCCCGGTTCCTCTAAAAAAACAACAAAGGAAAACCTTAAGCAAAAGAATGATGATAAGCCGGCTATTGCCTGTCAAGCCAACCAAAATATAAAAGACGGTGTTTGTCAGCCAAAAAATAATTGTACCAGTAACAGTGCTAACAACAATTGCCATAAAACCCGAGAGGGGGATTCTACTGATGAACCCATTGCTGATTATAAAACAGAGCCAAATTCAAATAACAATAATAGTAATGAAGCTGTATCACCTGATAATCCGTATGCACCGCCACCACCACCAGAAACACCCAAGTCCTTTGATTTTGTCTCCCTTGGATATTCCTTTACCAATTACACCACCTTCTCAAGCCATTTTCAGAAAATTGTGGTTAATAAAAATGGAATTTTTCTATCAAACGCTACTGAACTTCATACTCAAGAGAACGGTTACAAAGCTCATTGGAAAATACTAAGAAGCACGGATGGGGGCGCAAGCTTCCAAGATTTTTATAATAGCGCTGAAAGATCAAAACTCCCAGCCTTAGAACTAGATCTTGAAGGAAACATATTAGCGGTTAATAGCAGTTCTTTTATTAAATTCACCAACAGTGATCATCAAAACCCTTTGAAAGTACCCCTTACCGACGGATTGGGATATGGAAAATATAGCGCCACCTTTGATAAAAGTAGAAATCGGCTCTATTTTTGTGACTATGATGGTAAGTTTTATAGAATTAATCCGTCCGATGGCAGTCATGACTATGTTCAGGTAACCAGTCATGGCACAGAAGCGCGGCTACATTACCCTTACTTATCCATGGATGGAGAAACTGTGTACTTAGGTTGGACAACGACTCCGAGTAGTGGAGGATCTGACTATCGAGAAATTAGATATATTTTCTCTGAAGATGGTGGCAATTCTTGGCAAGCAGCGAGCGAAGGAAATGTGGCAGCTCAATTAACCCTTCCAATAATTACTGATGAACATGGACCCGCACCTATGGTCAATCTCGCAGAAGAATTAGGAAGTGTCATCGTATGGAACGCTGATATGCTCGCTTTTGATAGTAAAGTGCACTTTATGTATATGGGGCAATGGAGTCCGAGTATCCAACGCTATATGCGTATGAATCCGCAAAATAATGAGCGAGAGGCTTACCATTCACCTCATTTTGGAGGAGAGAATTTATCTATTTATTCTAATAGTAGCTTCTTTGTAATGGACAAAAGACATGGAAAAAAGGGAAGGCTTTTTGCTGTGGGCAAAAATCCAGGTCAGCAGAATATTGTGGTTATAGCAAGTAACGATCAAGGCAGTACCTGGTATGATTATGGCATCTCTAATTCAGGAATTTACCAAAACTCGGGATGGAATCTCACCGGTCACAGGGAAATAACCGCAGATGGCTATATACTTGGTATGTTTACTCATAATGCTCCCGCAGAAGAAGTAGTGGGAGATAAAAGCTATCAATCTCAGTTTTTTAAACTCAATGTAGATGATTGAAGCTTAATCAGGAAGCCGACTAAAAAGTTTGTTACAGGATTGAAAATCGTGATTATTTCCTAAAATAGATGCTTGAGTATAGGTTCTTACATCTCCGATTCCTTCTAGTACCTGTTTAAAAGATCGAGAGACCACTCTTGACACTTCTAATGCGGAGTCATAATTCACGTTTCCTTCCGTTAAATAAATCTTGTTATTGACCGTTTTTTTAAAACTGACATTGCGTAAGAAAGCCTCTTTAGGGCTGATGAGGAGCACCGTCTCCATTTGATTAGCTCTGGCTAATTCATAGAGATAGCGTAAATTTACAGAGTCATATTTGGAGGGAAAATGTTCTCCCGCAATATCATAGGAGATGCTTATATTTAAAGCGGTACTTGCACCGTTGGCAATATAGGGAGCCAAAAGTTTGGCAGCTTCTCTTTTGAAAGATTCCGGGTCAGATCTTAATACCGTGAGAGGTACTTTGAGAGTCACAAAATCTCGCCCCAGTTTGCGATAATATTCACCCACCTCAAAACTATTTCTGAAATCATTTTTTGAGTAGGGATCTTCAAATCTTCCAGGTACAGGCTTCTCTGTTTGGATGATATGGTCAATATTCATTCCTTGATGACGATTCACAAAGAGCTGATTGGCTCCATCTAAAAAGAGGGCCGTTTCAAAACCCATTTGTCTAATGATGTTATAAAAGGACATGATATGGTTTAGCTCCATAGCGCCTAACCCCATATGTACTGCCTTTTTATTTTTTACTATTTTCACACCCACCACATGACTTGCAGTTGAAAGAGGGCCGGTCACATCCATCACATAGTTTTTTAAAAATTCTCCTATCGACAAGGAAAGAGCCTCTCTCGGTATTTCAATATATTTCAGCTTTTTATTTTTCTTTTGGAGATAACGATTGGCAGCCTCACCATCAATAAAGGTATGAAAGGATGAATCCATAGGCTTCTTAGCTTCATTAGGTTTAAATGAGTCTACATATTCTGCAACTTGCCTTGTGATCTGACTCACTTCAAGATTCTCGCTCATAACAATCACTCGACTCACCTCTTTTGGAAATAGCGTTGAGGGATCAAAGTGACGAATATCCATGACTTTTACGGATTCAAAGCCCATTTCTCTAACAATACCATAGCCATAATTGCCCTTTCCACTCAGGTTAATAATGTGCTTTGCAGGATCAAGGCCTGTAAGTGCTTCTCTTATTTTAGAATTGGTTAGTTCTTGATGTACTTGAGTGCTAAATCCATGAAGATCTAAAGTAACTAACTCCTTGTGCTGAGAATTAAAGAATTCCCCTGCTTCATTTGAAGTCATAATGGTGTATCTAGAAGGATTGGCTGCTTTTTTCTCACTCGCAGGATAAACTGCTGGCGCCACAACTTCTGTGGGTATATTTCTAGGAGGAGTTCCTCTTTGCAGAATGAGATCTTCTCCAGGTTTTTCCTTCATAAATAGACCAAAATCTCCATGATCTATGAGTTGTTTTCCGAGATTTTGACTTACAGCATCACCCGCAGCCCCACCTGAATAGGCCATTAAACGGTAGGGCAATCCAAGAGCCTTACAAATATCTATTTGGGCTTTGGTATGATATTCACCACTGGCAAATATAGCTCTCCCTTCCTTTTGCCGCATTAATTTTATAGTATTTAAACCCGCTTCCAAAGTATGATCCCCCATAATAACAGCTTTACGAATCTTAGGGTGAATCTGTTCAGGAGTGGTTGATTCAGAAGCCACCGCAATGACTTCAAAGCCAGAGCCGAGTATTTCAGCTAATAGCTTATTTCCTGGATTGGCGTTTTCCATAAGCAGAGTAACTTTATCTCTATTCAACATGATATGAAATATATTCCCTAGATTCATTTGATTTAAAGTGGCTCCATGTTCTAGGCTGTTATGCATACCTGAAGATATATATAAAAACTGTTTTCCCTCATATTTTTTGGATGACAGCTCATTGGCAGAAAGAACTCGCACATCCCTTTTTTGCAGCTCCTTAATCAGCCCCAAACGTTGAGCCAATTTATCATGATTTTGAGTATAGTAGGGATCCGCTAACTCGACAGCTTCTAGTTCCTGCTTAGAGGCCACCGTTTCTATAATGTCGTATCCTTGGTATTTAAAAAGGAGGTACTCACCTTCTTGGGTAAGGCCTGCAACAGTGTAACCATCTGGCGTAAGCTTACCTACATACCTATTGGGTCTGAGGGGATCTAGGTTGGTATTGACGGTATGCCCCTCAGGGGTTTTCCCAGAGACATGGACCCTTCCAAATTCATCAAAGGATACGACTCCTTGATTTTTTTTACTATAAGAAATATCTCCCAGTACTTGGATAAAATCGTGGGTAGTTAGACTGAGAGGTACGTTACCCGCCGGAGAGTGTCCCACGACCAAAGTGGAGATTCCTTCAGCTCTAAAAAGGTCAATCACATCTCGTCGCGGTAATCTATAATTATCTTTCTCCTTATTCCGAGTGGCATAGACGACACTGTTTTCATTACTGAAGCTCAACCCTAAAGAGGGATCCCAATTGGAATCAGCATACTGAACGATTCTACGTAACTTATGAACACGTTCCACGTTGTAGCTTTGCCGATCCCTACCTGAGATAGAGAAAGCCCGACCTAATCCTGTAAGTTGACTTTCACCCCAACGGTTAAGCTCTTTCACCCATTCTTCAATGGATTTACACTTATCCAACTTTTCGGGCACAATGCCTATATTTTCCCCATTCACCTGACCATGAACCACCAAGGTGGATCCAAATTTGGCGGCAAACTGTCCTTTAGACAGAAATTCGTAAAACTCGCCCCCAGGTCGAAGAGATTCTAAATAGTCTTTCGCCGCCTGCTCTAGACTCACTTTTTTCCCTTTTATTCTCTCTAGTTCAATTTGATGATTTTCCAGGCAGTTATTACACCCTATGGCTTCAAAATGATACAAAACCCTATTCTTAGCGGTGTTCAACTTGTTGAGCTCCGCTTCACTTTTCCCATCTATTGAGTATTTTTTTGCTAACCAGTCATAAAATGGACGAGAAGCATTTTTCCCCGTTATCTCTAGGCGGTATTCACTGAGAAGCAAGCCCAACTTATTAAGATCTCTATTTCCCCATATAAGGGTGACGCGATCTGGATACTTCTCCTTCAACTTAGAAAAAAGTCTCCGAATTTCAATACTATGAGAACCTCGATCTGAAGCATCGCCTCCAAAGACGAGCCTAGAACCTTCATTTATAAAATCCAGCTCATTGCCCTTCATACGAAGACCATAAGCCTCTAGGTTCTGCATGAGGGGTTCTATTCTTCCCTCCAGATCCGTTACAAATTTGTAATTATAAAGAGAATTGGATATTGGAGAAACGCTTTGAGTATCTCTTTTAGTTAGCAGTGTTGACCCAGAAGTTAATCGGTTCTTACACCCTGCCAGAGCCCCCAAAATAAACAATATACAAATCAGTAAAAAGAATGTGGATCGTAATTTTCCCATCTTGTCTTCAGTATTATAATCAATATTTAATGTATCTGAAATCTTATCGGCAAGGAGGGTCTGGAGTTAAAAAATCAGCATTACTCTTGCAAATTCAATCTGTTCCATAAGAATCCATTCACAACCTATTGAACCAGATTGTTTTGGCGCCAAAGGCTGTAATAACTTCATCTATCTCAGTTATAAGGAATTACCGAAGCCTAGGTACTACAAAATGCATAGAAACAGATAGTAGCAAAAGAATTTCTATTTCAAAATCCTTACCAACCGAAATCCAATTTCATTAGATTTTTCACCGGCTTTGAAGGTATAGTATTTCTCAAAGCTGGTATATGTAGACCCTTGATTGAAGCTTCCCCCACGAGATACATGATTGGTTTCCTTGAAAGAGGAACTCGAATCTCTCCAATAAGGATGTTCTACCTTTCCCCAACCATCTACCATTTCATGAACATTTCCATGGATATCCCAAATAGGAGTTTTACCATCAATCATTAGTGGTTTCCTTTTTGCCACTTCATGAGTATGACCTTTAGAATTTCTGGTATACCAAGCAAAATCGTCGAGTAAGGAGACTTCGTTGCCAAAGGAAAAATACCCCTCCTCTTTTCCTCTATCCCTGGCTACATACTCCCATTCTGCTCCCGTTGGCAACCTATATTGATCCCCCTTTTTATGAAATGGTATGACTTTGTATATCAATGGATCATCTTTCTTAGAAAGGTTGTTGAGACGATCAATATAGGCCCGAACTTCACTTAAAGTTACATTTTCCACTGGGTGATCGGGTTGAAGGTGAACAATTTTCCCCTCCACTTTTAATTTATGACCTGTTTTATATTTGAAAAAGGAGGGATTGTTTCCCATAATGAGGACCCATTGATATTGAGTGACCGGCGTGGATTGAATGGCAAAGGGTTCGGTAATATCCACCCCGACCTTTTGTTGCTGGCTTCCCATATAGAAATGCCCCGCTTCAATAATAACAAAGCTCATGGTATCGTAAATAGCCTGAGCTCGATCACGTACGGTCTTTTTCTCTCTTTTTTCTTTGTTCTCTTTTTCTAATTTTCTTCTAGCCCATTGTAGAATTTGATTCTTATGTAAGGAGGATTTTCCATCAAGATACTCTTGTAAACCATAGTAATGAGTATTTTTGGATGAGTTGCTGTAAGTGGCGGCTTTGGCAATTGGGTTAAGAATCTCTCCGGCTTCTAATCCCCTAACTAATGTTTCTATCCCTCTCAGGCTAATTACATTTTGAGTCAAAAGATCTTCCATATAGGAAATAAACTTTTCCGTCTGCTTCAAATCGGTAGTCGGTCTAGAGAAACGCATACTCCTTGACTTTAAAGGGTCACAAGGAGAGGCAATCAAGTCAATTTGAAGAAAAACCAGTAGGTTAAATAAAGAAAAGTAAACGAAGTATGACATTTCATTTCCTATTTTTCGATAGATTGGCAAAACCGCGCTACAACGGCTGATTTGGCATTTACCGGGCATTGAATTGAGCTGCTCGGATTATTTTTTCTCACCCTTAATGAGGTTAAATAGGATAAATTCTGTAATGGGTTCCAATTAGAAATTTTACTATGAGTCAGGTACAGTTTTTCTAAATTCACTAAATAGGCGAGTGGCTCAATATTTTCTATATACCCCCTCAAAATAGCTAATTTTTTTAAACCACCGTATCTTTTAAAAAAATCAAGATTAGATAAGGGACTATTTAAAATACGCAGATGATTCAGTTTTGCGGAAGGGTGAAATAACATCAACTCACTTTCAGCATTTTTTGCTTTAATTACCAATTTTTCGAGAGAAGGTAAGGAACGGAGAGATTGAAGATGAGAGAGCTGAGAACTTTTTAGGGTTAAATCTGTGAGTCGAGGTAAGCCAGAAAGTGGCTTCAAATTAAGGTTATAACTATTAGTTAAATTTAATTTCTTGATCCATTTTAGTTGGGATAAAGGGCTTAAATCACGTAAAACTTCGGTTGAACAGGCCTCTAGTTTATTATTAGGAGATAAAGTTGTACATAGATAGGTGAAGGCCTCTAAGTTTTCGAGGTATTTAATGGCTTCTAAATTTGAAAGCTCGACATTTCCATCCACAAAGAGCTCTTTTAAATTACCTAAGGACATTAATGGTGTGATGCTTTTTACCCCGGTATTCCAAAGAGAGAGCTCTGTCAGACCTATGAGAGAAGAAAGAGGAGAGAGATCAAAAATAGTTCGATGACTAATATCCATTTTACGACCTAAACCCAAACTTCTGAGACTGGATAATTTCTCCAAAGGTTGAAGGTCAGTAACTTCGGTATCAATCAAAAAAAGTCGACGAAGCCTAGTAAAACCTTTTAAAAAAGAGACATCATTGAGGGGCATATCTAAAACTTCTAGTACCTCAAGCCGATCTTTTAATATCGCTAGCCCCTCTAAGCTCTCCATTTGGACATGATCCAACCTCAGCTTTCTTAGTTTCTTGAATCGAATAAGAAAATAGAAATCTAGATCTGCGGCATTTTCTACCATGATTTCTTCCAAGTGAATAAAGCTCATAATAGGAGAAAGATCGGTGATTTTTTTATCTTGAGTTCCCATTATCTGTATCGTTGTTTGATTCTTTAAAAAGTTATGAGTTTCTTGACAATCTTGGCTATAAGTTGAGAGCAGAGCATCAATGGTATTTTGTTGAGCTGGGGTAGCTGAATAAGTGCCATTACATAAACCAAAAAATGAGTAATATTTAATAAATCGAGCGTCTAATGAAGATGAAAAGTAAAGAGATGTAATAAGCAGAGCCACAGAAAAATACACAAAATTGAAGAGAAACTTCATAGGTAACCTTAAAGGAAGTTAAAAGCTTTGATACCCTTACTTAACTTTACCATACTCTGAGTGGATCCACATCCCCCGTTAAAAGTCTATATTAGTTGCCAACGCATTAAAAAAGCGATAGAAATAGTGTTCTAATGAATTAAAGGGGGGAAACATGAAAATTTTAATTGCTGACAAATTTCAACCAATCTACTTAAACGAACTCAAAGAACAAGGTCATGAAGTAACTTTTAATCCTGAACTAAAAGCAGAAGACCTACCAGACCAAATTGGTGGATATGAGTGCCTCATTGTACGAAGTACCAAGGTCACCCCTCAAACCATTAAAACATCAGATAAACTCAGCTTAATCATCCGTGCTGGCGCTGGAACCAACACGATCGCCACTGAAGAAGCGGCAGCCAGAGGAATCTTTGTCTGTAATTGCCCTGGTAAAAATGCCATTGCAGTGGCAGAAATTGCCATGGGATTATTACTCTCAGTGGATCGTAATATTCCAGATAACGTCCTTTCCATCCGCGAAAAGAAATGGAATAAAAAGAAATTCTCCAAAACTCAAGGTCTCTATGGCAGAAATGTAGGAGTCATCGGTCTAGGTAAGATCGGTCTAGCTTTTGCAGAAAGAGCCCATGGTTTTGGCATGAAGGTTCATGTACTTGGTAAAAAAGGACCTAGAGACGCTTATACCGAGTCTGTTTTAGAAAAAATGAAAGCCGTCAACTGTGAAAGTATGGAAGAGCTTGCTAAAGCATGTTATGCCATTTCAGTCCATGTCCCAGTTAAAGATAATACCAAGGGTATGATTGGCAAAAGCTTCTTGTCCCATATGCAACCTAACTCCATACTTATCAATACAGCTCGTGGACAAATCGTAGATGATGATGCCCTTATTGCTGCTATGGATGAGAAAGGAATTCGAGCCGGACTCGATGTATATAACAATGAGCCCACCACAGGTGAGAGCGATTTCGAGACTCCCCTTTCCACTCATCCAAATGTCTATGGAACCCATCACATTGGAGCCTCTACCGAGCAGTCTCAAAATGCCATTGGCGCTGCTGCAGTGGAAGTTATCACCGCTTTCTGCAACGGCCAAGTGATGAACTGTGTGAATCAACAAAAAGAGAGTGTGGCTACCTGCACATTAACCGTTAGACACTTTGATAAGGTGGGCGTTTTAGCTGAGGTTCTTACCACTCTTAAAAATGAAGGCGTTAATGTGGAAGAGATGGAAAACCAAATTTTCCAAGGTGCCACAGCGGCCTGTGCCACTATCCGTACCGATCAAGCCGTCAGCGATGATCTTGCAGGCAAGATCCAAGCTCTCGATAATATTATTGGCGTTTCAGTAAAAAACTAAAATAGCCATCAAGCCCCACCCTCTTTGTGGTGGGGTTTCGCTGTCAACGCAGTGGAAGTAGGTTTTAGGACGCCAACCTTGAGTTGGCTAACGAAAACGTGCTTCCACAAGGCGACAAGAAAACCATGACAAGACAGTACAATGGTACGGCGAGAAAATGGTTTTCGCTGTCAACGCAGTGGAAGTAGGTTTTAGGACGCCAACTTAGCTGGCCTTTTTCTTCTTAGGTGAGGCTTTCTTCTTGGCGACCGCTTTTGGCTTTTTAGCAACCACTTTGGGTTTTTTTGCAGCTACTTTGACAGGTTTTTTAGCCTTAGCTTTGGATTCCACCTTTTTCTTATTACCTCGATTCTCATCATCTTCCATCACATCCACTTCTGGAATAAATCCCTCTTTTTGAGAAACATCCATAATGACATGTTTGACAAAATCTGAGTCAGAGTAACGATCTAACAGGTTTTCTGCTTTGACTAAAATACTGTTGTAGAGTCTTTCGCCTCTCTCTTCTTCTAAAATTTCATTGAGCAGATATTTCTTAATTTTTTCTTTCTGAACCGCTACAAACAGATTATCAAAGTCTGCGATAAAGTCTAGCAGGACTTCAGCTGGGCTTCCTTTACAAATATAAAGCCTCGCATCTTCTACAGCAGCAGAACGTTCACGAAGTATATTGGGGTTCACCCGCTTAATGGAACGAAAGGGGTGAAAGGACCGCGTGTCCTCATCAATTAAATAAACATGCCCATTTGGTAGCTCAACCTGCCCAGTATATGCCAATTCAAAAATAACATTTTGCAGTTTCCTGATGGTTTCGCCAATATCATTTAATTGCTTTTCTGTAATAGCCATAAACACCTCTCGTTTCTAAAAAGAATCTGTTTAAGGCTTCGACAATTTATAATATTTATTTAGATAATAATTAATTTAAGGCAAAAAATCATTAATTTAGGAGAAGTTAGAGGACTATAAATTTTCATTGTAGAGCATCAAATTTCCACGGGTTTTAATTTTTTTACTGGGATTCATCACC
>CAYFLR010000010.1:79622-116257 GCA_964343805.1 uncultured bacterium | reverse complement strand
TTAAACCTTCTGTTCCACACAGAAACTGTTTAAATCCCTTTTTCAAAGAAATACGGTTACTTACCACTCTAACTAAGTTATCCTCATACATAAGATGCCCTTGTTTGGCCAAATTATCTGCCGCACCAGGAAAACAGCACATCCAGTAGCTGTACCTTAATAAAGAATGATCCAGCTTAGTCTGTCGATCAAATTCCTTGATAATAGCCGGAACTTTCCATCTCTCTTCCATATGACACCACTCTCTTTTATAGCCCGGCTCCAAAAAGGGACAGGGCTGCTGGTGCAAGCAAGGTCCTATCGTAACCAATAGGTCTAAAACTTCACTTCTAAGCTTCATCAGATTCTTGCTTGTTTTAGAAAGGGCTGGCTCTACTAATAAGGCCACACCATACTTAGGGTGAAGTAGCTTTTTCATCATGGAGGGGAACTTTCCCATCCAAATGGACTCTTTAGTTAGAGTCTCATTTAAAAAGTTCGTCATCATTATCAGATGAAAGGTACGATGCAAGGATTTAGCAAGATGAGTTTCTCGCATCAAATCGATATTTTTGGTATTTAATCGGAAATCACCAGGACCCTCATCAAATAGTTTACGAAAGTCAGCAAGCAAAGCTTTACTGCGGTCAACACCCACAAATTGAACCTTCTTCTGATCCATTCCGTTATCCATTAACCACTGTTGAACAGCTAAGGAGGCACTTCCCGGACCGCATCCCAAATCCAATATCCGAAAGACCTCGTCTTTGGCCATAAGATCTTGGATCAAACTTTTATGGGTATCTAATATGCTGTAGACCTTGCCATAGTTAAGTAATAGATAATGAGATAAATAAGCAGCTCTGATCCCCGCCTTGTTAAACAAGTTGCCACCGATATCATTCCGTTGATGATTGTAAATATTGGACAAATTAATGACATCATCTTTGAGAGTGGATATAAAGCGGGCAAAACCCATATTGCTCACGGCATGACGCATTCGGTTAGGAATATATTTCTCTTTGACTCTTTCTAAGATTCGTTCTTCAATAGGTAAAAAATCTCTATTTTCAAATAAACTCATGTTGATTCCTTGGTCATTTTGTTTGGGCTAAATAGTCAACCCTCACTTTATGAAGAAATTCTAGGGCAAAAGGGGTGAGATAATCTTTATAGGTCCAAGGCAAACCTTCAAAGCTTTTACCTTGGAAAACCAGAGTGAGATCAGCAAAGACTCCTTTTCCTAGAAATATACGATGGGTATAGTTTTTTCCTGTGGCTAATACAAATTTCTCAGCGGTTAAATGTCCTGGATCTAAATTAACCACCCGCCCCTTCTGCTCTTTCCCCATTTTCTTAACGAGGTACTTTTCTAGATTAACCATCTGAATCTTGTGCTTAACTAGAAAGTGACGGGGATATAACTTTTTAAATGAGATAAACCGTCGATAAAGTGGCTTTCCCATCTCATCAAAATAGTAGGGGCTAAAATCAAAATCCTGCTTTTCCGATTCATGATCTATTTTGCCATAAAGCTTCACCAGCTCTTTCTTCGCTCTTTCATAAAAAGCATCCTCTTTAAAAAGGACACTTAAAACTAACTTAACCGGTAGTGGCTTTCTTAACTGACTCATCCTTTTCTCCCTATGTTTGATTCGCTAAAATAAGTTCAGCAAATTCTCGAACCGCTCCCGACCCACCTTGTCTTGAGCTGATAAAATCAACTGTGCCAGTGACTTCAGTGATAGCATCAATGGGAGCAGCTGAAACACCGACCTTTTTTAGAAGTTCAAGATCAGGCAGGTCATCTCCCATAAAAGCAAAATTCTCCATGTTTAATCCGGGAAATTGATCCTGCATATCATGAAAAGCTTGCACCTTATCATGGTTGCCCATGGCTATTTTCTTAATACCTAAAAGCTCTGCTCTAGCTAAAACTGCCTTTCTAGGCTTGGCCGCTGAAATAATTGCAACCTCAATACCTCGCTTCTGGAGGCGCTTTATACCATAGCCATCTCGAACATGAAAGCCACAAGTCCAACCCTCTTGTTCTGAAAGATAATAGATTTTACCATCGGTCAAGACTCCATCTACGTCCAATAACAGAACTTTGATTTGGCTTAATTTGGTTTGTAACTTATTTTCAATCTTCATTCCTAAGTTCCTTCATTCAATTTTGCATCAAACTACCATTTCCCCTAGATTCAAACTACAAAAAGTTTTGGGATCGTGAGTAATTTATGATAGCATCACCTGAATTGACTTGTACAATAAGGAATCAATTTCATGATCAGAATGTTTATAATTGGCATGCTCTTAGGTGTGGCCAATATTATCCCCGGTGTGAGTGGAGGTACAATGGCAGTAGTGGTTGGCATATATGACCGACTGATTGCTGATCTTTGTAAATTTAACCTTAAGACCATCCAAGATTTAAAAGAACTTATTCAATCTAAAGACAAGCTAAATAAATTCAAAGAACTTTGGCAGAGCTATGATTTGAGTTTTCTTTCCACCTTAACAGTGGGAGCAATACTTGCCATCCTGTTACTATCCAAAGTGATCACCTATCTTTTGAAAAGTCAGCACGATCCCACCTATGGTTTTTTCTTTGGGCTCATTATTATGTCCATCTGGATTCCGTTTAAAATGCTCAACCGAAAATCCTTCAGAGAGTTCATCACTTTAGCCTTTGGTATAATTGCCCCTCTATTGCTCGCCATGGCTCTCTCATCAGAAGAAAAAGTGAATGTGGCCCAGAAAAAAAACAAAATAAAGAATAAGGAAGTGGCGACTCAATCAAGCGATAAGACAAAAGAGGAGGATAAGGCGGCGCCCATTCAAGATCCTCATTCTGCTTCTCGCCTCGCATTCATCTTTCTTTGCGGTGCCATTGCTATCTCTGCAATGATACTTCCCGGTATCAGTGGCTCTTTTTTGATGATTGTCTTCGGAGTTTATTTTGACATTCTCAAAGCCATTCAGAATTTTGATTTTCTTACCCTTACTATCTTTGCAGTAGGTTGTGGAGTCGGTCTTCTAGGATTTGTAAGATTACTCAATGTTTTGATGAAATCCTATCGTGATCCCACAATTGCCTTTTTAATTGGTCTCATGTTGGGGTCTCTGTGGAATATTTGGCCCTTTAAAGCCACTGAAATAGTAGGAAATCAAACCATCTATCTCCATAATATAATTCCTGCGAACTTAGATATTAACACCTTATTAACCTTGGGATCGACCCTGGTAGGGATCGCCATAGTATTTTCATTTATCATCTATGAAGCAAAACATCCTGCGGAGGAAAAGCATGGAAAAGCATGAGCTGATTGAAATTCTCGGTAATTTTTTAGAAGAAGAAACCACAATCCGTGACACCACCATTGCTGAGAAATGGAGAGGTGGTCAAATGATTTTACAACCAGCCGATGAAGGGCTACAAGGGAAAGCCATTGATATAGAGGTTTTCTTTACCAAAATCGTTCGCTTAAGAGATAATCTCAGAGTGCTAGAGCAAAGAATTAACTCAAATAATAAATTATCCTCTGAAGATAAAGCAAATATGCAGCAGTACATAACAAAATCCTATGGAACACTTACAACCTTCAATGTTTTCTTTAAAAACAAAAAGGATAACTTTGTAGGAGCCGGTTCTCCAAAAGGGAGTCGAGCTTCTGGAAATAAATCAAGTAATCTCTCAGTCTCTGAAATGAAAAAGAAACTAGGAATGAATGAATATTAAATTAAAAATAGTACTGCTTATAATTTTTTCTTTTGGTGGTTTTAACATTCTGGCCAAGGAAAAGAATAACAATGATAATAATTGGCAAGCGGGAGAATTTGCCCCCTTTATTGAAGAGGAACTAAAGGATCAAGACAAAAACCTGGATCTCGAACCCATCTCCCAAGAGGAGATCGACTCAGAAGAGTCTACTTGGTATGCCCAGTATTCATTTGGTATCGGTATTTCCAGAGACAATGAATACCAAATTCCTCCAGCTGATAACTATAAGCAAAACAACAACTATAATTTAAGCAGTCCCTTAGCGCTTTCATTTAACCTGTTCCATGAATGGTTTATTTGGAAAACAGCTCTCATTCTGACGCCTCTCAATACCTCCGTCAAAATCAATAATCTTTATCTCAATCACTTAGAACTAAATACCTCATTAGGGAGTTACTTTAGCCTAGAACTGGATGAACTGGACTTGCATTTAGGTATATCTATTTACTTTAAAGAACAGAGCTTCTTTAATGCCGTCAGGACCTCCACCTTCCACCATTTGGGGCCAGAACTATTTGCCACTTTGCAAGAATTTTGGGGTATTTCTGCCTCCCTCAGAGTCTTCTACTCTTTGTTTTATGATGCTTATCGATATGATGAAGGAGATATGAGCATTAACTTAAAAAAAATAAAGGCAAGAGACTTTTCAGTTTATTTAGAATTGTACCGTCTTGTAACGGATCATATTTTCTGGTCCGCCTCAATAACCCTCAAGAATCTTCTCTTTGAAAAAAAGAATCCCATCGAACTTATAGATAAAGTCGATAGCTGGACACTCAAAGAGGATGATTTTAAAACTATCCAAAGAGGGAATCTCATCCTACAGGTAGGGACAACTTTTTAGTCTTTTCCTTGCAGTTCAGCGTAGCAAAGAAATTCTTTATTTCCCTCTTTTCCTTTTATGGGGGAAGGTGTGAGCCCTAGCCAGGTAAAACCTTGCTCTTCAATCAATTTCTTAACTTTAGCTATCACCGCCTCATGTTTTTTTTCATCTCGAATGACCCCGCCTTTTTCCACCTCATCTTTGCCCACTTCAAATTGTGGCTTAATAAGAGCTACCAGTTTACCTCCTGGTTTAAGAAATTTAATAATAGCGGGAATTACTAAGGTTAAACTGATGAAAGAGACATCGATAGTGACAATATCAACTTGTGAGCCCACCACTTCAAAGGAGGCATGACGGATATTGCATTTCTCTATTGAAACCACCCGATCATCATTGCGAAGTTGCCAGACCAACTGATTGGTTCCACAATCTAAAGCCCAAACTTTCTGAGCTCCTTGCTGAAGCATACAATCTGTAAATCCTCCAGTGCTAGCACCTACATCCAATGCCAATTGATCTTTTATATCAATCTGAAACACATTGAGTGCCTCTTGCAGCTTCAAACCGGCACGACTGACAAATGGAAGGGGATTGTGTTTGACTCTAATATCGATATTAGGATCAAACAACTGCCCTGCTTTCTGTACTTTCTCATCATTGACAATGACCAAGCCAGCAATCAAGAAGGCTTTTGCTTTTGCACGACTCGGAACAAAACCTCTTTGCACCAAAAGATTGTCAATACGCTCTTTTTTTTGCTTAGCCATAGCAGGGACTACTCAGAAAGAAATGATTGAACTTGTTTCAAGATACCCTGACTATCTATAGATAGGATTTCTAACAGTTGTTGACGAGTGCCTACCGGCACAAAATTATCAGGAACACCTAGAGTTTTGACAGGCTTCAAAATTTGGTTTTTTGCCATTAATTCTAGTATGGAGCTTCCCATTCCCCCTACAATACTATTATCTTCTACTGTCACCACATAATCGGCATCTTTTAAGGCGGGGAGTAAAAATTGCTCATCAAGAGGTTTAATAGAACGCACATCCACTAGGGTTGTAGAAAAATCTTTTATATCTCTAATGATTTCATTGCAAGAATCAATAATGGGACCCGCTGCAATCATCAATAGACGCTTCCTACCCAAACCTGTTTGGGAATAAATTCTAGCCTGCAGAGGATCAATGTCTTCTGCCTCTTTCAAATAGTCCATGGTATTACTTCGTGGATAACGAATAGCAACACATTTCTTTGAATTGACGGCCCATGAAAGCATTTTCTTAAGTTCTGTTCCATTGGATGGAGCCAGGACTAACAAGTTAGGAATAGTGCGTAAATAAGATAGATCAAAGACGCCATGATGAGTCGGTCCATCCTCTCCCACAATTCCACCACGATCTATCATAAAAACCATGGGGAGCTCTTGCAAACAAACATCATGAATAACCTGATCATAAGCACGCTGTAAAAAGGTAGAGTAAATAGCTACCACCGGTTTCATTCCACCGGCTGCTAACCCGGCAGCATAGGTTACGGCATGCTGTTCACAAATTCCTACATCATAAAAGCGTTCGGGAAAGGCTTTTTCAAATTCATCTAGGCCAGTCCCAGTAGACATAGCAGCAGTGATAGCTACTATTTTATTATCTTTCTCAGCAAGAGAAACCAGTTCTTCAGAAAAACATTTGGTATAAGACTGTCCAGTCACTTTTTTGGGTTTAAGTTTTCCAGTTGTGGCATCAAAGGGGGCGACCCCGTGAAATGAATAGGGATCGGCTTCCGCTGGTGCGTATCCTAATCCCTTTTGAGTATTAACATGTAATAAAACAGGCCCATTGTAAGAACCGGCAATGTTAAGGTATTTAATTAGATCTTTAATATCATTGCCATCAATAGGTCCTAGGTAATGAAAACCAAAACACTCAAATAAGAATCCAGGAGTAATAAGAGCTTTGATAGGCTCCTCAGCTCTCCGTAAAGCCTGTAATACATTATCTCCCAAACCTTTAAAATAACCTAAAAGACTCTTTATCTCTGTTTTTAGTTTAGAGACATGATAACCAGTGTACTTCTTACTAATAAAGCTGCCTAAAGCCCCCACATTATTAGCAATGGATATTTCATTATTATTAAGAATAACAATCACGTTTTTCTTTAAATGACCAATATGATTTAATGCTTCAAAGGCCATACCTCCGGTCAAACCTCCATCTCCAATAACAGCAACATGTTTTCCTGCTTGGTTTAAATGTTCTGTTGCTACTTTTAGTCCTAAAGTAGCCGAGATTGAGGTACTGGCATGCCCCGCACCAAACATATCATGAAGACTTTCCTTACGAGATTGGAATCCACTTAGTCCTTTATAAGTCCTAATAGAATGCATGTCCTTTCGACGACCCGTTAGCATTTTATGGGCATAAGACTGGTGCCCAACATCCCAGATGATACGATCATTGGGAGAATCAAAAACATAATGCAAAGCCACTGCTAAATCCACTGAACCTAAACTAGAGGCTAAATGTCCTCCATTCTTTGAACACACTTGAACGATCTCTTCACGCAAGGACTCAGCCAAAAGATCAAGTTCATCAACAGAAAGTTCCTTCACCTTCTCGGGAGAGTCAACTTCTAATAATTGCTGAATAAGTGTTCCATCTAATCTATTTCTTAATAACTCCGCCTGAGGAGCCCCTATATTTAGCCCAGAGGTTATGGGATGAGATTCAATAGTCATGTTGGCACCTTAATACCTGGATATTTTAGTGATGGATCTCGATAGGAATGGGTTTTTCCGTATCATGCTCGTACCTTCGAACCTTTCCTATCACAAATTTTAGGACATCTCTATACCACATTTTAGGAAGAACAAAATAATAGTGGTTAATAGATTGAATTGTTGATTTTTTTTGATCTTTTTTTACTTCAGACAATATTCCATCGATCAGGACGGAAAGCAAAGATGCGTCTATTTTCTTTTCATCGTCTTGAAAGCTTTCAAGATAAATCCCTAATTTAGAGATGGAAATTCCATCAATCGTATTAAAGAATGTTGGAAAAAAAGAATCTTTCTGCTGCTCCCAGTCAGTCGGAACTTTTTCTCCAAGATCAAAGAGAAGATATTTCTTTCCTGAATCAGCATCGGTCATCAAAGTAGGACCCTGAGATTGACCTTTTGTAGCTGTTTCTTCTACTAAGGGTTGCAATTGAGTGGTAATAACCTGCTGATCAAATAAAGGGCGTAGACCTTCACCTTTTGATGCTTTGGCATACCCAATGGTAAGAAGATCAAAATCTGCATAATTGAGACTTTCATCCCACAAATGAAAATGAATCACTATCCGTTCCGTGAGTTGTTATCGGTTTCAAATTCCTTAGTACGAAGAGAACGAGAAGCTGTGTCTAACATGCCATTTATAAAAGGACTTGAGTGTTCCGTTCCAAATTCTTTCCCAATAGCTACAGCCTCATCAATTATCACAACAGCTGGGACATCAGGTTTATAAAGCAATTCATAAAAAGCCAATCTTAATATAGAGCGATCCACTCTCGTCATCCGAGAAAGCTTCCAATTGGCAGATTGACTCGATATCTTCTGATCAATCTCTTCAATTTTGTTAAAGACCCCTTCTACATCAGACTGTATGAGAGGGTGGAGATCCATTGCCACCTTAAAATTATCAAAGAAAAGCTCCAACTCTTCTCGGTAGATAGCTAGCTTGGCATTCATTTCACTTTGATAGAGAAACTGTACCACATACTCACGAATTTTACGTCTTTGCCCCATAAACCTTTTCACTTTCCATTAAATCATCGCTGCAAATTGGGAAATTTTTCGCATAGATCTGCTATTGTCTGTTTTACACCCTTAGATTCTGCTTCTCCCATTAGGACGGCATTAATACAATCCGCTAATACAATCATTTCCTGCTCTTTAAAACCCCTCGAAGTAACCGCTGGAGTCCCCAGTCTCATACCACTTGTTACCATTGGTTTTTGAGGATCAAATGGGATCATATTCTTATTTACTGTAATTCCAATCTCTTCAAGTTGGTTTTCAGCATCTTTCCCCGTAATGTTTTTATTCTGAAGATCTAAGAGAACTAAGTGGTTATCAGTCCCCCCAGAAACCAGCTGGTAATCCATAGACTGTAGGCGGTCTGCCAAGGCTTTGGCATTAAGAACTACCTGCTTTTGATACTCTTTAAACTCATCTGATAAGGCTTCTTTAAGCATAACTGCTTTTCCTGCAATCACATGCATGAGTGGTCCACCTTGGCATCCAGGAAATACAGCACTGTTAATTTTCTTTGCAAATTCCTTAGATGTCAGAATCATACCACCTCGTGGTCCACGCAAAGTTTTATGAGTGGTCGTTGTCACAAAATGGGCATGAGGAACTGGGGATGGATGCTCACCAGCAGCAACTAAACCAGCAATATGAGCCATATCAACCATCAAGTAAGCTCCCACCTCATCGGCAATAGAGCGAAACTCTTTGAAATCAATTGTACGTGCGTAGGCACTGGCACCGGCTATAATAAGTTTCGGCTTTACTTCGTTGGCTCTTGCTCGCACTTGATCATAATCAATTTGCTGCTTTTCTTTGGTCACAGTATAAAAATGAGCATCATATAACTTACCAGATGCCGAGATTTTTGATCCATGGGTAAGATGCCCACCATGACTCAGATCCATTCCTAAAATTGCATCACCTGGCTTTAAAACGGCTAAATAAACTGCCTGATTAGCCTGAGCCCCAGAATGAGGTTGAACATTTGCGTGCTCAGCTTGAAAAAGTTCTTTAGCTCTTTCAATAGCGAGTCTCTCTACATCATCGACAAATTCACAGCCACCATAGTATCTTCTACCGGGGTAGCCCTCTGCATACTTATTAGTTAATACTGAGCCCATGGCAGTTAATACAGCTTCACTAACCACATTCTCGGATGCAATCAACTCTATACCATATTTTAAACGATCCACTTCTTGTTGAATAGATTTGTAAACTGCTTCATCAACAACTTGTAAACTTCTTTTGTCCGTCATTTTTATTCTCCCCCTAGTAATGCCTGATATTAACACCACAACTGAGGTACTATAACCCCCGAGAGTTCTATATTCAAGTCTATATTCAGGGAAAAGATTAGGGATTTAAACTTTTCGGAAAATAACACTGCCGTTGGTGCCACCAAATCCAAAAGAATTGCTTAAGATGTAATCCAATTGCCTCTCTCTGGCTACATTAGGAGTGTAATCTAAATCTAATTCTGGGTCAGGAGTTTCATAATTAATGGTAGGTGGAACAACACCATTTCTGAGTGACATGATAGAAATCACAGCTTCTAAACCACCCGCCGCACCGATTAAATGCCCGGTCATGGACTTGGTAGATGAAACACTTAATTTATGTGCATGATCTTTGAACAACCGCTTAATAGCTTGTGTTTCATAAAGGTCATTAAAGTAGGTAGAAGTTCCGTGTGCATTTATAGCATCAATTTGCTGATAGCCAATTTGAGCATCCTCCAGAGCTAAGCCCATACATTGCTCCATTGAGCGGCCATCATCCTTCGGCTTAGTTATATGGAAAGCATCACTATTTATTCCATACCCAACGATTTCTGCTAAAATTGGAGCCCCTCTCTTCTTAGCAGATTCCATCTCCTCTAAGACCAGAATACCTGAACCTTCTGCTATTACAAAACCATCTCTATTCTTATCAAAAGGCCTAGATACCTTTTTTGGATCTCCATCCTTTTGGGATAAAGCCCTCATATTGCCAAATCCGGCCATTGCAGTGGCGCTAATAACAGAATCAGCCCCCCCTGTAACCATGACATCAACTTGCCCTCTCTGAATCATTTTAAATGACTCTCCAATGGCATGGGTTCCACTGGCACAGGCTGACATCAAAGCAAAATTAGGACCCGTAAATTTATGTCGAATAGAAACCCAACCGGGAGCCAGGTTAGCGATAATAGAGGGGACATAGAAGGGAGAAACTCTTTTAGGTCCTTTATTAGAACATTGTAAGGTGGTATGTTCAATATTCTGAATACCCCCTATTCCCACACCTAAACAGACTCCAGCCCTATGATTTTCTTCTTCACAGTTTAAACCTGACTCTGAAATAGCCTCACGAGCACCAGCCACTGCAAAATGAATAAACCTCTGAGTTTTCTTTACCTCTTTGAGGTTGAAATACTCTTCAATATTGAAATTTTTTACTTCACCGGCAATTTTTACTGGTAACTTCTCTGCATCGATCTGTTTTATATAATCAACCCCGCTTTCACCCTGAAGCAAACCCTCCCATGTCTCTTGAACATTCAAACCCAATGGAGAGACTGCTCCGACTCCGGTAACAACAACTTTTTTATTCAAAATTGACCCTTTATTGCTTTAGCTTCTCAATATAAGAGATAGTTTCGCCAACAGTTCTTAAGCCTTCGGCTTCTTCTTCAGGAATGCTAACCTCAAATTGGTCTTCCATAGCCATTACCAATTCAACGATATCCAAAGAATCTGCACCTAGATCTTCAATAAACTTGGCACCTTCATTTACTTGAGAGCCTTCTACACCTAATTGCTTTACGATAATTTCCTTAACTTGAGCTCCGATTGACATAACTCCTCCTTAAAATAGATATAAATAAGTAGTTTGTGTCTTGTATTAAAGACGTTTAAACTGATTTAAATGTAAAGACCTCCGTTAACACCAATCACCTGTCCTGTTATATAAGACGCCATATTAGATGATAAAAATGCCACACTGGAAGCCACTTCACTCGCTTCACCAAAACGACCAGTAGGAATGCTACTTAAATAAGCATCCTTCGCTTTATCTGGCAATGAACGGGTCATATCCGTATCAATAAATCCCGGGGCTACCACATTGACGGTAACTCCACGGCTTGCCATTTCCTTTGCCACCGCTTTAGTGTAACCAATCATACCCGCTTTTGAAGCCGAATAAATTGATTGACCAGCATTTCCCATTTGACCTACGACACTGGATATATTTATGATCCTCCCCCACCGATTTTTCATCATAGCTAAGGCCGCAGCTGCAGAACATTGCATGG
This sequence comes from uncultured bacterium, assembly GCA_964343805.1. Taxonomy (GTDB): domain Bacteria; phylum Bdellovibrionota_B; class Oligoflexia; order CAYFLR01; family CAYFLR01; genus CAYFLR01. The sequence continues at coordinate 104,580 of CAYFLR010000010.1, read as the reverse complement.
CACCTTTTAAGTTGGTATCCATTATTTTGGCAAAATTATCTTCTTTAAATTTAACTGCGAGGCCATCTGCAGAAACTCCCGCATTATTAATAAGAATATCAAGCCGTCCTTGACTACGAACAAGATCCTTAATTGAACGATCCACCAATTCTTTATTAGCTACGTCAAATTTAAGCAAACTAGCGCTTCCACCAGCATTTTCAATCATTTGTTGGCAATTGGTTGCCTCCGCTTCATTGCTTGCATAATTTATAACAACATGAGCTCCACACTCTGCTAAAGCGAGACATATGGCACGACCAATCCCACGACTTCCACCTGTCACTAAAGCAACCCGCTCAGAAAGATTAAACTGCTTTCCAAAGTTATTTGTCATCACGCCTCCACACTGCTGATACACTTTTTAAAATCACTGATTTGATTGGTGTAGTAATAGGGAACCTTGATTCGGTTTTTCTTCAAAAGTCCCGATAACACTCTTCCCGGTCCAACCTCCCATACATGGGTAATCTCCTGGGAATTGACAACCTCCATTGTTTGAGTCCATAAAACAGGTAAGGTTATCTGATCAATCAGGTTTGCATGTTTATATAGATCCTGAGAATATATTTGTCCATCAGTATTTGCAATTATAGGAAACGAAAGAGGTTGGGTGACCAGATTCTCCATTTCATTTCTCAATTGATCGGCTGCCGATCGCATGAGTCGACAATGAAAAGGGGCACTAACAGGAAGTCTAATAGCTCTCTTACCCAGATCCTTTTCTGCCTTTTCAATAAACAGATCGATGGCTTTGTTTTCACCAGAAACGATAAGTTGTTGGGGAGAATTATAATTGGCTGGGGTGATAAATAGATCTTGAGACTGAATCTGCTCACAGATCATATTAACTTCTAATTCAGGTAACCCTAGTGCCGTAGCCATCCCACCTGGGACTTTAGAGGCTGCCTCTCCCATTAACCTCCCTCTAGTAGATACAAGCTTAAGAGCATCCTGAAAACTAAAATAGTCTGCAGCGACTAAAGCTGTCCACTCTCCAAGGCTATGCCCTGCAACTAAAGCCGGTTCTAAATCGACCTCTTGCTTAATAATTTTATAAATACCATAACTACAGGTAAAAATTGCGGGCTGAGAGTTTTGAGTGAGCTTTTGATCCTCAGGAGAGGTATCAAAGCACATTTTCTTCATATCCCAATGAAGAATATCAGATGCTTCTTCAAAAATTTGGCGAAAGAGAGCAAAGGCTTCAAAATAATCTTTACCCATTCCAATATATTGGGATCCTTGTCCGGGAAATAAAAAAGCACATCTCATTTTATTCAATCCTTAATTAAAATTTATGTACTAAATAGAACTTTAAACAAAGGTCAGATCGTTACTTTTGAGTTCAACCGACTCTTGTATTTTTTCATTAAGACCCTGTTGTAAATAAGCAGCAGCTTTAATAATGCCGTTCTTGAGGGCGTTCACATTGGAATTCCCATGACAGACGAAAACCCCTCCTTTAACACCTAAAAAGGGAGCACCGCCAAACTCAGAGTAATCCACTCTATTTTTTAGCTTTTTAAAAGCCCCACGAGCTAAGATTCCCCCCGCAGAATAGAGGAGGCTAGAACGTATCGCCTGTTTGGTCATTAAACCCATTGCCTCAGCAACACCTTCAATCGTCTTTAATATGATGTTACCTACAAAACCATCACACACAGCCACATCTACTTCACCTCGCAACACTCCCTTCCCTTCAACATACCCTTTAAAATTAAGGCCTTCCGATGATTCCATCATCTTATAAGCCCCACGGGTTAAGTCATTCCCTTTCATTGATTCAGATCCATTAGAAATTACTGCAACAGATGGGTTTTTAACGCCGTAGATATGCTTAGCATAAAGACGAGACATTAGGGCAAATTGATAAAGGTGAATGGGTCGGCAGTTGGTATTTGCCCCCGCATCAGATAAAAAAGCCTTATCGTGAGATGTGGGTATCGCACTAGTGATACAAGGTCTTTCGATCATGGGAAGTTTACCCAATGTAAACATTGCATGAGCTAAAATAGCCCCTGTGTTACCTGCACTAATAAATGCATAGGAAGGATCCGTTTTTACCTGTTTCATTGCCAGAGCAAGGGAAGATTGTCGTTTTCGAAGAGCATCTTTGGGCTTATCAGTCATTAGAATAACATCTTCAGCATGATGAATATCCACTCGATGTTTATGCTTAGCCAAACAATGACGATCAATAATGGCTGAGATTTTCTTACTATCTCCAATAAATAGAACATCTTCGTTAATTGTTCTTAGAGCCTCTAATCCACCACGAACACTGATATAGATACCACGTTCTGCTCCCATTGCATCCACAACTATTGGCATAAACGCACCCCTTCCTAAGATAGTAGATCAAACTCGAAACGGTTGATAAAGACAGGTAAAAAAAACTGGATCAGAGAAAAGTAAATCTATTGTTTAGTAACTAATACTTCACGTCCAGCATAAAAACCACACTCTTTACAAGCACGATGAGGGACACGAACAGCATTACATTTAGGACATGCAGAAGTAGAGGACTCTGACAAGGCATGGTGCGCTCTTCGCTGATTCTTCTTGGATTTTGATATCTTTGTTCTTGGTACGGGCACAAACAACCTCACTACGTATAATTTAGAAATCAAGGGTACAATTACCCTCTATACAAAAAAAGTAAACGCCACTTTATGTGATTCACCCAAAATAGTCAACCTTAAATCATTTTCTTAACTCTATTCAATTCTTTGAGATAAGTTTACTAAGATGTAATTAAGGCTGGTTCTTCCACTGGGATAGGCTTAATTGAAAGACGACGAGATTTCTTTCTTTCTGGTTTGAGAGTTACAATCTCATAACATGAACTCTCTAACAAAGCTTTTATAAAAGAAATATGAAAATCATGACCCGCTCGCTCAGCTTCGACTTTTCCTAAGATTGGCATGCCTAATGTAGCAAAATCACCAATCAGATCTAAAATTTTATGTCGAACAAATTCATTCTTAAAGCGGAGCCCGCCTTTATTTACAACTGAATAGCTATCTAAAACAACAGCATTTTTTAATGATCCACCCTTAGCCAATCCCATGCTTCGCATTTTTTCCACATCCTTGGCAAAACCAAAGGTACGAGCTGGGGCAATCTCATTTTCAAAACACTCTTTATTTATAGAGATGGATTTCTTCTGAGTTTTAATAAGCGGATGATTAAATTGAATTTTACAAGAGACAGAGTACTCATTAGAAGGAGAAATTGTGATCTTCTTATCTCCATCCTGAAGAGTGAATGGCTTGGTAATGCGGATAACCTTTCTCAATCTTTTCTGAGAAACCAGTTTAATTTTCGAGAATAGATAAGTGTATCCCAAAGAACTGCCATCTAAGATTGGCACTTCGCCGTTATCAACTTCAACAATTGCGTTATCAATACCATAGGCATAGAAAGCACTCATTAAATGTTCTATAGTGGAAACATTAACGCCGTCCACACCAATGGTGGTGGCTAATTTTGCTGAGACAACGTTTTCAGGACAGGCCTTGATGTATGTGGATTTCTTTATATCGGATCTTATAAAAACAATACCGCTTCCTTGAGGAGCGGGACGTATTTTAACTTTTACTCTTTTCCCAGAGTGCAATCCTATTCCCGAAAACTCAACTACATCCCGTAGCGTTTGTTGATATCTGGAAGAATTACTCATTTTCTAGCCTTCTGATCGGTGTTAAAAACAGTTTCATAACAACACATTAACAATAACGTGCAAAAAACATTCCATAGCAATAATTTTTACCTAGGATACTCGCTCTAACCAGAGGAACCCCTTCAATAGCCTGAATAAGGAGAAATTGATATTAATATAAGAATTTATAAGAAAATGATAAACTAAGAAAAATTGTTGCAGAAAAAACACAGGCTTTATTTTCACTGTTGTTTTTTTGAAACACTTTTTGAGAGGAGAAAAACAGGTCCAACCTATTGATTAAACATTAAAACTTAGCCCTGAGGAGGGTTTATCAGATGGTGCAGAGGCTGTGGATTTGGCTCCACCTTTAGTTTCACCTTCTGAAGGTTGCTGAGGCTCTTCTGGCTTTGGATTATTCACCGCTTCCGACCATGCAGAATATAAAGTTTTTAGAATACCTTCAACGTGTTGCAATTTTTCAATATCATTATTAATATTAGCCTCAATCAAATGATCAATCATAAAAATATAGAGGTTTTCCAGGTCAACAGCCAATTGTCCTCCCACCTTAAAATCTAAGGTATTCATTAGTTCGGACAAAATTGCTGTACACTTACTGATTAGCATTCCCTTCTCAGCAACCTCTTTGTTCTTCATCTTTATTTGAGCCTGCCTAACAAACTTAATGGCACCTTCATACAGCATCAATAAGACCTTACCCTTATTGGATGTTGTTACAGATGTTTTATGGTACTGCTTATAAGGATTTTGCATCATACAATCATCTCCTAGCTATTATCCTTGGATCCAAGATTATTCTCTCACCTTTGGATTAACTGGCTGGCTCTTAACTCCAAATTTTTGAGACAAGAACTGCCCTTGTTGATTTAACGAACTCATCATTTGCTCCAAAGATGCAAATTTTCTTTTTAAATTCTCATGACTTTGAGAAACCCGATCTTCTTTCTTCGCTATCTGTTCCTCTAAGTTATCAATAACCTTAGACAAACCTTTTTTTCGGTTCTCAAGCACACCGTATTCTCGATCGGATAACTGCTTCAGTTTTTCCTTCATTCGAACCGCCAACCCGGGACTTTCCTTGTTAATAACAAATAGGTTGGCTACTCCATGTATATCTTCGGACAACGCTTTACGAACTTTAGCTTCATCCATCTTTAAAGCACCAGTTTTCGGGTCAGTGGTGATTCCAATTGAAGCTAATGTATTGTATTTTTTGCTAGAATTGTTAAAAGTTCGCACCACTTCATATTGCAAAGTTCTTCGTATTTGCCGAAGTCCCGAGTCTGAAGCCAGCAAACCAGCCCTTCTGGTTTTCTCATCATAAAGATACTGTTCGTGAATAAAGTTATTCACCACATTATATTTCTCCACAAAGTCTTTGATACCAGTCAGAGTTCCATCTAAGTCCCAAGTAATATTAAGGGTCACTTTAGTTCCTGGCTCTGCATGATGCACATCAAAAACAGCCCCAGGAACAAGCTCGGTCAATGTATTTTCGGGTGAGGTTACTGGCACATCCTCAAATAAAACCTCCAAATTTCGTCCGGTCACTTGCTCCTTAAACTCTAAATAAGTAGTATCTGGATCGATCTCAATTTTAGCTTGTTTCCCCGACTTTTCGCTAATCACTAGCAATCTATAAGGATCTTCTTCCGCACCGGTATTAACAATTATAGCTTTCACCCCAGCATCGGCTTCATTGATGGTAGTGGCTACATCTTGCAAAGTATTTTTTTCGGGATCAATCCGAATAACAATATCTTCGTCTTTGTCATCGTTGGTAACCATCATCCATCCGAAACCCACTGGAAATTCATCCTTATCTGGGAATCCATAAGCCAGTTCTTTCTCAGTTTTGGCCATCCCACGCACTTCCATTTCATAGGTTCCGGGCACGGCTTCCGAGGTCACACTCCCAGAAATGATTTCAGGATGAGATGATTCCATCTTCAAATGGAGAAATTGACCGCTGGTGGCCAGACCATTAATAACATCGTGCAGCTCTTTCAGTTTTCCACGGAGATCTTCCACAGACTCCATCTGTTTGGTAATTTTTTCCTTACGAGTTTCCATATTTTTAATGGGAACCCTCTCTACTTCCATCAATTTTTCGACTATTTTCGGGTCGATCCCCGAAACAAGCCCACCAACTGACATACCCATAGAAAATCCAAATTAACGCAACCTTGCGTTAATCAAAGAAAAATTACCCCCACATAGGAGCATGGTTTAAAATATACTTACGGATACTATTATTTTATCATGGATCTGGATTCATCCAAAGATTTTTTACGCCTGAGTTGTAGAGGGACACAGATAAAAAGAGTATTTAGGCTTAAGGACGATAGGGACTATTAGAAAAAGAGAGCTGTTTGTTATTACCCCAAGCTCCTGCTGTGGGTATTTTTACTCCATTAAAAACAATTTCAATTTTTGAAAGATCTTCCACTTTCAGACTCGCCTGACTACGGAAATTCCAAATAAATCGAGTTCCTTTAGGAAAGGAGTCATTTTTTGTTACACTGCCATCGATAGTGGCCCTGACTCTAACCCTCTCTAAAAGGTGAATCATCAAACTAGAATTCTCCTTAATACGAGTCAAGCTTTCATGCCCAATATCACCCACTGTTATATTTTCGGCTGAAAGGGTACTGATAATTCCATTTGAATTTTCATTCTGATTGTTCTCAGGAATCTCTTCTTTTTGGGGTTTATCAACAGAAGGCTTGACAGCAGCAAGAGCCTGATTGTTATTGGCGTTGGGAATAACTGCTGCGTTTTTATCAGCTTTAATATCTTGTAAAGAATCTGTCTCTTTTAATAGTTGTTCCGCAGTTATTGGACTTACTTCCACACGCTGCTCTACCCGCTGATTGATTTTTGAGACTATATAATTAAGCCCCCAAATAATTGAAACGAGCACCAACACCACAACCACAATCCGGGAAATCATCTGGATAGAAGCGCCCTCTACTCCAAAATTGCGCTTAAAAATCACAAATCCTTTTTTTAGCTCTTTATCAACAGCAGCATGAACCCTTGCTCTTTGAGATGTCTTAGATGAGGATTTCTCTAAGGTTTTTCCTGATAAGAAGGCTTCATATCGAGCAATAATATCATCACTTTCAATTCCTAAATACCGAGCGTAGGTCCTTAAAAAACCTCTACAGAAAACCTCTCCCGGCAAAACTGAGGGATCGCATGATTCAAGACCTTCAACATACTCAATATTGATCTTAGTGATTTCGGAAACCTCTTCGAGCGTAATCCCTAACTCCTCTCTACGCTCTTTCAGGCATTGACCAAAGCTTTTTTCTGGATTTGATAAAGTTTCTATATCCATTCAGTTCCTATCTTCTGCGACTTAATTTTCTTCTTAAAGCAACCGCTTTTCGCTGAAGCACCTTATCAGGGTTTAATTCAAAAACTCTTTTTAAGTATCTTCGGCTCTTCTTATTATTTCCAATATTTTTATAGGCTACACTCAAAAAATAAAGAGGCTGGGCGCAGACACTACAAAACCTTTTTGCCTTCTTAAGCCAGCTGATCGCTTTAGTATACTTTCTTTTCTCGTTAGCAATTTGACCTAGCAATAAATAGGATGGATAAAAAGTAGGATTTTCGTTAATTGCTTTATTAAAAAAGCGCTTAGCCATTTTTGAATTACCTAAATGATAATAAGATAAGCCCCTATTATGATAGACTCTTTCTGGAAATTCAACTTCCCTAATTTTGATTTTCTTCAGCAACTTAATCGCCTTGGAATACTTTTTCACTTCAATATAGCAACTGGAAAGATTAAGCCTTGCAGAACTGAAATCAGGATCGAATTTCAAAGCTTTTACGAAATACCGACTGGCTGGAGCTATTTTTTCAAGTGCCATATAAGAAAGACCGATGAGATTCAACGTTCGACTATTCTCAGGATCCATTTTCTCAATTTTCTTTAACTGCTTCAACGCTTTTGCATACTTACCTTGAGAAAGGTATTCAGCTCCCATTTTTTGATAAACAAAAACATAATTCTCTTTTCTTTCCTGTTCAGCTGTTTTACATGCTGTCAAGGCAAACAGAGACAAACTTACCAAACTAAATGTGATACCCTTCATTCTAGCTCTATAGCTGGACCATTTTAATAAAATCATGATACCTCTCATTAATTTTTTCTAAAGAAAGATTCCTTAAACTCTCAACACTAAAGCTTTCAATGGCATAAGATGCGGTCATTGTTCCATAGGCTAGCGCTTTTTTATAGGAGTTAAAATCATAGGTTTTTTGCTGAGTAATATAACCCATAAATCCTCCTGCAAAGCTATCTCCGGCTCCCGTGGTATCAAGTGGATGACATTTGGGAAAGGCAGGTAAAACAAAAATATCCGAGTCTTTTAACATAAAAACGCCATGAGCCCCACGTTTCACAATAACTGTAGAAGGTCCTAATTTTTGTAAAACCTCTGCCATTTTCAGGATATTTGTTTCTTTGGAAAGCTGTATGGCCTCACCTTCATTTATAAAGAGAATATCAACTTTACTCATGACCTTTTTCAAACTGTCGAGTTTGATATCTATCCAAAGGTTCATGGTATCTAATGCCACCACACCAGGAACTTTTACTTCGTTTAAAACGTTAAACTGCAGATCTGGATCAATATTGGCTAAAAATAAATTTTCTACTCCAGATGAGTCTGATATTTTAGGTTGAAAAGTTTCAAAGACTCCAAGAACGGTATCTAAAGTGGTGGCTTCACTTAGATCTTCATTATATTTACCATGCCAGTGAAAAGTGCGGCCCTGACACTTAGCAATATCACTTGTATCTATGTTTTCACTTTCAAAGCTGGACATATGCTCTTCAGTAAAGTCATCTCCCACTACACCAACGACTTTAATGGGAGCAAAATGATGAGCCGCATTAGAAAAAAAAGTAGCTGAACCTCCCACTATCATCTTATAAGACTTTAAAGGAGTATCAATATTATCTAGGCCAATAGAACCAACAACCAAACAACTCATAAGAACCCCTCAATCAAGGTATTTACCAAATAAAAGCTCTGTTTTCTTTTTCAATTCTTCTGGAATTACTTCACTGGCCGTCATAATAGCATACTGAGAAGCTTGATGACAAGCATTTAGACACTTATAATCCCCACTCGAAATAATATTTTTTAGAATAAGCTTACTGAGCTCAACATTCTCTTTTATAATCTTTATTACAGCCTCTACAGACACATCTTCTGTTTCTTCCCGCCAGCAATCATAATCAGTAGATAAAGCCAAAGTTGAATAACAGATTTCAGCTTCTCTGGCGAGTTTAGCTTCAGGCATCACTGTCATTCCAATTATATCAGCTCCAATCTCCCGGTGGAGATTAGATTCAGCACGAGTAGAGAACTGAGGTCCCTCCATACACACTAAGGTTCCTCCCCAATGAACCGTAGCTTTTGCCTTTTCAGCAGCTTCCTTTACGAGATTACGTAAACTATTGCAGTAAGGGTCCGCAAACATAACATGCCCTACGATTCCATTGCCAAAGTAAGTTGATTTTCTCCCTCTCGTTTTATCAATAACCTGGTCAGGAATAACAATATGCCCAGGCTTAATTCCTTCACGAAGACTGCCAACTGCACTCACTGCAATTATTTGAGTCACACCCAGTTTTTTCATACCCCAAATATTTGCTCGGTAGTTTACTTCAGAAGGTAGAAATCTATGACCCACTCCATGACGCGGCAGAAAAACAACTTTCACCCCTTCCAAAGTACCCACGACATATTTATCACTTGGCATTCCATAAGGGGTTTCAACTTCTACTTCTTCTTCGACTTTGATCCCTTCGATATTATAGAGACCACTTCCTCCTATGATCCCAAAGGCACCCTGCTTTATCGTACTCATGGTTCTCCCCAAAAAAAGAATTTGAAGGGAAAACATTAGCTTAAAACAACACTTGGCGCAAGGGCCGATCAAAGGATTAGTAATTAATATATTTAAATTTAGATAAGAAAATAAGGCTAAGGCTAAAAAAAAGACAAAATGAGATGATTAGGCCATTCCTAATACTTTACGAATAGCACCCAATAGTTGATCTGGTTTAAATGGTTTTACAATCCAAGCTGTGACACCAATCTTTCTTCCTTCAAGAGCCACTTCTTGTGAAGACTCGGTGGTCATCATAAAAATGGGAGTTTTTGCATAGGAGCCTATACCTCGGATATCCTTTACCAGCTCCAATCCATTTTTATTAGGCATATTGAGGTCTGTGATTACAAGATCCATCTGGGTTTCTTGAACCTTATTAAGACCGTCAACTCCATCAACCCCCTCATGTATCTCAAAACCATACTTGGTTAAAGCAATTTTAACCAATTGCCTTACAGTAACAGCATCATCCACAATCAATATTTTTTTCCCAGACATGCTTTCCCCCAAAAAATTTCGTCACCCACAACGAATCACAACAACGCACCGCTTTTGAATAACATTAGTGTTATTATTATAGAAAACTGAGGAAAAAAATCAATTTATTCTTTTCGACAGTTTTCACTACTTCTTATTAATTAGCCCTTTTAGCTCTGATTTATATCTCCCACTAGGGTATTTATTAATATATAAAGAAGCCATCTCCACCCCCTGTTTCCGGAGCTCTTCGACGGTATATCTCGCAACAAAAATGTTTTTATCACTATCGGGGGTTTCTTCCTTCTGCTTAACCATCTCAAACAAGCAAATGGTCGAATTATAATATGCAATTTCTATTAAATCTAAAAAATTTGGAAATTCTTTAATTAATTCGCCATATCGATAAAGTGCTGCGTGAAAAAGTTCTTTACGCATATAAAAATCAGCAATGAAAAGCTGCTGTTTTACAATATCTTCCTGGCATATTTTAATATATTTCCTTGCTTCCGCTATATGTTCACCAGTTGGAACCTGTTGAATATAGTACTGAAATGCTTCTTCAGCCTCTTTTGTAGGGAATTGATCCCTATTTTCCGAACTATTTCTCTGATTAAAATAGCACCAGGCATTGCGATAAAGAGCAAAAGCATACTTTGGATGCTTAGGGTGCAATTTGGCAAACTCTTCATAAGATACCGAAGCCTCTGGCCACTTTTCTTGTTGATAGTAAGCATCTGCTATATCTAGCTCAGCCATCACAGAGTATTTACTGTATGGGTGTTTACTACGTAATTCGCTGTACTTCTGTATTGCCTCTTCAAATAATTCTTCATCGTAGTACCATGACTTAATTTGATGATATCCTTTCTCTGGGTTATCAATTTCTACCTCTCTTGTCTTACAGCCAACAGTTAAAAAAACTAATATTAGAACAACTAAGCTCAGAATTTTCACAATTTTCCCCTTGAACAGGACATTTAAAACTAACTATTTTCCAAAACTGGGAAAGAAATATATCCCAGAATCCTTACAGATATCAATAAAATTATAAGAATCATTCAATTTTCAAATGGATTATTCCGAAGTACAATAGTACTGGATGAGATGTACTATGATAAAAATGCCTAGAATAAAAAAATATCAACATCGGATCATACTATTTTTGATAGTGTCTGTTCTGACCCATGGAATCGTCTTTTTTATAAGCAAAAAGGTGCTTAAACCCGCTTCTACCAAACTTAACCCTCGCTCCAAACCAACTCCCATTAGCCTTAAGTTGACCAAACCAAAAAAGAAGAAGAAAAAGTTAACCAAGAAAATTAATCCCTTAAAGAAGAGCAAAGCCCCCATAGAAAAGAAAATGATCGTAGAAACCCCTATGAAAAAGACCCTCCCCCCCAAAGAATATCGATTTTTAGGAAAACAAAATCATAGTACAGAAAAAGAAACCAAACTACCCCCTTCTAAACCAGCTCTAGCCCAAAAGACACCACCTTCATCAATGAAAAAGAAAGTCCGGCCCCCTATAAAAAAAGAACCTCCTAAAACGACCCTTCCCAAAAATCAGCCTCTCAAACACACTAAACATTTCGAATCGGGAAATTTGAATATTAATCCTAAAACGGGAAAGAAAAACTTAAAAGAAATTAGCTACAAAGACCTTTTTCCTAGCCCAGCCAATATGCTTGACACAAAGAATTCCCCCTCTTCTGAATATATAAGTGATGATATTGAAGAGGGAGATCGAGTCTCCCTCAACACTCGAGAATTTAAATACATATCTTATTTTTCCACTATTAAAAGACAAATTGAGTTAATATGGAAATACCCAGAGGCTGCTTATAAAAAGGGTATGCAAGGTGAAACCACTCTGGAAATAACAATTAATAAAGATGGGCGTCTTGGCAAAGTGATGGTTTTAAAATCTTCTGGTTATGCAGAACTTGATAATGAAGCGGTCAACACCATACGTCTATGTTCCCCTTTTAACCCTATTCCAGAGAATCTAAATAAAGATAGGTTGATTATAACGGGAACTTTTGTATACAGGTTAAGTTACTTCTCGGTGAATTAACGGCTATCTGGCAAATTAAAAACGCTGTTGGAGATTGAATGCGCTATTTTTTATCCCTAGCTCTTATACTTACAATGACCCATTGTAGTTCAGTAAAGGAGGTTCCTCATGCTACAGCCATACAAACTCCCTTGGATCCAATTGAATTAGAAGAATTAGGAGTAGCCGAAAAAGATCCCGATATCATTCATAAAGATTCCATTTCTTCCAACCTCGATTACAACTCAATGGATGAAAAATTTTCTTTTTGCGCTGATGGAATCTATTCAAGCTACCTAAAACATCAGCCCAAACTCAGAGAGAAAGTGATAAAGGCTCATATTGAACAATTCGATCTTTCAGAAGATATTCCGATTAATCTTCATTCTAAGGTTTTGAAATGGATCGTCTATTTTCAAACTAGGGGAAAAATGACCTTCTTGAAATGGCATAGTAACGGAACTAAAGTTACCGACACCATTAAAAAAATTTTAAAGTCTTACAATCTCCCTCAAGATTTAGTCTATCTCTCCATGATCGAAAGTGGATTTAATAATCGCGCTTATTCAAGAGTCAAGGCCACTGGAGCCTGGCAATTTATGCCTGCCACCGCCAAAATTTTTGGCTTAAAAATAACGCCTTGGATGGATGAAAGACGAAACATACTTAAAGCCACTCATGCCGCTGCTAAATACCTGAAATATCTCTATAACCATTTCAATGATTGGCACCTTGCATTAGCAGCTTACAATGCCGGAGAGGGCAAAGTTCGTAGAGCCATAAGAAGATATCGCACTCGCAACTTTTGGAGATTAACCAGGTATTCATACCTCAAAGATGAGACCAAGAACTTTGTCCCCAAATTTCTAGCTGCTATGATTGTATCAAAGAACCCTCGTATGTTTGGATTTGATTTAGAGTCTTTACATATTGCCTCCATGAACCGAGAGCCAGAACATACCTACATAGATATACCTCACTCCATCTCTCTTCATCATCTTAGCAGACAAATTAATGTAAGCTACAAAACTCTTAAAAATATGAACCCGGAATTGCGTTCCAGTATCACGCCTCCTGACAGTAAACATTATGTTTTAGCAATTCCAAAAGGTTATGAAGAAAAAGCAATAAATGTTATTAGAGAATTACCTGAAATTGAAATCAGAAACAGCTTTTCTTATAAAATCAAGAGAGGTGATACCATTGCTAAATTAGCATACAAGTATCACTCATCGATACATAAGATAATTACCTCCAATCCGGGTCTTGATCCCTATAAACTTCGTATTGGCCGTTTTATTTACATTCCTACAAAAGCAAAACCTTACGCTGTAAAAAAGACAAAAAATACATCTTCTGCCAAAATTTACCGTATAAAAGCAGGAGACACTCTTTCAAATATTGCTAATCGTTATAAAGTGGAGGTCAAAGAACTTCTTGGAAGAAACAACATCACAAACCCTGATAAGATCCAACCAGGACAACTTATAGAAATCTATTAGATAATTTCAGGGACTCTTAAAAGTAGGACGCCACAAAAATAGAGTTTTTCTTATCTTTTCCCTGATACATGGCTTTATCTGCGTAGGATAGAATATCTTTTTTACTGCGAGCATGTTTGGGATAAGAAGAAATTCCAATGCAAGAAGTGAGCTGTACGGCAACATCATCCATCTGAAAAGAGGTGTTTTCAAAATGAGATTGAATTCTCTCTGCTACTTTTTTGGCAGCCGATTCACTGGTTTGAGGCAAAATACAGACATATTCATCCCCACCATAACGGATGATGGTATCCACATCTCTCAAGCATTTTTCTAACAGTCTCGCCACCTTGATTAATAATTGACTCCCCACTAAATGCCCATGAGTATCGTTTACAGATTTAAAATGATCGAGATCAAGAAAAAGAACGGAAACGGGATAACGATAGCGTTCTGCTCTTCGTATCTCCTGATCCAATGCAAAGTCAAGGTAGCGCATGTTATAGAGCCCTGTCAGCTCATCGATAAAAGCAAGACGTTTAGCTTGATGAACCTGATCAAAAGCAGTGAATAGAAGAGAAATTTGATCTTGTAAATTCTCAAACAACTCCTTATCAAATGAAATGCCCGATTCAAATTCGAAAAACATAACTGCTACCAATTGATCTTCACGAAAAATAGGCACCAATGTCCGTGGACACCCCCCTTCAATCAACTCCTTTAAAGGTTCACCATCTGAAGGAGTTAGAATTCTTATCTCTGTCTCTTGAAAAATTTTAATTTGAAATTTTTCAAAAATCGGTCTCAAGGTACTTTTCTGGGAGACATTAAATCCCATAAATTCAATCGGTGGCTTACCATGTGGCTCCGTCTTTCCTGAATCTGCCAGCGTCCAAAAAATGGCCTTTTCTAATGATATAACTTCTTTGATCTCATTGAGAATGGTCCAAGTGAAGGGACCATAATCACTGAATTTAGAAAGATTATGAATAATATTCTCAAAGGCAACAAAGCGCCTCGAATCCAGGGCCCTTTTGCGAAGCACAGACTTTACTGAAACCACTAACTCTTCAATATTAAGAGGCTTTCTTAAGTAGGAATGAACCCCTAACTTGAGCAACTGAATAGCTTCTCCAATTTGGTCATAATCAGCCAGCACTATTTTAATAACATCCTGATTTACCAACAGGAATTTCATATCAGGATGAACGATAATAGAGAGCGGAAGAAGAACCAGTTTATAGGAGTTAGCTTCCAATTTAGTAAGAGAATCTTTTAAATCAAAGCACATATCCACCGAATACTCATTCTTAGAAAGAGCTTCTGCGTAGAGGCTTAGATCAACTTTATTTTCATCAATTACTAAAATATCCCGTTCCATATAAGTTATTCTATATAAAAAAAAAGTTCGACGCAAGTGGCCTTATCTTCCCTACCATAAGCTAAAGCCACCAGATATACGGATCAAAGGCTTGACCGCAACCTATAAATAAAGTAGAATGCGCCCAAAGTTGGGTTTTCGAGTTGAAATCCTCCCTGTTTTACCTCTAAAATCCAACCTTCATTATTAATCATAAAAATAAGCATGCCATCTTCAAGTTTAGATCCGTGCATGAATGTTTGCATTATGGGAAAAGTTCCATGAATAAAAAAATTTCTGCTTACATTGATACTCTTGGCTGTAAAGTCAATATGTATGACTCATCTGCTCTCATTTCTCTTTTCAAGAAAGAGGATATTCAAATAGCCAAATCCATCGAAGAGGCCGATTTCTTTATATTAAACAGTTGCAGTGTAACCGCTAAAGCTGATGCAGAAGCCAGACAAAAGTTAAGGCAAGCAAAGAGTAAAAACCCCGAATTGCAAACTATTCTAACCGGTTGCTATGCCATGAATCTAAAAAGAGCCGGAGAACACCTCTCTATTTATGACCATCTCTGCGAATACAACCCACCATTATAAAGCCTCTCAATTCTCACTCAGAGACTCCCTCTCCCTTTTATTACGCTGATAATAATCAAGGAAAAGCTCGTGCTTATTTAAAAATTCAAGAAGGCTGCAAGGATTACTGTAGCTATTGTATTATTCCCTATACCCGGCCCCAGCTAAAAAGCCTTCCCCCAAGTGATGTCCTAAATGAAATTAGACGCCTCCAATCCCAAGGATTCAATGAAATCGTTATAGGAGGAGTGCACTTAGGCTATTATGGCCTTGATCTTCCAGAGAAAAAATCTTTCGAATCTCTCATGCAGTTTTTAGCACAAGAGCAACAGCTACCCCGTCTCCGCATTAGTTCCATTGAGCCCAGGCAAGTAACATCCAGTCTAATCGATTTTATTAAAGAAAACTCTTGGGTATGTAACCATCTACACATTCCTTTACAAAGTGGAAGTGACTTTGTACTCAAACAGATGAATCGAAAATATAAAACCTCCTTCTTTAATAAAATTCTTAATGAGGCACGAAAGAAAATCCCTCACATATGCTTAGGAAGTGATGTGATGGTTGGGTTTCCTGGGGAATCCGATTTAGAATTTGAAAAAACATTTGAATTCATAAAACAGAGCCCACTCAATTACCTCCATGTATTTCCTTATTCCGAACGACCCGACACTCCCTCACAAAAACTTCCAGATCAAGTGACCAAATCAGTCAAACAAGAGAGAACAAGAATTTTAAGAGACTATAGTGAAAAGAAACTCAAAGAGTTCTACCGAAAGTGGGAAGGACGAAATGAAAAGATCGTGGTGGAAAAAGTCTATGATGGAAAAATATATGGACACACCGATAATTATATTCCGGTTGAAGCCCCAAATCACAAGCCTGTAGACAAAGGTGATTTGATCAAAGTTCTTATTAAGGCAGAGAACTCAACTGGAACAATACAAGCACAAACAATTTAAAGTAAAAAACTTTAACCTTAGAGGTTTCAATGGACAAGATTCAAATCAATTTAGACATGCTTCCTAAATTAATGGAAACTATTAAGTATCAGTTTAAGGACATCAATAAATTACAAAATGCTCTCATCCATAAATCCTTTTTACATAAATGGAATTCCTATAAAAGTGACGAGTCTAATACCCGATCTTTAAAAGAATATAGCAGTAACGAACGTTTAGAATTCCTAGGGGATGCAGTACTTGACTTGATTATTAGCACCATCTTAATGAAACAATACCCTCTATTAAATGAAGGGGATTTATCAAAAATCAGAGCTGCAATTGTAAATGAAAAATCTCTCGCTCAAATCGCAAGAAATATAAATTTAGGCGACTTCCTACTCCTTGGCAAAGGAGAAGAACTCTCTGCAGGTCGAAACAAAAGCTCAATTTTAGCTGATGCTCTTGAATCTTTGATAGGGGCAATTTATTCAGACTCCAACCTAGAGCAAGCCACCTCTTTTGTTAACCTTCACTTCAAAAAGTTACTTGATTCTGACCCCTCAGTCTTTTTTAAAGTAGACTATAAGACCAACCTGCAAGAGTTAACACAAGCAGCCTTTGCTGAAACTCCAGTTTATACCATTACCAATGTTGCGGGCCCTGACCACAACAAAACCTTCACTATAAATGTTTCTTTAAAGGGAAAAGCGATTTGTGAAGCGGAAGGAAAAAGCAAAAAAGAAGCCGCCCAAACTGCAGCCAAACAAGCCATTCGCATGTTGGAGCAACTGCCACTTAACCACCCAGACTCTAAGACAAAGTCAGTAACAATTTAGTAGGAATCAAGGACTCTCATGAATAATCAAAAACAATTTAAAGCTGGCCATGTCGCTCTTGTTGGTAAACCCAATGTTGGGAAATCGACCCTGTTAAATGCCCTCTTAGGTGAAAAACTAGCCATTACGACAGCCAAACCTCAAACCACTCGGAATCAAATCATAGGGATTCTTAATAAGCCTAATACCCAATATGCGTTTCTTGATATCCCTGGAATAACAAAAAACAAACAGGGATCTAAGCTAAACAAAACAATAATGAAAGAAGCCATTTTTTCTCTCAAACAGGCAGATGTCCTCCTCATACTGATAGACGTGAGTAAAAAATTAGATCATCAAGATCAACATATCTTGGATATTGCAGATAATAATCCCGAAGATGCAATAATATTGCTCAACAAAGTTGATCAGGTGAAGAATAAGGAAGAACTCTTACCCATTATGAGTGAAATTGGTGAGCGTTTTCCAAACTGTCCCTTAATACCCATTTCTGCCCTCAAAGCTCAGGGGGTAGAAGAAATCTTAAAAGTAGTTGCAAAAAAACTTCCCGAACAAGAGCCAATGTTTGCCGAAGATCAACTTACAACCCGATCTACCAAGTTTTTTGTAGCTGAGTTGATTAGAGAAAGAATTTTTAAAGAGATCTATAAAGAGATTCCCTACCAAACCACCGTCGTCATTGAGCAGATGCAAGAGACCTGTCAAAAAACGATGATAAAAGCAAAAATCATTGTTCCGAGGACTTCACATCGTAGAATCATCCTGGGAAAACAAGGAAGCATGCTAAAGAAAATCGGTTCCTTAGCAAGAAAAGAAATTGAAAACTTTTTACAAGCCAAAGTCTATCTAGACATACTCGTTTCTGTGGATGAAGGATGGATGAATTCAGATCAAAAAATTAAAGAGCTGGTGCTAAATGAATACTAAAAATAACCCCACGATTGTTTTAATTGGTCGTCCCAATGTAGGAAAATCTAAGCTATTCAACCGCCTGACAGGTTCACGAAAAGCGATAGTCAATGATTATTCTGGTTTAACCAGAGACCGAAACTACGGAAAAATGACCATCGCAGAGAGAGAATTTGTCATAGTGGACACTGGAGGCTTGGCACATGATGATGAATCTGAATTGGCTGATTACATACAAAATCAAGCCTTGGTGGCCGCCAAAGAAGCCCATTTGATCCTTTTTGTCGTTGATGGGAAAGAAGGATACTGTGAATATGATAGAGAACTCTTTCAACAATTAACTCGAATTCAAAAAGAGACCTTGGTTCTCGTTAATAAAATAGATTGTACCGAACATGAAACAAGAGCCCATGAATTTTATGAGTTGGGTACTGAACAACTGTTCCCTGTTTCAGCAGAGCATGGACTTGGCATCAGTGAACTAGAAGATGTGATTTTAGAAAAAATTCCTAGCACCATGAAGTTCACTAAAGATTATGATCTTTCGTTAGCTCTGGTTGGACGACCCAATGTAGGAAAATCATCTATTTTAAATCGCCTTTTAAATGATGAAAGAAATATTGTGTCCCCCATTTCCGGAACCACTCGAGACTCTATTGATTCCTATCTTCAATACTTCAATCAAAGAATACGGATTATTGATACTGCTGGAATCCGCCAGAAATCAAAGGTGAGAAACGATGCGGAATTTTATAGTGTAAGGCGCTCAATAAAATCCATTGAAGAGTGTGACATAGCTATCTTGGTTTTAGATGCCACCGAAGGTGTTACAGAGCAAGATACTAAAATTGTAAGTACTGTTTTGGAAAGCGGAAAAGCTCTTCTTCTCGCTATTAACAAATGGGATCTCATTGAGAAAAGAGATTCCAAGGAGGCAGACAATTTTATAAAAGATATTAAACATCGACTCCGATTTTTAGAAGCTCCTCACTGTTTGGTGTCTGCTAAAGAAAATTTAAGGATCAATAAGCTACTTAAGTTTATTCCAGAACTCCACTCTCAATACACCAAAAAGGTGACTACTTCCAAACTCAATCAAACCCTAAATGAAATACTAGAGAAGCACCCACCGCCATCTCATAGCAAAGCAAAATACAAACCTATTCGCTTTTATTACTGTACTCAAGTAAGTATTGAGCCTCCCACCTTTGTATTCTTTGCAAACAAACCTGATGCGATACATTTCTCTTATAAGCGTTATCTGAGAAATCAGATCCAAAAAACCTTTGGAATGGAAAGCGTACCAGTACGACTGATATTTAGATCAAAAAATAATACACTAGAAAAAAATGTCTAGAGTTTATCCGACAAAATGAAATGAGGATCCGGGATTACTTTTCAGAGGATTCGTCTTCTTCAGGGGTGCCTAGTTTTACATCGACTAAGCCTTTAGCAATTTCACGTAAGGCAGTTACATTCTCTTTGTTATCACACTTTAAGAGAGGCTCATCACCTTTTAGTAGTTTCTTGGCTCGATTTGCAGCGGCGATAACCAATGCAAAGCGGTTATCCACTTTATCTAAACAGTCTTCAATTGAAATTCTTGCCATAAATAGCCTCGCTTAATGAGCTTACAAAAATTAAGGGATACTTCATACCTGATTTCCCGCTAAAAAGAAAGGGGAAAATAAAAACACCTTCTAATATCAATATGTTTAATCATCATCTGTTGAAACAGATTGAACAAATCCACAGTTTTTCAAACAAACGTGCTCGGTTCCGCGCTTCTTGGATTTCTTTTCAGATAAATTAGCTCCACAATCAGGGCACTTTTCTTTTAATGGCAAATTCCAAGAGGCAAATCGGCACTTGGGATAGTTAATACAACTCCAAAAGAGTTTGCCGGTTCGACTTTTCCTTTCAACGAACTCACCCGAACATCCTTCTTCCTGACAAGGCACACCAATAGTGAAAGGCTTGGTGTTATTACAGTCAGGATAACCTTCACAGGCCACAAAACGTCCAAATCGGCCATTTTTAATAACCATATCTTTAGAACAGCGCTCACAGGTGGTACCAAAACGATCTGCTTCTATAATTACGATATTACCATTTTCATCTTTTTTAAATTCTTTAGTATTCTTACAACCAGGGAAGGCTGAGCAAGCAAGGAAACTTCCATTCTTTCCCCATTTGATGACCATATTCTTCTGACAAACTTCACAATCAATATCTGTAGGGATTTCTTCACGTTTGAGATTACGCATATTGTCTTCAGCGTTTTTCAACTCAACTTCAAACCCCTTATAGAAGTCGTGAAGAACTGATTGCCAATCTTTTTGGTTTTCTTCAATGGCATCCAGTTTATTTTCCATATCAGCAGTAAAGCCCACATCTAATATGGTGGGAAAATGCTCCACTAAGAGATCCGTTACCACCCGTCCTAAATCAGTAGGGACAAAACGACCCTGCTCTTTTAAAACATACTGCTTATCTTGGATATTGGAAATGATAGTAGCGTAGGTAGATGGTCGCCCAATCCCCTTCAATTCCAACTCTTTAACAATGGAACTGTCATTATACAGCGGAGGAGGTTGGGTAAAGTGCTGCTTTTTATCAGCTTTTTTAAGATGCAGGATCTCTCCCTTTTTTAGATCAGGTAACAGGTTATTATACCCACTCTCTTTACTCTTGGTATCAGGTGCTTTTTTGGATTTTTTTGAATTTCCCCCATCTTCATCGATTCCCTCTTCATAGACGGAGAGAAAACCTTTGAATTTTAAAACAGAACCAGTTGCTCTTAAGCGCAGTTCAGGCCTTTTAACGCCTTCCATCTCTAAGGTTGTTTGATCACTGATAGATGGATTCATCTGAGAGGCAACAAAGCGATTCCAAATCAAACGATACAACATAAAGTCATCTTTTTGCAGATGCTCTTTGATGGTGCTAGGCGGATACTCGATTGAGGTGGGTCTAATGGCTTCATGCGCATCTTGGATATTCTTCTTTGATTTATAGACCACTGGTTTTTTAGGTAGAAAATCCTTCCCATATTTCCCTTCAATGAAGCTCCTAATTTCATCCACTGCCTGAGGACTCGACCTAAAAGAATCTGTTCTCATGTAAGTGATCAAACCAATCGGACCTTCTTCTCCAACGGCAATACCCTCATATAATCGCTGGGCCACCATCATTGTCTTTTTGGCAGTGAACCCTAACTTACGATAGGCCTCCTGTTGAAGTGAACTGGTATTAAAAGGAGGAACAGGAGATCTTTTTCTCTGCTTCTTTTGAACCAAAACAACTTTATAGGTATCATCATTGAGATCAGCTTCCCATTTAGAGGCAGACTCTTCGTTAGGAATCTGAATAAGATCCTGACTCACCTTCCAAAAGGCGGCGTCAAATCCCTCGTTAGATTTGGGCTCAACCAAACTACATAGAATGGTCCAGTATTCCTCTTTTTCAAATTTACGATGCTCTTCATCTCTTTCGCAGATAACCTTTAAAGCTACGGATTGAACACGCCCCGCACTTAAACCTCGTTTAATTTTTCTCCATAAGAGAGGGCTAATTTTATAACCCACCAAACGATCTAGAATACGCCTTGTTTGCTGGGATTCAAATCTGTGTTGATCTAACTCCTGTGGATTATCAAGAGCTTCTAAAACAGCCTTTTTAGTAATTTCATTAAATAGTACTCGATGAATTTTAGCGCCTTTTTTTAGCACTTCCTTAATAAGGTCAGCCATATGACAAGCAATGGCTTCACCTTCTCGGTCGGGGTCAGGCGCCAAATAAACATTATCCGCTCTTTTGACAGCCTTTTTTATATCGTTAATGACATTTAGCCTGCCCTTTACCACTTCGTACTTGGGAATAAAGTTATCTCCAATTTCTACCCCTAGACGCCTTTCTGGTAAGTCAATTACATGACCCATTGAAGCTACGGTTTGAAATTCATCTCCCAAATATTTTTTAAGTGTCCTCGCCTTGGCTGGCGACTCCACTACAAGTACTGATTTTGCCATTCTTACTTTTTTCTAGATAGGTTAACGCTCAGAAACTAATTTGTATAGGTTCTCCCCTTTTGCAGCTCAACTACCTTGGTCTGCCAATCAACTCTATAATTCTCAACCAATTGGAGCATCAGCAAGGATTGAAGATCTTCTTTGTCCAACTCTTGTCCCTGATGTACCATTAGTTTATTCACTATATCTTCGAAGGAGTAGCGGTCTATGTAGCCACTTTTTTTTAAAGCTAAGAGATGATTAAAAAATTCATTGGGAATCTCTACCTCTTCTTCAGCCGACTGGATTCTAATATGCCCTTCAGAGTCACTAAAAAAGTCACAAACTCCGTGCAAGTCACCGGTTAGAAAAACATCTGTAAACCAGTCGATGGCTTCGAGAATATCCTCTTGCTCATATCCACAAGAAGCCAATTCTCGATAGAGTAGGGTTTCATCATGGATGATATTCCCTCCTCTAAATATAAATGCTGCTACTTTTTCACCAATACTATGTTTCAAACTACTAATAATTCCAAACTAAGTTCTATTATAGTTAATCGTAATGAGCCTATTTTGCCCTTTCAAATAAAAATCATCAAGTATATTTTATTCTCCCACCCTGAAGAAGCCTGTTTTAAGTAGGGTTTGCATTCAATTTAAACCCTTCCACAAATTGCTTTATATCAAAAATAGGGGTGGCTCCATTAAATATTAGCCGATTCGTACCATAGGAGTTTTGAGAATCTATTGGCCCCGGAAAAGCATAAACTCTTCTATTTAGGTCCGTTCCAAATTCGGCAGTTATAAGAGCCCCACTCTTGGCTGCTGCTTCCATTACAGTTATTTTTTTCGCAAGTCCACTAATTATTCGATTCCTTTGTGGAAAAGAGTACTTTGATGGAACAGTGTCATGAGTAAATTCACTGAGCAGCAATGTTTGAGTAGAACCCATTAAATCGTAATAAAGTCCACCACTTAACTTCACAGCCCACTTCAAACCTCCCCCTAAGACACAAACATTGGGGATATTGGCGGAAATTGAACTTCTATGCACAACAGAGTCTATCCCCCGAGCTCCTCCACTCACTGTATACTCAGAAGTACTTTTTAAGTAATGGATAAGATTACGGGTCAACATCACACCGTAAATAGTCGGATCTCTTGAGCCCACAATGGCAATTCCACCTTCTTGAAGTTTCTGAAAACTTCCTTTTAGGAATAGAACCAATGGAGGATCGTAAAGGTCCCATAATCCCGGCGGATACTTTTGGCTAATCAGAGTGACTATTAAGATTTTTTGAGTCAAACAATAAGATAATTCTCTCTCAACACGGTCCCAAACTTCATTTGCTAAAGAATCATTGGCTCTTCTTTGTATTTTGATCCAGTGCATTTTTGGAAAAGAACGCACTAATTCACTTTGAAGAAGACCTTTCAAACCCTCTAGCAATTGATACCTATCTGCTTTTATGAAAGCCTCCACTCCTTTGAAATAATTTGAATAATATTTAAATAATAGAAATTTTGACCGGGGATTGAGGGGTAATAAGTGCAGGGCTAATAAGTTTTTCAGCGGCAACCCTCCCTATATTAAGGTTATATCAAGCCCTAGGGAGGGTCCATTTATCTTTTTATCTTTTTAAAGTCAATATGAATTATTCATCATCTTCGTCATCTTCGTCATCATCGTCATCTTCGTCATCTTCGTCATCTTCGTCATCTTCATCATCTTCGTCGTCTTCATCATCTTCATTGTCTTCATTATCTTCGTTGTCTTCGTTGTCTTCATTATCTTCGTTGTCTTCATTGTCCTCGTTCTCGTCATCCTCCTCACCCTCGTCATCACCTTCCTCCTCATCCTCTCCTAAGAATTCTGCATTAGGATCATGCCAAATGTGGGCCCCTTCAGGGATTTCGTTGTAGGACCGCAAAATGACGGCACTGGAAAAATGGGGTGAAACTTCTGCTACTTTTAAGATTCCAAGCTTTTTACTCGGTTGACTGGGATCATCATCATAATATGTAAAAATGGAGAAGACATTTCCCTCACTCACTCCATCTTCTTCTCCAAGATCAATAAAGACAATATCACCATCAGCAGAGAGTGATTTATACGAATACCCTGAACTAACAAC
This sequence comes from uncultured bacterium, assembly GCA_964343805.1. Taxonomy (GTDB): domain Bacteria; phylum Bdellovibrionota_B; class Oligoflexia; order CAYFLR01; family CAYFLR01; genus CAYFLR01. The sequence continues at coordinate 80,143 of CAYFLR010000010.1, read as the reverse complement.
ACGTCCTTTGACATCAGGCCCATTTTCACGAGGGTCCACATCAATATCTACTGTAAATGGAGTGTATTCCACAATTGGATCTTCTGCTTTGATATCAACAAAAGAGTTAGCCACCACCGCTTTCAACTGATTTTTTTCATGGCCCACCACTTCTAGAATCCCCTTATATCGGACCAATCTACCCTCTGCTCCAGAGTCACGCTCCACATCTAGCTCGGTGATCTCAATAACTGTGTATTTCACGCCAATGTACTCGCTTAAATCTTGAGGCTCCATTCCTTCCTCATATTCAGGAACACCATGAAGCTTTAACCAGAGGTAATTCCCCTCAGCCATTCGATCAGCTGCATCATAATTTCTGTTCACAAACCCCTTTGTTTGGATTTCAGGTTCTTGGGATATATAACCCGTCAAGACATAGCGAATGGAATCACTTGAAAACCTTTTTCCTCCAAAGGTAAACAAAGCAGCCGGTGCCTGTTCTAATTCATCTATCGTGATAATAGATATTTCATCTTCTT
>CAYFLR010000010.1:74037-79599 GCA_964343805.1 uncultured bacterium | reverse complement strand
GGATAATTTTTAGATAAGGAGGTCCAATCTCGGTAGTGGGATAAAATCGAATTTCTGTTCCTGGATAAATCCAGTGAGGGTTAGTTACATGAGGGTTTAGAGCCCACAACTTTGGCCAGTACTCTCTATCATTAAGAACCCTCTCACAAATGGAAGACATAGTATCGCCTGGTTGGACAATATACACTTCTGGTGCGGCCCCTGGAGGCAAAACACCTCTGGATTTAGGCGGAGGAAGTCGACCGGCAAAGCCTTTAATTATAATTCCAGCTGGAGGAATATATGGCTTAACAAAACCCTTTTCAACATCTTCGGTTTGAGATGTGTACTGAACCTCAGCAAATCCCCAAAGACTTTGACTTGTATTTAAGAATGCAATGAGGGCAATGACCCCACAACAAAAGGATAGTGGGAAAAGTATTCTACTAAAATTCATACTCTTTCTCCTCTTTCTCAGGTTCAGGAGATGATTTAGGCTTCATCTCTTTTCTAACTTTTTTATTTTTGTTTGGGGTGGGTCTGACACTCCCCCTCTTACTCTTTTTTCTTTTTTTGCCCGTAGGTCTAATATTTAATTTAAGCTCAAGTTCACGTATCCTATTTTTTAATTCAAAGACCTGATCTTCCAGGACCTTGGTCCTCATGCTTAATTTGCCAAAGGAGCGATAAATATTTTCAAGCTCTTTGTCTTTTAGAAATTTAAAGGGCGAGAAGGTGTCTCCTTTGCCCTTCTTTTTCCCACCAACCTCGCCCTCTTTGCTTTCTTCAACTGCAGTACTCTTATCGCTTTCGTAAAAATAACTGCAATTGCCCAGCATAAATCCTATCAATATCAGAACAAGAATTTTGCTCATACTTCTCTATCCTACTTTATAGTTAACCAGAAGAGTGCTCAAGTTCGCTCCAAAACTCTTTAATAAGTATCTCTAGTTGACTGTCAGAAATTTTACCCTGCATCAACTCGCTAAATGATTTTCTTAAAAATTGTATTGCTTTTTTTCTATTAAACCCCAGAACCTCGAACTTAGTCAATAACTTATCAAATAAATCCCGGTAATGAGCTGCCTTATCTGACTCCCCTCTTCGATCCTTACCAACGATACATAGGGTTGAGCCACAGATACAGTCCATGTAATTTACCAAAACTAAATCTTCTCCTTTAGAGACTACTATCTCACTAAACCATTTGGCTTCATAAGTTTTTAAGTTTCCCACTTGCCCGGTTGCTTTGTAAGTGACCTCCACTAAATCATGAAAAGTTTTGAAAACACGATGGCATTTGGTACAAGTCTTAGGGAAAGAACTATCACAAAGTAGTTCAAAGCCATTGAGTATTTCATTTTTAATCTCAAATAAAGGATCCTGCATGACCCTCTTTTTCTCTTCCGACATTACAACTCCACCTATACTCATCCCATTGTCATGATAAGTTTACCACGGCAGCAATAATATCATTTAGCAGTTTATAGGTTCGCTCTTTAACTTTTTCTACTGGGAGCATTTCCAAAATAGTGTGACGATGGGCAATTGGATTGCGATAATCCTGAAGTTCAATAAGCCTCTTTGCGATTTCAATAATATCCCGATTATTCCCCTTTAGAGAGATTAAAGGCAGGGAATCTCCCTCTCCCCACTTTCTTGCAAATAGTAATAAGATCATACCCCAAGATTTCAACCCATCTACCACACGGAATTCCTCTCTGAAAATTGTCCCTCTCATCAGTGACATTAGTAAAGATTGCATCTTACCTAGCGGAAACTCTTGACGTGTAAATGAGTGATGGAGCTTAAGGATTCTCAGTAAGTTTTCTGAGCTATATTCTGATGAATGGTATCCACCACCTCCACGCACATAATGATCTATTCCCGAATTTAAGACTACATTTTGCATCCTGAGCAACATACTCTCATTGTTTATAAACTCTCCCAAAGTCTCTTTAAGATAGATATCGATAGCTTTTGAATACTGCAATATGGAGGTGGATTTATCTACCTGCTCATGGAAAATATCTGGGTAAGCAGCGGGTATTTCGGCATTAAACAACACCGACCTTACTAATAGACTCAGTTTCTTAAAAGAGGGTATTTTCTCTCTTAAATTAGATTCAACTAGATTGGTCATAACCGAATCCACATGAGTCCTCACATCAGTATCAGAAGAGGGAAACTTTGCCGATAAGCGTGACAGATAGGACATAATAGCATCCACTGTGTCACTATCTAAAGGTCGGGTCAATAGAGCTTCCGCTCTCTCCATAAACGGTCTCAATGCCCCCTTTGGAACCCTCAAGCGCTGGAATATTTTTGCGACCAATGAGTAATGAGATTGACTTTCAATCAAATTCTCCGCCACTTCAAGCTGTATCAGGATCGCATTATTTGACTTTATCTGACTAAGGCTATAAAGAGCATGCTCTTGCAGAGTTTCTTCTTCACTGTGAACAAGCTTCGAAAGAAAAATCAAAGCAGAGTCATCATTAATACGGGAATAGACCCGAGCCAGCCATTTTCTCTCCAAATAACTTGCCTTGCCCAAATTTGATCCGCATTTTTGCAACCAAGGAACTGCAATTTTTGTAGGTCGTCCATAGATAAACTTGAAACATTCTATGAAATGTTCTTTGGGCTGCATATCAAGGAGAGCGAGGTATTTTGCATCCGCGAAGGCAAACTTCTCATTGGCAAAAGCCAATAGAAACATCTTCTTTAATGAATCTTCTAGCTTAAAAGTAGACGACTTCCCCTTGCTATTGAGGTAATGATCAAATACTTTGACTAACTGTTTATGAGAATGGCTATCCACTTCCTGATAAAGACTCCAAATTAAACCATTCCGCTGTTCAATAGTTAACTCTTCCTTATAAAAAAGGGCTTCAAAATATTTATAATAAGTGGTTGTTCTTTGCCCAATCTGTCCATAAGCACGGTATAATCTCAAAGCGAGTTTCTTATTGAGACTTTTATTCTTGAATAAAAACTGCAGGTACTCATCAAAAAACTTCTTAATCCTGGCTCTTGCCGGGCTATCTACCTGTAAATAAAATTCTGAGACTAAGAGATTGATCAATTCTACTTTCTCTATGTCAGGAACACTCGGATCCATGGATAGATTCTTAAACTCAGGCAACAAATCTCTGCAATGCTTAGTCAACCTTAAATTCTTAAACAGGCTCGTAGCCTTTTGATCAGCCGCTCCTTGAATACTGCTTTGCTTATAGATGCTATATACCTGCTGCCAAATCTCCCCAACGGCAAGATCGCTCTTATCCCAAAGAATCATGGCTGCCTGAGCGCAGTTTTTACCATCTCCATATTTCTTTAAAATTCTCTGTGTTTCCTTAATCGTATAGTCTACTTCAAAAGGAAGTTGAGCAAGGATAGTGAGGATTAAGCCCGCATACTCTTCTGAATCATAAATAGAAAGATAGGATTGCAGCTCCTCCTGATCAAACATCAAGAGAGTTAGCACTTCAGCATTAGATATTTCTGATTTGGAAAGATTAAAAAGGGTATCCAAACATTTTTCTAAAGTGATGCTTTTTTGCAGCAGACCATTCTCATTAAATATTTGATGTAATCCATCTTTCAAGGAATCGCTAGACTCCATATGCAAAAGACAGAGGCGATAATGATCTTCTAAAGAATCTCCTTGTGGACCCAATTTAAGTATATTCAGATAGGCACAATCTGACACATAGTGATCTTTACTATCTATAAAGAGCTCTAATACTTCGCCTAAATAATAGATGCGGAAATTTCCAATATAGTTCACTAGTTGTATTTGCAGATTCACTGGCAAACAAAGGAGCTTGTCTTTAATATGAAAGATTCCTTCCTTCTTTTTCGCAAAAGAAAGTGAGATTCCTGCATCTGCTAAGCTCTGCTCCAGTATTTCCCTAGCCAACGAGCTTTGAATATGAATAAGAACATCTAAAATATTATTATTAATAACCTGACTTAAGTTACCTTGATATAAATTGACCAGAAATTGATCATATTTGTTTATTTTGGCATATTTAAAAGTATTTAAAATCCAGATCTTCAACTGCAGATCGTCAGTCTGATCAAAAAGACGAGCAAGACTAAAGAAAACTCGGTTGTATTTTAGAAAGGCAGAAAGTTTATAAAGTATATATCGCTTGGTGTCTCTCCATCCAATCGTATCAAGGAGTTCTAACAGAAGGCGAGCTGCATCTTGGCTATTGACCGCAGCTATTTGATTGATCCCTTTTACCCTTGTAAAGTAGTCGAAATTATCCACCTGCTTAAGTTCTGCTTCAAAAGAGGAGTAAAATGGATTTCGCATACCTTACCAAAGACCTTTGTTGGAATTCGCCTTATTTTACCACAGTCAAATAATTAAGAAAAATCAATAAATTGATTGAGAATAAAAAACATGCTAAGGTTTTTTATCCAAAATTGATAAACCTGTATCCTCAGAACTTTTTAATCTGTAAGGGGTTATGCTTGGGCTTCAAAGTTTATGCAAATTAACTGGCGTTACGCTCTACTCTTAAGCTTGGTGATGTGCTCATTTCAAGCTTTTTCATCGGAGCTCCATTTTAATGAATATCACATCTCATTAGGAAAAGTATTCCAAGGAGAGAATCGATATTTTTCTTTTGTTTTCACCAATGAATCAAATAACCCTATAACCATTACAAAAATTTCCTCACCCTGCGGATGTGCTTCTCTCACTAAAGAAAAGATCAAAGTGCCCCCCCATGATGAAGGAGAGGTTTCAGTGGTCTTTGATTCACATACCTTTACCGGCAAAATTAACAAGAAGATCAATGTGGAAACGAATGAAAAAAAGGACAATGAGATTACCCTCTTCTTCAATGCCTTCATAGAGCCATTAGTAAAAATCAGCCCACCCATCATTGATTTTTTTAGTCATCGAAATATACGTCGAAGCCATACCATTTTACTTACCTATTTACCCGTTTTAAGATCTCTACCTCCCAGCGTACGACGGATTGACCCTAAAATTAGCTTTGACAATCCTCACTATTTTTCCCACGAAATAAAAAAAACCACACCAGATAAATATAAAATTATAATTAAAGCAAAAGACATTTCCCCTGGTTTATTCCAAGAAAATATTCTGATTCAGCCTTATTCCGGTTTGAGACCAAACCGGGTTATTGCTATGGGGCGAGTCAAAACCCCACTCACTTTATCTTCTAGTTTTATTGATTTTGGAACCCTTCGCCCTGAGCGCACTAAGCGAAAATCGGTGATTATTAGAGTGAATAAAAGTTATAAAAAAGACCCACTTTCTCTCAAACTTGTATCAGCAGAGATTATCTCACCCACCCCAAGTAAGGGTGCTAAGGATGTGGAAAAATACATAACCTTCCAATTAATAAAATTAAAAAATCAAACCTACTCTTTAAAACTCAGTTTGAAAAAACCCAAACATTTTCAAATTGGATCAATCACAGGAAAGATCAAGTTTCAAGCCCTCCCAGAACATTTGGGATCTTTTGAACTTGGTTTTTTTAGTTATTTAGATACGACAACTAAAGAAGCTATTGCTTATTGTGAAAATAAAGCAAG
>CAYFLR010000010.1:73058-74027 GCA_964343805.1 uncultured bacterium | reverse complement strand
ACAACTAAAAAGAAGCGATAAAAGGGTATGAATCTCATTTATTTTTTACATGTAATGATATTGTGCTGTTTAATTGCAGCCTACTATTTCCGTTAACGATTTTTCTTACGAGCTTTTTTTGCGGCCTTTCTTTTTCTTTTCTGTTTGTTTTTATCAACAGAGCGTTGCTGGCTCATCCGTTTAGCTTCACGGGCTTGCATAAAAGCTTCAATCTGAGCTTCATCTTGGCCCATCAAGTTTTCGGCCCCCATTCCCCGCATCTTTCGCATTTGTTTAAACTGATTCATTCCGGGAATTTTACCCATCAAACCAGAAGCCTTAGCAAAAGACCCCATAACCTTTTTCATCTGAAAAAACTTTGCGACTAAATCATTCACTTCGGCAACAGATCGGCCAGAACCTTTCGCAATACGATTCACCCGATCTCGATTAATAATTGAAGGGTTGATTCGTTCTTTTTTGGTCATGGAATTAATCATGGCTTGAATCTTACCTAACTGGCGATCATCTAGATTGGCACCATCAGGAAGAATATCGCCAAAGGGTAGTTTGGCAAAGATATCAGAGAGAGACCCCATTTTTTTAATAACAGAAATCTGCTCATAAAAATCGGTAAAGGTAAAATTACCCTTCAACATGCGCTCAGCATCTTTTTCAGCTTGGTCTTGATCAACAACTTTTTCAAAGTCTTTCATCAGACCAACAACATCACCCTTACCTAAAATTCGTGAAGCCAATCCTTCCGGTCGAAAGGATTCGAGAGCTTCTAAATCTTCACCCATCCCCAGAAACTTAATGGGTTTACCGGTGACCTTCTTAATGGAAAGAGCCGCACCACCACGGGCATCACCATCTAGCTTAGTTAAGATAAAACCACTCATATCAAGGCGTTCATCGAATACTTTAGCGGTATTGACGGCATCTTGACCAATCATGGCATCACAAACTAGAAACATGTTATCAGGACGG
>CAYFLR010000010.1:35821-73048 GCA_964343805.1 uncultured bacterium | reverse complement strand
ATCCTTAACCTCAGACAGTTCATTCATCATTGGTTCATCAATGGCTAGACGACCTGCTGTATCATAAATAACCATATCTCGCTGGTTATCTCTGGCAAATTGGAGAGCATTTTTACATATCTGGACAGGATCTTTACTATCCTCAGAATACACTGGGACTTCTATTTTTTGACCAAGTATCTTGAGCTGTTCTATAGCAGCCGGTCTGTAAACATCAGCCGCCACTAAAAGAGGCTTTTTATCATGTTCAGCAATCAGCATTTTTGCCAATTTTCCACAAGCAGTGGTCTTACCAGCACCTTGAAGACCAATGAGCATTATGGAGGAAACCTCACCCTCTTTTTTAAAGGCAATGGAGGTATCAACTGGACCCATTAAGTCTTCGAGTTCGTCTTGACAGATCTTGACAAAATGATCGGCAGGAGAAGCTTTGTAGAGTTTTCCTTTTCTATTAACTTTTGTGGTAACAATTTCGCCAATGGTTTTATCTTTGACTCGTTTTATAAAATCTTTAACCACCTGATAATCAACGTCACCTTCAAGCAAACTTCTTCTTATCTCTAATACCGCTTCATTTATATTCTGCTCGGTGAGCTCTGCTTTGCCTTGAAATTTTTGCTTGGCTTTTTTAAATCCACTGGAAAGAATTTCTAACATTTGACCCTCTTATAAACACAAATTACATATCCCAATCGCCTTTACTCCCCGATTCCTAAAAACTTCAAAGGATACGGCTGACACAAAAGAGTCTATAAGACTAGTACAAAATGGAAGAACTTGCAATACCCGATTACACATGCGAACCCATTGATAAAACTACACTTCTTTCTTTTTAGATGGATTTGATTATTGACCAGATGGAAATTTACCCTGTGGGCTTCTCAATTATATTATCCATAATAACATGGTTTTCTGGAATGCTACCCACCTCTTTAAAGCGCTCTTTAATCTCTAATATACGAGATTCTACCCGTAAAAAGGCATCAAATACATCGGGATCGAATTGAGCACCTTTTCCCTGCAGCATGGTTTCTACTGATGATTTATGATCATACTCTTGCTTATAAGGCCTCTCGGTGGTTAAAGCATCATAAACATCGGCTACTGCCACAATTCTTGCACTTATAGGAATATCCTCCCCCTTTAATCCGATGGGGTAACCTGACCCATCAAACCTTTCATGATGAAACATCGCAATTTCCCATGCCATTTTAAGGTGTTTACTACCCTCAAGGCAAGTACCCCCAATAGAGGTATGTAGTTTCATAATAGCAAACTCATCCATGGTCAAGGTACCTGGCTTATTTAGGATTTTATCTGGAATCCCCACTTTACCAATATCGTGCAAAGCAGCCATATGACCAATGGATTCTACAAAGTTATGAGTGCAGATATCCTTAAACTTTTCATCTTTACTCAATTCATGAGCTATGACAGAGGAATAGGCCGACATTCTAATTACGTGGTTACCGGTGGTTTCTGGATCTTTTTTTCTAGCTAGGAGTTCGATTCTTGAAATCATCTCAAGTGAGGTTGACTGTAGGTCTTTTATTTGGTGAAAGAACTCATAAAGTGATTCCATAGTTAATGCACAGTTTTTAATAGAAAGAACTTCAAATTCCCCAATAGTTTTAGGGCTATCATAAAGACCAATAACTACCTTTCCCTTTTCTCCATAGCCACAGCGATAGATAATCCTCTGGCTCAGTTTTGGAATAGATATTCGATCCCCTAAGATCTTTGATAGTTCAGCATTGATGGTATCTTGGATATCTAGATCTTTATTTACATTTTGGGATAAATTGTGATTAATATCTATGTTTGTCTTATTCCTGGATAACAGCTTATCTATATGCAACTCTATAGTTATCTTTTCACTGACAGGCTCAGATTCATTATTAAATACGTGGACCTTCCCACTGTAATACTCATTATCCTTTATTTTAGGCAAGACCAAAACAGCCCATGGCCTATTATAATCAGGGTCTTCTTTTCCATTTAGCTTGACAACGTTATTACCAGAAACATCATAGAGCTTTGAAAGAAGTGACCTGTAATCACCCGCATGTTTATAATCAGATGCATGAAAATGAGTTAATGTATCTTCATGAAACTGGGTTAACTGCTTCCAAGCAGATATAACAGTTCCTAACTGTTGTTTTAAAAGGCGATTTTCTTCTTTTAACGCCTGAATTTCTTCTATCTTAGGCTGCACCGCCACCTCAGTGTAGATAATAGAACACTTGTTTCATCACTATCCCCTCCTATCGGTAAGAAAAAAAAAAGATTTACAAAAAAATTAATGAAACACTGTACAGCTCAGAAAAAAATGATAAAATAGTTACCAGTTAAAACATTTACTTATATATGGCCCTGCGAAACTTTGCTTTAGGTGAAAAGAGCGGCGTAACTAATAGTCTTCTATAAGACTGTATATTTACAACACCACATAGAGGTAGATGTTTTTAAATTGCAGTCGCCGAAACTTGCTTACGGAGTTGAGTTAAATGTCTAATGAGATAAGTGATGGATTCCACCAGAAAGAAAGGCAATTTATCGAACTGATGATTCAAGTCTCAGATAAAATGTTCGAATTATTGCTTGGAAGTATTACCAACTCTACAGAACTTATCATGAGCGGTTCTTTAGGATATTTGAATGCCGAAGAAAGTGAAACCATGCAAAGGTTTATCGAGCTTTATAAGGATCAGTTCTCCACCATAATTCCAAAAGCAGAAACTGTAAATGACGATGTAGACTCTATTATTGACCAACTACAAGAGAAAATGGAAGCAGGGGAAGAGGTTGATTTTGAGGAGAGTGAAGCTCAGGAAGAACACCGACTCGGTTTAGCAGGACTCCAAAAACAGCTTGAAGTTATTGCACGATTAGATCAAGGTCTAAAAGATAAAATTGGCCCTTTGATGCTAGAACTCCAATGTACTGACATCCTTGCTCAGAAAGTTGAACATCTCATAGCCGCTCTTAAGAATTTCTCAGAATTTACCGGGGAGAATTCATTTCTATCTGATAAAGAAGTAGACGCTACGGATTTTCTAAACCAGCTTCTTCTATCGCTCACCATGTTTGATGAGCGCCAAATTTTTCATAAAATATTTTTAAATGAAGAAATTACTGAAGATGACGAGCAAACCGAAATACAAGATGATATTTCCTTTTTCTAGTAATACCAAAGGAATGGTCCACCATGAGTAAACCATCGATAACGCTTGAAAATCAAAAGTTCCCCTTCAATGAGCTAGCAAAAAAATTCATAGACTTCTATGAAGCCGCTCTCATAAAAAGTGTAGAGGTAACTGAAGTAGCCACACTCAAAATCGGCGAAACCATGAATACCCTACTTCAAGATTCAGAGCGAATCGCGAATCTATCCAACCAATCCCTTGACGCTCTGGAAAAAGTCAAAGAGCAAATTCTTAGTCTTGCTCAGCAAAAAGAGGAATTAAGCGCAGAGCAAGACCCTAAAAAGAAAGGGAAAATCAACTATGTGGTGGGAGCTCTGCAAGAGCTGTCTAGCAAAGACCAAAGCATTTCAGATCTGATCGAACCGATTATTACTGCCCTTCAGTATCAAGATAGAATTCAACAAAACTTCGGTAACTTAGCAAAATTTATTCGACTTTGGGGAGATGGCCTTTCTTCAACAGACTTAGAGCAAATTATGACTCTTTATGACCCCGAAGGAGAAACTTTTGAACCCTTTGGTCAAACTCTTTATGACACCACTACCATGGAAGGAGAGCGAGACATATTAAGAGAGTGCTTTACTACCCTATCAGAAGAGAAATCCATTGAAGATGATGACGATGGTGGAATCAGTTTCTTCTAATTGACCTGGGGCATAACCCCAATCTTCAGAATTAGTTATTATTATTATTTGATCCCGATGGATCGCTTTGAGCAGGAGCAGAAGTATTCGTATTATTTGCACTAGGTGTAGAACTTGGAGTTGAACTTGGAGTTGAAGATCCATCTCCATATGGCACAGGAGCAGATGGATTTGTCACTTGCGCCTCATAGGCGGCGATATAAGCATCAATATCCGAATCCTCTTCTAACTTAATACTGTCCATATAATCTTCAAGAGTCTTGGTTTCCATCTCAAGTGTGGTGGTTTTCTTTAACTCACCGAGTTCATAACGATATTCATCCACCTTATAAGAGTGCTGTTGCACCTCTTTATTGAGCTCTTGCATTCGATCAAAAACCGGCTGCATTTCTTTTTTACACTCTTCAGGCAGAGCATCAGAATATTTTGAAAAGAGCTTATCTCCTAACCCCATGGCTAATTTAGCACCATAATAGGCCCCACTAGCTCCACCACAATAACCCCCTATCACAGTACCCACGGCAGTTAAGGCCATTTTCATCATACCTGCAAAGCGCTTTTTTTGGGCTATTTTTTGAATCTCATTGAATTCACAGACCGAAATATAATTCATGGCGTCTTGTTGAAGATCTGCGATTTCAATCATTTTGCGAGACATGGATTGACGCTCTCGCTCTAGTTTTTCCAGCAACTCTTGATTTTTCTCTATTAAATCATTTACATAGTTCATAGAGTTGGTTTTATAGTAACGATAGTTACATCGATCGGTCCGGATAGTTCGTTCAGGAAGAACGCAGGGCCTGATAAGATAAAAAATATTCGCCGAAGAGGCGGTGATATCTTGAAATTTAGCAGTCAAAACATAGTCGGCAATCATTTTACAACCCTCAAAGGGAGCCACACGCTGCCAAACCTCTTTAAAATCACTCTCTGCAAAAATAGATCCCTTGGCATACTCTTGTTTTAAGGGATCAAAATCCATAGAGGTGACTAATTTCTTACGAATCGAGTTGGGACATCTCATCACCTGATAATAATGAACCTTGTTATCTTCTTCGAATTCCACCTCTATTTTGGGGACCTCACCTAATGCGGACCCAGGGTAACGTTCTTCTACTATCAATTTCACACTTTTTAAAGTGGCTAAATAGGGGTCTGTATAGGCTGGAGGTTCATCAAAGGGGACTGCCGCCACCTGATTTGAATTTCCCGTTTGACCTTTACCACCATTTCCATCGCCGGTACCTTGCTCTTTTTCATCAAGGGGCTTAGGACCTGCAGGTCCCTCTGCTTCAGTACAGGTGTACATGAAAAACAGCGAAATAATAAGTAAAGTGACGATTCTTATTGAATTATTCACCTGCTTGTTCCTCCTTAGCAGCTGCCTGTTTCTGCTGTTCCTCTTTGAGCGCTTCCTTCTCTGAGTCGTCTTGAGTGTCTCCCAGGTCCTCTTTCTGCTCTTCCACCGATTCTTTCATATTATTTAGAGAGTCAAGATCTTTCTTAACATTCTCAAGTTCTTCTTTTATTTGGTTATAACTATCTCTGTAAGGCTCCAGTCTTTTATTCCATTTCTCCGCTTCGGTACAGGTGGTTTCAAAATCTTCAGGCTTTGCCATAATATCTGCTATAGCCGATCCAATCTGTGTTCCAAATTCCATAGAGCCCATAACATTATTAAAACCTCCTACAGCAGATCCTCCTCCCATAAAGCCTCCGGCAAAACTAGCGACTGCACCAATGGCCATACCCCCTATTAAAGCATAACCCTCTCGTCTCTCCTTTGCTACTCTATGTTTAATGTTTCTAGTTTCACATATGTCCCAGGCCTCAGCCAATTTAATTGCCGCTTCATGAACGATGGCAATAAACTTATTCATCTTATTCCGAGCTCTTTGAAAACGCATTTTATATTCACGCTCTTTACCAATCAACATATCTACATATTGAATTTTATTGGAAAGTTTTACAGTATCGCTGCAAGAACTCGGATTCATTTTACCTTCCACCTTGGTGACTCGATCATCATTCACACAGACACGGGCTATATAATAATATTCATGATCGGGTTTAGCTAAGACATCATAGAACTGCTCCTCTACCACCATGTTACTGAGAATTTCACAGCCACTGATGCTGGCACTGCGCCAATAATTATTTATATCTCCTCCATTATCTTTCTCAAAGGCCTGCTTATTCCCATTGTCATAATCTTGAAAGATATCAGCCAATTTCTCCACATCTTTAGTCTCCACCTTCCCCAGCGGCTTATTGAGTAGGCCATTCACTTCAATTGAAGAGTCACAACGTTTAATTTGTAAATAATCCGATTGAGGATCTCGGTCATAAGAGAGAGTAACCACCGTTCCCCACTGCAACTGCTTTAAGCCGGCGGTAAAATTCCTGAGCATCATCCCTTGAGGATTAACTTTAGGGAGTTTAGGAATGGGCTTCATGGTAACACCAAATTTAGCCAACTTTTGAGCCGCATTTTGCCTTAACTTAACATTCTGCTGAGCCCGCTCTTCTAAAGCTCTATCCACGGCAGATTTGGATGGTGGCAGCTGTTTCTCTTCCGCACAAGTAAAGAGGGTCAGAGATATCAATAAAACAAATATTTTATACCTATTCATAATAACACCCATCTATTTTGACACCTCAACCATTTCAATCACATCACAATCTTTTCGCCCACTCTGCCTTCGCCACCATGGATTTTTCTGAATTGAAAAATCAGAATACTGAAGAGAGGCACTGGAAAGGACCCAGTTCATTTCATAGTTTCCATAAGCGACCAAACCATTGATATGTAACTCAAAGGTATCCAATTTTATGGTATCCTCCTCAATATGAACCCAGTCATCCCCTTTCTTTTCCTCCGCCTTACCGCCAAAGACAGCTCGATTCACCGCTTTCCACTCTTTCATAGCCGCATCATACTGACGACCTAATCCTCTTTTAGTGAGTCTTATAAACTTGATATCCTTTATTTGTTTTCCGCGATAAAAAGCGGGGGGAAGAACATAGGTATTACTTTTCTCCGACAACATATCATCCACAAAAGGAATATTAATCACCGGGGTAGTAAATCCCAAGCTGAGTTTTAAACCTCGAGGTCGGCCTTTAGCCGTGACACTCGTTAATGGAGACGGCTTGGTATGGGTAAAAGATGGGGCCGAATCCAGTGGGGCCACTTTATGAAATTCCCCCCCAAAATTATGATAGACATCCGCTATCATCTTCAATTTCATAGAGGTGATATTCATTTGATAAAAACAGCCCTCATTGGTTAGGATATCCTTCTCCGCATGCATATAGAAAAATTGACTCTGTAGATTGTCGTACATACCCTTTAAATATTCCCACTCACCTCGTAAGGCATCCTCACTTTCAGCCTTTCCATAACCTGTAAGGAAAAAGAGAGGGGTGATCACTTGAGGTTCTTTAGCTAAGTAGTAATTTAACTGCCTTTCTGGATGAGAAACAAGCGAAGCTGTATTATTGTCATTATCATTTTCTGTGGTTGGTTCCTTGGCATCCAGATGCTTTTTGTAGAAGGCTTCACGGGTGTACTCAAGCTCATCATCCCATGAAACAACATCCTCATTAATCTTAGCATTTTCATCAACTAGACACTCACGCCTCCCCGTCTGTAAATCTGTGATGACGACGCAGTCAGGGAAACCTCCTCCGATATTATTGGAAATCCAATTATAAATCTCCTCTGTACCGACCACTTCACCCTGATGAACCTCTTCACAGTTCTTATCATTGGACATCATATGCCAGTTGGTCTCTCCCACAAAGGAGAAAAATCCATATTGAGAACGCAGATTATTAAGACGAATCCCTCCATCTAGATCTTCATCAAAGATCTTTCTTCTCCAAGCTTTGCCGCCGGTAGTGGTTGTAGTGGCAAACATCTGCATGCGATAAAGAAAAACTTGATCTCGTTCACGCATCGCATGTTCGGTCACAGTATAGGTATCCATACAACTATCACCGATGGTGGCATGGAACAATGTTTTGAAGAAGCCCGCTTCAACTAAGGGAAAAAGCTTTGCGCTGGAAGAACATTCCTCATAGGTGTTAATTACCTCTTTAAAATATTCCCCTGCAATGGGCTTAATCACCACCAGTTTTTGAATATCATTGAGAGTAGCTTTACTACCCTCTTCGAATACTTTTGAATATTTTAAAACCGGTCTACCCGACAACCCTTCAGGAACCTTTGAATCACTGGCTTTCAATGGCCCTATCGTCCAAGCTCCTAAATCAATTGTTAGCGAACTTCCATTGCCATGATCTGAGTGATATTTAGGTTCGGGCTCACGTTCCGTAAATAGCACCACCTCTAATTCAGTGAGTGGACGGCGTAAAAAACACCCTGTTTTACGGAGATCCTCAACTCGGGTGACAAGGTTTCTATTAACATCAATTAGCTTAGTGATTCTCTCTTTGAGTTCACCAATGCCAAATTTAAAGTCCTCAGCGGTCATAAATTTGGCATCCATATGATCAGCGGCTAACACCGTTGCCGGCTTCGTCCCAATGGTAGCATTACTCGACTGACCTGGAGCGGCAGGAGCCGTACTTTGGGTCTCATTCTTTTTAGCAGCTGGCAATTCTTTTTCTTCATTACAGCCGGTACTTATAACAAAGAAACTTATGAAAAATAGATAGAATAGCTTACTCATTGGCAACCCACCTCGTACATTGGCTTAATAATATTGTTCCACACATCACCATCTTGAATTATCGACTTTTTCTCTTGATCTTCCATCTCCATACCGGATTTATATGCGCAACTGCACCGCTCTTTGCTTAGTTACGATTTCAATTTTACCCACCACTTCAGCGAGCATATCAACTATAACGGCTTGGGATTTAAGACTGTATTTACACTTTCGGATGGCGGCACTTTCTTGGTCACCAGTAATTTCCTCTTCTGGATTGTATTGAGCCGCTCCCCCATCATCGAGACCAAAAATTTTAGATTCTTTCACATCCTTCAACTCAGCGACTTTACATGCTTCAATGTCACGCCAAGATTTTATGTAATCTAGTTTCTCTTGCTCTCTGAGATCTTCTTCTTTTTTCCCCCCTTTTGCATCACCTGTACCCTGGTTCTGAGTCTCTTCATCTTTATTAAGACCGGCCTCTTCTTTCACAATGTCTGAGCAGGTGATCAAAAGGAGACTTAAAAAGACTCCCATCAAGATATATTTTATTATATTCAAATGACTCCGCATTTAATCCACCTCTAATGGCTTAGTTAGCTTGCTGACTCTTTTCCTTTTCTTTGCGTTCTTTTTCAGCCTCTTTACGTTCTTCTTCCGCTTCTGCGAGCTCTTCCTTCAGATCTATAAGCTCTTCTTCTGAGCATTCACGACAAGTTTTTCGTGTCCCTGAGAATTTCAGACACATGAGCTGGCTGTCACAGTTTTCTTTCGCTGAAATGTAATCAAGAAAACCAGTGTTGTAGTTGGTATCTACATAATCTTCCAACAGTTCATTGCCCTCTACAGCTCCATCTTCATCCACATAGAGACGGAGATAGCGAATCTCATCAGCTAGGTCAGCAATCAGCATATCTTGTCTAAAAAGATACTCTTCTCGTTGGGCAAGAGCCTTAGATGCCCCTACACAGGTTTTTTTCATTTTCAGAGCATCCTCTTCTTTGGTTTTTATTTTCTCTACGGCATAACCAATACCTGAGGCTCCCATCCCACCTAAACGAGAATTATTCATAGGAAGAGAGTTAATTACAGCTCCTCCAACCGCATTGGCTATCGCATAGCCATTCCCGCCAGACATGGCGACTTGCTTAGCTCCTTGTGCAAAGTTTCCTTGTACACATTTATGTCTAGCCATCTTATCTTCATGCTCTTCTGGTTTTGACTTAGGAGCTCCACAGTTACCCCCTGTGCCAAATTGTTTATTAAATTCAGCATCGGCACGTCCCATAGCTTCATTCTTTACTCCTTGGGTTACAGCACCGGTGATTCCTCCTGAACCTCCTGATCCCCCTGAACCTCCTGATCCTCCTGAACCTCCTGATCCTCCTGACCCGCCAGATCCACCAGAACCACCACTCATCAATTCTGCACTTAAAGATGCTACTGTTAGAACTCCCACAACTCCCATAGTCCAATACATTCCTACTGTCTTATTCTTAATAATAGCATCAATTCCGGAGTCCAAATTTTCGCTACACTTATCAAATTCTTTATCGGCCTCTTCGTCTGCCTCTACCAAACCCACTGTAACCTCTTTTAACTGCTTAAAAATACTATCTCTTCTCATAAAGAGATCGGATGGAACCTTAATACGATCTTGTGTAAAGTCAATATCCAAGAAAGCTATGGAAGGAGAGCATCCTTTATTATTAAAACAGCCTTGGGCATAATAGGTATGAAATCCTGGGTTGGCAGTAGTGTCCCAGATCTCTCGAATTACAATCGAATCATTAACTTCATAGCACTCTTCGAATCCTTTGGAACTTGGATCCAATAGAATTTCGTCATAATCTAGATTCATCAAACCATCGACAGAAGTCTTTCCGTCAACTAAGTCGTCTAAAGCTCCGCCAAATACCAAGGAGGCACTCTTGTTATCGTTATTATTGTTGTTAGTATTATCGTTATTATCATTATTATTGCTGGGACTTGCCTTAGATTGAGTATTAAATTTTGCAAACTTACTCAAAGCACCTTCTTCTAGTGCTCCTTTTACTTTGTTTTCATAAAATTTCTTGGTGCATCTCATGAGCCTAACATAATGAACATAGTCATTATTATCCCATGTTATAAAAGGGATATAGCCTTCTAATTTCTTATGGTAACGCATAGAAACTTCAAAGTTTTTTAATTTTGCACCATTACTATTAGGATCAGAAGTTTTATAAAATGATTTTAGACCCGCCAAAACAGCATCTAAATCAAAGTTGGCTAATTGATCGGCGGTACTGGGAGTTCCATCTGGATTGGTGCTATTCCCATTACTATTATTGTTAGTAGCGGCATTTTGGTTTTTCTTTATACCTCTTTTCATAGGACCTGGTTGGGGATCATCACAAGCAAAAAATAAATAGGAACAGAGAGTAAAAATAACAAATAAAAGTCGAAAGTGGGGTTTGAATGGTGTGTAATTCATATGCCTATTTTTCCTATCTATATGTTTTAACTCATCTATAGATTTAAAAGCTCTATACGCTACTATTCGGATTTTTTTAGAATTTCTTTACTTTTAACCATAAACAATTGTTATTAATTGGTTTACTTTTGCCTCAAAAACCGGCGAATTTTGCCAAAAAACTCTGCTGTGCCTTTATAATAAGAAGTTAGAGACCTGAAAGCCAAAATATGGTATAATATAGAGAAGATTGGTTTTGCTATGTGGAGCTAGCATTGGTTTAAGTTCTCAGCTTTTGGGTGATAATTATGAATAAGACGTTCCCCCTACCACAAACCCTATTTATTATCTTTCTAGCACTTTTTTTTACCACTTTACTTGATAGGCCAGGCTCTCTACGAGCCCAGGAATCTAATAACAATAATAACAACACCTCCACACCTTCACCATCCCCCCAAACTCAGCCTGATGATAGTCCCCCTGCTACTACAGATGATACCAGCTCACCAACTGAGGAAAATAACAACACCTCACAAGACCCCGCAGCTCAAAAAATGATGGAAAAGATCAAATGCTCTGATCAGGATGACTGCATAGACAAATTAATTAAAGCAGAGGATAAATTGTATCGCCTTATTGAGATCTTACAGCTTTTTGATGACGCAGAAACTCAAAGTAAAGAGAAAAACTGTTTAACTCAGAGATGTGTGAATCAAAACTCTCTTAACATCATCGTTACCTCAGATGATGCCTATACCTACTCAGTAAACTTTGGAACTCCGAGTACTGATGGAGGTCTTCACAGTAATCAAAAGCAGACCACCAGTTTCATGGGTGTTCTCGGTCGTGCAAACTCCACATCCAAGATCGGCTGTCGCCAATCAGCTCTATCACGTGTCCTCATCAAAGGCACCGAGCATAAAGTAACCAAGATCCAACTGTTTATTGACTATTCCAACCAAGCTTTCCTCATTTTTGATAGTGATAATGGCGGAGAAGGCTGGGATGGCCAAAACATAGAAATCACTAAGAAAGAATTTGTTAACAACCCGGCCTGGTCCGAAGCGGTAAAATCAGCATGTCAAAATTAAAAATTGCTCTTTCGATTCTGTTTCTTTCGCTTTTTTTATTTCATTGTGAACAGGAAGACAAAGACACTTCCAACAACAATGATTCTGAACCTAATGAAGGAGTCACAGATTCTCCTCATATTGGAGATACCGACTTCAACCAAGAACAACTTCCGCAAAAAACTCTTCCCAGCCCTACTGATAAAAAAAGGATTGTGATCATAGTATCAGGAGGAGGACCGGCTTCCTTTTCCAGTCAAAATGACTTCACCCACAATTTCCCTAGATTCTACCAGTTTGGTTTAGGTCTATGGTATACCAGTATATACAAATTTAATTATAACCCCGACAACGTCTACTTTGCCTATACTGACGGGACAGATTCTTCACCAGACAGTTACAATATCTCTAACGGCCAACAGTACTATTTCTCTTTTGAAGTACCAAAAATGGATATTAGCCAGGAGCTTATCAGCGATTTCACTACCGCACTCAGCACCTGGAAAACTCCTGGTGCTGTTGATACCCAATGGGTGAAACGACTTTATGATATTTATGATGAGGCCATTTCCACCTCTTTTGACGAGGGGGTATTACAGCGTAGAAACTACTCATCCAACGTTTTCTCCTATAACAACGTAACTCATAAATCATCCATTCCCATTGTGAAATACAAGAGTGATCTGGTAGATCTGAACACTATATTTGATAGCGTTCTAGCAAAAGTAAGTCAGAATGACGGATATACAGTTTATTTCTATCTGCTAGGTCATGGACTTGAAAGTCGTCCCGCCGTGAGAGTTCTCTCTTCCTCTTTAGGTGGTTTTTTGGACTCAGCATATCTCACTCAAAAGTTTGAAAAAATTGGGCAACATGCCAAAGTATTAGCCAATATATCTTCCTGTTACTCCGGTCTCTTTTTATCCCTCAGTGATATAGAAAATGTGGCCATCACAACCTCTACCACCGGAAAATCTATTGCCATGTTTAAATCTGGGGTCGCTCAAGAAGGAATGGTTGATAAACTCAATCTCACCAAGGATTATCTCGCAGATATTATAGACCATACCATGGTTAACTTTCTGGATGAATACAAAGGAGATTCACCACTTATAACCTCGCCCATTGACACTTACTTAGAGCATTATTTAACAACCCATTATAGAGCCATTGAAAACATAACTTGGAACACCCTTGACTACCTAGTTTTAAAGCAGAGACAAAAACAAAAAGATCAAAACCTCTTTAGCCAACTCTATATTGCCAATCCTTTTGCCGTTACTAAAGAAAAAGAAACCATTTATAGCTCCTTTAGCCGTGATAAATTAGCAGCTCAAATTACGGAAAAAATCACTCTCTATACTGAGAATGATGACTCTCTATCCCTAAAACGTAAAGAAGTTCTTGATTACATCCAAGGAGAACTAGCTTTTATAATTGATGCCAATGATGTGGATGTATTTCGCGACGTTCCTGCAGAAGATTACCTTGATCTCATGCGTTTCTACTACAATCAAGAAATCTTAGACCGGATAAAGGGATCTCTGTCAGCTTCTAGCTCCTGTAAAAAAGAAATTGAGGCTAATTCGACTGCCCACCTCGGGGTCATGAGAAAGTGTCTCTCAACTTTGATCAATATGAGCAGTGTCTCATCTCTAGAAAGATCCAAGTTTTCTGAACATCTCACCTATCTCACCTGGTCATCACTTATTAGACTAGGAAATGCATATGATATAGTGCGTCTTTTTAACTATTACTCTTTTGCTACGGAGGCCACTTTGGAAGAAATTGAGACCTTCCTTAAGAAAAAAGAGCTCATGAACACTAGCTTTTAATTGACCTTCTTCCTTCATCAAGATATAAAGTTTGCGCCGTAAATCTATTTGGTGGGATTACTAATGAACGATTGTCCTATATGTAATGAAGAATATGATTTGAATGAAATGCTTGACGGATTGGCCGACGAAGAGGAAGAATGGCTAGATATTTTTGCAAATATCGAAGAAGAACTTTGTGAAAACTGCCAAGAATCCATCAAAGACCAAGTGCAACCCGTTGACATGCATGATCCCGCCTCTGCGCTTCATAACACCGATAACGAAGCAGACTATCCCGCTACTTCAGACTACCTTGTAGAAGATCAGGAGGAAGAAAATAATGATGGGCTGTTTGAGCATGAATATGGTGAAGACGAAGACAATCAATCCCCTCAGGATTAATTTCTTTTTAAAATCCCACTTTATAATTACTCTTTTTTCCCTTTTCGCTGGTTTCTTTTTACTAATAAATAGCTCTTTGCTTTTAGCCAACGAAACCAAGCAAACTCTGCTTGCTCTCACCCAGCAACTGGAAGAAGAGCTCGGAGAATTCTCTGATTTCAATAACGATATGGTGTCCATCAACTCGGAGATTTTAACCTATAAACTCTCCTTTGCTAAATTGGTATCTTCTGCAGTCACCAATAGCTTGGATTTTAAAGACCTCCAAAAAGGACAACAGGACATCAAAGAGGTGATCCAACATACCTACTCTTGGGAAAAGAACGCAGTAAAACAGTTACAAACCGCAGAGGAACTCTACCAAGTCTCACAGGTTAACCTCATATCACTTCAATCCGCGGCAAAAGCAAATTCTTTCAGCAAGGATCAGAAGGTTCTTAACAGATATCAAAAGCAGGTCATTCAATTAAAGAAGACGATTGGTGGCTTGGAAAAATCTATTGAGGCCATTCGCCTCTTCCAAAAAGATCTTATTTCATGGAATCAACTATTACGCAAAAGCATCACAGGACACTCATCCTTTACCATCCTTAACCGAAACCATGAGAGGAGCCTTTTTTCATCGACTCTTATTCAAAAAATCACCAAAGACCTGACTCATGCAAATGAATCCGTCAAATATATTTTTAGACGTCATATTCAAAGCCGAGATAGCAGCGAGCAACTCTCACTCTTTGTTTTTGTATCCATAGCCATTTTGTTCTTAATTGGCTTTAGTATGTGGAAGTCGGAGGTCTATGCTAAAAAGTACATAGAAAAATCCCAGGGAGAGGCAAAGTGGTTATTATCAGCTTTGTTTTACAGTGTCCTTAAACACCGATTGATCTCTTGGGTTCTCATTTTTATGAGTCTTATAACCACCCTTTATTTAATGCTATTCCAAGATCAGTCTCGAATTATCCTCATTACCCTTTTAGGATTTTTCATCTCACTTTTTGCCTGGAAGATTGGCATGACACTCATTTCTTTAGTCTTTGAAAAAAACTATTCACACTTTTTTTCATTTTCCCAACATCAAGCCGCACTCTTGGGTACCAAGACCAAGCAAATACTGACCGCCATTTCCATTATCATAGTCTTTAAAGTTCCAGATTATTATTTAGGTTATGCCAATACTCTCAGCCAGACTATCGCGTATCTGGCCTACACCTGTATGATCTATTTTGCCATGATCCTGCTTTGGCAATTAGATTTAAAATCCCTGCTTTCAAAAGAGGAAAAAAAGACCTATCTCCTCTTCTATACAGCCAAGTTTGTCTTCGTTTCAATATTACTGGCCATTTTCCTGATGCTCATTCTTCAAGGCGTAGGCTTTTATAATCTCAGCAAAACCATTCAAGGAATTTTGACTGTTAATTTCACCAGCCTTGTAAATGCCTCATTGATCTATACCTTGGCCAGAGAGGTCATTAATTGGCTAGAAAAGGTTTTTTCCGGACAGACCTCTTCTCGCCCTATCATGCGTCAAATTAAGAGGATTCTACTCATCTGTATGAATTTCATGTCCACCCTTATGGTTCTAGGACTCATTTTATTTATTTTAAAACCTTGGCTGCATCAATTCTTTCTGGTGGAAGATATTTGGACCCTCACTCTACTTCAAATTGGAACCTATCAGCTCCAAATTCTGCAAATTTTCCAACTCATCATCAGTTACTTCACCTGCCTTTTGATTTACCACTTTTTAGTACTGGTAGCGAAGGGATTCCTGTTTCATACACTCCAAATAGAGAGCTCTTCACACGGTAATTTCTACACTGTTTTACGATATGGAACTATCTTCATAGGGACACTTCTTTTTGCTCACATACTAGGAGTGACCTATAAAAATCTGGTAATCATCGCTGGTGCATTGGGCGTTGGTATCGGTTTTGGTCTTCAAACCATCGTCAACAACTTTATATCCGGAATCATATTACTTTTTGAAAAACCCATTAGAGTGGGGGATATCATAGAAGTGGATGGACAGTTTTCCACCGTGACAAATATTGGACCACGCAGCACCACCGTAAACACTGTACAGAATTCATCCATTGTTATTCCCAACTCAGATATTATCTCAAATAAACTCATTAACTGGACATTATCTGATAAAATTATCATGCTCGCATGCCAAGTGGGCGTGGCTTATGGTTCAGACACCAAACAGATGGAATCGATTTTGATAGATGTGGCTCAAAAGACCGAACATGTATTACCTGATCCCTCTCCCGTCGTTCGACTTACAGAATTTGGCGATAGCTCTCTCAATTTCGAGGTAAGATTCTGGACAGACCAACCGACCCTCCGATTTGAAATCAAAAACAAAATCATGCATGAAATTGATAGGAAGTTAAAAGAAAAGGGAATCACCATCCCCTTTCCTCAACGAGATGTGCACTTAAAAAACCCTCAATAATTTGCGAAGCCAACACAGCAAATGACCGTTTATGAATAACCTATTGGAAAATATTTGGCTAACAGTAACTGCCCATTTGCAAGGCGACGAGACTACCATGAGAGCGGACAGTACTACAAGTACGGACGCTAAATGGTAGGCTAAGTCAACGTGGCAAATGAGCGTTTATGAATATCCCAATAGAAAGGATTTGGCTAACAGAAACTGCCCATTTGCAAGGCGACGAGATAATCACGAAGGGACAGTACGGTAAGTACGGACCTGAAGTGATTTGCGCAGTCAACGCAGCAAATGGGAGTTTATGGACGCCAAATCAGATGGATTCAAAGACGTCTTTGACGATAGCCAATCCCTCTTCTAACTCAGCTTGAGAAATCACTAATGGAGGAGCAAAACGAATGATATTGCCATGAGTTTGCTTGGCCAATAAACCTTTCTCCTTCAGAGCCATGCAGGTCTCCCAAGCTTCAAAACCATCTTCAAAAACTGCGGCATTGAGAAGACCTTTTCCACGCACTTTTTTCAATTTATCACACTTCACTTCTCTAAGTTTGGCCCTGAACATCTGACCTAATTCGTTGGCTTTTTGCTCTAATCCCTCTTCATCCAGAACTTCTAGTGCTGCCATCCCCACAGCGCAGGCAATGGGGTTACCACCAAAGGTACTGCCATGAGAACCGGGAGTAAAAACTTCCATGACCGCTGTGTCAGCAACTACTGCTGAGATAGGAAATACTCCTCCGCCCAAAGCTTTTCCTAAGCACATTACATCAGGTTTTACATTCTCCAAACCAACTGCAAACTTAGATCCGGTTCGGCAAAATCCAGTTTGAATTTCATCAGCAATAAATAGGATATTTTGATCGGTACAAACTTCTCTCACTAATTTCAAGTAACCTTCATCAGGAACATTCACTCCGGCTTCACCTTGAATAGGTTCAACTAGAAAGGCACAAGTATTGGGGTTAATAGCGGTTTTCAAAGCTTCTATATCATTAAAGGGAATCACATTTAAGCCTGGTGTAAAAGGACCAAATCCTTCACGGCAATCGGGGTCGGTAGAAGCAGAAATAATAGTGATAGTTCGACCATGAAAGTTTTCTGTACAAACGATGATCTCTTGTTGGCCATCTTCAATCCCTTTTTTCTGATGTCCCCATCTACGAGCTAACTTCATAGCCGTTTCTACTGCTTCAGCACCGGTATTCATGGGAAGAGCCATTTCAAATCCGGTATATTTACAAAGTTTCTCTAAATATTCACCCATAATATCATGATGAAAAGCCCGGGAGGTAAGGGTCAGCTTGTTTGCTTGATCTACTAAAGCTTTAATAATTTTTGGATGCCGATGCCCTTGATTCACTGCTGAATAGGCCGATAGAAAGTCTAGGTATTTTTTACCCTCTACATCTTTTACATAAACACCTTCCCCCTCAGAGATCACAACAGGCAGAGGATGATAGTTGTGGGCACCAAATTGTTCAGTCGTCTTGATTATTTTTTGAGTTTCATTCATTAACATCTCCCTCCATCCATTATATATCACTCCCTTTGAGTGTTATTTAGCAATACTTGCATATAATCCTTTAGGCAAGAAATCAAATGCAAATAAGATTGTAAAGGGATATTTTTATTGTAACTATTCAATAAAAGGGATATATTATCAAAATATATTACTAAAAAATAATGGGTTTTTGTATTTTCTAAGGACCAGAAGCCTTTCCATTAGGCCTATCACGTCCTTCCCACTTTGAGGAGAATACCAGTATGACCGTATTAAGAAGCTTAAAAAAATCACTCCCCTTCATTCCTGCTTTTCTTTTACTGTTCTGCCAACCGTTAATGGCGGAAACCGAGATTGGAAAAGTGGTCAAAGTCAAAGGGAAAAAGCTCACCATCAAGTTTCCCAAAGGTCACTCGGTGAAAAAGAAGGATGTGCTCAAAATCTACAGTAAAGATAAAAAAACTGGGGAACCCAAAAAACTCCTGGGAACCCTCAAAGTGAGAAAAGTTAAGAAGACCAAAATCTATGGAAAAATTAAAAAGAAATCCAAAAAGGTCAAAAAGAAAGCTCTAAAAAGAGCTCTCGCCATTAAGGGTGCCATTTCAGGATCAGGAGGCGGTGGTGGCGGGGGTAAAAATCGTATACCCGCTATAGCAGTTCAAGCTGGCGTCCGCTATCTGATGATGACAAGGACAGCAGGAGAGGCTCCTCTTGCGGGTGCTGCCCCCGCAGATCAAGCAGGTCTCGTTAAAGCAAATGAGGAAGGAGCTACAGAAGGTGCAGGAGATGCTGCTGTACCGGATAAGTACGGTGGTCTCAACTTTGGCGCTGATGCTCAAGTCTACCCTCTCACCTTTATTGACCCTAAATCTCCCATTATGGGGATATTGGGATTTGGGTTTCAATTTTATACTGGTAGTTATGAAAAAAGCGCTGCTGCAGCTGACCCCGCTGCCGATCAACAGGCTGGCCTAGTGAGCTTTAATGAAACGGCAGC
Organism: uncultured bacterium; assembly: GCA_964343805.1. Lineage (GTDB taxonomy): Bacteria > Bdellovibrionota_B > Oligoflexia > CAYFLR01 > CAYFLR01 > CAYFLR01. The sequence continues at coordinate 53,816 of CAYFLR010000010.1, read as the reverse complement.
TGCTGGTACCAATTCCAATAACAGTGGTGAGAGCCTCACTCACATGGTGGTGGATGTTAGGGCTCGCTATGCAGACTATTTTACCAAAGACTTCTTTTCAGCTACCATTCTAAAGTTTTCCCCCATGGACTGGTTCACCACCGGAACAACAGATCCATGGAAATACGGTTCTATGAGTGCGGGAATTGAGCAACAAGTGATCCTGATGGATATGATTTATATTAGCTTAGGTTTTGACTATCTATTCATGACCACCATGAGCCAGCCTGGAGTAGTTGCAGAAGAACAGCCAGCCGCTGAATTGATTAGCTCCAATGAAGGAGGTACCGATGCTGCAGCAGCGGATGCCGCACCGACCGCTCATGGAAAGGGGTTCAACTTCACTTCTGAATTGGGGGTGAAGTTTATGTTTTTCACCGTCAACTTCCATTTTCAAATGCTTAGCCGGGAGATGGGTGCCCCGATTCCCAATAACACGACAAATGAAAAAGTAATCTCAGATAGTATGATGAACTTTGGAGGGAAGCTTGGAATTGTCTTTTAGGCCATCCTCGTGATGGCCGCCCAAACCCCAGCAGCCCCTCTAAATTGGTGTGAAATCGAAGCTATTGTTTCCGAGCTGGGGTTCCTTAAAAATTGCGCTATTCAAAAAATCTGGCAGGTGAAAGAGTCTCATTTCGCCTTCCAGATCCATACGCCGGGTCAGACCTACTTTCTTCATATTGATTTACAAACACCCATACCCTGTGTGTTTATTCATACAGATAAGCCATCAAAACAGCCTATTAATGCACTCGGAAGTCTTCTCAGGAAGACTCTTTGCGGTAAAAGGCTTATTGAAGCTTCACCTATTAAAGGGGAACGTATTGTAAAATTAGTTTTTGCTCATCGGGAAGAAGTATCGATGCTCTATATTTCACTTTTTCCTAAGAGCCCTACTCTCTACCTCACTGATGGAAAATCAAAAATCATTCACACCTCCCCTTCTCTGCAAGAAGAAATGACACATTTTGAACCCACTGCCAATCCAGATATTAAACCGTTTCCCCTCAGACAGATTGAATTGGATAAGATGACTTCCCTTGAGATACGTCACCCCTTTTCTTCTTATTTACATCGGTTATCCCAATTAAAGAAGAGGCAAAAAATAAGCAACTTGGTGAGAGAGATCACCAAACAACAAAAAAAATTAATAAGGTTAGAAAAAAACCTTCTGGTTGATGTTAATAAAGGTAAACAACATCAAACATTGCAGAAAGAAGGAGATCTCCTCTCCTCCTATCTTCACACCGTCAAAGCCAAATCCACCGGAATCATACTTGAGGACTACACCCAAGATCCCCCCGCCAACATAGAAATTAAACTAGATCCCGCCAAAAGCCCTGCAGAAAATTTGAGTAATAAATACCAACAGGCCAAACGCCTTAAAAGAAAGCTCAAGGTAGCTCGTGAGCAATTGGAGAGTTTATCCTCTAAAAGAGTAAAGTTAGATGAGTTACAGACTCTCTTGGACGAAAATGCTAGCAATGAGCTAGATATTTCACATCAACAGAGATTTATAAAGATGCTCAATCTTCCAGAGGACTACTTTACAAATGATTCTTCCTCCCCATCTAAAAGGAAAAAAGATTCAGCAGGGAGACAACCCTACCTCTGTTATTCTCATCATCCCCTCTTCCAAATATGGGTGGCTCGAAGTGCAAAAGATGCAGAGCAAATGCTTAAAATCGCCAATTCAAATGATTGGTGGTTTCATGTAGTAGAAGGTACAGGTGCTCATGTTATTTTAAGAGGGGAAAAAAAGAAATCTCCCCCCCAGGAAATTCAGATCGATGCTTGTTTACTTGCCATCCATCACAGCTCTCAAAAAAATAACAGTAAAATAGAAGTCTATCAAAGCCTAAGACAGCATCTCATCAAGAAAAAAGGGATGGCTGCAGGCAAATTTCACATTAGAAAAAGTGAAGTTCTATTAATCAACAACAATCCTTATCGAATTGCAGAAATTTTAAAGTCTCGTAAAACTATCAAGGGCTTGTGTTAAAATCACATTGGTTTCATGAAAAAAATATGTTATAAAAGGTAGTATTATTTTTACTTTATATTTTTTTTGTGTTAGGAATCGCATTTGCTTAAATATTCTAAAGCAATGGCCGATACCCATAATGAAAAGCTATGTTACTAGGAGGATAAGATTTGAGTCGCAGTGAATTTACCATCATGTTGCTCTCAGATAGCGAAGCCAAACCTAAGGTATTTAACATTTCTCGTCTATTTATTTTTTCTACCTTGGTTGTGAGCGTTAGCTTTTTTCTCGCCTTTGGTTTCTTGGTAGTTGACTTTGTTCATAACTACCAAAAAAGTGCTCATAATACCTCTTTAGAGCATGAAAATGCCAGTATGAAAAATGAAATTGGAACTTTGATGACCCGCCTGGAAGGGATTCAATTAGGGCTCGACAAAGTCAATCAATTTTATCGCAAACTTCTCTTATGGAGTAACATCCAAGGAACGACTGCATCCAGTGCAGGAATTGGCCCTATAACGGATGAAGAGTATGCATTGAGCAGACAGTCTAGAGTGGGTACAGAGGGAGATGTTCTTCCCCCCGCCATCAATAGCAATAATCTTCTTTTCAAGTCAGTCTTTGATAAAATTGACAAATTAGACCGTGTGGGAGCGCTCCAGTTAGTAAACATGCAGTCACTCATGAAATCTCTGGTAGAACAGCAAGATATGCTGGCATCCCGTCCTTCCATTAACCCCACCAAGGGTTGGACCACCTCTAATTTTGGAACTAGAATCAGTCCTTTTACCGGAAGAAAAACTTTCCATTCCGGAGTTGATATTGCCGCATCAAATGGAACGCCCATTATTGCCCCAGCCAATGCAACTGTTGTTTTCGCAGGAAGAAAAGGAAGCTACGGTAATGTAATATCCCTAGATCATGGCAATGGCGTTGTTACAATGTATGCTCATGTTTCAGACATGTATGTTCGAGTGGGCCAACATCTTAAAAGAGGAGATCGGATTGCCTCAGTAGGAAATACGGGAAGAAGTACCGGTCCTCACCTCCACTATGAAGTCAAGGTCAATGGAATTTATGTTGACCCTCGTCAATACATTCTTAATGACTAGATCCTTTTTTTAATCCAAATTATTATCCTTAATTGCTCCCTATTTTAAAAGATGATATGTTAGATCGTTGCCCGAATTTTCCAAAGGATTCGGGTTGTTGGAAAGACCTCGATTCTTTAGGAAGGTATTATGTTCAAGTTACTGGCTCGCAAGATTTTCGGAACTCGCAATGATCGTTATATTAAGCAAAAGCAACCCATTCTCCAACAGATCAAGGATCTTGAAGATGAGATAAGAAAGCTTTCAGATGATGAGTTAAAAGCCAAAACCGCTTACTTTAAAGAGAAAATAAAGAATGGCAGTTCACTCGACGACCTGACTGTTGAGGCCTTTGCTGTAGTAAGAGAAGCAGGAAGACGTCAACTAGGCGAACGCCATTTTGATGTTCAGTTGGTGGGAGCATCCGTTCTCCATGAGGGAAAAATCGCTGAAATGAAAACCGGTGAAGGTAAAACTCTGACTTCTACCGCAGCTGTCTACCTAAATGCTTTACTGGGAAAGGGTGTTCACCTCGTAACTGTGAATGAGTATCTCGCCAAAAGGGACGCCGAATGGATGGGAAAAATATATAACTCACTAGATCTCTCAGTAGGCGTTATTCTAAATGGCATGTCCGATCAACAGAGAAAGGCTGCCTATCAAGCTGACATCACCTATGGTATCAATAGCGAATTTGGTTTTGATTACCTCAGGGACAATATGAAATTAGCCATTGAAGACCGAGTTCAAAGGGGTCACTACTTTTGCATTGTGGACGAAGTGGACAGCGTTCTAATCGATGAAGCAAGAACACCTCTTATTATATCTGGACCTGCCAATCTTGACAGAGGTGATTATGTAGCAGCAGATGCAGCCATTCAAGGTTTACAAAAAGATCTTGACTACACGATGGATGAAAAAGCTCACTCGGTTGTTCTGACTGATGCAGGTGTAGGAAAGGTCGAAGAGCGTTTAAAAATCACGAATCTCTACGATCCACAGCATATGAACTGGGTTCATCATATCACCCAAGCACTTAAAGCGAATATCCTTTATAAAAAAGACGTACAATATGTAGTTAAAGATGGTGAGATTGTCATTGTAGATGAATTCACTGGACGGCTCATGCCTGGACGCTCCTGGAGCGATGGACTTCATCAAGCGATTGAGGCTAAAGAAGGAGTCAAAATAAAGCAAGAAAACCAAACCCTTGCTACCATTACCTACCAGAATTATTTCAGAATGTACGATAAATTGGCTGGAATGACTGGTACCGCCGACACAGAAGCTGTTGAATTCAAAAAGATCTATAAGCTGGAAGTTATCTGTATTCCTACCAACCGTAAACTGATCCGAAAAGATATGCAGGATGTAGTCTATCGAACAGCTAATGAGAAGTTTAATGCCCTTGCCGATGAAATAGAAAGACTTAACAAAGATAGAATCCCCATCCTCGTAGGTACCGCCAGTATTGAATCCTCCGAACTCATCAGCAATCTATTAAAACGTAGGCGTATCAAGCATGAGGTTCTTAATGCAAAGAATCACTCCCGAGAAGCTGATATTATTTTAAACGCTGGACAAATTGGCAATGTAACTATTGCCACCAACATGGCTGGTAGGGGAACAGATATTAAACTAGGAAAAGGCGTCAAAGAGCTTGGAGGACTCCATATCCTAGGAACCGAAAGACATGAAAGTCGCCGGATTGACAACCAGCTACGTGGTCGTGCAGGACGTCAAGGAGATGAAGGTTACTCTCGTTTTTATCTTTCACTGGAAGATGACTTAATGAGGATCTTTGCTGCCGATCGTATCTCTGGGATTATGTCTAGGCTCGGCATGGAAGAAGGAGAATCCATCGAGCATAAAATGGTGACGAGAGCCATAGAGAATGCCCAAAAAAGAGTCGAAGGACATAACTTTGATATCAGAAAGCATCTCCTGGAATACGATGATGTAATGAACCAACAACGACAGGTGATATATAAAAAACGTGACTCCATCATGAAAGGCGAAGTGGTTAAACCAGTCGTTCTTGAGTTTATCCAAATATTTGCTGAAGATATCGTCAGAGCTAACATGCCTGACCCCTCCCAAAGAGATTCTGATGGCAAATGGGACTTAGAAAAAATCAGGACTATCGCCAAAGGCATGCTACACATTGCTCCTCCCGTAACCTCTTTTCCCGAAAACCCCACAGAGGAAAATGTTATTGAGTTTCTAACAAAAGAGTCAACCGAGGCTTATGAGAAAAAAGAAGAGATGATTGGCTCACCTAACATGCGCAATGTAGAGCACTGGGTCATGCTTGAAACTGCTGATAACATGTGGAAAGATCATCTCTACATGATGGACCAACTGAAGGAAGGTATTGGTTTACAAGGTTATGGACAAAGAGACCCTTTGATAGAGTATAAGAAAAAATCATTTGAGCTGTTCAGTGATTTGATTGACCGAATAGAAGAACGAGCTTCAGAAATCCTTATTAATTTCGAACCTCAGCTTCAAGAACAAGAAGAAGTCGAAGAGTACCCAATACACTCCAAATCACAGCCAGAGCAAAACCTTGTTTACGATGATGGGCAACAAGCCGGTGAAGGAGCCAACCAGCCCGCCACTAGCAAAAAAGTGGGACGAAACGAACCCTGTCCCTGTGGAAGTGGCAAAAAGTACAAAAAGTGCTGTGGACGGTAGTTGAACAGCAGGATTCCCTTGCTTTTTACTCCCTTTTTGTGTAGTAGTAGATGATTGAAATTTCGCACACCTTGCCGTTAAGGTGTATGTTCTTACTAAGAAAGCAGATTTCTCATTAAAATCAAGCGGTTCTATTTTGTAAGTGCATAGTTGCAAGGTGGAGGAATTAACCTTAACCTAATTTTTTGAGGAGTTATTTAATGAGTGTTCAAGTATCCATGAAAGAGTTATTAGAAGCAGGAGCCCACTTTGGTCATCAAACCAGTCGCTGGAATCCAAAAATGAAGCCCTATATCTTTGGCAAAAGAAATGGGATTCATATCATTGACTTACAAAAAACAATTTCTCTTTTCCGCAATGCTCTTAACTACGTTGAGAAAGAAGTATCAAATGGAAAAGATGTCCTTTTTGTAGGAACTAAAAGACAAGCACGTGACATTGTTGCAGAACACGCTAAAAGATGTGGAATGTACTATGTAAACTATCGTTGGCTCGGTGGAACCCTAACCAACTTCAAAACAATCAAAAGAACCATCCAGAAATTAAAAAGAATTGAAACTATGAAGACGGATGGAACTTATGAAGCTCTTACTAAAAAAGAGGTCATCAAGTTAGAAAGACTTAGAGAAAAGCTAGAGAATAACTTAGGCGGAATCAAAGATATGCCTCGTATTCCTCAGATTGTATTCCTACTTGACCCAAGCCGTGAGCACATTGCTCTCCAAGAGTCACTCAACCTTAAAGCAAAAATCATTGGTGTCACCGATACAAATTGTTCACCAGATAATCTTGACTACATTATCCCAGGTAATGATGATTCCATTAGAACTATCGAACTTTTCGTACGTTCTATTGCAGATGCCTGTATTGAAGGAAAAAATTCACGCAGAGTACCATCCGGTGAAGCCCTTAAAGAAAAAGGGGAAGACATTGAGTACAAAGCTTCAGGTAATACTGCCGTTGAAAAGTTAAAAGATGAAGTAGCTGATGTTCGTGAAACTGAAGAGGGTGTTGGACCTCAATAATTTTTAAAATTTAAACTATCCAAGCTCATTTATATATAATTGGAAATCGGAGGAAAGAATGCAAATCACCGCTGCTGAAGTAAAAAAATTACGTGAAACTACTGGCGCAGGAATGATGGACTGTAAGAAAGCCCTCGTTGAATGCAAAGGTGAATTCGATGATGCGGTTAAGTTTTTAAGAGAAAAAGGATTAGCCGCAGCTAAGAAGAAATCTGGAAGAGTAGCCTCTGAAGGATTAGTTCAAGTCTTAGTTGATGATAACCATCAAAAAGCAAGTGCTATTGAAATCAACTCTGAAACTGATTTTGTTGCCAAAAATGATCAGTTTATTGATCTGGTAGGCACCTTGCTCAAAGATGTTCACGGCAAAGAGATGGAAAAAGTTGAAGATTACTTAGCCTCTACTCAAACTGGTGGATCACAAACTATCAAAGAAGTTCTTGATAATGCGATCTCCACTATTGGCGAAAACATGAACCTTCGCCGCTTTGCCACTTGGAAAGTTGAGCCCAATGAGTACATCGCTAAGTATGTCCACGGAAACGGAAGAATTGGAGTTCTTGTTCATCTCAACACAGATGGCTCAGACTTAACAAATAACGAAGCTTTCTGTGAATTAGCTACTGACATGTGTATGCATGTTGCAGCAGCTAAGCCTCTCTATTTAAAACCTGATGAAGTTCCTACAGAAACTTTAGATGAAGAAAAAGCCATTTTCCGCACCCAACTTCTTAATCAAGGTAAACCTGAAGAGATGCTTGATAAGATCATCATGGGTAAAATAAACAAGTACTACAAAGAAATTTGTCTCCTTAATCAAGCTTTCGTAAAAGAAGATAAGAAGAGTATTCAACAAGTTCTTGATCAAGCTAAGAAAGACTTAGGCATGACAGTTTCTATTCGTCGATTTCTCCGTTATGAACTCGGTGAAGGTATTGAGAAAAAAGAAGATAACCTGGCAGACGAAGTTGCCTCATTGACAAAGTAAAGAGCTATGACTGCAAAATACAAAAGGATCTTGTTAAAACTAAGTGGTGAAGCGTTGGCGGGAGAACAGAAGTTTGGTATCGATGTGCCGACGCTTCGAAATATAGCTAATGAAATATTCGATATCTATGAAATGGGTGTCGAAATAGGTATAGTTGTAGGGGGAGGGAACTATTTCCGAGGCGAGGCTTTAAGTCAGGAAGGAATGGATCGTTCCACAGCTGACCATATGGGCATGCTGGCAACTGTCATGAATTGTCTGGGTATCCAAGAAGTGTTGGAAAGCCGGCATTCAATTCCTACCCGAGTACTAACAGCCATTTCGCTTCGAAACATAGCTGAACCCTACATTTTAAGAAGAGCTCTAAGGCATTTTGAACAAAAGAGAATAGTCATCTTTGGTGCGGGGACTGGAAACCCTTACTTTTCTACCGATACCGCAGCTTCATTAAGAGCATTGGAAATTCATGCTGACATCATTATGAAAGCCACCAAAGTCGATGGAGTCTTTGACAAAGATCCTGAAGCTCACAAAGATGCAAAATTGTACTCGAAGATCACCTTTCTAGATGCCATCAGTCAAGGTTTAAAAGTCATGGATTCCACCGCACTTTCTTTGTGTATGGATCATAACTTACCTATTCAAGTATTTAATCTAAGTCACAAAGGTAATGTAAAACGTGCTGTTATGGGAGAATCCATCGGCACCATCGTGAGGAGAGATTGATTATGAGCGAATTAGATGTTGTAATCGTAGATGAATTAAAAGAAAAAAATACCAAAACAATAGATTCCTTATCAAACCAATTGACCAAGTTAAGAACTGGTAGAGCCACACCAGCCATGCTCGATGGCATTCAAGTGCTTTATTATGGTTCCAGTGTTCCTTTAAATCAAGTTTCCACTATCAATGTTCCAGAACCTAGAATGATTGTGATCAATCCATTTGAAAAGAACCTACTGGCAGACATTGAAAAAGCCATTCACGCTTCCAATTTAGGAATTACTCCTAGCAGTGATGGTAATATTATCCGTCTCCCTATTCCTCCTCTCACAGAAGAACGCCGTAAAGAGATTGCAAAGTCAATTAGAAAGCTCGGCGAAGATTCTAAGGTAGCTGTTAGACAAAATCGTAAGCACGCAATGGACCGAGTCAAATCTTCAGAAAAAAAGAAAGAGGTTTCCGAAGATCTCGCTAAGCAAATTGGTGACAACGTTCAAAAAACCACGGATCAATCAATTGAACAAGTTGATAAAATCATTGCTGGTAAAGAAAAAGAAGTATTAACTATTTAATTAAGACTAAGAATGAGCTGATCTTTTAGCTGCTGTGATCAGCTTCTTAGTGTATTCTTGCTGGGGATCATTAAAAATCTGTTCAGTGGTCCCCTGCTCTACAATTTCTCCTTTATACATGATAGCCACTCGTTGACATAACATGGATACCACTGCCAGGTCATGGGATATAAAAAGCATGGCGAGATTAAGTTGCCTCTGCATTTTCTGAAAAAGATAAAGAATTTCTGTTTGGATGGAAATATCCAAGGCACTGACCGGTTCATCGGCTATCAGGATTTCAGGCTTAAGAATTAAAGATCGTGCAATAGCAGCTCGCTGCCTCTGCCCCCCACTCAACTCTCCTGGATAACGATAGTAGTAACCTTCATCTAAACCCACCTGAGCCAGATGAGAAACTGCCAGTTGTTTGCCTTCTTCTTTAGTGGTATTTTTTCCAATAAACAAAGGCTCCTCAATGGATTCTCCTATGGTTTGCATGGGGTTAAAGGAGGCATAGGGATCTTGAAAAACAGCCCCGATTTTTCGTCGAAAGGGTTTTAATTCTTTAGCATTTATAGAAGTGATATCCTGTTCACCTATCAGAACCTGCCCGGTATCTTCTTTGGTAAGTCGCAACGCGATGCGTCCCAAGGTGGTTTTTCCACTTCCACTAGCCCCAACCAAACCAACACTTTCTCCCTCATTAATATGAAGACTCACATTATTTACTGCATAAAACCAATGACCCTGCTGTGAAAATTTTTTAGTGATGTTATTTAATCTCAGCAAAAAATCACTCCTTTAGAGACCCTCTGGTTCGCTTGGATTAAAGCAGGCTAATTGATAGTATAAATCTTCTTCATCGGCGCAAAGAGGCGGGATTTCTTCCCAGCATTTTTCGAGGGCTCTGGAACAGCGATTAGCAAAAGAGCATCCTTGTGACTTCTTAGTACCCCCTTCTGTAAAGTAATGAGTCTCATCCAGATCATCGAGCCTCATGCCGACCTTTGGTACTGAATGAAGCAATTTATGGGTGTAGGGATGAAGAGGGTTATAAAAAATTTGATCCATGGTTCCAAACTCACAAATTCTGCCCGCATACATAACCATCACAAGGTCAGCTATTTGTTCAGCCACAGCAAAGTCATGAGTAATAAACAGCATGGAGAGTTGAAAATCTCGCTGTAAACTTTTTAAGAGTTCTAAGATTTCATTTTGTACCAACACATCTAAAGAGGATGTGGGTTCATCTGCAATAAGCAACTCGGGGTCTAGGGTTAACGCCATGGCAATCATCACTCTCTGCCTCATTCCCCCACTTAATTGGTGAGGGTATTGATCTAAGACTTGAGAAGGATTTTCAAAGCCCACCTTATTCAACAGTGATTCCATAAAAGATCGGATATCCTTCTTCTCCATATCCACAACTCTAAGTAAACACTCTTGGATCTGCTTTCCTATTTTGAAAGAAGGATGGAGAGCGAGTTTAGGCTCTTGAAAAATCATTCCAATTTTGGCTCCCCTCACATGCTGCATCTCCTTTTCAGTTAAATCATAAATAGATTCATCTGAAAGTAAGATATCTTTGGCAGAAACTGATAACCTAGATCCGGGAGTAAATAAATTAAGAATTGATAAGGCAGTTAAAGTTTTTCCACTTCCCGATTCACCTACAACAGCAATGGTTTTACCAGCAGGAATAGCAAATGTCACATCATGAACTAAAGGAGTTTTTTTTCGAAAACCCTGCACACTGACGTTGAGATTTTTTACTTCAAGGACATTGGTATTCATGGCTATTTAACGCTTTTGCAGTTTGGTGAATTAATGGGGTTTAATTGAGATTCTACATTTGAGTTAAACATAACTCTATCGTATTCAAATTTCAGCCAAGACTTTCCAGAAAACCCATACCAAGCCAAATGAGCCTGCATTGGAAATAAAAATTTGCCTTGGTTTTCAAATTCACTAAACTGAATGGACAAATCCCTCTTTCCAGTTTCGTTTTCACCACTCTCTCTTTTAACCGCCAATACTTTCTGCATTGATCTTCCAAAGTAATAATAGGTTTTGGTCCAATGAGAGCTTGTTCTACAGGTGTTTTTTAAAATAAAGGGTCGCCTAACATCTATGCCTTTATGGGCAAATATTTTCTTTGTGGAGTTTCCAAGGCAGGATTGAGAAACCCCTCCCTTAATTAAATTTAGCAAGTCTGTCACCCGAACTTTTAAATTCATTACTTCAATTTCATCACTAGGGCTAAACAAAAAGCATCTCTTTTTGTTTTGAATATAGTTAGAAATTAAAACCTTTCCCTTTTGAACTTCTACTCTTGCAGCGTCTCCACCAATGGGATCAAAAACATCGATCCTGAGACTGGATGGCTCTTCAAAATAGATCGCCGCATCGGCACTGATTTTGTCAGAGTTTACCCCCCTCCCCTGAAAGGCCATATTTAACAAGCCTTTTACCGTACTGATTCCTTTTCTTGATTGATTAAAATTGGAAATAACTTGGTTCAGACGAAACAGTATAGATTTTTCTTTCTCTCCGGTGAGAACAAAATAATCTGAAAGTTGATCTCCTGAAGTACTTGTAGTACAAGAGCTTGGGAACATGAACAGAATAAGCCAAAGAAGCATGAGACTTTTGATTGTTTTTACCATAGCTATTAAGTTCGCAAATTATTAATAAAGAGACAGTTTAATTTTTTCCACTTTATGTATCAATTGCTTCAATTCTTCCCAACTGGTCTCATTGCGCATAGCTTTTCGATAGAAGGCCACCGATTTATGATGAAACCCCAGTTGGTAATAAGTATCGCCAATGTGACTTAATATAACCGATTCAACAGGAAAAAAATCATTCGCCAATAATAAATACTCTAAAGCTTGTTTAAAGTCTCCCTTTTGAAAATAGAGCCAACCTAAGGAGTCTAAATAATAACCGTTATTGGGATCTTCTTTGAGCGCGGCTCGGATCAATTTTTCGGCTTTAGCTAAATTCTTTTTCTCTTCAACCCAGAGGTACCCCAAATAGTTTAGAGCAGGAGCAAACTGTGGGGAGATTTTTATGGCTTTCTGCATCTCTTTGATACACAGATCTCTCTTGCCCCAGCGGTCGTAATACATTCCCAATAAATAGTGGAGTCTTGTTTTCTCTTTGATCTCTTTGGATGCCTTCTTAAGAATAGAGATGGCTTCAGCATAATTTCCCTGTTCAATATAAAGTGAGGCGAGGAGTTCAAAATAAACCATCTTATCGTTAAAAGCGGTTTTATTGTCTTTCAACAGACGCTGGGCTGTCTCAACTTTGTTTTGGGACTTAAGGACCCTTGTTTGATGGATAATAGATCCCATGTAATACTCTGAATCTTTTGGTATTTTACCTAAGTATCGTAATGATTCGGCAGGTCTCTTATCTAGTTCTAAGATAACCCCATAGTAATAATTCAGGCGGTCTGTGACCAATTTTGTCTGCATCAGGGGTCGCATATGTTTAGCAGCGATTCCATACTCTTCAATTTCATAATACAGTAAGGCCATTTTTAACTTGAGGGTTTTGTTGTCTGGAAGCAGTTGAGCCATTCGTCGCAACACAGCTAATGCCCGCTGATTATCTTGAACTTTGATATATAAATTGGACATGGTCTCAAGCAGACGAATATCAAAGCGATTGTACTTTAAAGCCGTTTCATAATAATTAATGGCATTGGGGTAATTTTTTAATTTCTCGTAAAGAAACCCCAGAGAAATATAAAGGGTGAGATCTTTATTTTTCTTATATAGTGCCGATAGCAGATGTTTCTCAGCCTTTTTATATTTCTCTTTGGCTAAGTAGTAATTTCCTAATTTCTTCTCAGCAATATATGAAGAGGGAACATTTTTTAACAATTTAAGATAGAGATCTTTCTGCTCTTTCTCTTTCTTTTCTAATAAAAAAATCTCTGCTAACAAAACGTAGGCTCTCTCAAAAGAAGGGTATTTCCGAATTAGCTGTTTTAATTTGGTAATAGCCTCAGCCATATTCTTTTTGGCAATATCTAGGCTGGCACGAAGATACAGAACCTCCTTTTTCGTAAGAGATTGAGTGTCAATATTCTTAAGTAGCTGCTCAGCGGCTTCAAACCGCGCATTGGAAATATAGAGGCTAGCCAGTTTCACCATAATCCGATAGGAGTTAGGACGGTGTTGAAGAGCATTCTTATAGGCAATAATGCTCTCATCAACTTTACCTTGCTGCAAAGAATATTCAGCAACCAAATAGTAATAATCGAATCCTAAATCTCTTTTATCAACTGCTTTATCAGGGTTCAAATCTGCATACTCTTCCAACAACCAGCCTTTGTCACCCTCGGAAGAGTGAGGGGTTGAACAGGCTTGGAAAAACCCTATGATTTGGAAAACCACTGCTAGATAAATTACTGTTTTCATGAGTAAATGCTATCATAGATCCCCTAAATATCCCACCAAAAAGGGTTGATCCGAATAAATGCATGTGATAAGCATAGCAGTCTATGAAAGATTGGATTAAGCGCCTCTATAGCAAATATCAAAAAGATATTCGTTCCATGTCAGTGTTTTTGGTAATTATTTTTGCCATTCGCTCCTCTATAATTTGCCCCTACACTGTTCCCACAGGTTCTATGGAGCCCACTATTAAAGCGGGTGATAGGATATTTGTTAATAAAATGGCCTACAATCTCCGTATTCCCTTTACTCAGATTCCCATTTTTTCCTTCTCTCCTCCTAAAAGAGGGGATATCATTGCCTTTAAATATCCGGTGGACCCCAGCATTGATTATATTAAGCGAGTCATTGGAGTTTCTGGAGATAAAGTAGTTATTGAGAACGGCGTGCTTTTTGTGAATGATCAAAGAGTCCCATTGGAGCCCGTCACCGATAGATCTGATCTCGAAGACATATCAGATCCTAATCGCAATATCAAAGAAATCTACTCCGAGGATCTTAAGGAAGTTAAACATATTATTATCACTAATCCTCCGATCTTTAGCCGCAGGATTGATGGCACTTGGAAGATTCCCAAAGATCACTTCTTTGTAATGGGAGATAATCGAGACAACAGCCAAGATTCACGCTATTGGAAATATGTACCCATGGAATACATACATGGACGGGCCCTCTTTGTCTTCTTCTCATTTTATTGGAAGGAGTATGTTCCCCAAATTCGGACAGATCGTTTCTTCTCAGGTCTAAAGTAATTAATCCATCTTACCTAAATTGAACATTAGTAGAATAGGCTTTCAGAGTTGACTTTCACATTGGCGAACTTATCATCGATGGCAAAGCGAACTTCAAGAGCCTTGACAGCGTCTTGACAATCCAATATATCTTGTTCCTTTGAGTCTTTCATTTTCTCACCATCTTTATTAGTCACAGGAACGCATTTTGCCATATTGGCACCGGTCACATTAATTGCTGATGGAATTTTACTATTTTCAGTGAGCTGCGTTTCCTCATCAGAGTCATCTACCACACGATCTTCTACCTTATCTACTATCAAATTATAATTAGCATCCAATGTTAGTTTGAGAACGATAGGAAAGGTATCTCCATAGTATATAGTGTAGTTAAGATTCTCTTTCTTAGTGGTTTGGTCCACAGGATGACCAATGGATGTGAGCAGCATGGTGACCATTTTCACAGGAGATAAACGAAGATCAGCACGGGTATTATCCCCTTCTAAACCTTCACCCCGATAGTCAGATAATACATTTTTACATTCAGGCTTCTCTGAATTATCAAAGTCAGCATTAATAACTTTAGCTTGCATCAACTTGGGAAACCATTCCGTTAATTCACGCTCTTCATTACCAACCAACTTACAAACCTCTTTTTGGTCCGCTCCCATAGAACAATTTCCGAGAGACTTTAATTGATCATCCCCTGCTACCATCATATCAAAAGCTTCTTTTGGAAGGCTAACACTCACCGTTTCAGAGTTCTGCACCATCACCATGAGTTGACATTGTCCTATAAACAAGTTTTCATACCTTGCTAATTCGGATAAGTTAGATTTTAAATCTAGTTCGATCCCCTTCTGCTCAGAATCATTATTTGATTGCTTACAGCTTATGGCTCCAATCAATAATAAGGTGCCTAGGGCTAGCATGAGGACTTGAAAAAGCGATTGGCCTTTAATTTTATAGTTCATAGTGTATCCTTTCAATAAATCCATTATTTATTGACACTTGATGAGCAAACATAGCCCAGACAGTTTAAAAATGCCTTCACAGTTGACTTACCTTCCACAACTGTTTCACTGACTATAATATCGAATTTTGGAAATTGATCGAATTCTGATCTCTTAGCAGATTGATCTGGCCAAATAGAATCAGAGAAAAAGCGATAAAATTGTTTGATCCCTTTTTGAGTATCTTTAAATACCTCAGTGGCAGAGCTCGCTTTTATTTTATTCCAGTAGGGATTCGCAATGTTAAAGCGGGCCACCTCATAAAAATGATAAATGGGCTGCTCTCCACTCTCGTCTTTTTCTTGGACCACAGTTGTAAAGTTCAACACCTTAGAGGAGAATACATTCTTAAAATTAGTATTCTGATCTTCTTCTGCCACATAGCTGTATTTCAGTTTACTTATTTCATCTGATACTCGATCAAGACCTTTCTGTGCTTCCTCAGTTTCATCACCTGCTTCTGTAGCCTTATCGAGAACCCCTTTAGCAATACCAAACTTTAAGTAAGGAACCACAGAGTGGTTGAATAACTCATCATTCTTATCTTTATATACTTTGAATGGGGTAACAATAATATAGCCTCTCCGATTACCGGAAGTTCCTGCATCTAGTAAGAAGTAAGGAATATCCACCTGATCGGAGGACTCTTCAGCTTTTACTAAATTGACACTTTCCTCTTCAACTAGATCAGATTTAAACGCCTTGTAAATGGTATAACCCAATATAGCCGCTGCGGTTCCACCTAATAAGATTTTTCCCCAGGTGGGTATAGGCTCATTTTCGTTTCCATAACCACTACCAGATGGACTGTAAGGAACACCACAGGAAGAACATCCGTAAGCAGTTTGAGAGTTTATGCTACTGGAATGGCAATATTGAGGACTTACTCCACAGGCAGTATTAGTAATAGGTCTGCCACAATAATCTCTTGCTAAAACAAGTTGACTCGGCTGATATACAGATTGACTCGTTACCGGCACGGTGGTATTTCCAGCGGTTACAGTTGGAGTGGTGGTTCCAGGAACAATGGTTGGAGAGTCTCTATTTGGATCATAAAACACTTGAGATCCTGAGCTGGAAGTTCCTCCAACCCCATTAGCGCCAACACCGCCTACTCCATTCATATAAGAACAGTTAAACGGCGTGGGAGTATTTGCAACTCCAGTTGCCAATCCACCACTAGATCCTTCCTTAGAGGCGATTCCTAGAGCTTCTGTAGACAATAGTTCCATTTTCAAAGCAAAGGCTGCACTGCCCGTATTTTTTCCATTGGCGGTGATTCTAACTTCATAGGGCTCTCCCTCTACAACAGCAGATGGATGCTCACCTTGTAACTTTGCTTGGTCAAATAACAGCACCTGCTTGGCTCTACCATAATAAGAGGTATTATCCTGAAGTCCGGTAGTGGAATGAATATTTTCATGGTATTGCTTTTGGAAAATACCTTTGCTATCTGTCACCGCTACAGCAAAACCTTCGTTATAATCAACTGGCTCATAAGACCAACTAATCTCAATCCCTCCATCAGCACCTATTCCCTGTCGAAAACCCTTAATAGTTACTGGGGTTCCCTCTTGATCTGGTGCATTGGGAGCATATTTAGGCATTGCATCCATATCACTTTTGCGATGGACATTGGCATAGGTTTTTTCAGATCTGGGACTCTTATCTGTTTCCGTGGTCTCTTCACAGCCAATGAACCAGCTGACAAATACCAAACCCGTTATGATTTGTATGATCCTGAAATTCCTTAATTCCCTCATGGGTGCCTCACTTTTAAGTTGCTCATTTTAAGACACTTGGTCACTTGCACTCATTATCGGTGAAATGATTAAAAACTTTAAAGGAAATGAAGAAAAAGTCTAAACTAATTTAATTACAAGGACTTGAACCTAGAAATAAAAACACTAGCGGGAGGTCATCTGTGCGGAAGCATTGCGAATATCTGCCTGAATTTGAGCAGAAAGCTCTTCAATTCCGGAGAATTTTCTTTCATGTCGTACAAACTCAACAAACTCAACTTCAAGGTTTTGACCATAGATCATCTCATCAAAGTTAAGGATATGAGCTTCAACACTGCGCTCTTGATTATTGAAAGTAGGGACCTTACCTATATTAACCACGCATCCATATCGATCTCCATCCCATTTAGCATACCCAGCATAAACTCCATCAGGAACACACACTCGCTGTTCTGCTTGTAGATTTGCAGTTGGAAACCCAATTTGACGACCTCGACCAAAGCCCTTAATAACCTCTCCTTTAAAGGTATAAGGTCGTCCGAGCAGCTGGCTGGCAAGTTTTAAATTGTGCTGCTGCAATACGTCTCGAATCCAAGTAGATGAAATCACTTGCCCATCATATTCTAATGGTGTGGATTGGATAGATTCCACTTGATGCTCTAGTGCATAAGATGAAATTTCAGAAAATGACCCTTGTTTTCCTTTACCAAAACGAAAATCATATCCAATAATCAACTTCTGGGGACAGCAGTTGTTAAATAAATACTTTTTCAGAAAGTTTTGGGGAGATTGCTCCGCAAAGGCTTTATCAAAGGGTATAACCACCGCATGTTCAACTCCCAACTCAGCAAAAGCATCCAGTCTTTGCTCGATTGATTGTAATGTGTAGAACTTTTGATTGGGGGCAAACACAACAGCTGGATGAGGCCAAAATGT
>CAYFLR010000010.1:30947-35811 GCA_964343805.1 uncultured bacterium | reverse complement strand
ATGTGTAGACAATACTGGTTCCACCTTTTTCCTGGGCCTCTAACACCACTTCACTAATAAGTTTTTGATGACCTTTATGAACCCCATCAAAGTTACCCACCGTAATTACGGGATGGGGAAGGTTACCACTTAATTGTTTGTAATCAGAATATATTTCCATGGGCACTTTCTTAACCTAAAAACAAGGAGGAATTCAAGCTAAAAAGGTTTGACAAGACCCCCTATTTGACATATAAAATCGGCAATTATCTATCTGGTGCAGAGCTTATAATGAGATTATGTGAGTTAAAAAGAGATTCAAGCCAACCCCGACACGGACTATTACTCTGTATTTTGGTTGGACTATTCGTTGTTACCGCCTTTAATGGGGGCAATCTGTCTCTGTTTGCGTCTTCCAGTACATCTTCACTCAATACCTCAAAATTATTAACTCTTTCCCCACTCAATGTCTCTTCCCCCTTGAGTGAAATTACCAAATCAAAGGGTTATACTCCACCTAACGAAAAAGACTCAGGATATGAATCATCCATGAAGATTGGGACCGCTATTGTCCTGGTTTTACTCATCTGCATTCTACTGTATCTCTCAATTATTCCAGAAAAAGAAACTTACTTTGCAGCAAAAAATCATCGTATCCGTCTTGAAAATGCCCATGCTCCCTTTTTATTTTTTGACTCTCCAAAGCCAAAGGCCAAGCAGAAATCCTATAATGGAATCGTTTTAGAAATGAATCTAAAAGGAGCTTTAATTAGTTCTCATGCTACGCTCAACTTAGGCAGCGAAATCTATGTTAAATTGGATCAATTAAATCCAGGCAGTCAAACTATTCGTGCAATGGTTAATAAAGTGCACATTTCCCCCGGTTCTTTGCCTGAAAATGAACCCTCCCAGCTTCAGTATGATATCACCTTCATTGAGCAAAATGGTCAAGTGCATCATCTCATCACTCGCTTCATCAACGATCAGAAAAGTCTTATTTCTCAGGGGATTACAGCAGAAGCCCCACTAAATATTCCTCTTTATCGTAAATAAAATGCCTTCAAACCACCCTTCTTTTAAATTGGGAATCATTGGTCATAATATATCCTATACTCTCTCTCCACAGATTCACGAGCAATGGTTAAAGGACTTCGGACTCCCATTACATTATAAAACACTGGATATTTCAACAGACCAGCTAGCATCTCAAGTAGCTGTTTTTAAACAAGTTAATGGAGTCGGCTTCAATGTAACTATCCCTTTTAAGGAATCTATTATTCCTTTGCTCGATCGCCTTGAAGGTGACGCCAACTCTTGCCAGGCGGTCAATGTGGTTAAGAGAGAAAATCAAAAGCTCATCGGTTTTAATACCGATGGAGAAGGCTTCCTTAAGTCATTAGAAACTGAGTTGACTTTGGTAAATCCTGATTGGAATATAGTCATCCTCGGATACGGTGGAGCCGCCAAAGCGGTTTTTATCAGTCTTATAGAGCACCAATACCATCATTTTACTATTTCAGGTCGTAATCAAGAAAAGTTCGAGGCGCTCAAACTCTTATCAGGAAACAACTCACACTCTCCCACATTTATCGACCTTGTTTCTCTAAATGGCCATCTCAATTCAATGGATACTCAAACTCTTAAACAAACCCTACTCATCAATACCCTTCCTTGTAATATCCCTCTTAAAGTTCCTGAGGGTATGGGAGCTATTTATGATCTCAGATATAAATACCCGAAGACCCCTTTGTCTTTAAATACCCATGCTCAAGATAAAAATATCCCCTTTTGCAATGGGCTCTCAATGCTCGTTCATCAAGCAGCCATCAGCTTTGAAATTTGGTTCAATCATAGGGTAAATGAAATGCAAATAACTAAAACCATTGAAAATCTTAAATAAACATCTAAGAAAACCTCAAGCTTCGCTCATTATCACCGATCTTTCTTTAGAGTCTCAATAATCTAAAGGAGGTATTAAATGGAATTGACTTCCTATCCCATCACCCGACCAGAAAATCAAAACATGGCGATCGACGAATGTATTGATAAATATATGATCGAAACAGGAGTGAGTCGGGATTACCTAAAACAGACTGGCATTACTGTACAGGAATTTTCTCACATTACAAACATTCCCTCTTTTATGCTTTTACAAGATATTTTCGATGAGAAATTACCCGCTTACCGGTTAAAAAATAGTCCTACCATGTTGTGGATTAACTTTTATAAAGGCCTTACTTATTATTACGAACGTCTCTTAACCCAACCAAATTCAGAATAATCACTGCCTACCCGCAGAAAATGTTTCCTTTTGCCTTATTGTATACCTGCCGATAGATCCTAATAGTGGATTCACTTGCCTTTTGCCAGCTGAAGGCATTCAGCCTCTCTTTTCCTTTTTGACAAAGTTGCTCCCTTAAACCGTCATCCATGAGAATTCGATTCATGGCTTCACTCATTTCCTCAACAGATTCTGGATTAATAGTGATGGCAGCATCAGCCACAACTTCAGGTAATGAAGCTCTATTGGAGGTTATGACTGGTGTTCCACAAGCCATAGCCTCGAGAGGAGGAAGACCAAAACCTTCATAGAGAGAGGGATAAATGCAAAGTTTCGCGTAATGATAGAAGTTGACAAGCTGCTTGTCCGACACATAGCCCTGAAAAAGGATATCTTCAACAAAGTCTCTGATCTGAAAATGTTCATCACGAAAAACCGGGTTGGAGCAACCAATCAGGATCAATTTTGTTTTCAGTTTGGGGAACTTTCTTCTTAAGTGAATATATGATCGCAAGAGGCGACCGATATTTTTCCGAGGCTCTACCGACCCCACATAAAGAATATAATTATTATAAGCAAAGTCTGGTTCAATATACTTCTCCGCTTTAAGAAATAAATCCTCCACTGACCAGTAAATCATGGAAACCTTTTCTGGAGTGCATTTCAAGTATCGATAGATATCATTCTTCGAATTATTAGAATTGGTAATCACCTTATTAGCATTCTTTGAAATTTGGGGAATAATGGTTTTATAGAGAGTCTGAAAAGAAAAGCTATACCAAGCTGGATTCACCAAAAAGCAGAGGTCATGGATATTGATAATGGATAAACCCTTATAAAAGAGAGGACCAATATTTGCTGGGTTATGGAGAATATCTACTCTATGTTTATTCGCTAATCGAGGCAGAGTGATCTGTTCCCAAAAATGATTTCTAATGGTGCTACCTGAGCGAATAGGAGAGTAGACCATCACCACGTTCTTATGCTCTAATTCACGATCTCGAGGATAGTCCTCTCCAGTGAAAATCACATACTCGTTCCCTTGATCGAGTTTAATTATGTGCTTAATTAAATTATAGGCAACCCGCTGAACTCCCGTACGACGAGCCAGCAAGAATCGTCCATTAATTCCTATACGCATACTTAGCTTGTTACTCCTATCACTTTATTCCGATCTAAATCAGAGCTTGAGTGATACACTCCTAATGTCAATTGAGCCATCCGACTCCAAGAATACTCTTTGACTCTATTTAGTCCTTTATCCCGTAATACCTTTACAAGATCTTGATCCTTGAACATAGTTTCTAAAGCTGTTGCCATATCCTTTACGTCATAGGGATCAACGTATAAAGCGGCATCTCCTGCAATTTCAGGCAGACAAGATGTTTTAGAAAGAATTACAGGTGTACCACAAGCCATGGACTCTAAAGGAGGTAAACCAAAACCCTCATAGGTTGATGGGTAAACCAAATATTCCGCCATACTCAATGCGACAGGCAAATCCCTGTCTGTAATAAATTTAGTAAAGTATAAATTATATTGTTTGTTGCATGCTGCAGCTATTTCAATGGCTTCTACATCAACCGGACAGCAAGCCACCAAAGGGCAATCAACGTCTGCTTGGCAATAGGCTCTAACCAAGTTCAGAAAATTCTTATGAGGTTTATTATTACCAACATAGAGGATGAATTTATCCGGCAATTCATACTCTTTTCTAACTCGGTCAAACTCCTCAGGGGAGCTCACAGGCGTATAAGAGCTGCTCACACTATTATAGGTAACCTTAATCCTAGAGGGGTCAAGGTTAAAGTATTTCATAATTTCTCTTTTGGAAAACTCTGATACAGTCAATATCCAAGTAGACCTCTCAATACACTTCTGAACAAAGAAGAGGTAATAGAATTTATGAAGAGGTGTATAGTATTGGGGTAAAACAATGTGGTTCAAATCATGAATGGTCATTACGATAGGACAAGGGCAAAAAAGAGGTGCCACAAAGGAAGGGGAATGAAACAAATCCGCCTTAATTTCTCTTAAAATTCGTGGGAGCTCAAACTGCTCCTTTAAGCTGATAAACTTACTCTGTAATTCTAATAAACTAAATGAAGGGGGAAACTTTTCATTAAGCAAAGGGGAGTGTTTAGAAATTAAGATAGTGTATCGATTACTCTGATCCAATCTGGCTAATTCAGAAATAAGGTGATGCACATAGCGAGCGATTCCATGCATGCGATTATATACAATCATTCGAGCATCAATAGCGATGTGCATATTTTCCTTCAAATTGAAGTTAATTGACCTTAGTTAAGACTTGGTAATCTTTGTCTTCCCCCCCATGTAGGGAACTAACACCTCTGGAATTTTCACACTTCCATCGGCACATTGATTGTTTTCAATTAAAGGAATCAATATGCGAGGAGAAGCAATAGCCGTGTTATTAAGTGTATGAACAAACTGATTCTTGCCATCTTCATTTTTATATCTAGTTCTTAGACGACGTGCTTGGAAGTCATAAAAAGTAGAACAAGAATGAGTTTCACTATAGGCTTTCCGACTTGGCATCCAAGCTTCAATATCATGCTTCTTTACCTGTCCAATTCCTAG
>CAYFLR010000010.1:12692-30937 GCA_964343805.1 uncultured bacterium | reverse complement strand
CCGGTGCAAACTTGTACAACTCGATAAGGCAAATTCAGACTTTGCATAATCTCTTCTGAGTTTTGAAGAAGTTCTTTATGAATTTTTTCAGACTCAGCCAGATCTCCTTCACAATAAACCAACTGCTCAACCTTTTGAAACTGATGCACACGATAAAGACCTTTGGTGTCTTTTCCATAAGTCCCCGCTTCACGGCGAAAACAGGGTGAAACTCCGGCATATTTAAGAGGAAGTTTCTGACGATCGAGGATCTCATTCATATGAAGAGAAGCTAAAGGAACCTCACTGGTTCCTATTAAGCTGAGCTTATCTTTTTCAATATAGTAAGCTTGTTCTTTACCAGTTGGATAATACCCTGTTCCGATCATAGCCTCATCTTTGACTAATACTGGGCACATGTGAGGGACATAGCCCTTACCTACTAAGAAATCGACTACATACCGGATAACAGCCATTTCTAATAAGGCTCCATCCCCTACTAAGAAGTAGTTTCTGGCCCCAGAAACCTTTACCCCTCCTGGAATATTCATGAGCTTAAGTTCCTCACCTAGTTCCACATGATTCTTCATTTTAAAATCAAATTGAGGGGGCTCTCCCCATTTATAAAGCTCCACATTATCCGCTTCATCTTTACCGATGGGCACCCCTTCATGAGGAGGGCTAGGAATGGTCAATAGAATACTGTTATATTCTTCTTCAATTCCTTGCAGTATTTCAGTTTTTTCTTTTAGTCTCTGACCGAGCTCTTTCATATCTTTAATAAGCTGATTCTTCTTATCTATATCTTTTATTTTGGGAACTTGGCTAGCCCCTTCATTTCTTTGTTTCCTTAGCCTTTCAACCTCTTCAAGACACTTACTTCTATCTTTCTCAAGGACACTAAACCTTTCCCATTCTACTGAGATATGTTTATTCTTAGCTCCTTCTTGCACCTTTTCCATGTTGGCTCGAATGTATTTAATGTCTAGCATATCTTCCTCATCAAATTGCTCAATTACATCTACAATAATGTGCTCGCAAATTAGCATATGGAAGGGTTAAAATCAAAGAGTCTTTTTATTGACGCTATCTTCTGAATCAGCTACATAAAGGGTACTTGTAATGTCCAAATTTATAAGCCAGGGTAAATGGAAAAATTCAAACAAAAACTCATTCAGTCTTTAAAAAACTATCAAAAAAATGAGAGTTCATTCTTACCTGCATCTTTTAAAGCTCTGATTCCCTTACTTGTCAAACCTATAACTACTCCACCTCAATCATCCAAAACCCCTATTATAAAACCATCTCCACCCAAAAAACCTCTCTCTCCTACCCCCAAGAAAACAAAAGCAGCTCCACCTCTCTGTATAAATTGTTCCCATTACCAACCTGACAGCAAAGTAATAAAGGAAGTTGGAAATCCTCAAGCCAGGGTAGCAATTATTGGAAATATCCCCAGCCAAGAAGATATTAATAACGGCCTCCCTTTCACCGGTGAAGTGGGCGACCTGCTTCAGAAGATGACAAAAGCAATCAATTTAAACCCAAATGAGATGCTATTTGGAACAGTTATAAAATGCTCCCCCTCAAAGCCCCTAACCGATATAGAAAAGCCCGCATGTCAAACGGCCCTAGTTGAAAAACTTGCAGACTTTCCATTAAAAGCTATTTTGTTGTTAGGAGAAGACACAACCAGAACTTTGCTCCAATTGACTGCAAATGATGAATGGCATGGGGTTTGGTATAAAATTGGCGGGATTTCAACACTAGCGACTTATCATCCCAAAGAATTACTTACAGATACCTCATTAAAAAGAGCGGCTTGGAATGACTTAAAATTGTTTATGTCCTTTATGGAATCAAAGTAAAGTTTACGGTCTACTGCATCACCTTTTTTAAATTCATGGCTCGCTTTTTAAATTCATCCTTTTCTTCATAGAGCTCTTGAGCTATTTCAAAATCCTCGATTAACAGCACTCCTCTTTCATCCAACACTCGTTGTATTATGTAAAGCTTCTTAGCCATATTCATATTTGATTCCATGTATAGCTCAACTTCATTTCTTAAACGATGAGTTTCAGCACCCAATTCCACAATGGTCTGTTCTAATTTTTCTAGTCTTCGATCATCAAACATCAATTCCCCCGAAATGTAATTATCCAAACTATGTTCCTGCTTCGGTTGAATAGAAGTAAATCTTTAGAATTTATTTATGAAGACCTGAGATACCAGTCTATTGAGCTGGTAAAATGAAGTAACTTTGCTTTCTAGCGACTAACTTTCCTTGAGTATCATACCCCTTAACCAACATCCAACGAACAGTGGATTGCCCTACACCATTTTTACTTAATCGCCAAGAGAAGCCCCATTCAGTTTCATCGCCTGTCTCAAAGGTGATAAAACGATACCAACCATCTGCACTTCTGATTTTATCATCAAAGTAGATATCCACATATTCAATGTCTTTGGAAAACTTCAAATCAATGGGCATCGGTTCACCCACGGAACTTCCAGGTGCTGGAGAAAGAATTTCCAAAGCAGATGGCAGCTCTCTTCGTTTAACCTCTAAAAGTCTTAAGAAATACTCCCAATCCATAAATCTTCCCAAGCCTTTTACTCTAGCTTCTTCTGGAGCAATGTCACTATAAGTGAGGAAGGATTGACGGTTCAAAGGATCCACATCCATAGGGATTTGAAAATGACCACTTAAGTAGAGAACGAGTTCTGCTGCAGCAACATAAGCTTCGTCACTGATCCAGGAAGGGTTTTCTGAGATCGCATTACCATCTTGATAAAGCCCTGTTCGACCCGCTATAAATACACTGATTGACCCTGCTGACTGAGAAGGATCCGCCATATCTTGGGCTAAGTGTTTCAGGTTAACCATTTGCACAATTGTACCGGAGGCACTGATTACGAAATGAGAACTCATTCCAGAAATAGGATTTTTAAACCAAGATACACAGTCAGTAAAATTCGTTTCACAGGCATGAAAAACTACTTGGCTAATCTCTCGATTGGTGCGCAGAGCCTCAACATCACCAATGATGTTTTTCTCACTGGCTGGTTCAAAAGTACAAGGGATACCAATCACTTCACAGGGGGTTTTCACCAATCGACTCACATTATCTTTGTCATAGTCAAAGCTAATCTCCCCTTCTAATTTCTGAGGTTCCAGAGTTAATCTCTGACCTGCAAGATTGACCGCATAAAATCCTGAACGTAATAGCTCAATCACTTCATGTAAAAAGTAATATTTGGCAAAATCTTCTTTATTACTGACAGTACTAGCCGCTGAAGCCCAGTCCTTAAGAGTTTTAGGCGCAACACGATCGGCTTCTCTTTTTAGGATATTTGCATAAACTTTGATATTCTCTTCATTAGTTAAGGTTGAAGCCTTTGGATCCATCTCCTCTGTTAGGTTCATGATTCCAAAGCCTCGTCGTTGAACATGACGCTCCATTAATCCCGTATTTTTATGAGACTCAAAGTCACTTTCAAATTTTGCTACCGCTAATAAAATCTCTGATGGAACACCATTATCACCAGCAATCTCTTCAAATGTGGTCTGGAGCTGTCTATCTGCTGAAACCTCCTCAACGACCTTAGGCTTCTCTTTTTTTCCACAGCTCACTATTAAAAATACTATCAATAAAGCCAATGAGATTTGTTGTATCACTTTCATCATGCCCCCAATCTTGGTAAGGAATATTTCTCAATGCGATGAATTCTATCATACTTATTAAATATATTCATTATATCAGTAGACGATGAGGGATTCAACTTGGAGATGTTGAAACTTTTTACACCCGATCTTGGTTTTTTCACCAAAATTTAGACAATGCATCCCCTAGAAAACCCTAACCCTTGTAAAAACAACAGTTTAACAAAACATGAGACTTTGGCATGACACTTGCAGTATTTTGCGGTCGGCAGCGGATGCCAAGTAAAATCTATCAAATCAGGGGGAATGAACCATGATCAAGCTAACGTATTTCAACATCGCATTAATTGCAATAATACTAGGAATCACCAGTTGTGGAGAACCTGTAGACCGTTCTAAAAGAGTTGTTAATGTCGACAACCCCACTGCAAAAAGCCAAACAAGTGCCGACTCTAGCCCCGTAAGCTCAATAGAGACTGCTATAGAAGAAGAGCCTGAAGTTGAGTCTATTTCTAGCAAAGAATCGAATGAGAGTGAAACTCCTACCGTAGCTCAAACCCCTACTGACACAGAACAAACCAAACTATCAGTCAAAGAGTATGCAGGACAAATCCTTGGTGTTCAGAATGGACAATTCACCAATCCAAACTGGCACACCCAATTAACCAATGATTACAACCATATCAGCAGTTTCTGTACTGATGGAAACCCCAATTGTCCCGTACCTAATTACAATATGTTTGTTCAATCAGGCCAAAACCTGGGAAACCATTTATTTGATACCTTCTATAATTCTAATACACAAGGCTTACAGTGTAATATGGATATGAATAACTACTGGGCCGGCTTCGTAGGAGCAGGGTATTTAAACAGAATTGAAATCTTAATCAATGTTTCGGTTTTCTTTAATGGAAGACTTATCAACCAAGAACAGTTTGTAGAGCAAGAATATGCTCCTGTCTTACTACATCATTTGTATAATAACTTTCAGAACCAGTTTAACAATTATATCAATCAGAACAGATGTGTACTTCCTCCCCCTCCTCCAGTACCAGTACAAAGACCAAATATTCCAGTGAATGGTGGCTGTGGACTGAATGTATGTGCACCTGTTTACCCCCCATGCACTCAGCCAATCGTAATTGAGCCAAGACCAATACATGTACCACCAGTTCAAGGAGGATACTTTGGAAATAGTAACTGTGGAGCTGCTTATGGCAGTGGATATGGAAGCTGTACCCCATATGGATATGGGTCTAGGGATGGATCAAGTGTACATTGGAATATCAATATTGGAGGAGTTCACTACTAAACCGTATCTGACAATTCCCCCTCGATAATAAAAAAAAGAGAGCTCAAGGATAAGAGCTCTCTTTTTTTATTTTCTTATTTTCTTGACGTCAACTAACGATAATACTTTACATCACCTTTATACTGCTCCATTAAGTGCTTACGGATTAAACGATTGGCACTGGAAACTCGCTCTGTGTGTATTTTATCAGTAACGGTCTTTTTATCTTTCTCAAACTCAGCCATGCCTACCATTTTCCGCTCAAACAATCTAACAACAAAGTAGTTACCAGTTATTCGTAACGGCTTATCATAAACAGGATCCTTATGGCTCAAACCAAAAGCCACCTCTTTAAACTCTTCCGAACTACCCACTCCAGTTACGGAATAGTCATTGATAGAGAATTCTCCCGTCTTCTTAATGTCCAACTTTTCTTTTTCCAATAACTCTTTGATTCCTTCTGATGCCTTGAGCTTTTTGATAATTGTTGCGGCCAAATCATAGGCAATTTGATCTTTTTTCTCATCAAACAGCATTTTCTTGGCTATTTCATTTTTAACATTGGCAAACTCTTTCTTTTCAGCAGGTTGAATTTTATTCACCTTGATAATGTGAAAGCCAAAAGGAGTTTCCACAACACCACTCACGTCCCCTTCTTTCATGTTAAAAGCGGTATCTGCAAAAGGCTTGACCATTGCAGTTCGACTAAAGAAACCTAAGTCTCCGCCCTTATCTTGACCTCCAGGTTCATCGGTGTATTTTTTAGCTAGAGTAGTAAAATCATCTTTTCCCTGTTTAACTTCGGTAAGAATTCGGCCCGCAATGGTTTTGGCTTCATCTTTGGGTCGAGCGATTTTATCGGAAGCTCTCTGGGCTCCTTTATAAGCTATTAGAATGTGCTGAGCCTTAACCTTCTTCTCCTTCTCGTAGAGGTAAAGATGTTTTTCATAGTAGCCCTTCAACTTATCGTCATCTTTAAGAATCTTGGCCAATTCATCCGCCTTGGGCTCATAATTAAGGGCGCTCGGATTCACCTTCACAAACTCTACATTTATTTTGTCATTGTCCAGTCGATAAGAAAGAAACGCATCATTTTCTGACACATGTAGACTGTTAGAAATAATTGAAGCGAATCGTCGATTGATTAAATCCTGATTCATTTGATTAACAAATGACTGCTCCGACCACCGCCAACTTGATAAATAATCTTTAAATAGATTGTAATGGAATTTACCATCCTTCTTAAAATAAGGAACCTCCTTGATTCCCTCTTTAACCTCTTTCTGACAAACACCAATACCCAGGCGCTCCGCTTCCATTTTTTGTAAAATCGAGTACACCATATTATCTCGAACCATGGAAATAAGATACTCTCGCTGTTTATCTCCGTAATTCTTGCCAAAAATACGACGATAGTATCCTTCCTGCTGCTTAAAAGTACGGTCAAAGTCTAGGACTGAGATTACGTCGCTTCCCACCTTGACCATAGCTCCGCCCACTTGACCCGTGTTCAAATTAAATAATCCAAAAAAGGCCATACTTAAAAGCGCAGCCCCCATTAAGATATACATTACAAAGGACTGTTTTTTTCCGCGCATAAAACGTAACACTCTAGACTCCTAATTCAAAGTTCTAAGGATCCGGGTTATGACAATCCGGGATATCGGACAATAGTATCTCATTTAAAATTATTGAATCAATTAAAAAAATTAGAAAGTTGTGATTATTTTTTTTTAATGACTCACTGTACAAACAAACTTTTTATTGCTATAGTTGCGACCACTTTTAGCGATATCAACCATGTTAAAAACCTTGGGAAACAAGTCTTGCACGAAGCACAGGACAAAAGTCAGCAGTTAAACAAAGCCCTTATCGAGCGCTATTACAATATCCCATGGGAGCTGTTAAAGATCACCATTGACGGAAAGACTGCGTTTAAAATTAATAAGTTAGACGTACACACCGTTCATGATGCAGAAGAGTATATCCTTAAACACTACGGTTATGATCTACGTAAAGAGGATGATGCCAATGAGGTGGTGGAAATACACCAAAAAGCCATTGAATTTATAGAAAAGTACTTTCTGACAGAAGAAATCAACCCCAATAATGCCCAAATCCCCATCGATATTAGAGAACCAGACGACATTCGCGCTCTCCTAATGATAGCCAGTAATAGCTCGCTCAACCGAAAGCAGAAATGGTCCTGTGCTGTTTTAAGAGTTATGAATGTCATTGCACATATTTATAACACTCGGCCCTACGAAAACTTTTCAACCATTCGACAACAAATCTATGATCGCTTCAATGAATACATCTATATAGACCGTAATAGTCTAGTCTTCTTTGGAAAAGGGAACTTCAAAATCCCTCTCCAGTGCATAACTGTAAAAATGGAGAAGACCCTCGACTCCACCATTATGAAGCTGCTCAACCGGGCCAATATTACTGTTAGAGAAATATTTGACCACCTGGGGGTAAGGATAGTAACCAAGAGAAAATGCGATGTTCTTCCCATTCTAGAATTTATTCGAATCAACAACATCGCCAGTTTTACCAACATTCACCATCAGCGATCTCGAAACACTTTGATTGACATTGATAAGGTAAAAAACGGCTTTGAACAGCTTTTCTTAGAATTTCAGAGCTCAAGCATTAATCACGAAGACTTTTTTGGCCAATTAGAGCATCTGGATTATGATCCAGCCGCCCAAACAACCGATTACAACATTCACACAAGTGATCACTATCAAGCCATCCACTTAACCTGCTTGCAGCTGATTCAGTACCCGAATCCTCTTTATAATAAAATGGATCTAATACATCAAAAAATTAGTGCCATACCTAGTTTAAATAGCCAAGTAAGAGAGAAGCTTCTAACCGATCTCGACCTTCAATCCATTCCAAAGGTCAAACGCTTTTTTTACCCCTATGAGATTCAAATTACCGATTCCCACTCTCACCAAACTAACACCAAAGGTTATGCCTCCCATCAAGATTATAAAATGTCTCAGACCATTGCAGCCAAAAACAACGCCCTCAAAGACCTACTCGATTGATTCCTTCACTTTACAATAGACAAATTCATCCAGTACTTACATTAATCCAGGGTTAATTCATGAGTTATTTAAATTGAAATAGAGGACACAGAAATACACGCATCCCAGGGTAGATCAAAACAAACAGACTTATTTGGTTTAAGATCAAGCTGATTTGAGAATGGACAGATCGACTTTACTTGTTACCCAAGAGAGGAAGTAATTTAGGGGTTGTGCCTTTAATTACACGCTTCTTTTTCGCAACAGTACCCATATTCTTTCTTCTTAGTCTTCTTCTTGTCTTTGTTACTTGCATCTTGGATGCCATAGCACTCTCCACTATTCTAAATATCTTTACAAGTGGTATCCCCACTTACGCTCAAAAGAATGGACAACCTACCTCAATTTGTATCTTTTGGCAACTTTTTTCTTTTTACCTCGACTGGAGGCCAATTTAAATTCACAACGAACCTCACCAAACTTATCTCTTTTTGTTCTTTTGAGAGATTTTGTCACTCGATAATACCTTTTGCCATTTTTCGAATACATTTTATAAGGAACTCTATTTGAAGTCTGCATAAGCATTTCTTCAATGGATCCATCTTTTCTAGCAACGATAACTTTAATCTTAAGGTAACGGGTCGGCTTTTTCTTGTCAAAGTTAGCTAATACAGAAACGCTGTAGCCCTCTTTTGCTCTAAAGAAAATTCTCTTTCCAATCTCAATATTTACTTTTTTCTTATAGATAGTCTGTAAAGCTCTGCGAATTGATCTAGTTTCGGAATTCCCATCTCTAAGTCCCTCTTCAGGGTTAATTTTTAAAGTAAGATAAGATTTCAAACTTTCAGAACGATCTTTCTTTGGACGCACAACAGCCAAAGCCTCTGGAAAGATAAATCCAAACACGAGACCCATCATCAGAACTTGTTTAATCCGGTTAGTTAAAGCCATTTTACCCCCCTAAAATTAATATAAATTCTGTATTATCAATATGGTAAAAGAGATTTTACCATTATCAACAATTACTATTTTCTTTTATTTGTTCATGGAGTAATATGACATAATGAAGCTGAAGATCCAAGCCCTATATATTTATTCTTTTCTTATCACCATCTTAATAATCATTTCCCTAGGCTCTGCCCATGGTAAAGAGAGTGATAAAAGTCATAAGCCTTCAAAGGAAGAGAAACAGCCTCCTCACTCTAAAGAGATTTCTTCACCTAAGCAACCTGAACACATGAAACCTCATTCTTCTGAAGAATCTCATGGGGAATCAACTCATTCCTCTAAGACCTCCACATCTTCTCACGGGACTCAAAACGATGAACATGCTAAATCCTCTGGTTCTGTTGCCACACCTCTCTTAGCCGGCTTGCTTTTTTGCCTTCTGCTCTTCTTAATCTTGCTCTTAACTTAAGTGGAAAAGGACCTATACAATGAATTCACCCACTCCGGAACAAAGTACGGACAACCAAAATAACACACCCCCTTCTGATGTTAGTGAACCAACAGAAGAAACAACCAAAGAAGAAACCGTAGAAGAGGATCCCATTGAACCAGGAAATAATATTATTCTCATAGGCTTTATGGGTGCAGGCAAAACCACCATAGGTAAAGAGCTTGCCTATAAGCTTAATTACGGCTTTATTGATACCGACTCACTTATCGAACAGTTTTCGGGGAAAAGCATCGAAGACATTTTTGCCACCCATGGCGAGGAGTCCTTTCGTCAAAAAGAAACAGAATTGCTTAAAAACTTTATTAAAAAAGAGCATTTTGTAATCTGTGCAGGGGGAGGACTCCCACTTTTAGATAGTAATTGGGAGATCATGCAGCAAGCAGGTCATATTATTTACCTCCAAGCAGGACCTCACGAAATCATGAGAAGAATAAAAATGTCACCCAACGACAATCGCCCCTTACTTAAGAAGGCCAATCTTAGCCTGGAAAATATTGAGAGGTTACTCAACCCAAGAATCCCCATCTACGAAAAAGCACATTATGAAGTCTGCACAGATAATGCCACAGCAGACAATGTCGTCACTCAAATACAAACCTATTTATTTAGCAAATAGGAGGTTTCATGCATAGGCAAACAGCTGTCGCTGGAAGTTTTTACTCTGATCAAGAAGATCAGTTACAGAAGGAACTTTTACAATTTATGCCCCAAATAGCCCCCCAACCTACCAAAGCAAAGGCAATACTTGCCCCTCATGCTGGTTATATGTACAGTGGGACTACAGCAGGCGCTATTTATCAATTAATAGAAGTTCCTGACTTAGTTTTTATTTTAAGCCCTAATCATACAGGATATGGAACCCCCATCTCACTTTATGCCCAAGGAGAATGGGCTACTCCCCTTGGTAGTATTCCTATTAACGAAATGGTGACTCGAAAGATGATGGATCAATGCTCTCTGGTCACGGAGGACTATTCTGCGCACCAACAAGAGCACTCTATTGAGGTTCACCTACCCTTTTTAAAGAGCAGAAACCCTGATATTTCTATAGTTCCCTTAACCCTAGCTAATTTGGATAGCCCCTCCACCCTTGCTTTTGCCAAAGAATTTAGTGGATTCTTAGCCAATTTAGATCAACCCTATTTAATAGTAATCAGCTCTGA
The DNA here is from genome assembly GCA_964343805.1 of uncultured bacterium. GTDB lineage: Bacteria > Bdellovibrionota_B > Oligoflexia > CAYFLR01 > CAYFLR01 > CAYFLR01. The sequence goes on along the minus strand of CAYFLR010000010.1, from coordinate 20,343 downwards.
TATGAATCATTTTGAATCCAGTTCTATTTTAAAAGAAAAAAATGATTTAGTTCTTGCTGAAATTGAAAAGTTCGATCCTCAAGGCCTGTACCAAACAGTTCATAACCACAATATTTCCATGTGCGGCTATGTTCCCACAGTGGGAGTAATGGAAACCCTCCGTTTGCTTTACCCACAAAACAACTCCAAAATCATTCATCAAAGCCACTCGGGAGAGATCAATGGAGATCACGACAGTGTAGTCGGTTATGTGAGTATTTTATTTACATAATCAATTAAACTGTCAAATGATTTGACAGATCTGATCAAGTTCTAAACAGCACTAAATTAATCATCCCCTTTCATTTCAATTAGTTACAGAAAACTGACTATTTGGCATTCACCTTGCATTAGTGATGGGTGGGTTTCGACCCATGGTAAAAAACAACGTACTTACAGTATTTTTATTAATTCAAGGAGGTCTCAAATGTTTACATGGAGCAAACAAACTTTAGGTTTAGTTTTCTTAGCCTTAGCTCTTCTCACTACATCCGCATGTGGTGATAGTGCTGCTGATCAAGAAAAAGAACAGCAAAAAATTGAAGAAGCCAAGAAAGCTGATGAAGAGAAAAAACGTAAAGAAGCTGAAGCGAAAGCTAAGGAAGAAGAAGCTGCCAAGAAAAAGCAGGAAGAAGAAGCTGCTGCCGCAGCCGCTGCTGACGAACAAGCAAAAGAAGAAGAAGCTGCCGCCGCAGCTGCCGCTGCCGACCAACCAGAGCAACCTGCTGTTAACACTGCAGATGCTACCGCAGCTAACACCCCGGAGAAAGCCGATGACGATGGTTCTTTAAAATTAGGAATCAAAGAGTATGCTAGTAATCTTTTTGGTTATCAAGTAGGACAACAGCCTACGATTGTTAATCAAAATTGGGAACAGCAATTAACCCAAAACTTTAATCAATACAACACCATATGTCAAAACAATGGTCTTGGATGTCCAATTAACAACTACCAAATGTTTGTAGATTCAGGTGCTCAACTTGGTAACGTGATGTTTGACAATTTTTATCAAGCACAACCTAACTTCCTTACCTGTAATGGAAACTTCAATGACTACTTTGGTGGCTTTGTAAGAGGTGGATGGTTAAACGAAATACAAGTAGTTATCAACGTAATGGTATTCTTTAACGGACGCCTTATTAACCAAGAGAACTACAATGAGAATCAATACGCTCCTGTAGTTATCCATCAACTACTTCAAGCTTTTAAAGCTAAGTATCAACAAGTGTTAAACGGCGGTTATCAGCACGGTGGATGTTATACACCTCCAATGCCTCAACTTCCTGCTCCTTGTCAAATTGGTGGCGGAGTCTGTGGATACGGAAACATGAACACTGGACACTATAATACTTACCCTTACTACGGAGTGCAACATAATACATCTATCAACGCTAGCTGTAACTTAGGATGTGGCAATGGATACTACGGTGGATATAACAATGGTTACTATGGTAACAGTGGAGTTAACTGGAGTATAGGAGCTGGTGGTACAAATTATGATCATAACAGTTCCATCGGTTGGGGAATTCAGGTAGGAGGATCTTCCTGGTAAGCAATATCCCCCCTAATTAGAGGATCAAAAGCCCGGTGCTAACAAGTACCGGGCTTTTTTTGTTTAAGTTGTTAGCATCCCTGACTATCTTTTTTATATCCATTACAAAACTGTCAAAAGATTAGTAGACACTTTTTAGCCAAATTGACTAATCTATTTACAATTCAAAACCCACCAATTAGCTAACTCTCTATTATTTATGAGAATTTATCATTGGCACTCAAATTGCAATTTAGGTGAGCGTTTGGATAAGCTTTTTATCCAAATCATAATAGCTAAGATGCTATTATATTATGCCTTTCAAAGGAGTGGTTATGTTTAAATCAAATTTATTAACACTTTTAGTCCTTTCAATCTTTTTAACTGTATCCATAGCTAGCTGTGGAGAAGATCCTAAACCTAAAGAAGATAAAATTGAACAGCAGAGAAAAGAAGAAGCCAGAAAACTAGCTGAAGAAAAGAAGAAAAAGGAAGAGGAAGAAAAGAAGAAAGCTGAAGAAGAAGCCATCGCCAAATTAGAGGAACAACGGCGGCTCGAAGAAGAAAAGAAAAAACAAGAAGAAACCGTAGAGGTTGCTGAAACCGTTACAACCAGTGCTGACAGCACAAAAGAAGCAGCCAATACACCCACTGAAGCAGCTGCTCCCTCTGATGATGACAGTGTAAAACTAGGAATCAAAGAGTATGCCAGTCATTTATTTGGCTACCCTACTGGTGCTAACCCTACTATTCAAAATGGAGATTGGCAAAACCAACTTAATTTGGCCTACAATCATTACAACAACCTCTGTACTAACAATGGTGCTGGATGTCCTATTCCCAATTACCAGATGTTCCATAATTCAGGGAGTCAACTAGGCTCCATGATGTTTGATGAGTTTTATGGTGCAAATAATGATTTTCTAAGGTGTGATGGGAATTTCAATGACTACTTTGGTGGCTTTGTCAGAGGTGGATGGTTAAACCAGATTCAAATTGTTATCAATGTATTGGTATACTTTAACGGTCGACTCATTAACCAAGAGCATTTTTCAGAGCATGAATATGCACCGGTTGTTATCCATCAACTACTGGATGCTTTTCGCAATAAATATGAGCAATACATCAGAGATGGTCGCTGTTTACAACCACAAATTATTCTTCCCCCTGCTCCTTGCCAAGTAGGTAGTGGTAACTGTGGATACGGCGGCCCCATGCACGGACAACACATTCAATATCCAAACTGCAATCAGCCTGTGATAGTAGCTCCTCATTGTACTAACGGATGCAATCCTTATGGATACGGACAAGATAATGTACATTGGAATATTGGAGTTGGTGGAACAAACTATGGCAACAATAACTCGATTAGTTGGGGAGTGAATGTCGGAGGCACCGTAAATAATTGGTAACTCTCTAACTTTATAAAGAAGGGAAAGGACCTGATTCCCCCCCTTTCAGGTCCTTTAACCCTTTTTTTTATTTAACCAGACTCTATTCAGATAATAAAATTTCCTCTAATCTATCTGCTGAATCATTTGATGTACTCACAACTGCTTGTGAGTATTCCTTTTTCTCCTCTTTGACCGGAGCCACACTCGCTTCCAAACCAAGCCCCTTTTCTATGTATGCCTCTTCTTCAGTTTTTTCAGGTTCACTTTTTTTCTTGATAGGCTTCTTGGCGGCCACATCCTCTTCTTTGGTTGCAGGAGTTCCATTTTCTGCAAGCTTCCAAATTTCTTGGTCACTCTTTACAGTATTTTGCATAGAATCCCGAACCTCTACAATTTTGTTATAAGCCAATTCATAGGTCTTTCGATCATCAGCAACTAAATCTAGCAAACGTTCAAAATGTTTCAGTGATTGCTTCAAGTTCTTTTGAGCAAAGTTGTTCTCTTTGAGGACTAAGCCCGCATTGAATAAAGCCAATTTATGATTAGGATTGACCTTCAACACTTCATTGAACAGTTTTAATGATCTATCATATTCACCTTTTCGATATAAAACGGTAGCTAGCCCGGCCTTAGCATGCACGGAAGCAGGAGCAACGAGTAGAACTTTCTGAAACTGAATACCTGCCCGATTATAATCCTTATAGTGCAGGTAAAAAGATCCTAAATTCATCTGAGCAGCCATATTACGCTGATCCACGGTAATTGCTTTCTTAAGGTGATGAAAAGCAAGCCCCTTCATATTGAGTTTGAGGTAGGATTTAGCCAATACATTGTGCAATTCACTGTCAATAACACCCTTAAAAAAACTATTTTCACAGATCAAACGCACCAATTTATATTGTCCTTTTTGGTACATGATCTTTGCCATCAAACGGATGGCGTCCACATAGGTGGGATTGATTTTTAAGACTGCTTTGGTTTGCTTTTCAGCCTCATCCACCTCTCCATTTACAAAATGAAGGTTGGCTAGATTCATCCGAGTCTTTAGATTTCCATCATCTTTCTTTACAGACTCTTTATGATCCACGATGGACTTTTTTATTTTCTCTGCCTTAAAATCATTTTGCACATAGGATTCCCCCCCATGTAAAACACTGACCTGTTTTCTTACCGCATTCTCGCGAAAAGAAACCTGGGAGGTGGTACAACCCCCTAACCACGTAAATAATAAAGTTAAGATTAGTAATTTTTGCACAATAACCCCCATTTTATTGAATTAAATCTTTGATCATTTCGTTTTGATTAAAATCAGCCAGACCAAAAGTGAGAGAGTACCCCATCTCTTCTGATTGACTGTACTTGGCTGGATCTAGCTTATTTAAAGCCTGATAAGCCTTTTGTTGGTAAAGACTATAGACACCTAATTCCATAGACTTATCAAAAGCCGTTTTGTAATAGACAAAAGACTCTTCTTCCAAAGGAAAAATCAATTGATCAAGTTGAGAACGAAACTCTCTCTCATCATCTTTGCCAAGTCCTGCTGGAGCAACAGCCCCCGATAAGGATTCCGCCATATTCTGCACGGTAAAGCCGAGCTGATATAAAGAGGCAACCCCATATTCAGGGTCTCCGAGATCCATAATCTCAGAGTACTTTTGCTTAATCTGTCCCATCAAGTATTTCTTACGATCCAAGTCTTTTCCTAGCATTTTTGGATTCTTCAAATTAATAGCAAAGTAGGCCTGAAGAATACGGTCCATGCTCTCAAACTTTACAGCAGCCAATTCTTTAGCTGAATTAGTTAAGTTATGATTCTTTTGAGATTGCTTAAACAGTTTATCTGCCTTGGTCAGCCAAGAGAGATTCTCTTTTCCTAAATGAGAGGAAACACGCCATAACTGGACCATGGCCAGTATTTTATCATCTATTTTTTCTGCCCTATCCGCAATGTACTTAAGATGAGCCTTGGCATCTTTGTACTCCTCTAATTTGATACCGTGCTCAACTAAAGAAAATCTGACCTCTACCTCTTTAACTCTAGGAAATAGTCTGATGAAATGTTTGTAACAGCGATAGGAATCCTCTACTTTCTCTAAACTTTCATGGATAACTGCAGCATTTAATAGAGAGTTCTGCGCCTCTTTTCGACTTGGGTATTTTCGTGCAAATCTTTCATAATAATGAGCCGCTTTGCTAAAGTTCATAATAGATTCATTTAGAAAACCCATTCTGATCAAAGTGTCTCCATGCAACTTTGACTTGGGAAAGGATTTATCTAAAAGACTCAAAGCATGAATACTCTTTGCATAGTCTTTCGCCTTCTCATAATTTAAGGAGGCTCTAAAAAGGGCGCGATCAGCAAATTTATCCCCGTTGAAATCCTTAAAGTAGGATAAAAACATATCTGCTGCCTTTACATATTTCTTATGACCCTCTAGATCTTCTCCCATTTTAAAATGAGAATTCTTTACAATTTGTAGTAGCTCCTTTTGAAACCCGCCTTTAATGAGCTTGGTGTTGGCCATCATCTCTTTGGCGGTTTGATAAAGTTTTGCCCAGTTTTTATCCCGATGGTGAACATGCAAAATCATACGCGCTGCTGTTTTGGCAGTTTTAGAGGAAGAATGCTCATCTATAACCTTTTGAAGTCTTTTAAATGCTTCCTTAAAGTTAGAATAGGTGTAGTAAATACGTGCAGCCTTCATTTTGGCCCACATTCGGTCGTTGACTGAATCATTCTTTACTACTTCTAAATATCGGTCACAGGAGGAGACCACCTTCTGCAAGAGAGTAGGGATTGGTAGAGCTTTAGTGGTGAGCTTAGGAGTCTTTATTTTGCTCTTTTCAAAAGCTTTTTCGAATGAAAAAATAGCATTTTTAGCAGAGAGTTCCACCCGTTCTTGATAATTACTTGCCGCTACTTCCAAATAATGCCCTGCCGCTTCATTGTACTTCTCAAAGGAGTACAATAGTTCGGCAAGTAAAAACTTGATTTCAAAATAGCTATTAGAGGGTTCAAACGAAATGAGATACAGCCTGTAAGTATCCATGGCAAAACCATAATACATCTTCTGCTGCTTCACCCTTTTAGGATCTTGCCCTTGTAAATGAAAGGTTTTTCCCCAGACTCGAATTAATCGCTCTTTGGTTTCCTCTAATCCAGCGATGGCTTCCTTATCTTTTTGGTGTTTTTGATACCAAGCTGATTTTTTACTGTATTTGTGGGTAAACAGCTTTAAGTATTTCAGGACTCCAGGAAAATCTTTTTTCTTCTCGCTCACGGTTACGATTTTTTCCATAACTACATGGACATCTTTATGAAGAGGAAATTCCTTCAATAACCTTAAATAAATACCTCTAGCCGCTGTATAGTCTCCCTTACGATTATGGGTCCATGCCAGCCTCATGAGAATTTTGCGAAAATAATCTTTTTCTTTAATTTTTTGAAAATAACTCCAAGCACCCCTGGTATCACCTGTTTCAGCATAAACAAAAACCATATCCATTAGTGCTTCATTTCGTAGATTTAGCTGATTGACTCCTCCATTCTCTTTACCTTGTTTCACAACTAATTTAAAAGCGGCCAATGACTTTTGATGGTTTTTTCTCTCCATTTTCTTATCTTTGGCGGCCAGATTAAAATAACACCATCCCAGTTTATAAATGGCAAATAAGTAGGCCTTAGAATTTTTGAAGGGAATGACCTTCTTATAATTCTTGATAGCCAGTGCTACTTCATGTCTTTCGAAATGATACTCTCCCAGAGCCAAGTAGGAATCTGGCAAAAAAGAGGACTGAGGAAATCTTTTAATCAAACGACGGTGATAAAGAGGATAGGTCTTATCCCCGATTAAAGATAGATGAAATGCCAAAGCAAAATAGACCCGATCTAAATCCTTTCTGCGGCTAAACTTTTTGATAATACGGCGATATACTGAAATAGCCCGATTTAGAAATACTCTTTGGCTCGTCACCTGATATTTTTCTGATAAAAGGTCGGCCAACCTAATTTGCAGTTGATACCGATCGTTTCTATCTAATTTACCTTTGAGCAGTTTTTCTATACTAGCAATGGTTTTATTTCGTAACCGAGCTGCCTCTTTGGTTCTTTTGGCAGCATTTTTGTCTTCATAAAACTGCTCATAGCTTTTATGCTCAGGAGCGGAATACTGACCCTCAATATCCCATCTTTCCTTGGCTTTCGCTTTTGTTTTTTTAGCCCATAAGCTGCTAGCTGGTGCTACCATCCCCAGCAGAATCAAACATATAATGAATGACTTCTTATGTTGAACCCAGTAAAACATACCTCCCCCTCTTATAAAGAATGTTTCAGGTAAAAATACCTCAGCTTATCTCTAGTTTAGAAAGTGTTGTTTTACTCGTTTTGATGGGAGCTCAAAAAGAAAGGGGGGTTAAAAATTATCCCAGGATCCTTGAAATTAGATCCTCAGATAATAATTAAAGCCTTTTTGAGAGTGTTTTTGATCCTCTAAATAAACACCCCATTGAAATTCAAACCACATGTTTTAAACAGAGATTCGCACTTAATTTATATATTATTATATCAAATTTTGATAAAAAATAAAACATCCTTTTTAATTCATTGATTATCATATCCTACCATAGGTCACCTCATTTATTAAGTAACAAGTAATCAAAGACTTACACCTTCATTCATTTTTACATT
>CAYFLR010000010.1:266-12682 GCA_964343805.1 uncultured bacterium | reverse complement strand
CTCAAGTAATTATCCAAAATACCGATATATAAGATAGAACAATAATTACCTGAAACCATGAGGAACTTATGTCTAAAATTCAGATTTTAGTAATTGCCTTAACCTATCTTCTAATTTTCGTTAATTGCAATGATATAGGATCTGGGGTAAAAAGCCTGCCTCAAAGTAAGAAAAAGGCCACCAGCCAACCACCAGAATACCAACAATCAACAAATAGTTCTGCCAATGCAAATACCAATGATGGCGGTGTGGAAAAAAACCAAAATACGAATAATAAGACTAGCCAGACAACAGATAATACAAAAACTCAGACGACAGAAACTACACAGACAACCCAAACTACTACTGAAGAACCGGTAAACGATTATACAACTCAACAAACGGTACAACACCCCCATGTCAAATATTGTCAGAATGAAATTGATTTTAACTGCTGGGAAACGGAAGAAAATGGAGGAAATTACCGTAGAGATGAATCTGGTCCCGTTTATAATACTGGGGCTGAAGATAGCTCAACCTGGTCTGACCTTTACATTAGAGTGTTCTCTAGCCTGCGTGGAGAAGATTTTGTTTTACTGGAGGGTGGAGGATTTGATCCTAAAAGTATGGGCTGCGAAAAAGAGACAATAGCCCATTGTTGCATCGATCCCGCATGGATATGTGGCAAAGGACTTCAATGCAAAGAAAATGCCTTTGATACTCAAAACTCACTCTGCTTAGTATACGGCTGTGTTTACAACCCCAATGTTTCATGGAAATCTGAAAAACTGGACAATGAGCAAAATCCTATGAATCGCTGCCGAGAAGTTGAATAACCTTAAGATTAATTACAATAAGAGATGCAAATATCTCTACTATTCTCATTATTATAGCTAATATCTACTTTGTAATAACCTGAAAGAGGTAGTTTACCAAGCTTTTCTCCCCATTCTATCATTAAGACACTATGAGAATTCAAGTACTCATCAAAACCAATATCTTGAAGAAGTTGATCCATATTATCTAAGCGATAAAGGTCAAAATGATGAACTTGGCATAGATCAGTCTCGTAAGTGTTTACTAAGGAAAAGCTTGGGCTCTTAACAGCCTCTCCTGTACTGAGGCCGATAGATTCACAAAGCAACCTTATAAAGGTGGTTTTTCCAGCACCTAAATCTCCATTAAAAAGGATTACCTGTCCGGGTTTAATAAGCTCTTTGAGACGAGAAACGACCGGTGTAAGCCCTTCTAAATCAATATTCACAAATTCCAGATTCTCATTCTTATTCAATGGGTAATTCACCTTCGTAATGCTGTTGAATGATCTCTTTCATCTCTCGAACAGCTCGTTCTAATCCAACAAATATAGCTTTTCCAATGATGGAATGACCAATATTATACTCTTCAATATCTTTCATCTGCAAGAGAGGAAGGATATTTTGATAATGCAACCCATGACCTGCAAACACCTTTACATTCTGATTCTTAGCAACCTCAACGGCAGCAGAAATTTTCTTCAGTTCATCTTGGGCTGCCCTTAGGTTTGGTGCATCAGCATAAAATCCAGTGTGGATTTCAATGGCTCGGGATCCTACCTCTGCCAGAGTTTCCATAGTATCCAGGCTGGGATCCACAAATAAACTGACAATAGGAATCGTTTCTTCTAAAGAACAGATCGCCTCTTTTATTCTATTTTTATTATTCACTACATCTAAACCACCTTCTGTGGTTCGTTCCTCTCTCTTTTCAGGAACCAAAGTCACCATATCAGGCTTTACATCCTTGGCAATGGCAATCATCTCGTCAGTTACTGCCATTTCTAAATTAAGACGAACCGAAGCGGTCTGCTTAAGAATAGTTAAATCTCTGTCCTGAATATGTCGACGATCTTCTCGTAAATGAATGGTAATTTGATCGGCTCCACCTAATTCGGCCAACACTGCTGCCTGAACAGGGTCTGGGTATTTTGTATCTCGACACTGTCTGATAGTAGCAACATGATCAATATTAACCCCTAACCGAGGTTTCATAAAATCTCCCCTTTCTATAAATGTTCTTTGGCTAGTGCAGCCATATTATGGGCTTCGGTTTTGATATAGGATTCATCTGTCCCTTCCACCATAATTCTAAGCAGGTTCTCTGTACCCGAATAACGCAACAAAACTCGGCCCTTACCTTCTAACTTCGACTCCACTTCCTTCACCTTATCGGCCAAGGGCGCCACCTCATCTATGGGGCGTTTTTCATTAACAGGCACATTGATAAGGATCTGTGGCACCGTTTCCATAACCTCCTTGAGTTTGGAAAGCGGCTTTCTCTTTTTAATCATAATTTCCAGCAATTTCAATGCAGAAAGCACTCCGTCACCGGTGGGGTTGGTATCAAGAAAAACAATATGTCCCGACTGTTCGCCACCAAGATTGAATCCATGTTCTCTCATCCATTCCACCACATAGCGGTCACCCACTTTAGTTCTTTGGACATCAATTCCCTTTTCTTTCATCGCAATGTCTAAACCAATATTACTCATCACAGTGGTAACAATGGTATCATTAGCTAATTTACCCTCTTCTTTTAAATAACAGCCACAGATAGCTAAAAGGCGATCTCCATCAATAATCTCCCCCTTTTCATCACAAACAATCAAACGATCGGCATCACCGTCTAAGGCTATTCCAATATCAGCCTTATAACGCCTCACCTTCTCCTGCATATGCTCTGGGTGGAGGGCTCCACAATTATCATTAATATTCATACCATTGGGTTCGTTACCCAGCACGAATATCTCAGCACCAAGTTCACTAAACACTTTTGGAGCGGCTTTATAACTGGCTCCATTAGCACAATCAACAACAATACGAATTCCATCCAGGGTAAGATCTTTAGGAAAACTCTCCTTTAAAAAAACTGCATACTGACCAATGGCATCGTCAATACGTTTAGCTCTTCCTATTTTTTCATGAGTTTTCAAATCTAAAATAAGATCATCCGAATCAATCAGCTCTTCAAGCTCAGTTTCAATTTGATCAAGTAATTTGTAACCTTCATGGGAAAAAATCTTGATTCCATTGTCATGATAGGGATTGTGAGAGGCGCTGATTACCACTCCTGCGGTCGCCCTCATCCCTCTGGTTAAATAGGCAATTCCTGGTGTGGGGATTGGTCCAGTAAATAATACATTCACTCCCATGGCAGTAATACCCGATGCCAATGCCTGTTCAAGACTGTAACAGGAGATACGAGTGTCTTTGCCAATCAAAACACTTGGCATTCTAACATTACCTTTTCCAGCGAAGTACTTGCCAATAGCCATACCAAGCTTCATTGCAATAAGGGGGGTCATAGGGTGCACATTAGCCAAACCACGAATACCATCCGTTCCAAAATATTTTCCCATGGAATTGTCCTACCTTTAAAATGATTTATTTCTTATAATTACTAATTCGAACCGTAATCCACTCAGGAGTGGATTCAATTAAGGTTGTATTGGGTGGGATCTTAACCTGTACTTTCTTATTCACTTTGCTACCCGGTTGATCATCTTTCACATCAATCACCGCCTGAAAATCCTCTGGTTTAATAAAGTTAATAATCCCTTTCGTCCCTTGAATTTCAATCGTAATCTTCTTAGGCTGATATTGACTACGATAGAGATCATTTACCAGTAAAACAGGTATATTTTCAAACTTTTTATTTCGTTTTTCTTCACCAATTAACAATTTGATGGTTACAATTTGAGTTTTAGCTTTCACTGTTTTTAAATGAGTCAAATCAAGAAGTACATCCTCAAATTGGGTACTTTGACTCAAATCGGTAATATTGAGTGGCACATTGTTTACCTCCAAAAGCGAGGCTAAATCATTGGCTCCTCCCTCTAATTCAATTTCAGCCGGTTCAACGATAATTTTCTCAACAGTATACCCATCCTTGGGCTTCCCTATCAGAACAGGTCGCACCGGTAAATTTCTGATAATCTTTTGGTGAAGTAAAACTTCAATAAATGCCTCATCAAATTCTACGGCAATCCGCTCGTGCAAATTACTGATATACTGTTTTTGCATTCGAATTCGTATAGTCTTGCCGGTTTGCTTATGAGGTAAAGTTAAGGTGGCTTGCAGGTTAATTCCCTCTACATAATAGGCCGCCAGAATCGCTTTTGGACCTTTCAGTCTGATATCCATCTGCCTGTTATCTCCCCCTTGAATAATTACATCTTCAGGAGTAGCGAGGTTGATAGTCAGTTTTCGCTGAACTTCAGTCACCTGTTCTGCTTGGACAATAAACCAGAATATGATGGCCATTAGTACCGCAACTATTTTGAGCAGAATATTCTTAGTAAAGATATCAATTAAAATTCTCATGCTTTTACTCGATCAAAATCATCATTGTTGCCATTACGATTTTCATTGCGTTCAACTGGTTTAGACTTCTTACTATCTCCCCCTGTTCCCGGCTTTCTTAAGGCTTTCAATAATTCCTTTTTGAGGGCTGTTGGAGAGATGTTAGATTTAATCTTCGCATCCATTACGAATGATATCTTACCTAATTCCTCTGAACACACAATAATTATAGCGTCTGTCTCTTCAGCTAGTCCCAATGCTGCTCTATGACGACTTCCCAATTTGGCATCTATATATGGACTCCGAGTCAGAGGCAAAAAGCATGATGCCGATGCGATCCGACCATTTTGAATAATGATGGCTCCATCATGGAGAGGGGCAGAGGGGTTAAAAATACTTCGTATCAAATCAGCATGAGTCCCTGCATCAATCGGTCTCCCCACCTCTACATATTTCTGCAAATCATTCTCTCTTTCGATTACTATAAGTACACCCACCTTTTGTTTGGCCATGATTTTAACTGCATCTACAATTTCATCTAGTACGTTATCTGTAATGTTGGTAGCATTGCTGAATATCGGGGTTTTTCCCACTCGACTTAGCATTCTCCGAATGTCATCTTGGAATAAAATTACAAATACAATAATTAGAGAACTATAAAACTTTTGAACCAACCAATTGATGGTATGCAATTCTAATTCTAGAAATGAGGCCATGACTGAAAGGCCGAACAATATTAATATTCCTATCAATATCTGTTGAGTCCGCGTCCCCCGCACAAAGAGTAATAACTGGTAGAGGATCACACTCATTAACAGAATATCTATGGCAGAGGAGATTGAAAAATTAGAAAATATATCAAGAAACATCTTCCACCGCCTTTAGCAGAGTAAGTGAATTATGCAAGCTAAGAACATCATGGGTTCGAATCATAGCTGCACCCTTCTGATAGGAATAAACTTCTAATATTTTTGATCCCAAATCCCTATTTTTAGGATTTTCTTCCTCTAGAATATGACCCATAAAGGACTTTCTAGACAACCCTATTAATAAGGGGAAATTATATTGTATCCCGGAAATGGTTTTGAATGAAGAGAGATTCTTGAGAATTTGACAATTCTGCTCCACCGTTTTTCCAAAACCTATCCCCGGATCAAGAATAATACGTTCATGAGAAATGCCATAATCTCGCAGTAATGAAATTTGTTTCTCAAAGTAGGAATTTATAATGGGAATAGGGTTTTCAGATTCATCAAGGTTCTCTTGCATAGTGAGCGGATTGCCCCGCATATGCATAATGATCAGATATGGATCATATCCTTTCATCTTGGTAAGGCACTCTTCAGTTTCAAAACCAAATCCTTTGATGTTATTAATTATAGCAGCCCCATGAGCTAGGGCCCTTTCAATGACTTTCGGCTTGTAGGTGTCTACGGAAATTGGAATATGAGGAAACTCTCTATTAATAGCCTCCACCACGGGAATTAACCGGTCTATTTCGGTGTTTTCATCTATAGGAAGGGACCCCGGTCGGGATGATTCAGCGCCAAGATCTAATATATGAGCGCCCTCTCTAATTAATTTACCTGCATGGGAAATGGCCTTTTCAGGCGCAAGAAACTGACCTCCATCAGAAAAAGAGTCTGGGGTGATATTGATAATCCCCATCACCAAGGGAGATCGGCCCCAATCTAGCTGCATCAGCTCTCCTCAGTCACCGGCTTCTCAACAACGGTTTCTACTTTATCACCCTTAGAATCATCAGTTGGTTCAGCCTTTTTAAAAGAGTCCTTGTTAGAGGATTTTGGTAAAGGCTTTCCTTGCATGATCGCTTCTATTTGCTCGGAATCCAAGACTTCTTCTTTGATTAATTCTTGGGACATGCGCTCCAAAATATCATAGTTATCTTTAAGGTATTTGACAGCTCGATCATATTGCTCGGTAACAATTCGTTTTACTTCACTATCAATATCTTCTAGAAGATTTTGACTAATGTAGTTTGTAGAAGAAAGCTCCTTACCTAGAAATGGATGTTCTTCCACTTTTCCAAGAGTAATAGGACCCACTCGATCACTCATACCCCAGTTGGTTACCATTTTCTTGGCCAGTGAAGTAGCTCTATCAATATCATTACTTGCACCAGTAGAGAAAATATCAAAAACGAGAGATTCAGAAGCTCGCCCCCCCATCAAACTACATATAGAGTTCAAAATGTACTCTTTAGATAGTGATCTTTTATCTTCATTAGGGAGCATCTGGGTCACACCTAAGGCCATTCCTCTCGGTACGATACTCACCTTATGAACCTCATCAGAACCGGGGATCAATTTGGCTACAATGGTATGACCCGCTTCATGATAAGCTGTATTTCTCTTTTCTTCATCGCTAATATAAAGACTCCGGCGAGCAGGTCCCATCAGAACTTTATCTTTTGCTACGTCTAGATGCTCATTAGTTATTTTTAATGCATTAAGACGGGCTGCATGGAGGGCCGCTTCATTAACTAGGTTTTCTAAATCAGCCCCAGTGAAACCGGGAGTTCCTTTGGCCACAACTTCAAGGTTCACATCTTCAGCCAGAGGTGTATTCTTTGAATGAATTTCTAAAATTCCCTTACGACCTTTTACATCAGGAGATTGAACCACCACTCTTCTATCAAATCGCCCAGGGCGAAGTAAAGCAGGATCTAATACATCAGGCCTGTTAGTTGCTGCAATTAAAATCACACCTTCATTACCTTCAAAACCATCCATTTCTACCAAGAGTTGATTAAGAGTCTGTTCTCTCTCATCGTGTCCACCCCCGAGGCCTGCACCACGATGTCTACCCACAGCATCAATCTCATCGATAAATATAATACAAGGTGCATTTTTCTTTCCTTGATCAAATAGATCGCGAACTCTAGAAGCACCGATACCCACAAACATTTCAACAAAATCGGAACCACTTATACTAAAAAATGGCACTTTAGCTTCACCAGCAATCGCTCTCGCTAATAGCGTTTTTCCAGTTCCGGGAGGGCCCATCAAAAGGACTCCCTTAGGGATCCTACCGCCCAGTAAGGTAAACTTTTTGGGATCTTTTAGAAAATCAATAATCTCTTCGAGTTCTTCTTCAGCCTCATCAATTCCAGCCACATCTTTAAAAGTCACCTTTTTACTACTTTCATTGAGCATTTTGGCTTTACTCTTACCAAAGCTCATGGCCCTACCACCGCCGGCTTGAATTTGCCTCATAAAGAAAAAGAAAACCGCCACCAAAATCAAAATAGGAATGGTGTTGATAAGTATTTGGGCTAAAATAGGAGTTCCCTCCTCTTCTTCAACAGAGACAGTAACTCCCGCTTTGCGCAAGCTATCTACCACTCCCCAATCCACAACACCAGAGCTCTTAAATTTCTTTCCGTTGGCATAAACTCCAGTAATTTTCTTCCCTTTAAATTCCAGAGAAATAATTTCTTTCGGTTGATCAGGACCTCTTAAAGCCTTATCCATCACCTGTGAAAAAGGAATTTTCTCAGTATTGGCTGCCGGATCCCAACTTTGTTGAAAGATTAAAACGGCCACCACCAAAAAAATGACCCATAATATTACTGTGCTATGCTTTCCCTTCATATGTCATTCCCTCTTTTCAACAGATAATAACCCTCACGTCCTGCGCCACTCAAAGATAACAACACGGCAAGTATCTTCAGTTACCTTAAATCTATCAGATATTCGATGTCCAAATATCCAAAGTATTTCGCTATCCTTACATAACAATGGCAGTTTTAAACGATCTTCAATAGGTATTTTATCATCTATGAATAGTCTGTTTAACTTCTTTTTTCCATTCATACCCAATGGAGTCATGTAATCACCATCGGCACTGTATCTCAATGTAAGAGGTAATTTAATTTTGTCAATATCTAAGCAGGCAATATTCTTCTTATAGATCTTGGGTTCCGCAATGGAATTTGACAATTTTATTAGGAGCTGCCCCCCCGAATTAGGTAATGTCAAAGCGGCCCCATGAATTAACTCCTTAATTTCCAATTCTAACTGAAGGATCTTTTTTTCAGAAATGACATCTTCTTTTATAAAATAGAGGCTTCCATACTGGCATTTTATAGAAACTCCCTCCGGAAGATGAATAACCTTTGAAGTGCTAGAGCTATCTAAAAACTCAATACACTGTTCTAAATGGGCGGTGGTTATTCCCGTACTGAGAGGGACACATTTCCTAAAAAGAGCCTCAAATAAACGGTACTTTAAGGCTGGATCCACTGATTTAAGGGAAGCTTTTTTGAAGACATAGCCATTTGAAGTTGATGTAACAATCTCCTCAATTAGCTTATTAGTTAGATCCTCCAAACAATAATTCTCCCTGGTTAGAGTCTTTGCCAGACGAGAAAAATGAGTTAGAAAAGAAGGCTCTACAGATTCCATTAAGGGAATCAGATTATGCCTTATATTATTCCGAGTATATACATCTTTCGCATTTGATGAGTCTTCCCTATGAATTAATTCATTATCCCAGTAGTATTCCTCGATCTCTTTTCGGCTACAATTCAACATGGGTCTTATAAATCGCCCTCTTTGCTCACGGATACCAGCCAACCCTCTGATAGAGGTTCCCTTTATCATCCTCATCATCATTGTTTCAACTTGGTCGTCAAGATTATGAGCCGTGCACAAGATGGAATGAGTTTCATCAAGGAGCCGGGAAAAAAAGCTATAACGACAGGTACGAGCAATTTGCTGAATAGATCCCTTCTCTTTTTCCCATACTTTTCCCACATCTATCTCGGTTGTAATAACCTCTAAATCATATTTTTCCGCCAAACTTTGAACAAAGCTCATATCACCATCAGACTCAGCCCCCCGCAGCATATGATTCACATGCACTATTTTTAAGGAAGGCAACCAATCACGGACTTCTTTTACTTCGAATAGTGCGTGTAATAGAACAACCGAGTCGATTCCACCACTAACTGCAATATATAAGGTGTCAATAGTCGATAAAATATCTTCCATTCGCTGAACAGTCAGATATAACCTTGAAGCCACTCCATTGAGTTGATTAGATACTTGCTTTTCCATATCATTCACCTGATAATTCAATATTGCAATTTTTCTGACAATTTTATATACTTACCCCAAAGTCGAAATTCATTCATATTTCAGAAGGACGATCGATGCAAGAACAAACATCGATACGGAAACCTGTTTCCACTAAGAACAAGGTGCAAACGCAAGGGGAGAATCTAACCGCCCAGTTTAACCAACTGAAGTCTAAGCTCACTAGAGTGAATCAGAAGGAAGAGCGGATAGAGCTTCTTTTAACCATTTCAGATCTGGCAAAACGGCTCTACTTCCATAAAGAGGCCCTCTATTACCTAACTGAAATCATTAAAATCGACCGACTCAATGCACCTGCTTTGGAGAAGAAACTCGACCTTTTCATCTTCTTAAAAGAGTGGAATCAAGCGTTTAACGTATTTAGATTTATCCAAAACGTACTCATCCCTATTGGTCGCTGGCAAATAACAGAATCCTTTTACAATAAGTGGTTTATTATTGGAAACTTCCTCTTCAAAGAACAGCTTAATAATGGAGAGTGGAAAAAAGCCAGTGAATACATAACCCTACTCTTAAATATCTTTGACCGTTTAAAGACCCAACACGAAAGACACGATATCAAACACATTGACCTATCTAAAATAGAGCTCGACTTAGGAGAACTTTATTTCAATTTAGGTGTTTGTGAGTATCATTTAGGACAACATGAAAGAGCCAATTATTTCTTTCAAAAGATACCAAATGACAGCCCTTTCAACTCTTCAAAAGAAGTTTATTTAGTTGAGATATTCAGAAAGCCACACAAATGGCATCGAATCATCACTCAACTCAAGCATAATTTAACTATGGCCAGCTCCCAGAAGGTGCGTACTCAAATATGGTGCAAGATTGCAGATATCTATGCTAGCCACCTCAATTTACCAAAGGAAGCCAGCCTTTATTTGGAAAAACTACTCTCAGCATCCAATATTCCTCCAGAAACTCTGAAGCAAGCTAGAGAGCTTTCCATAAAAATACTCTCTTCCCCGTCAGTTGGCACAGATCTCGCTGATTTCTTTACGCTCTATATTGACCACGAAGAGAATAATCTCCTAAGCAAAGGGAAAGAAGAAAGATACAAGAATTATATAAAAATGGCTCATTTAGCCAAATCAAGATTCTCTGATCCCGTACTGGCCACCAAGTTCTTCTTGAAAGCATTAAATGAAGAGCCGAGTGATATTCAAATTCTGTCAGAAATTCACATCATCGTCACAGGATGTCATTTCTCCAATTTGAATAACCAAGAAACTCAAATGAATGAAACCACCATTCATAATATGACCCGCACCACCATCCGTAAAATACAGCAAAAAGAATCCTACCATGGTTTCATGCTCTATTTAGAGTGGATCAAACTTAATCAATACCATCTGCAAAGAGAACACATAAACACCATTAGAGAGCTGCAAAAAGCAACCAAACTTGATAAGGAGCTCTCACAAAAAATATTGGATGTAATACAGAACAATCACCATTTGCCAGGGGTTTCAGAAATCTATCCTTCGATAATTGAAGTGATGCCTACTCGCACCGCTTCTTATCGTGAACTGGCAGAAATTTACAAACTCAAGCATGACAATACCAGAGCGGCATATTGCTATCACGCACTCAGTCTATTTACCGAGTTAGAGGCCAGCGAAGTCCTTTTTACCAAACAGTATTTTAAGACTCCTTTTGGTAGGGAAAAGAGCCACAGTCCGACCCTGTTAAGAAATCAAATTAAGATTAATTTGGCACGCAACCCTTTCATTAAATTTATGGATAATCACTTTGCAATTATAGAAAGGACCTTCTCATCAAAGAACACCTTTCCTAATTTAATGAATACCAACACAACAAGGGCTATTCAATTCTCAACCCCTATTGAGTCCTCATTTATCAAGTTACTCAATAACCAGTCATTCAGATCAGATGATCGATGTAAGTTTTTCTTAAAACCCAACCAGATAGATAATATTCGAGGAATTAACCTCAATAACAGCACGGAAATATATATTTGGCAGCCCTTTTGGCAGAATCTATCGGAAAAACAACAAGAGTACCTCATTTTAAGAGAAATAATAAAGGTACGCTTTCACTACTATTTCATAGATAATCTCACTCCTAAAGTTGCGGAGTCTATGCTCGCCATCCTCTCTGCGATTCGATTAGACACCATGTACGACGGTGACTTTAAAAGAGAATATGAAGCTTTGGCTCATCATATCAATGCCAATGAACGCATTGTAACCCCAAGTAATGAAGATCCTGACGAAAGCTTTAGCCAAGCGCATGCTCATAATTTGAAAGAGATTCTAAATATCATTGATATGATCGCAGACCGAATTGCTTTCATCTATGTTCAGAGCTTTGAAACAGCCATTTCATACATTGCTGGAATTCATGCCGATTTTTACCAAGACGGCAACCAATTCAAACCCACATTATTTGATAACCCAGACTATCGAAGGCGAATTGGAAACATTATTAAAATGTATGTTTCAAAAAAGTTAATCCCCGTCTAATTATCCATTGACTTTTATCCATAATTTTTTTAAAGTTTCGATCTTAGCCTTAAGCGCTTTAGCGCGGTGAACTGGCCGAGTGGTCGAAGGCGGCGGTCTTGAAAACCGTTGAGGCATTGTCTCCTGGGGTTCGAATCCCTTTTTTTGGAGAAGTGGCCGAGTGGCCGAAGGCGGCACATTGCTAATGTGTTGAGCGGCGAATAGCTGCTCCCGGGGTTCGAATCCCCGCTTCTCCGCTTTTTATTGGGCACCATTAGCTCAGCTGGATAGAGTACCTGACTACGAATCAGGCGGTCACACGTTCGAATCGTGTATGGTGCGCCACTAAAAAACCCTCGTTATCGAAGATAGCGGGGGTTTTTTAGTTTCGGAGTATTCAAGATTGGTTTCATGCTGGCACGTTCGACAATCTGGCAGGATAGCCAGATTGCACTGCCGAGCGTAGCGAGTGCAGCCCGAAGGGCGGAGGCAGGCGGCCAGCTAGGCGAGCC
>CAYFLR010000010.1:0-252 GCA_964343805.1 uncultured bacterium | reverse complement strand
GACGTGAGGAGTGCATGGTGCACTAGAACGGATTTAGAAACTATCACTTTAGAGATTGAGGTTGATAGCCCAGCGACATGGAATGGTCACTTTGGGAATGGATAAGTGTGCCCAAAATTACCATCGGTGGTAAACACAGCGTTTACCACCGTGTCGGTTGCGTGATTAAAGCGGACTAAAAACCGGCTAATGATTTAGGCTCTTCCCCAATTAAAGGGGCAAAAAGATTCTGCCCTAATTTCTAACCGTAAA
>CAYFLR010000009.1:157469-170485 GCA_964343805.1 uncultured bacterium | reverse complement strand
CTATTGTATTTTGTCTAATCACATTCATCTGATCATCCAATTTGACAAGGACTCTGATCTCGGAAAACTATCTAGGGATACCTTATTTGGTGATGCCATGCGGATGTTTGTTTCAGAGATTAGCAGAACTGTTAATCGCTTTTACCAACGAAAAGGAAGACTTTTTAGGGATCGTTATTGGATGCAAGCCTTGAAAACAGGGCGTTATATTTTAAATGGTTTCAGGTATGTCATGTTCAATGCAATTAACCATGTTAGGTATGATGGGCTTTATCGCTTAGAGCAAGATCCAAGCTCATGCCTATATGCCTTCAATAAAAAGCTTGTGGATTTAAAAATCATGAAATCGACTCGCTATTCATTACTTAGGGGAAGTGATGATTATTATAACCGTAGCTATGCAGAAATTGTGAATGATTTAGCATTTATATAAATGGTGAGATCAAAAAACATAGAGGACGACTCATGAAATACTTATCCTTTTTTCTATTATTATTATTTTTATCTAGCTGTTGCAGTGATGATGATGAGGATGAAAAAGAAGATCCACCCATCAATCAAGATGTAAATTTACAATTGGATCTTTATAAACCGAATAATAATTCTAATAATAATATATCTCAAAGCATCTATCCTAACTCCAATAACAATAATCGGGAGAATGATGTTGTAGATAAGATTGAATCACCCGAGCTTATGACCGTAAAAGCCCATGTGTTGCCTCGGAAAAGTTATCAAATTGTAGAGGGAGCTAAACCCGTTCCTACCAACTTTACCATTATGGAAAATGGGGATTATAAGGAGTCTCTGCCTGAAATTGAAATCAGTAAAAAGGATTTAGAGAAGGGAGAGGTTCCATTAAAGGTGGAATTGCCGGATAAAGACAATGATTATGTGGTGAAATTGGATGTTGCACCTAAACAAGATAAAGAAGTGAAGCCTTTTCTATCTACACTTGCGAGCTTAAGGGTAAAAGATGCTTCTACAGTAGCGATAGCTAATGCGAGCAGTACGGTAGCCACCCAATTTTTGAGTCCAGATGGGGATACCTATGTCAATCCTAATACTATAGAAGATTACAATCAAATTGTCGGAGACTTGGAAGGAGTTCGTAATGAGTTACAGTCGCAAATGATGACTAGCCAAGTTAAAGATCTCCATCAAGTTCAACAAGCAACCACTCATTTTCTTAAAAATCGATTGGTGACTAACACAGTACTCCAAAATAAAGTGGCCCATAAGGTAGGCAACATAGAAAAGAAGATGAAAGTAGAAGCTCTGCAGGAAGCTAAGCAGATGGGCAAAGCCCTTACCCATGACAGTTTAGTAGATAATGTAAATGATAAGCTCTCAGTGGGAATTGTGACGAGTTTAAGTACCATGATCAAGGAGGTGGAAGTAGAACAAAGTACGATGGGGCCTGTCACTAAAATGATGCTTCTTCCCGGTAATCAAAAATTGATGAATGAGTTTGATCAGATAAAAACCGTAACAGAGGAGGTAAAAACACTTTCCACCTCTCTTGCCTCCATAGTGACAACTGCCAATGCAGATAAACTCTCCAAAAAATGTAAAGCTCCGGAGGAGAATTTTGATGGAGTTTGTGCGGTTAAAATCACATGTGAGGCTAACGAGGTTTATAATTCAATCAATAACAGTTGTTTTAATCCTCAGCCTCTTCCTTTTTTGTTTATAAAAACACCAATTAGCAATGTGATTGTTCATTCTAAAGTAAAATTACATGGCTTGTGTGAAAGTTCTTATCCCATTGAAGTATCAGGAGATGTCTCATCTGAGCGAAGTATTGATTGTACAGCTGGCAAATTTGAAACTCCGGTTCTTCTTGCAAAGGAAGAGGGGATAAAAAAAGTTGTTCTTACTCAGAGTGATGATTCGGATCATAGTGTGGAGCTTACTAGAAATGTGGTGAGAGATGATGCCCAATTAATAAGTGCCATCACCTCTCCGCTGGAATATTCTCATCTAGAAAACTCTTTCAGTATAGAAGGATTTTGTGATCCAAAAGGATCTGAAGTGAGGATTGAAGGCCCTTTTGATCAGTCTATCCTGCCCTTTAAATGTGAAGAAACCTTCTCTAATAAGGTTACTTTTACTAATAAGGAAGGGGAATATATTTTCTATGTGCATCAACAAGATAGCAGTGGAAACTATTCTGTTGCAGACCATACCCTGCTAGTAGATACAAACCCACCCATTATAGATGAGACAACTCTATCTGCTTCAAATCTGTCACCCTCTGGTGTGACCATAAGTTGGACAGCAGCCACAGATGCGGTAGATCCTTTACCGCTCGCTTACCAAATTTATATGTCTGAAAATTCTCTGACGAATGAAATCAGTCAATGGGAGAATCACTCAACCCCTTTAACCAGTTGGTCAACCAATATGACCAACTATGATGTCACCAGTGTGACCGGCGGGATGAGATACTATTTTAATGTTATTGTAAAAGACAGTTTAGGTCATAAAAGTCTTTATAGTAGTGTGGAAGTGGATATTCCTATTTCACCAGATACAACACCTCCCACTGTGGGAGGGAGTGGTTTGTTAACGTTTACCCCCATTGATAATGAAAGTGTTACGGTAAGTTGGTCTAAAGCCACTGATGATCGAACGGCGGATGAGCATTTAACCTATCAAGTTCACATTTCTAGCACAACCACCTTAGATGATGTGAATGATCTCTCTGTAAGTACTAAAGCTCATGATTTTACAGCTGATATAAATTCTTATACCGTGAGCACTATTGATCTTACTAAAAATTATTTTATTACTGTTTCGGTCAAAGATGAAGCGGGCAATATAGCGGTTTATGACGGGAAAAGGTTCTATCCTGTTTTATTGAGAGCGGGTTGGGAACATATCTGTGTCCGCCTCATGAATGGAAAAATAAAGTGTTGGGGTGGAAACAATGGTGGGCAGCTTGGACGAGGAAATACGGATGCCATTGGTGATGAAGAAAACGAAATGGGAAATGACCTGCCTTACATTGATTTAGGAAGTGGCCGAACGGTTAAGAAATTGAGCACCGAAGATAAAACTATCTGTGCCATTTTAGATAATGACAAAGTTAAGTGTTGGGGGGATAACACCTATGGCCAGCTCGGATTAGGAGATGTAAACCATCGTGGAGATGAAGCCGATGAGATGGGAGATAATCTCCCCTATGTCAGCCTGGGAACTAATCGTACTGCCAAAGATATTTTTACTGGGCGAAGAGTTGTGTGCGCTCTTCTTGATAATGACTCATTGAAATGTTGGGGTAATAATGAGTATGGTCAGCTCGGTCAAGGAGACACCACCAATCGGGGGGATGATGCAGACGAGATGGGAGATAATTTGCCGACCGTTAATTTAGGTTCCAATCGCACCGTTAAACATGTGACCCACAACTCACTCAATCTTTGCGCTATTTTAGATAACGATCTCCTTAAATGTTGGGGGGATGCCCAGTATGGTCAACTTGGTGCTGAGGATACGGTGGTGAGAGGGGATAATGCGGATGAGATGGGAGACGATCTCCCCTATGTGGATTTAGGTGCTGGAAAGACAGTTTTGGCGGTGACTTCCGGATCCACCAATCACTGTGTTATTTTAAATGATCGATCGGTGAAGTGTTGGGGATATAACCTAAGTGGCCGATTAGGCACTGCAGCTACCGAGAATCTAGGAGATAATGCCGACGAAATGGGAGATGATCTTCCCAATGTTCAAATGGGAACAGGTCGAACCGCAACCTTTATTTCTACAGCCCCTAATTCGACCCATGTGATTCTCGACAATGGAACAGTGAAAGGTTGGGGCCGTAATTTTAGTTCCCGTTTGGGAACCAGTGATGGGGTTCATTATGGTATGGATTTGGCCCTTATGGGAGACAACTTACCGACTATAAATTTTGGCAGTGGACGCACGGTCATTCAATTTGCTAATGGCTCCAATTTTGGTTGTGGTTTGTTAGATAACTTCCAGTTGAAATGCTTTGGTAAAAACTCCCTGGGAGAATCTGGTGTGGGAGACATTGTTGATAGAGGAAGTACCCCCGAATCTATGGGAGACAATCTGCCTTATGTAGATATCAACTTATCGGTGTATTGAGTACTGATTCCTATATCCCCGTCGCCTTATACATGAGGTCTAAATAAAGATACTCATTCAGGATTTTATTGATAGCAAAAATGCCAAAGGAGATTAGATAAGCCTGCATAGGATTCAATTGGCCCATGCATAAAATATGGTACATCAAAAGACCAATGGCAATATTTCTGACCGAGGAATTGACTCCCCAGGCCCTGCCAAAAACCCAATAATCCATACCCACCGAGCCAGTATCAAAAGATCCTCGCCTTTCATCATAAAGCTCTCTAGCGATGGCGGTGCGTAGCCACTCTTCAGTTTCATCCAAATCACTTTGACCTTCAACAATTCGTGCCACTTGATCAGGTGTTAAATTGGCAATTTGTGGCATGGTTTGATTATCAAGTTCTTCCCCAAAGTTCTCTTCTAGAATTTTTATATACTTCATTAAGAGATTTTTAAAATCAGGGTGTTCTAACAGTTTTTGAGTTCGTTCTTTGATCTCTTTATCATTGACTCCCAGTGCTTGCTCATAGGCTAAAGAGGGGAGAATGGCAAGGACATTGGCCATCATATAGTCAGTGAACATTTTCCATTTGGCATCCACACTACTGGCGGAGGTCAATTTAGCTCTAAAAACTGCCCAGGGCAGTGTTACCAGTAGAGACATGATGAGTTTTTTCTTATAGGTTTCATCAATGGGTTCACCCCGATGAACCACGGCAAATGATCCTATTCCATTGATGGTTTCCAGCCCCAGCATAGAATAGAGGAGTTTTTTATTGGCCGCCATCCGATCTACATTAACGGTTTTAGCACGACAGCCAAAAAAGAGCATTTTGTATCTATCCGTTCTTTTCTTGGTGTTTTCTTCTACTATCTCTAAGGCTGATTTTTTAGTTGCGAGAACTTCGCTTTCACTCATCTTGGAAACTTGTTTTTGCTGCCTCACTCGTTCTTTCTTTTCAAATTTAATGGCTGCCAGTTTCCCCTTGGCAAACTTTTTTAAATGGGTATTTTCTTGTGACTTTGGGTTGCTCAGTTCTTTTTCGGCAATTTGAGGCATAAGTTCTAAAGCCTCCGCTTTAAACTTTGGTTTCACTCCTCGTGAATAAAGCAGGTAGAGTAAAACATCTTCAATCCCTTGTTTGTTTTTTACTGCCGGGAGTGCTGCTTGAATGGCTTCCAACTCCTGGATATTGAGTCCGAGTTCATTAATTTTACGGAGTATTTGTTTACTTTCACTGGGGGTGAGTTCTGCTCTCCCGAGTAAACTTTGTTTTAATTCTTTCAATCTCGCCCTAGAAAGTGAGTCAAATTTAGAATCTTTCAAAACAATATTATCTCTTCCAAAGTAAAGATTGACTCCCTGCTCTCCTAATTCTTTTAGATGTACTTTAAGCTCGGGTAATGTAATCAGTTCTGCTTTGTATGCCTGATTGAG
Organism: uncultured bacterium; assembly: GCA_964343805.1. Lineage (GTDB taxonomy): Bacteria > Bdellovibrionota_B > Oligoflexia > CAYFLR01 > CAYFLR01 > CAYFLR01. The sequence continues at coordinate 164,946 of CAYFLR010000009.1, read as the reverse complement.
TAAATTACTGTAAGTGGAACGGAATGCCTCACGCAGCCAGCCACTGTAATGGCTTAACATTCTGAGAGAAGAGAGGCTGGTGACAAATTTAACTTTGTTGATCCACTTCATCATTTTCCGGTTGGTGGCCTTGGTTTCCTGCCAAGATGTCCTGATGGAGGCGCGAAATCCTTTCTCTTTTTGTGCAGCTCGACTTTGATCTAGTTTGGAGCATGAGCCTTTGCGTCCGCTGCTATTTAATCCTTCGGCAAATGAATGAGAACTCAACAAAGTGAGCATGATAGCAATAAAAATAGATCGCATTGATGTTTGTTTCCTTAATATTAAATCAACCTGTGTTGAGCTGTTTATAATTTAAATCTTCATTCGTCACAACTCGAGGCAGAGTGATGATAAAAGCGGACTCATCTTCTTCTGAGCGGTATTCCACTAGCCCATTGAGGCTTTGTTTAACAGTTACATAGACTACATGAAGACTTAAAATCCGGTGGTCGGTGTTGATCTCTTTGGCAAAAAAATCATTAAAAGCTTTGTTTATGGATTCTTTATCTATAGGGGGACCATTGTCTCGATAGCAAAGCACCAGCTGATCATCTGATTTATAAAAAGTAACATCAAAGTTAATAATGCCATCCCCTTTGGAGACAAAGCTATGTTTGATAGAGTTATTAACAAGACCAGAAAAGACTCTAACTAGAGCCCCTGGATAAGTCTCGATTTCTAGATCTTTAGGGCAGTCGACTTTAATAGATGCTCCCACCTCTTCAATGGAGGGGAGTAAATTCATAACCAGTGTGTCGGTATATTCGGCCAGATTAAAAGTTCGAATCTCCTCTTCCGCCTGATCTTTGGTTAGTAGTCTAAAATGATTAATCAGGTCCGAGGTCTTTTCTAAGTTTTTGATAATTAGATTATTCACTTCTGAAGATTCGCAGAGATAGTTTCCCAGGGATGATTTTTTGAGTTTATTTTCATTAAAAGAGGTATTCATATCAGATGTGAGTTTCTTTAAATGAGATGAGGCCGTTAAACTCACACCGACGGGAGTGTTAATATAGTGGGCAATGCTCGCCATGAGCTGACCCATGACGGTGAGCTTCTCTGAGTTGATAATTTTCTCATGGTTTTGTTTGTACTCTAAAGCTCGGGCCAGTTGCAGATGGCTTTTGGTTCGAGCCAGCAGCTCCTTTCTTAAAAAGGGCTTGGTGATATAGTCGTTGGCCCCCACATCAAAAGCTTCCACCAAATCCGCTATCTGATTTTTTGCTGTCAACATAATGACTGGAAGTTTGGAAGCTTCATGTCTTTCTCGGATAACTCCACAGACTTCTAGACCACTCATGCCAGGCATCATAATATCTAAAAGAATAAGATCGGGTTTCTCTTCTCTCTCATTTAAAATCTTCAGAGCTTCTTGGCCACTTTCTGCCTTGATAATTTGATAATGAGGTTGGGTGGTAAAGTGATTTTCAATGACCTGAAGGTTAATCGGTTCATCATCCACCGTAAGAATGGTGAAGGTCTCCCCTTCAGCAAAATCTTCTAACTGATCTTCTATCTCGTTTTCTTCTTCTATAGCTTCGGTCTCGTCTATGATCTCGTCGATAGAGTCTGTTTTATCCATCATTTGGGATTTTACACTGACTTTTTCTTCCTTCTCTAAAGCGGCAATGGCCTCTTCCGAGGCGATGGGGAGAGTGAAGCTGAAGGTACTTCCTTGGCCGGGTTCAGATTGAACAGAAATCTCTCCTCCATGAAGTTGGATTAACTGTTTAGTAATGGGAAGTCCTAAACCCGTACCCCCATAAGATCTTTGAGCAGAGCCATCTGCCTGCTCAAATGATTTAAAGATTTTCTCTAAGCTCTCTTTTTCGATTCCAATTCCTGTATCGATCACTGAAATTTTAATCATATTACCGATAGTTTTAGCTACAACTTTAATATGGCCTTCGTGGGTGAACTTAATAGCATTGGCCATCAGATTAGTGATGATCTGTTGTAAGCGGTCTTTATCTGCATGGACAGGAAAAACACCTTTACAGTCAGATAAGATTTCAATGGGTTTACTTCCCTTAAGGTGATTGTACATTTGAATGGTCTCATCGACCAATCCTTCTAATGACACTGCCACCTGGTTAAGTTGAATCTCTTTCTCTTTTAATTTTGAAAAGTCGAGAATGTCATTCACCAAGCTAGAAAGTCTTCGTCCACTGGAAACGACAAGATCAAGGTTACTTCTTAGCTTTTTATTTAGGCCACCTGCCGCTCCTTCTAATAAAGATTCTACAATGCCAATGATTCCATTGAGAGGAGTTCGGAGTTCATGAGAGGTATTGGCTAGAAACTCATCCTTTAATTTATCCAGTTCTTTGAGATGGCGGTTTTTGTCTTCTAAGGTTTTATTTAGAATATTGAGGTCGATGGTTTTGGCTTCTATGATGGTTCCTCGATTTTGAATTTCTTCTTCCAATAGGAGCGAGGCTCGGATTTCATTTCGTCTTAGGGTTTCATTGAAGTAGCGGGTTATCAAGGAAACCACAATGGTTCCTGACATAAAAAAGTAAATGCTTATAACCTGGTTGAATTCACCCGGCTGGTAAAAAATAAAAGTTCCAATGAGGTGGGGAAGATAAATAGCACAAAGCACAATTGCAATAACCAGAGAGCTCATCCAGGGTATAAAAGAAACAGCGGCGATGGCAATTAAGTTAAGGCCAGCATAATAGGGAGAGGTGGCACCTTGGGCATAAAAAGCCATCACCGTAATAATGAAACTCGCCATAAAAGCATAGAGGATGGCAGGAATTTGAGCCATAAGCAGAGTTCGTGCTTTTATAGAAGCAAAATACGCTAAGAAGGCAAAGGGGAGAACGCCAATACGAAAGGCAAGAAATGTCCATATTTCTTCGGGGGCATAGAAAAAATCACTGATCCAAAACAGGATATAGATGGGAGTGATTTTAAAAAAGATATGCCGAAGGACCTCTTTCGTTTCATAAAGGGCATTTCTTCTACGGATTTTTTTAATAAAGATATTCTCTTCTTCTGATTTTATTGTATCTACCGTCTTTCCTTGAGGTTCTGTTTTGAGTTTGCCAGATTCTTTTTGTTTTTGAAGACTTTTTAGTAGGTCACCAAGCCAATTGTTTAAAGTTTGGTATGCCTGATCTCTCACCTCTTTTGGAGATAGAAATACATCGTGTAAACCTTTTTTTATGGTTTCGATTTTGACATTAGAACCTAGTTTAGGAGCCAGTCTTTGAATGGCATTTACGTCAAGTAAACAATCCTTGTGAGTATAATCCTCATTCCACTCTTTACCCCCTCCTGATTGATCAGAAGTCATCACTAAAACCGGGCATGAAAGGTTGAGTCCCTTTTTAAGTTTTTTCATGCCGTCTGTGGCCATTTTTACCCATCCACAATAGACAGGATGAAACTCTTCTGCGGGGCGCCATTTCGTATTAAAGTCCCACTCTCCTTTATAGTCTTTGTGGAGGCTTTGAATATAATGCTTCATAAAGGTTTGTTCATGAGGAAGTTCTAAAAGCGGAAACATCTGACCAAAAAAGCGGGCTGTAGGAACTACATATTTTTTTTCACCGTCGGTTAAATTTAAATCAAAGAGAGGAGAGTTGAGAATCAGACCTCGAATAGGATATTTCTTTTCGTACTTTTGAGTAAAGAGACTGGTAGTAAGTCCTCCGGTGGAGTGTCCCATCATTACAAGATCTTTTTGATCATGTTCTCTAAGAATGATATCGAGAGCTAATTTAATCTCTTCAAAGTAAGTGTCCAAACTATCAGTCATACAAGGGATTTGATCTTCTTGGATAGAACGGCCATACCCTCTTAAATCTAATGCAAAAAAATTAATACCCTGCTCTGTAAAATGATCTGCTAGCTCAGCTTGAAAGAAGTAATCCAGGTATCCATGTATATAGAGAACTGATTTTCCAGAATCTATCGGACTTTTCTTCCAGATTAAGTGGGCAATAGGGTTTTCATTAATGTCGTCTGGCTTGAGGTTTAACACCTGCTGCTTAAATCCAGGGAGTATATCTTCCATAGCTTCACTCAATAAGGGTTAAACAAGGGTCATCTTGTTTTATTAAATTATAAGGCGTTTGATTTATTATAACCTTAAATCAATTGATTCAAAAGTAATGAATACTTATTAATAATAGTCGGTAAGAATTTACCCGATTTATCAAAATTGGCTTCCCATGGTAATATGGGATAGCGGATATCAATTCATTCATATTTTTATTGAGGGCTTTATGTTAAAGTTGGCTTTACTATTAATATTATTAGGTTTTATAGGTTTTTCTTGTATAAATAATGATGGCGATGATGAAAATACTAATAGCAGCGATGACTCTTCATCCGAATCTTCAGGCGATGGTTCAAGCACCTCTTCAAGCACCAATGACATAACCAAAGGTAAGTTTAATCTGTCGGGTGCTTTAAATTTAACAGCTAATTTGGTGAACTCAGGAGTGAAAGCTGATTATGTCTATGCGGTGAATACCAGTGAAATGAAAGGTCCCGATTGGCGAAAAAAATCAGCCTTAGCGGCAGATGGAAGCTTTGAAATGGTTTTAACCAAAGGAGAACCCTGGGTTATGGCCTTTGTAGATTCCAGTAAAGTTGGAGCCGAAATGATTGTGGGGATTTTTAAAGCAAAAAAGCTTGATTCTGTATCTCCCAGAGCTTTTGCTGCGAGTAATTCTACCAATTTAGGTTCTTTAATCCTTAATAATGATAATACTGATTACTCTCTTTGTTTGGAAAACCTGCTCAATAACAATAATGACAGTGCGGGCAATAATAATAACAATTCTGATACATCTACCTGTGATGATCCTACCGTGGTCGCCGAGATGCTAGAGGCCAACTATTCAACTTTTATTGGTGATTTAGGAATGCTGGAAGAGGAAGCAAACCGTCTCGGAGAGATGGATGACCTGATGCTAAGGTATATTAACCCAGATATTGACGGCAATGGAATTATGGATATGGATGAATCCGATTTTCCAGAATTATCTATCAGGTTTTGGTTAACCTATGATTATGGCGATGCCGCTACCATGTTAGAAAAGATGAGAACGGGGGTTGCTCTCCCAACAGACGCTAAGATGGTGTACTTTGGTCAGCGACCGACCTTAATAATTCCAAAAAAGGGCACTGGGATATTTGGAGCCCCTCCAGCCAAGTGGTCCCTTCATTTTTCAGATACGGGTGGTTCTAAGGGCTATAAAGAGGAAAATCCTTATGTGTATGATGCGGATAATCCAGGAAAGGGTATTGTTTATAATAGTTCCAGTGATGAATATGGGCTGAGTATTGAGTATCCACAATCTATTATCTCTGCTCCTAGAGGAACATACACTTATAAGCTTTATGAAAAGGAAACAGACACAACTCCCACCAAGACTTTCACCTTTACCAACATTAAGACCATGCCTGATGCCAGGGTGACAACCAACTTTGTTTTTCCTTTTCCTATATTTAATGCTGATGCCAATGGGGACATAACAACAATTAATTACACCTGGATGCGTAAAACTGAGGCCGGATTTGTGGCTGCCAGTTCTGCCGATGTAGAGATGATGATAGGCACGAATATGGCCTCATTGAAATGGTATGCCTGTGAGGAAGAGAATCGGGCGGACTGTGAAATCAGTTTTGCCATTTACCCAGGATTTGACAAATATGCCACCAGTGGATCTTTCGATCTCAATAACCCCTCTGATGTTGCTTGGGGAATCGGTGCCAGTGCGAGCAAAAAGAGAAGCGATATTCGATCGATTATGATTGAGTTTATCTCCAAAATGGGGATGAAGACGGTTCTTTCTGTCAGAGAGAGAGAATAAGTTATTGTTTAAGCTGACCAGAAAAGATACGGCAGGACTGAAATAAATCAGTTAAGGGACAGTCTCCCTCTCCCAGAGCTTCGTCTGCTGCCGTGTCCATTTTGTATCTAAGGAATAAAACGCTAGAAGCAACCACCACTCCGGCTATAACTACTGGCAAAATTGGTGCTGATTGTAAATTTGATGTAAGGGCCATCATGGTGTCTCTGGCAATCGGTTCATCTGCCATAATAATGCTGTCTTGCATTGAATTGAAAATACTTATGTAGTTTTCAAGGTCAGCCAGATATTTTTCTGTGATCTCTAGGAATTTTTTTCTAGAGCTTTCATCCTGGTTATAGTTTTGTTTTAACTGGTTGATAAATTGATCTTTTTCTGTGGCTAGACCTCCTTTTATCAATGATACTTTATCATTAATTGGGGCTAGAAAAGATTGGAATAGCAGATCTTTATCCTCTCTTGAATAGTGGGATATGGCCTTGGCCCAAAGATCATCTGAGGTCATCTGATGATCATCACTTAGAACAGTCATCACTATATCATATAGAGCCTCTGCATCTTCTTCGATAAACTTGTTTACTTCTGCTTCATTCCCGTTCTTAAGAGACACAACCAAATCAGCAATGGGCTTTCTCTCGTGTTCAAGATATTCTAAGTAGGAGGATTTTATATATTCTTGAGAAAGGTTTTTAACCAATGATTTAAGAGAGTAGGGCTCTATATTGGAGTCAGAAAAATCCATGGTCGTACCGGATTCTCGATCATCCACAATACTGTAGTTTTGAACCCAATGAGAGAAAGCATAAAAAGTTGGAGCTTGGTTGGTTTTTTTAGCCTCTTGGATTGAGGTATATGATTTGGCTTCGCTCTCATCATCACCATCACTGACTTTGGCACAATTGAGTGGGAAAAGGAGGAAAGTAATTAAAATAATTGATAAAAACTGTTTAAATGGCTGGAACATGTTGGGCCTCTTCTTTTGAATATAATGATTTTTATTCATATCGGAGTGAGGGCTTAAAAGCTTTAGGGATTGGTCGAAGCTGGTTTATGGCCCCGGTAAGAACTGTGTACTATGTACTGCCATATGGGCCGTTGATAAATCATTAATGGCCTCAATGTCAGTGATTTTTGGATTTGACCTGCCATATAGCCCATTAATAAATTATTAACAGCCTCAATGTCAGTGATTTTTGGATTTGACCTGCCATATAGGCCATTAATAAATTATTAACAGCCTCAATGTCAGTGATTTTTTGGATTTGACCTGCCATATAGCCCATTAATAAATTATTAACAGCCTCAACGTCAGTGATTTTTGGATTTGACCTGCCATATAGCCCATTAATAAATTATCAATGACCTCAATGTCAGTTTTACTTATTTCACTCGCACCGTTCTAGCGCTCGCCTTTCAGACTGCTTTAGCTCCTCTTGGCAGTGCAATGCTCCTTTCCCTGAACTAGGCGTTCCCGTCGCATTATCGAACCCAAGCCATAGGACTACCTCTTCCTCCACCAAAAAAGCCCCCTTGAGGAGGCTTTTTTGGCGGAGAGAGTGGGAGTCGAACCCACGGTCATCGTTAAAGACAACACACGCTTT
>CAYFLR010000009.1:157232-157459 GCA_964343805.1 uncultured bacterium | reverse complement strand
ACCTTCAGCCACTCGGTCATCTCTCCACTATAAATTGGAAAATAATAATCCAAATTGTCCGGGTATTATTATCTAAAAAGCTGGTTTGAGTCAATTGGGTTTGAAGATTAGAATTTCCTAATGTTTTTTTAACCTATCATTAATAGAGGGCATGCTAAATTAGAAAGTATATTTCTAAATTGGATGGCTATCTCTTGTGTGGCTTGACTTTGATTGAAAATCGATCA
>CAYFLR010000009.1:144631-157182 GCA_964343805.1 uncultured bacterium | reverse complement strand
TCTTGCCTATAATGGTTATTTCGTAAAAATGAACAAAAACTAATAGTTCTGTTTCGTGTTTTCTAGTTGGGAGGACTTATGATTAAAGTTGAACATCTTGAAATGTTGTATGGCAATTTCAAGGCCTTGAATGATGTATCATTCCAAGTGAACCAAGGGGAGGTCGTTGGGCTTCTGGGACCCAACGGAGCAGGTAAATCTACTACCATGAAAATATTAACCACTTTTTTACATCCAACAGCGGGTAAAGCGGAGATTGATGGAGTGGATGTAACGGTAGATCCCATTACGGTCAGGTCAAAAATAGGTTATTTACCTGAGATATTGCCTCTGTACTTAGATATGGAAGTCAAAGATTATCTCTATTTCGTAGCCAAAGCTCGTGCCTTAGAGGGAAACTTATTAAAAGAGCGAGTGAATTGGGTTGTTGATAAATGTGCCCTCAGGCCCATGTACCGTAAGCTTTGTAGAGAGCTCTCCAAGGGTTATAGACAAAGAGTGGGAATTGCTCAAGCTCTCGTACATGACCCCGAGATTGTTATTTTGGATGAGCCTACATCGGGACTGGATCCTCATCAGATTAAGGAGATCCGGGCTCTTATTAGAACCTTAGGAAAAGATAAAACCGTTATTTTATCCACTCATGTGTTGCAAGAGGCGGAAGCCGTTTCGGACCGGATTGTTATTATTAACAGAGGATCCATCGTCGGAGATGGAACCTTAGTTGATTTACAAAAGCGCGCCCATCCCAATGAAAAAATCCTTTTTTCTGCCTATGGAGATCGAGAGGCTCTCGAATCAGGTATAAAGGCCGTCGATTCTTGTAAAGAGCTGACCTATCTCACAGAAGAAGGTGGTTATCATAATTTTGAATTAACTACTGAAAGTGGCAAAAAGCTTTGTACCACATTAGGTGAATTGGCCAAAACCAATCAGTGGCAAATTGGTCTGTTAAAAGACGTTCCTTATTCATTGGAAGAAACCTTTATGGCCTTAACTGAGGGAGGATCAAAGAAATGAAAAACTTATTGACGATCTTTCAACGAGAATTCTCAGTCTATTTCCAATCTCTCATCGGATACATTTTTATTATCTGCTTTTTGCTTTTTGGAATTGGACTTTTTATCACTCCATTTTTTACTTTTCCTGTGGCAGACATGCGGAACTTTTTTAATATGCTGCCCATTATTCTTTGTATTTTTATTCCTGCTGTGACCATGCGTCTCTGGGCCGATGAGCGCAAAGAAAACACCTTCGAAATGATTATGACCTTTCCCATGAAATCCTATGAAGTGGTGTTGGGCAAGTTCTTTAGTGCTTTGGTATTCTTTGCCTTAGCCTTAGTAGGAACTTTGATTATTCCTTTGATGCTCCTTGTTCTTGGCAATCCTGATATGGGGCAAATTGTCAGTTCTTATTTTGGAGCCTTTTTACTCGGTTCTATGCTACTGGCTTTAGGTATTTTTATATCTGGTCTATGTAAAGATCAAATTGTGGCCTTTATCTGCACCTTACTTGCTAATTTAGGGATGTTTTTATTCGGCACAGGATTTATTCAATCCTATGTAGATGGTGTGTTTCCAGGTTTAGGAAGTACTTTAGGTGAACTGATTGGTTTTACCATCCACTTCACTACCTTTACGAGAGGAATCGTGGAGATGTCCGATATTCTCTTCTTTGTATCATGGACAGCCCTCTTTCTCTTCTTAAATGGCTTCTTTTTAGAAATTCGCAACCGCCCTGGTTTAAAACTCTCATTCTCCAGTGGCGTTGGTTTAGCTCTTTTGATTGGATTGCTCTTTAACTGGATTACCAATGACTCAAGTTTTGGCCGCTTTGACCTGACTGAGGGTAAAATTCATACGGTATCTGATTCCACTAAAACGGTATTAGGAAAACTTAAAGTGCCGGTTAACTTAAAAGTGTACATCACTCCTAAAGAGAAGATGCCCACTGAGTTGAAGAGTTTAGAGCAAGATATCACAGATAAGTTAGTGGAAATGCAAATTGCCTCCAACAATCAGATTCGTTTTGATGTTGTTTATATGGAAGCCGCTAACATCATGGATCCGCAAGGGGATGCAGAGAATGAAGCAAAAAAGTCTGATAAAGAGAAAACCATTGAAAAAAGAATGTTAGACAAGGGTCTTAAGCCTTTTTCTGCACGAGCGATTAGAGAAGATTCAGTGGTTAATGTGATGATCTACTCAGCGATCGGAATCGCTTATAAAGATAAGAAAGAGGAGATCTTGCCCCAGATTGTTCCCCAAAATATGCACGAACTTGAGTACATGGTGGTAAGTAGTGTATTTAAAATGACAAGAGAAAAAATGCCTACCATTGCTTTGATTGCCCCTAAAGAGGCGGTAAAAATCAATCCTATGATGAGACAGATCTATGCTCAAATGGGGAAGCCACTTCCTCAATCCGAGGATCCTTACATCTATTTAGAGCAGATCTTAGGTCATGAAAAATACATTGTAAAAAGAGTAGAATTAACCGAACAATCTCCACTTCCTGCGGATGCTGATGCGGTGGTAGTGGTAAATCCAAGAGACTTAACGGATCGTCAAAAGTTTGAACTCAACAAGGCCCTCGTAGAAGGTAAGAGTGTTTTTATGGCGGTGCAAAATTTCAATTGGAATTATCGAGTCCAAAACAGGAATATGAGCATCACCCGACAAGAAGAGACTCCTCAAGTGGATGATCTGCTAAAGTTTTATGGGGTTTCAATTTCTCCTGATGTGTTAATGGATGAAAACCATCAACCTCTCACTGTTTCAGATCCTTCCAATCCAATTGCGAGTATGTTTGGGGGAGGAATGACTCTCAATCTGCCTATTCAGATTGTCCTCACCAATGAGTCTATGAACCCTGATGTATCTATTACTTCAAGACTTTCTGGTATGTTCTATCTTTGGGGAAGTGCGATCAATGTTGAACAGAAAAAACTCGATGAAAATAAGTTAAAACTAACAACTTTGATGACCACCTCAGCTAAGGGTTGGACCGTTCCTGGAACCGCCAATCTCCAAAAGAGCAGTTTTGAACCACCAACATCTGGTCAGAAAAAGATTCCGGTATCTGTCTTAGTGGAAGGTCAATTTCCGAACTTCTATAAAGATAAAAAACAGCCCGCTTGGGATGATCAAAAGGGAACTCCTACCGATTTCAAAGACTATAAACCCAAGCCTGGAAAGTTATTGTTGGTGGGGGGAACTCAAATGTTCCGCAAGAATTTCTTGCAACGGTCTAATTTAGACTTTTTCATAAATAGTGTGGATGCCATTGCCCTCGGTGATGAGCTCATCAATATCCGAGCTAAAAAAGTAATTAGCCGGGTTATTCCTAAGCCTTCTGCTGGAAGTCGGACTTTCTGGAAGTTTGCCAACTATTTATTGATTAATTTGATTGTTGCGGGGATTGGATTGTCTGTTTATTACCGAAAGAAAAGGTCTCGTGAACTGTACACTCAATCCATGTTAAATGCCTAATTAAGTATTGGAGAAGCGTGATGAAGAACAATAAATTACCCATATTATTCGTTGTGGCCGTAATTTTACTGATCGTGGGAGTGATGTCCAAGCATCGCTCAAAGAAGTCCATTGTGGAAGTTGTGAACCTCAAAACTCTACTTTCTGATTCTTGGTCAACAGATAAGGTGGCAAAGATAGAGATTCAGGTTCCTAAATCAGAAAAGCCAGCTGCTAATAAAGATAAAGATAGTTTAGATTTGAGTGCCAGTGCCGTCACTCATCAAAGCCTAAAGCTGATGAAACAAACCGATGGCAAATGGATTCTACCTGAATTATTTAATGCCGAAGTTAAGCAGGGTAAGATTGAGAGTTTGATGAAGATGCTCAAAGAATCAGAGGGAGAGTTTCGTTCTGATTCTAAGGAAGTCTTAAAGGATTACTCCTTAGATGATAAAAAAGCCATGCGTATCTCCCTCTATAAGCAGGGAGAGGCTAAACCCGGTTGGGAACTCTTTATAGGTAAGAATGCTGATAACTCCACTCATTTTGTAAGATTACATAACGAAAACAAAGTTTATGTAATTAATAAGAATCTAAGAAATGAAGTGGGAGCCTCTAGCAGTGAATTAGATAAAGGTCCCGACTATAAAAAGTTCTTAAATTTAAAAATGCTTGCCACCAAAGAGCCTGAAATTAAAGAGGTGATTTTTAAGACCGCCTTTGCTGAATACCGGTTAGAAAAGGTGACCGAAGAAAGAGAAGTGAAGGCACCTGCTACAAAAGATAAAAAAGAGACGAAGCAAGAAGCTCCTAAAATGGAAAAAGTGGATGTATGGAAAGTGGCTGCTGGTAATGTGGGCTTCTCTTTGAAGAAAGACGGTGTGAATCAATTAGTAAATAAACTCAACGGTCTAACCGCTAAAGACGTGGTGGGAAGTGCTGCTGAAGCCGGTGATTCAAAATATGGCTTTAACGAGAAGTCTCTGAAGATTACTCTAGTTGCCAAAAACGGGAGTAAAAAAGAGTTTATGGTGGGCGGCAAAGTGATGGACGGCGCCAAAGAGAAAAATGAGTACTATGTCCGCAATGGTGAAAAAAGTAACATCTTTACTCTTGCTAGCAGCAATGTGAATAACATTTTCGTAAATCAGAAGGATCTATTCGATTTGAATGTTTTGAAGCTGGATAAGAGTCAGCTAGTGAAAATAACCCTCAAAGGTAAAGACTCTTTTACTCTCAAGAAAAACACCAAAGAAGACAAATGGGAGATGGTGGGCTTAGAAGCTAAAAAGAAACTCAAAGAGAGTAAGATCAATGATTTGATAAAAGCATTCAGTAAAATCTCAGCCCATGGTCTAGCCAATCGCATAGTCTCTATTAATAAAACAAAGTATCAAGCTGAGATTAAGTCCAGTGATGGCAACCAATATAACATTTTAGTGGGGGAAGAGGAGCTTCCTGGAACTACTTTCTTAGCAAAATTAAGTGGTGTGAAACAAAATGTGTTATTGGAAGAGTCTGTCGTTAATAAACTTTTCCCTGCCAAAAGCGATCTTGTAGAATAGTCTATAATATTAGAGCCTTTTCTTCATTGAAAAGGCTCTATTTAAGTTTTCTCATAGCCTTCCGATACAACTTACATCTGAGAATTTAATTTGGATGTAGGTTTGAAAGATACAAAAGCCCAATTAAGTAAATTTAATATCGCTCACTTAGATGGAGTGGCATTAGAAATTCAAGTGGTAGTAGGTTCTGCTCGAATGCCCATAGAAGATATTTTGAAATTAGGTCATGGAAGTATAGTGGAACTCGACCAAGCTGCCGGAGCTCCTCTTGATATTCTCGTCAATGGACGTCTTCTGGCTCGCGGCGAAGCTGTGGTAATTAATGAAAGGTTAGGAATTCGGATTACTGAAATTGTAAACCAAGAATCCTATCAGAAAGCGGGTTAAAACTGCTTAGTATCTAGCATGACCAAGGTACATGCCTCTAAGGTTTTAACACCTTGTTTTTCCAATTCAGCTTTCAGCTCTTTATTTTCGGTTCCTGGGTTAAATATCACTCTCTCTGGTTTGAGATTGAAAATTTCATCCTGCATATAAGTGGAGCGTTCGGCGTTCACATAGAGTGTAAGAGTATGAATAGGGTCGGGAATATCCTTAATAGATGGAAAAACATCTAAATCATAAACAGACTTAAGTGCAGGGTGTATTGGGTAAACCTGATGGCCATTTTCCATAAGCTTTTTTATTGCCTTGTTAGCATATCTTTCGGGTTTGTGAGATGCTCCGAGGACTGCAACATTCATGATGACTCCTTTTCATTGTTGGTAGGATATTGCCTTGCTAAAGGACAGTTTATGCAAATTGGTTTCTTTTGACAATGCTCTTTCGCAAGTGAAACAATGAGGGCATGCATTTCATTATAGATTTCGAGGTCCTGAGGTAAATTCTCGCTGATGAGTTTTTGGAGAGGGTGATACTTAATATCTTCAAGGCAGAAACCTAAACGGTGCATCAGCCTTTTAGTATAAGTGTCCACAACAAAAACAGGCTGCTGTGCAGCGTAAAGGATTATATCGTCTGCGGTTTCAGGACCAATACCGAAAATAGAGAGGAGTTCGACTCTTAAAGCGGATATGTCCTTTTGAAGGAGAACCCCTAGATAATCTAGATTCTTTACATAAGAGGCAAAGGCTTTCAATTTTTTAGCTTTCTGATTGTAGTAGCCGGTTGGTTTGATGTGCCCGGCAAGTTGTTCCATAGGAACTTCCAAAATCTTTAAGGGATCCAATAGATGGCTTTGGAAAAGGTTTATAAGTGCTTTTTCCACATTTTTCCAAGTGGTATTCTGGGTCAAAATAGCACCAATACAAATTTCGAATTGCTGAGCTGAATTGAGTTTTCTTGGAATGGTTGATGTTGACCAGTACTTAGGAGATTTTGATGGAGAACATGGGTCCATCAAAGGCCACCAGCCCTGTGGATGATAGTAATTAAGTAAAGTTTGATAAATTGTAAAGAGAGAATGAATCAAAACAGATCATCAGTGGAAATTTTGTCCATAGAAATGGTTTCTTCCACGTAGGTTCGATTGCGACCGCGTGCGTAAAAATGGATTTTATCGGGGTCGGGGTTGGATGAAAGCAGTTCATCCACTTTGGATAACATAAATTGGGCGCTGGGCACTTCATCCGTGGTCTCTATCAGAGAAAATGTTAGGGTCATGGGAATCCCAGCAATGGCTGTAGGAGTGAAGGCTTTCATCCTTTGAGGAATCATATTTCTCATCTTCTCTGCCATGGAGAGGGCTCTCTTTTGTTCGGTTCCTAGTAAGATAAGTGTGAATGCATCTTCATCAATCTTACCAATAATATCTCCACTTTCTACAAAGTCTTTAAAAAGACCAATGAACCTTTCATTCATTTCAGATTTTTCTTCTGGTTGGATGGCTGCAGTTAATTGATTACAATTATCTACCCTGACCTTCATCAGAGTCATAGAGAGTTCTGATCTCTTACAGCGTAAAAATTCCTGCTCAATAAAAGACTCTAAGGAATTGGCTTCCATAATGCCTGATTTTTGGGCATTGATGGGGGAGTTTATGAATTGTTCTGTTTCTCCAATAAGTTTTGCAATTTTCTTAGTAGCATTTTGAACCGTTTTGATCTCTTCAGGAGAAAAGGGAGCTCGCTTATTGGTTAAATTAACTACCCCGATAGGAACTGCTTCCGTATTATGGAAAATGGGCCAGCAAGATAGAGATGAAATGTCATTGGGGGTGCCTCTATTTTTAAAAAGAGGGCTATTAGAAACATCATCCACAATGCAATGTTGACCGGTCAAAAATACCTGCCCAGCCACACCTTCATCTTTCTGCAGGTAAATATCATAGAGTTTTCCAGTGTTGATTTTCTTCTCAACATCTTTCATTTTTCCACCCCGAACTACTTTTATATAAAGTCGCTCAGAGTTTTTATCTTTGATAGCGATGGAACTTCTTTCAACACCCACTCGATCTATGAGTTCATCCATGACTTTAATGAGTTTGAGCTTGCTATCACTAAATGATTCAAGCATCTTTTCTGTTTGAACAAAGAGATTGAGATTTCGGAAGTCCGACTCTGTTTTTGCTATTTTTTGCATATAGGTAGCTTCTCTATTCAAGAAATAAAGCCCTTGAGAGAAGATGGATTGATAAAGCAAAAAGAGATTTTTAAGCTCATCAGTGACTTGGTCGGGAAAGAGGGGGCTTTTTAGGAGCATGATGTCAGCAACTGTATTGTTCCCATAATAAAAAGGCAAAATCGCATTGAACTTCAGCTTATGAAGCCCTGACTTCTGATAAAATAGGTGAAAGGTCCGGTCGTGATGTGCTTCTTCAATGGGGACAATTCCAGTAGTTTTAGGTAAAAAATCAAAAGATTCAGGGTTTACACCGGTGAATGATAGATCATCAATAATATCTAATTGACCAAAGTTATGATTGACAGATAGGAAACAATAATCCTCAACCTGGGCATGAATAAACAGATGGTTGGCACACTGCAGTTTTTGGCTGACAATAAGAGAGATATATTTAGCCAGGTCATGGTAGTTATCGAGCTTTGAAAATTCAAGTTGGAGGCTCCGAACATGATTAGAAAAGGCGGCCAGAAATTCACTTTTTTCACTCATTACACCAATGCCTCACTTAAAAACATAGTATACACGACAAAAATGGCACTATTATGATTATATAGTATATAACATTACGTTAATTTTAAAAATCTTTTCTTTAGCATAGGTGAATTTAACTAAAGGTTCCTTCTCAAATTCCGAGAATATGATACCGAATTTGTTTACTTTACGCCTTTGCCGGAGGGGATATGCGAAATCGAGCTATCGCAATCAAATTATTGGGGATATTAGCCTTTGTACTACTAATTACTGGATGTATAAGAAAGACAACTGCCGAAAAGTCTAAGGGTGTTGAATCAGCAGGGCTTTGGCGAGAAGGGGATAATTCGATAGGCTGGATCCCAACTCATGTCTATAATGATAGGGGGTTTTCGGTAAGTAATCTGGAAGCTCAGATCAAAGAGAACTTAAATAATCCCAATTTCAATAGTCTCAAGCAGCAGAACTTATTCAATAGAAATTTATTCCAGGTGGCAGAAATTGATAAACCCTGGTCAGCCGGGTTTTTCCCTTCATGGTTTGATGGAGTTGCTGGCCGCTGGAGCAAAGGTTTTTTAAGTGAACTATTCGGTTATTCGGTGAAGTCGGAAAAAGATATCATTAAAGTGTTGCTTTTGGCCACAGTAGGTGCGGAGAAGCAATATGATAAATTATTCGAACTCTCTCCCATGGAAAAATATGACCTGGTGTTAGGTGACTACAAATTTGGCGCGACTCGACGAGAACTTGGGATGAGGGGCCATACTCGTTTATATATGGCTTTTTGGGTAGGCTATTGCAATGGTGTGAGCGCGGCAGCAATTCAAGAGCGAGAGCCTTTTAGAAGGGTGGATGTGATCGGTGCTGATGGATATAGAATTCCTTTCCACCCCTATGACATTAAAGGTCTATTGGGTGTTGTTTATTATAAAGTAGATTATGAATCCTATTCTAGATTAGGGCAAAGATGTAAGGATCGAATTTATGATCCTTATCATAAAGATTCCACAGGCAGTAATGACGATGAAATGCCTACCGAACCAGAGTTTAAAAGGTATGACAGGGCTGAATGTCGTGGTGTGAATCCTGCCACCTTTGTTTTAGCCCTACAAAATAGATTGGGTATCGCTAAGGAATCCTTTGTTATAGATAAGATGCAAGATTTAAAAGTCTCCAATCATCCCATTGGAGATGCGCGAGTGGATATTTTAAAGGGTCCCTATAATTTAAATCTAAGCACTTATGGTGATGTTGCCGCTCCTGGAGTGACCAAACTAGTAGATGTGAAAATCAGTGTATGGTTAGGTTCTACAGCCCTTTCCGATAGCAAAGCGGTGAATGAAGAAATTGATGAAAGCAGAGGACTTTACCGTCGAATCGGATTTGTTCCAGAGGAGGAAGATAATCCCCGGATTTATTACGCGACCCTAGAATTAGATCGTTGGCACCGAATTGTTGGAGGAGAGTGGGGTATTCGAGATGATCGTGGCGGTTACGCCCATAGTAATCAATCTCCTGATTTCGCTTGGTTTGGAGTAAAACCCTTGTTGGTGGATGCAAAGAGAATGACAGATACTCTAGGTCTTAAAGGAGAGGCTCTTAAAGAGGTGCTGAAGAAGAATGAAATGATTCGCTGTAAGCCTGAAGAAGGAGATGTTTGTGACTCTTCTATGGCGAATCCTCTTGTGAAGTGGCCTTTAGTAAAAGCTATTTATGAGAAGAGTACTTTGTCCATTGAAGAATCACCTAATGTACCGGTTATTGATTTAGTCAAAGAGGGTCTTATTGCTCCTAAATTCAAGGAAAAGCCTTGGCAGTGGGTGGATTCCACTACTTCATTCCATGCAAAGTTAAGACTTTCTGATTTAACCGTAAATGAGAATTCTCTTCACCTGTCTGGTTATATAGCGGGTCGGGGAGAAAGTCGAGACGGAGGGGTTCGCCTTCCTTGGCGTCCTGACGTGGTTCGAGTCTATGCTTTTGATCGAGATGGAGATTTTGATATCAATAATATGGGAGCCTATCGACAATACTTCCACCACTTAGATGACTATGAAATGTGGAGAGTGAATATTAATCCTTCCCAAGGTCGTTATCATTTTAGAATTGTCTCAGATGAAATAAAGAGAAATAACAAACAAGTGGTTCTCTTTTTCTATCGCTGGCAACGAAAAGATGGCGAGAGAGATAAATTTGTTGAAGATCATCGAGGTAAAAAGAAATCAAGCTTGGTAGGAATGTACCGCTTTCCATTAAGGTAACTGCACTTTTTTTCAAATTCAGATATAATTAATAAATCATCATTATTAATCTATTTAACCTAGGGGATAATTATGTGCCGGTTGAGTCCTTTCTTGGTGATGTTATTTTGTCTTTTCTTTAGTGCCTGTTCTTCTCAAAAAAAAGAGGGGGAGTTTTCACAGCTCTCAGAGAAGGATGAGGATTTTGAGAATTGGGATGAAGATTTGAATCAAAATGTGGATAAAAATGCCTCTTTGAGTAATGATGATGAGGAAGAAGACAATCCCCCCGAACAGACGGTTGGAAATAATAGTTATAATATAAATGAATTGCTTGAGGTTCCAGAGCAGCCAGATAGTGATGTCATCGCTGAACTAGAAAATCCTTACCATAATTTACAAGTAAAGAGGGAAAAAAATGTTCCTCCCATGGGCACTCACTTTTCCCTCAACCCGCTTAAATACATTGCCTTTGATCATTTAAAGAAATACACTTCACGCCTCCGATTTTATACCGATAGAGTGGCTAAGTTTGAGGTGTTTTACCGAAATCGTAAAGACATTGTTTTAAAAATAAAAGACAGTGTAGTGGATAAGCGATTGGCCAGGCCATTAGATATGTCAGAGTTTGACAGTTTAATAGATTCTATGACTGTAAATCAATTCTCCTTACCAACTAAGAATGTGGTGGTCTACCTATTCATGAATGCTCAAAGTGTTGTTCATGTGGTTCAAACCGGAAATATGATCACAGTGCTGGTGGAGATGGATGAAGAAACTCGTCGATTTTTACCCGCTTCTAAACTATAACCCCGAACCCTTATTCATTTTCTAGATAGGCATCAACGGGAGCTTTGTCAAAGGGGTTATAAACAAAAAAGTAGCCAACTCCTGAGACTACTAAACCATTTATTCTCTTACTTGTTAAAAAGAATGTCCTTTTATGAAAAAGCATTCCCCAAACAAAGTCTTGGTAAAGGGCTTTTCTCATTATCTTGACGAGTAAAGGGGCTCTTTTTTCACGTGTAGATTCTTGATGCTCTGCTTTTAACCATTTGTCTATATCGGGGTTTCTATATTTAAAGTAGTTGTACTGGTTTTCTCCAAAGATATCTATATTGGGATCTGGGTTATCTAGCCCCATTCCAAAAGAGTGCATATGGGATTCTGGTATAGTTTTTTGGAATTTATTCCAGTCTGTAATGACCTTAAAATGAACATTATTAAATCCGTATTGATAGGCCAAGTTATTGGCCATGGCCTTCATAATGATAGTCCGATATCTTTTTCCTCTAACTGCAATAATTAGAGGTTTTGTTCTATCTAATATTTTTTCCTCTTCGAGTTGTTTAAATAACTTCTTAGCTAATTCAGGGTCATACTTGGGAAGATGGTTAGATTGGTAATCTAAGTCTTGAGGCCAGAGAGAAGGGGGAATTGGGCTATAAGCTCTTATGCCTCCATTATTGGTCTTAAAAAGGTCTTTTATGAAAGTGTTGAAATCAAAAGAGTGAAGAATGGCTTTTCTAAATCTGACATCGCTGGTGGGTTTTTGGTTAATATTAAATGCAAAATAGTAATAGTCTAAGCTCTCAGGGGTTTGGATGTTTATTTTTTTGCGCAGAATACCAATGTTTAGGTTGGAAAGCTCTGTGTCTGGGACAATGTCTAAATTGGCAGCTTCAATTTCAATATTCAACACTTCATTGGTGAGATTAGTTTTGAAGAGAATGTTTTTTATCTTTGGCTTTCCTCGCCAATATTTTGCATTTCGGGTGAGTAGTAAATATTTACCTTTTTGCCAGTGGGAAAATTTGTAAGGGCCTGATCCAATGGGGTTTTTCTTAAATGCTTCAAAGCCGATGGCATCAACTACATGCTTTGGAATAACTGGAACATTATAAAGAGATCTTTCTAAAAAGCGGGGAGAGGGTCTTTTTAGCTTGATAACTATTTTATAACGGCCTTTGGTCTTTACACTTTCTATTATTTCAAGAAAGTCATAGCGGGGATTACTTTCATTATTTGCAATATCAATAGAAAACTTAACATCTTCGGATGTAAGAGGATGCCCGTCATGAAAGCGTACGTTTTTTCTAATAGAAAGGGTCCAGATATCCTTTTTATTGTTACTAGAGGCATTTGTTACAAGTACTTTGGTATATTCGAAGTGTCTA
>CAYFLR010000009.1:143120-144621 GCA_964343805.1 uncultured bacterium | reverse complement strand
GTTAAAGGTATACAGAAGGTCGTAAATTAGGAAGTTGATTTGGTTACTAGAAACACTATTGTCTCCAACACCTGAAATATCAGGAATAGATTTGGTCATTCCTACAATGAGGGTATTTTTTTTTGAGGTTATGCTTGAATTATTCGCTAAATTTTTTTCAAAACTGATAGAAAAAAATCCAAACAAGAGGAAGAGACTGATTGCCAATGTTTTTGGCTTCATATTGGTAACCCTAAATTGCTTAAAAATGAGTCAATTCAAATATTTCCTTCACTAGAATTCATTTTATCGTAAATAAAGATAAAGAAATAGGTTAAAATAACAAGAAAATGTTTCGATTTATCCTTAGGGTAGAAATTTAAAGCAATGAATAAAACCATTTCCTCAGCTCCTAAAAGGCTCTTTCCAATTTATCTTAAATTGGTTTTTTCCATTGCTTTGATTATTTTCATTTCTATTGTTTTAGTGATTGGTGCTTCTCTTTTTTACATCTCTGATAATCAGCAGCGTTTAAATAGTGAAAAGATTGACAAAACAAGTCAGCAGCTACTCCGGGAATTGCGAGAATCCATGGCGGATTTAGAGGCCAAAACAACAGCTTTTGTTGCCATGGATAATTTAAAGCGAGCTGTGCGAATTGAAGATATTTTTGAATTAGTTAATGAGTCTACCAAGCTAAGAGAGCACTTTCGGGTGGATCTTTTTGAGGTTCTTTCGCCTAATTTTAAAGTGCTTTCGCGCGGTCATATGGTTGGTGTATATGGTGATCAGAAAAAGGACAGTCATTTTCTAAGGCAGCTCACTGAATCCAAAAAGAGTGGTGCAAAGGCAACTAGCGTTTTTATAGAACAGGATAAAATTTTACCTTTTGTTGATGATAAGGCTGGAAAACAAGATGAAGATCGAGATGTGATTAAATTAAAACAGGGGTATTTTATCAAAGTTGCCCGACCCATTATCTTGAAAGTGGCAAGAGAAGAGCTGATTGGGATATTAGTGCTGGGGAAATTAATTGATCAAGATCTTATTATGAAGTTTAAGCATCTTTCTCAGGCTGAAATTATACTTTTTCTCAATGAGCAGCCCATATTAGCCTCTGATGCCAATTTGAAACAGCACAAGTGGGAGCTTGATAAGGCTGAGGTCATTAATCATAGTTGGTTGACTCAACTAGGGCAAGTCTCTTATATGATAACCAATTTAGTGATTAATAAACGTGATTTGCTTCGAGTCGCCATGATAGTTTCCAATGCTGAATTGAACCGTTTGTTTGATATTCTTATCCGTAAGATTGTGGTTCTCTCTCTAATAATTATGGGAGCCTTTCTCATTGTCGCGTTCTTTCTTTCACGGACTATAAGTACGCCAATTATTTCTTTAACAAAAAGTGTTGAAAAGATTGCAGAAGGTAATTTAGATTCTTCTATTAAGCCCGAAACTAAGGACGAAATTGGGGTTTTGGCTCATAATTTTGATACTATGCGCCTTTCTATTAAGAAAA
>CAYFLR010000009.1:132652-143110 GCA_964343805.1 uncultured bacterium | reverse complement strand
TTAATGAGCTTCTTTTATTAGATGTAGCTACCAAGGATATTACCAATATTCATGTACGGGATAAGCTTCTTTTCTTTTCATTGGAGAAAATTTCCCAGTTGGCTGATGTGAATCAAGGCAAAGTTTTCTTGATTGAAGGAGAAGAAAAATTAAAACTTCACGCAGTATACCCATCCGAAGAAAAGGTTTCAGAGGTTTCTGCAGAACAAATGAATAATGATTTAATGGTGGCATCCATGGTTTTGGATGATCAGCAACGTTATCTGTCTCAAACAGTTGCTGGGCTTCCCCTCATCGTTGATAATGAAATATTAGGAGTAATGGTTCTCAGACAAAGAAAGCAAGGGGATGAGTTTACCGAAGAGAATGTGAAAGCGGCAGAAGCTCTTTCTGGTGCGATTTCAATTGCCCTAAAGAATATCGATTTGCTTGATTTAACCGCTGAAACAACTCGAATGGAAAAAGAACTAGAAACCACACGTATGGTACAGAGTCTCTTTTTCCCTCCACAAAAGGCAGAATTTGGTAGTGTGCGCATTTTTGGTTTCGCAGAGGCTGCCACAGAGTGTGGAGGAGATCTCTGGGGTTATTTCAGAGTGGATGATGATTCTATCTATGTCTTTGCAGCTGATGCCACGGGGCATGGGGTACCTGCAGCTTTAGTGACTGCCGCGGCTCGAAGTGCTCTCTACTTAATTGAAGAGATTGTGAAGGAGCAGGCAGAGTATCGCAGCCCTGGACGAATTTTGGGAGATTTAAACCATACTATTTATAATACATCACAGCAAAAGGTAATGATGACCTTTTTCTTAGCGTTGATTAATGAGAAAGAAAAGACAATCACCTATTCCAATGCAGGACACAATTTTCCTTATCTGATTAATTTAAAGACCAGAGAAATTGATCCTGTTTTAAATAAGCAAGCACAGGGTCCTCGCCTGGGATTTGAAAAAAGTTTCACTTATGGTGAAGCCACAATGTCAACGGGTGATGACTACTCCATGTTTGTATATACCGATGGATTAATAGAGGCAATTAATCCTGAAGATAAAGAGTATGGAGAGCGCAGGCTTCGCCGTTTACTGAAAAAGAATATGGATTCTGACTCTCAATCTTTGGTAGAGTTGATTGTTGATGACAATTTAAAATTTAGAGATGGAACGCCTCTGGAAGATGACTCTACTTTCTTTGTTGTACAACGTTGCCAAAGCTAGTTGGCGTCCGTAAACCCATGCCCACTGTGTTGACGTTTATTCATAGGTGAAATAATGAAAAAGTTAAGAAAGGCAGTTGTATCAGGGTTATTGGCTGTTTTACCTTTCTATCTTACCTATGAAATTATGACTTTCTTGTTTGTTCTTGTGGCTTCTTTCTTGCCAAAGTTTATTACCACAGGTGTGCTTCTTATCGATTTCTTTATTCACCTTAGCTGCGCTGGATTTGCATTACTCATTTTAGGTATGGTGACAAGACAGTTAGTGGGTAAGAGGGTTTTGTTGGTAATTTCTACCTTTTATTCAAATATTCCTGTGGTTAAGGTGATTTATGCCTTTTTACACAAACTCTTCCATCGTTTTTCCAATAAAAGTCCTGAAGAATTTGAACAACCCGTTTTAGTTGAATATCCTCGAAAGGGTTGCTATTCAATTGGCTTTATCTGTTCTTCTGAAGCACTTCCCCATGAGAGCCCCTCCGAAGTTGGAGATCAATGTCATATTTACATGCCTTATACCCCTTGGCAGGGGACAGGTTTTTTTATCACCTTGCCTAAAAATGAAGTTCAAGTACTGGATAATATTAGTCGGGAGAAAGCGGTGGCTTATTTGTTAAGCGGCGGTATTTTATCATAAGTCGTAGAAAATATTGATATAAAGATTAATTCATTCCAAATTGTAAAAATAACCTTAAAAAATACTAAAGTTTTGTTTTTCATAGGCGAAAAAGCTTTTGAAGGTGTTTTATGTTCCCGGATCCTTAAAACGGGGATCTCAGCGGAAAGTTTCATATGGCTATTGAAAGCCCCAAGAAAGCGAGGCAGCTGTGGGTGACATGGAAAAACAAGAAGAATTAGAACAAGAAGAAGAGGTTAAAGAGAGTAAGTCTCAAAAGGCTAAGAAGGCGGCAGGCGAGTTTATTGATCGCATGAGGGAAAATGTCTTTGCCAATGCAGATGATTACGGCAATGATATGCGGACGGTTTTTGGACCAGCCCCTATGCATTTAAGATTGAGAGCTGCCTGGATTGATTTAGCGGTCTATTTTCTTATAGGACTGTTTCTCTTTTGGATGAACCCAACTTTGGCGCTGGTTGGAGTAATTATTGTTAGTATTGTCTTCTCTGCCTTTACCACTACAATGTTTGGCGGAACCATTGGACAAAGGTTATTCAGACTCGTTGTTTTGGATGAAGAGGGTCTCTATTTAAGTATTGGAAAAGCGTTTAGTAGAAGTGCATTGGGGGCTTTAGGCTATTCAATGTTTACTTTTGGTTTTTTGAAATCTATAGGGGATAAGAAAAATTTAACTCTACATGATTCCATCTCTAAAACTGTAGTCGCTTGTGTTGATGCTCCTGCCTCTTTATGGCCCAAAGATGAAGTAGATGTAGAGGAGGAAGAGGTTCAAAAACCTAAAGATGATGAAGAAATTCCTTATGAATATGATGAACTGGAAATGCTTGGGCAAAAGCGTGAAACCATTATGCGCATTTGTGAAGAGCGTTTAGGTGTGCAAGACACTACGGGGGGAGACCTTAACCCTGAAGACTTAGTTAAACAAAAACTATCCTTTTTGGATAATGTACAGTTATGGGGACCTCTTACAGCTTTTTCTTCTTTCTTTTGGTTTTTTATTCTGGCCTTGGCCTTTTTCGGCCTGCGAATGGCTCACTTGGAGAAAATGGGAGGAGCCATTGTCGGGCTTGCATCTGGTGATACTGATAATGTGAGTTTTACGTTAGCTTCCGAAAGGGGAAATCAGGACTCATTTGGTCATAAAATGGAAAATATGTATGCCGATCTAGTAGAAATGGTAACTGGTGAAAGGCCTACTTTAGCAAGTGAAAAAGAGGCTGCTCCCACTCGAATGGCTCGTAAAAAACCCAGATCAAATAGACGAAGAGGGAATCGGGTTAAGCGATCCAATCCCACTAAATTGGCAGCTAAATCAGAAGCCTCTCCTCCACGTGAACGCAAAAAAAGTAAAGGCAGTGCTTCTAAAAAAGAGGAAGTGGTAGAGTTTGAGGATATAGAAGAAGAAAGTCCCATGCCTAAAAGGATGATGAGGGCTAGAAAGAAATCCAAAAACAGATACAGTTACAGTGATTTTCAGAAGGGAATTCGATTGATTAAGCAAAGACGCTTTGTTGAAGCTGAAAGATACATGCTAGTCAAGTTTCCATTGAAAGAGCCTCAAAACTGTAAGGCAGTTAATGCCTATTCTAAGCTGTTTTACCATTATGGTCGGGTGAAAACCTGTAGATTTAATTTAAGAAAGGTTATTGAAACTCGCAGTTGTGGCAAGTACCGAGATGAAGCCAAAAGACTGTGGGTATATAACTATAGATTTCCTTACTACGATGATAAAGGAAGAAGCAGTTTTCTGGATTAATGTTTTTTATGGATAGGTTTGTTATGAAAAAACTTCTACTAATTACTTATCTGATTGTGATTGCCTGTGACCCTGCTCCCGTTGAGGAGAAGGCCGATGCTACAACTGAACCTGAGAAAACCAAAGGTCAAATTTGCTATGAAAGATGTGCAGGAGAGGTAAAATGCATTGCTGAATGTGAAGGTCATGGTGAAACCACCACCGCAGATGTGGAGAAGACTATTCCTCCAGGAACCTATTGGAATGTGGATATGGAAAAAGTATCACGTGATAAGGGGGTTGGGATAGTTTCTGGAATTCCTGGGGAAACAGCTGTTGAGTTTAATTTTGATTTTACCGCCAAGGAAAAGTTTAAACAAAAAATTTCGTTAGTTGATAACTCAGAATCAGGAAATTACAATTCTACCTATGTTACTGATGGGAGTTCTGATACCGGAGTGGTAATTGATCCTGACTCCGACACCATTTTAAAACCTTCAGAAACTGACACTCCTTTAATTAAGCCAATGATTCTTTGTCGTTGTTTTATGCCTCAAAGTATTCGGGTTGTGAATAATACTGAGCTTATTAAAGCCTCTGCTAAGGAAGCAAATGTAGAAGTTCCTCCCTTAAGTGGTGATGGAATTATTACTAGGGAAATGAAAAATACTGCTGATCCCAAAGCTCTTTCTTATGTGGATTGTTCAGAAATTGGTTATAAAATGCCAATAAAAGTCAGTGACGATGCCAGTCGTCCAGAACGTAAGGATTCTGATGGAAACGTCTATCAGCAACCATATAGAGCCACTGTTGTAGATAGATTTAATGTAAATGGTTTTAATGAAAAGGTAGATCAGGTTTTTCGTTCTAGTATCTATGAACGAGAGATTCAGACAGTGGAAGAGATTGCCTATGGACGTGATCCTTCTCGGTTCATGGATTCTCCTTTGGGTCAAATCATAAGTCAAAACTTGCCAATTTTAACTGTTCGTTATGCAGCTGCGGGCTGCCAAGCAAATAACTGTCCCCCTTGTATGGAAGCTGAAGCTATTATTAGTCCTCTGTTCCAGTTTGCAAGAGAAACTTTAGATGAAAAAGGGGTGATAAAAATTGGACCCAACTATCAATTCCCAACAGATGCCATAAAAAAGTCCTCAGGATGGGTGTTTTCTGAGCCTGCTTTGGTTCCTGAAACCATGTTTCATTTAATTGTTAATAAGATTGAAACCGAAAACCCAGATATAAAGAAAACATATGACATTCTAGAGGGGGTATCTGATCTTATTGAGCTCTATCGTGTGTTAGATCCATTTGGGGATTCAGAGGAGTAGGTTTGCTTATGAAGAATTATAAGTTTGTCCTTTTAATCACAATCTTTATTCTGGGAAGCGCCTGTATTCGTAAATACGGTGATTTAACCATTAATAATAAGGAATACAAAGGAGGGCTCTGCATCATTGTAGATCGAACCCTTGCCGCCAAGCAGAAAAAATCTTTGCTGGGTTCCAGGGTTTCCTATGGAAATGAAGTGGTGATAGAAAATTTGCATATCGGATATCACTCTGTGAAGGTCTCCTTTCCTATAGAAGATAAAAGTAATCATGTAAATCAATTAGTGGCGGGTGATTCTTGCCTGTTTGATGCAGCTCGTTACGCAGAGTATGAAGTCTATATAACGGGTAAGACAGACAATAAACTAGCAATAAAATTGAAAGATATTATATCTCGATAGTCTTATATAAGAATTTTATATTTGTCCAGTTGGTCAATTCAAGATAGAATTAATATATTCCAATCTAAAATCAATTTCATAAAAGATCTCAAGGGATGAGATCGCTTATCGCTATGAAACAGGGAGGTGCCATGCTACGTATCAGTCTGTCTAGGCTAAGAAGTTATCTTTTTACAGTAAGTATAGCAGTTGGATTGTTTGTCATCCCAAGCTTACAGGCTAAATGGGAGTCTATTTCTTCCAAAAGTGCCACTACCATTGAGTTGAACATTGATAAAATGAATTCTGAAGAAACCATGATTCATTACAGTGTTCCCGGCTTTAATATAGAAAAACAAGAAATCGAGGGTAAAGATTTCTTTACAATTTCAATTCCTGGAATTTCTCAAACAGATCAAAAAGGGCTCCCAGCTCTTCCCAGGCTATCAAAAAATATCATGATTCCAGTGGAAGGAATGCCTTCCTATGAGGTGGTAAAATTAACCAAGAAGACATTTAAGGTCGGAGAGGTAACCCCTAGTAAGGGTCCTCTTATGAGAAATGTGATGCCTTCATCAGTTCCTTTTACTTTTGGGGCTCTCTATTCCAGCGGAGGAGTTTTTCCTGCCCAGAATTTCAAAATGGGAGATACCTTTTTTATGCGCCGAGTGCGAGGGGTCACGGTGGATTTCTATCCTATTACCTATGATGCTTCTACGGAAGAGATTACTGTAGTGACGGATTTATTAGTAAAAGTGAAAACAGAGAACAATAAAGGAGCGGGTTATTTTAAGAGCAATATTAAAACCAATGACTCTTTTATGCGTATTTATCGCAATCACTTCGCTAACTATGATCACTTGAATTATCAACTTCGCGATATTCAACCAGAGCATTTTGTTGCAGAGAGTAATAAAATGTTAATCATCTCAGCCAGTCAATTTATGAGTGGTATGGCTCCTTTTGTGGCATGGAAAAAACAAAAGGGCTTAGAGGTTAAAATGGTTTCCGTTGATGAGGTCGGAACCACCTATCAAGAGATAAAAACCTACATTCAAAATGAGTTTGATACCAATGGTCTTTCTTTTGTTTTACTAGTGGGTGATGCTGAGCATGTTACCTATCATAAAGGAACATCTGGAAATGCCTATGGGAATGAAGCAGACCCAATGTATGGATTAACCGTCGGTAATGATAGTTATCCAGACCTTTTCGTCTCTCGTTTTTCAGTCAAGAATGATGATGATCTTGCTAATATAGTAACAAGAGTTATTAACTACGAAAAGAATCCCGATCCTAACGGCGATTGGTATTCAAAAGCGAGTGGTATTGCTAGTAATGAAGGAACTCCAACTGACTATGAGCGTGCGGAAATGCTTCGCAATATGTTGATGGGTTGGCATTATACTAAGGTAGATAAATTTTATGATCCAGGAGTAAGCCCTAGTGAAGTGACTTCTGCTATTAATAAAGGTCGTGGATTTATTAACTATATCGGTCATGGTTCTAAAACCGCTTGGGTAACCTCAGGTGTAAATAATGGTCACATTGATGCCCTTAAAAATGGTGACAAGCTTCCCTTCATTGTGAGTGTGGCCTGTGTGAATGGAGAATTTGGTGCCGGCTCAGACTCTTTTGCCGAGAGATGGCTAAAAGCGGGCAGTGCAGATAATCCCAAAGGAGCCATTGCAGTTTATGCTTCTTCAACGAACCAATCATGGGTTCCTCCAACCGTTGGTCAGAAAGAGATTTCAAACCTCTTAACAAAAGAAAAAGTAAACACCATTGGTGGTCTGTTCTTTAATGGTGTGGTTGCTGTATTAGAAGATAATTCAGGGACAGCTAAACAGACTTTTGAAACTTGGCATATTTTTGGAGATGCCTCTTTACAAGTTCGTACTAAAAAACCAACTAGTATCACTGCTGAAATGCCTGGTAGCTTTTTCATTGGCAGTAGTACCGCTCAATTTAAAGTGGGAGAAAAAGGTATAGCTGTTGGTGTTGTTCAAGGGGATCAACTTCTTGGTAGTGCAACTTCAGGTGATGATGGAATTATCAATTTAACTTTCAAGAAAGCCTTAAAAGATCCAGGTCAGGCATTGGTAACTTTCACTGGTTTTAATAAGGTTCCTCATATTAAAACCGTTCCCATTTTACCTCCTGTAACCGTCACTCTTTCTCCAGAAAGTAGAAGTATTGATGAAGCTATGGCAGGAACATTTGTAGAGATAGAACTTACAGATTTTGACGGCACTCCGGCGGCAGGTGTAGCATTATGGGCCGAAAGTGTTGGTTATAAGAGTGAGGTGGTTTATACCGATGATGCAGGTTCTGCAAAAGTAAAATTTCTAACCAGTTATGGTCCCAATATAAAGCTACTGGGAAAAAGAGATGCGGACAGCTTTATGCTGATGGAAAAGTTTTATCCCATTACAGGAGCAAAAGACTTCCTCGGTTCTGTCAAGCTATCAACTGATATGAATATGGAGCATGCATTTGCAGTTGGATTCCCAGGAAAAGTCTATCATACAGAGCCTGTGGCTGGAACAACCCTCCATTTATTTAAAGACGGTGAGTTTGTCTCATCTGTTGAAGCTTCAGAGCTGACCTTCACTCCTACGGAAGAAGGGCTTTACCGGGCTCTTTTTGTAAAAGATGGTTACAATGAAATGATAGCAGAATTCCCTGCTATTATGGCTCAAGGAACTCTTAATGTAACCGTTCAAGGAGTGGGAGCACCTCTAACCGGTGTAAAACTCACTCTTTCCAAAGAAGGAATGGATGATGTCATCGTGATGACTGAGGATGGAAAAGGAGCATTCGAAGAATTAGCAGTTGGTGAATATCAACTCAAATTGGAAAAGTTTGGGTTTAAAACCCTCACCCTCACAACTATGGTGAAATGGGCAACAAATATTTTACCAATAGAACTGGAAGAGTCTCTAAAATATAAGATTGCTGGAAATGTTTCACTCGAATCTATGCCGATAAAAGGAAAGATTAAAGTCTATAAGGATGGTGAAGGAGAGCCCTATAAATATCTTCAGACAGGTGCTGAGGGAGAATACGAAATTGAACTGCCAGGATATAGCTATAAATTTGTATTTACTGCCAAAGGGGCAAAACGCAAAATTATGGAGCTGGTAATAGAAGATGCTCTTGATCTTGACGTGGTCTTAGAGAAGTCATCTGGAGTTCTGGTACTCACTCGCGAAGGAAGCACTCGAACTATCTTTAAAGACTTGCTAGAGGCGAGTGGAGTTGAAGTTACCGTGGGGCACTTTAATCAAACTGATCCAGAGAGCTGGTTTGATTATTCAGGTGTTGTCATCGCCAATGGGAAAGCCAACCAAAAAGTAGGTACTGAGAGTGATTTTGTGAACTTTGCCGCAGAGGGTGGAAAGGTTTTTGTGGAAGGTGGAGAGATTCACTATAAGTACCGTTATGATAAAAAGTTCATGAAGTATGTCCTCTTAAGTGAGAAATTCATGAGCGAGAAAGTTAACGAGTTGGCATTTGGTGGACCTATCAAGCCAGAAGAAACCTTTACCATGCCAGAAAACTGGGGAGCCTCTGATACCTTTACTCCGGTAGAAGGCGCAGTAACTCTCGCCACTTCAGTAAAACATGAAGGCGAGGCTGTTATTGCAAGTAATGGAAATGGTATGTCTATCTCTTTAGATGTAGAACAAATGGCAAATGATCAAGGTCAAAGAGATCGCTTGCTCACCTCATTATTAGATTACTGGCTATCAGGTAAGTAATTTTCCTAATCCTCCGGTCTCTCTAAATGAGAGGCCGGATTTTTTTTTGTCTATCTCTTTAGTTCCGATGTTGTAGCTTTCCAGTTGAGTAAAATCGAGATCCTTTAAAAGCTGAAGGGACTGGTTTCCGGTAAGTTTAATTAATTGTCTGCCTAAAAAACTACTGTTAGATAGTTCTGTCCAAGGGGATAGAAAGCTGGCTCGTTCAATTATTTGAGAGTTTTGTGCTCTAAACAGTGTTTGCAGAGCTAGATGACCTAGGGAGCATCCTAAATCGGTGGCTATCAAATGCCGATGTTGGTATTTTTTAACAAGGTTATTGGAGAGCAAGGTGGCTTGCTCTAAAATAGCCAGAGCAATGATGATATGGTTATATTCATCATCTTTAGTAAAGAAAAGTTCTCCATTTCTAAAACCAATCGGGGTGCGGGTCAAATGGTAAGGTAATTCACAGAATAGAAAATCGTATCCTCTGGAAAGAGGCGGTTGAGCTAGGCGATAGATCTGATTCAAAGAGTGACTTTTCCAGCCTGAAATAAAAACGATTAGTTTGTCAGCTTTTCTGCCTTTTTTCTTTAAGAACCGAGCTATTGTTGTTGTTTTGCTCAGTTCAGGAGCCATTCCACCTTCAATAAAGGGGGGGTGAAACTCTTCTAAACCTGTCTTTAAAGGAGTGGGAAAGGGGAGGTAGCTATACTGAATAGTGGGATCTTGGTAGTAGATATGTTGATCAGGATCAAATTGCAGTTTTTTGGGAGGGGCGAGTTTATGGATTTGGGGAAAAGGAGAGCGCCCCTTTTTATCCTCCTCATCAAAAAGAGGAGGCTTTGCCCAGCCTTTATATAAAAGCCGGAGATTATTTATGGCATTCCCCAATAACTCCATAGAAATTACCCAGGTCTTAATTCGAAGCCGGCTCGTGATAGGTCAGAGACAATTTTATCTTGAATTTGACGAACCACTTCACTTTTTAAAGTCTCTTTCATAGATCCAAAGGTCACTTTGAAGGCCAGAGATTTTTTGTCATCTGGAATATTTTTTCCACTGTACTCATCAAAGAGAACGAGGTTTTGGAAATACTGACCGGTGGATTTTTTGATCCGATTGAAGATCTCTTGGGCAGGGGTCTTTTTATCGGCCAGGATGGCAATGTCAAAAAGAACCGAAGGATATTTTGACAAAGGCTGATAAACTTTATTCTTTCTTGGAGCGGCCCGGAGTGCTTGAGGCTCGAAATTAAAAAAGATTATTTTAGATTCAATGGCCAGCTGTTTAGTAATATGAGGAGCAACTTCACCAATGGTGATTAAAGGCTTTTTCTTAAAACAATAAGCAACACAGCGATGAGGATGTGCATAAGCGGGTGCATCAGCTGGAGCCAGTTGACTAAGTTGT